>NZ_NFKR01000022.1 GCF_002160495.1 Erysipelatoclostridium sp. An173 | reverse complement strand
AGTAGAAACATTAGTAGAATATAGTAATCACTGGTCATGGATTTATACATTAAATAATAATCCACAAGATAGTGATGGAACTCATATCTGGCAATGGGCTGCTAATTATCAACCAGCTCAAACAACTACAAAACCTGATACTCCTGTTGATACTAATAAACCAGCTAATTCAGTTAAAACTGGTGATGATGCTGACTTAATGTTATTAGGTGGACTTGTAGCTTTATCTGTATTAGGAACAGTTGCAGTAAGAAGAAAATATAATTAATTTAATTGGCTAAAGATTAGGTAATTTGAATAATCAGTTACCTGATCTTTTTTTGTTTAAAGATTGAAACAAAGAGGTAATAAGTTGTTAGAAAAATAACTATATACTTATATAATTAATATAAGAATTTCTTTAAAAAGTGAATGTAATAAAATGCTAAAATTAAATAATCCATATTTATACTTTATTATTAATAGTTAAAATTCCATTAGGTATTATGATTATTGTAGATTATTTATAATAAAGTAGATAAATAAGTAATCAATCAAATAGCGAATAGTAAGTTAGAAGATTTACAAATATTAGAAGCTTGATAATATGCAATGGAGATAGTATTTATCGCTTAATAACAAGTTGCAAGGGTAATAAAAAGAGAGGAACAATGATACTAACTTAGCATCATCGTTCCTTTTTAAATAAATTGATATTGTTTACAAGCATTGTATAAACCATCATCATCAATACTATCTGTTACATATGTAGCAATACTTTTTAAATATTCATCACCTTGTCCCATACAGATAGAGATTTTTGCGTGTTTAAACATTTCAACATCATTTAATGAATCACCAAAACAAACATATTCTTCAAGCTGATATTTATTTAAGAGATATTTAATACCAGTTGCTTTTGTAGCATCGGCATGAGTAATATCACAATAAGTAGATACTCCTGGTAAAACATGAATGCCACTAATTGCTTTAAAAGGGACATAATTATAACCTAATGGTCCATAAGCAATCATCGCAGCTACTTTTTCGTCATGATATGTTCCAACTGGTGGGACTTGAGAATTGAAGTATTTGATGGCAGTAAGCACATTTTCATCTGGGTCTTGTGTTAAAAAACGATTTTCGGTTTTTAAAGCTAATGGAATATTATGTTTTTTGGCTGTTTCAATGCATTGTCTTACAACTTTTGGATCAATAATTAATTCTTGAATTAAGTTATAGTCTTGATCAAGAATACTTTGACCATTATTACAAACATAGCCATCCCATTTAATTAGATCAGGGATACCAGTTCTTTTTAATGAATTTACAGAACGACCTGTAGCAACACCGATTTTATAACCATATTCATGTAATTTGTTTAATGCTTCTATTGTTGAAGGACAAACTTGATGATGGTGATTATCACGTAATGTTCCATCAACGTCAAAAAATATCATTGGTTTCATAAATATACCTCATTTCGATAGTATTTTAACAAAATTAAAGGAATATGCAAAGCATATTCCAATTAATCATGATTATTAATTTCCACCAGTTGGAATAAATGGTGAAATAACTGAAGCAACAGAGCTAATTGGCATTGATTGTAACACAAGTTTACCAGGACCGGTTACAATAGTATTGAAAAATCCTTCACCACCCAATAGCTTGTTTTTAACACCTTTAACACTTTGAATTTCCATTTTACATGTTGCATCCATCATTGCTAAATATCCAGTATCAACAATCATTTGTTGACCAGGTAATAAATCATATTCAATTGCAGTACCGTCAATTTCTAAAAATACTAGACCATGACCACTGATTTTATTCATGATAAAGCCTTCACCACCAAAAAAGCCGGTACCAATTTTTTTATTGAAAAAAACTGACATTTCAATATTCTGAGTAGAAGCTAAAAATGTTGATTTTTGGATTATTATTTCATGATCAGGATCAATATTAATTGCTTTGATTGAACCTGGAAATGATGATGCAAAAGCAATCATCCCGTCATCAATAGCAGTATAGCGATTTTGAAACATTGTCTCACCACTAAACATCCGACCAAAAGCTTTTCCAAAACCACCACTAGTTGTTTCCATTTTCATAACAGGATCCATCCAGCTCATGGCCCCACTATCAGTAATCATCGTTTCATCTTTTTGTAAATGACAAATAACTACAGGTAGATTATCACCTTTAATTTCATATCTCATTATTATATTCTCCTTTTATTTATTTACAGCAATACAAACAGGGGCAGGAATTTTTAAAGTATAAACTGTTCTAACTAATTGTTCTTCCTCTTCATCGAATGTAAATAATTCTATTTCGTCATCATCTTGAGCGCCAACAATTAAATATTTATTATCAATTATATTGAAATCACGAGGACTTCTACCAGTATGAACCATATATAATAGACTGACTTTACCGGTTTCTTTATTTACCCGATATAAAACAATACTATCATGACCACGATTTGATACAAAAAGATGATTCCCAGTATCGCTTAGGCGAATTGCACTAGCACTTGAAAAGTCATGGAAATGACGAGGAGTAGTATGGATTACCTGGATTAAATTTAAATATTCATCACTATATTTAAAAACCATCAAATTATTAGCAATTTCGTTTACTAAATAAGCATAGCGACCATCTTTTGAAAAAATCATATGTCTTGGTCCGGAACCAGGAACAACGTTTAGATTATGGTTACTAGCCTCTTCAAGCTTACCATCTTCATAGGTATACATAATAACTTTATCAGCACCTAAATCAACTGCGTAAACATATTTTTTATCAGGGGTAATTCCAACACAGTGGCAATGAGGGCCTGTTTGTCGTTTTAGTAAATCAGGACCTAAACCGGTGTGATGAACAGCGTTTATTTTTTGTTTAATATAGTTGTTTTCTAATAAATAAGATGCAGTTGAACCAACATGATAATTTGCAGCAAATAAATAGCGTAAATTATCACTGACACATAAGTGAGTATATGAACGTCCATTTGAATTATAATTATTATTAGGGATTAATTCATCTTTGTAGATGGAAAAACTGCCAATTCCTCCACCATCATTAAATTTGCCGGCGTTTTTATAACTGAGAAATAAAGTGTTATTTTTAGTGATCATATAAGATGGGTAATCTTGAGTAACTATATGTTGCACTAATGAAAATTTTTGTGTTTTTTCGTCAAGATTGACTATATAAATTCCTTTATCATCATTTTTGCCGTAGCTAGATACATAGAATGTTAGCATTGTAAAACCTCCTTGTTATTATTTTATCATAATCTATCTAGTAAAGGGATGATATTATGTTTTTTTAATAAATATTTAGTAATATTATTATAAAAAAATGTAATAAAAAATAATTATGTTAATAAATATTAGTATCTTTACCAATGTTATAAAATGTTATATAATAATTAAAATAAATTGGAGGAAGAAATTATGGATGAGAACTTATTATTGACATTACTTCATGATAATGCGCGAATGGAAGTAACTGATTTAGCAATGGCTCTAAATGAAACTGAAGATAATGTCGAAAAGACAATCAGCCAGTTAGAGAAAAATAAAGTTATCTGTGGATATCATACGATTATTAATTGGGATCGTACTAATGTAGATAATGTAATGGCAATGATTCAAATCAACGCAACACCAGAAAGAGAATATGGTTATGATCGTATCGCTAAAAAAATCTATTCTTTTCCTGAAGTAGATACAATGTACTTACTTAGTGGAAGCTTTGAATTTGTTGCAATTGTAAAGGGGCATACAATGCAAGAAGTTGCTCATTTTGTTGGGTCTAAATTAGCACCATTAGAGGGGGTTATTGGTACAGCGACGATGTTTGTTTTAAAACAATATAAAAATAATGGAATTAGTTTTGATGATAACGATAAAGATAGTGCAGAAAGGCTATTGGTAACACCATAATGGATTTTAATAAAGTATTAAATAATACTGTTAGAGAAATTCCCCCTAGTGGTATTCGTAAGTTTTTTGATTTAGCTAGTGAAATGGAAGGCGTTATTTCTTTAGGAGTTGGTGAACCTGATTTTGATACTCCTTGGAAAATTAGAGAAGCTGCAATTTATTCTATTGAACAAGGTAAAACATTTTATACGGCTAATAAAGGACTTGCAGAGTTAAGAAAAGAAATTTGTCGTTATCAAAAAAGAAGATTTAATTTAGATTATGATTATGAAAAAGAATGTGTTGTAACGGTAGGTGGTTCAGAAGCTATTGATTTAGCATTTAGAAGTTTAATTAATCCTGGTGATGAAGTTATTTTGTTACAGCCAAGCTATGTTGCTTATACACCTGGGGTTGAATTAGCTGGTGGAAAGGTTGTTAATATTGAATTGAAAGAAGATAATCAGTTTAAATTAACACCTGAATTATTAGAAGCTGCTATTACACCAAAAACTAAAGCAATTTTATTGAACTATCCAAGTAATCCTACTGGTGGATTTATGACAAGAGAGGATTATGAAAAAATAGTTCCGATTATCAAAGAACACGAAATTATTGTTATTACTGATGAGATATATGCAGAGTTATCATATGAGCAAAAATTTTGTTCAATTGCTGCTTTTCCAGAAATAAAAGATCAGGTTATTTTAGTAAGTGGTTATTCTAAAGCTTATGCAATGACTGGATGGCGACTTGGTTATGTTTTAGCTAATGAAGTTTTAACGAATGCAATGAATAAAATTCATCAATATGTAATTATGTCAGCGCCAACTGGAGCTCAATATGGAGCAATTGAAGCAATGCGTCATTGTGATAATGAAATCGAAAAAATGCGACAAGCTTATATGTTAAGAAGAAATTATATCGTTAAGGCTTTTAATGATATGGGATTGCATACTTTTACTCCACAAGGGGCTTTCTATGTTTTTCCATGTATTAAGTCAACTGGGATGACTTCAGAACAGTTTTGTGAAGAGTTATTAAAAGATCAATTAGTTGCATGTGTTCCTGGAAATGCTTTTGGTCAAGCTGGCGAGGGATATATTCGAGTATCATATGCTTATTCAATTGAACAAATAAAAGAAGCTACTTCAAGAATTAAAAAATTCTTGGATAAATTAAATAGCAAGTAAAAGGTCAATCGTTTGATTGACTTTTTTGTTAAATGTTTGTTAAGAATGTATGACTAGTTGTTAAAATATAATATAATAGGAAAATCTGGAGGTGACTTAATTGGAAAATGATAATTCCTTATTTTATAAAACAGGGTTAAATGATAAAGAAGTTAATGAAAGAATAGTTGAAGGGAAAGTAAATGGGGTTAGTAAACCTGCAAGTAAAAGTTATGGACAAATAGTTAAGGATAATGTTTGTACTTTATTTAACTTATTAAACTTTTTAATCTTTATTGCTTTGGTTTTGGTCCAGGCATGGTCAAATTTAGTTTTTATTTTAATTATTATTGCTAATATCTTAATTGGTATTTATCAGGAAGTTAAAGCAAAAAAACTAGTTGATCAATTATCAATTTTAACTAAACCAACAATTACTGTAGTTCGTAATGGGAAACCTACAGTTGTAGATATAAATGAAGTAGTTTTAGATGATGTTTTAGTATTAGAAAGTGGTAATCAAGTTTGTAATGATGCTACAGTTATTCATGGGATGATTGAAGCTAATGAATCATTATTAACTGGAGAATCAGATCCGATAAATAAAAGTGTTGGTGCTAATTTATTATCTGGTAGTAGTGTTGTATCTGGAAAATGTTATGCCAAGGTAAAAAATGTTGGTGATGATAACTATGCAACTACATTAGTTAAAGAAGCTCAACAAGTAAAAAAACAGAATTCTGAATTGATGGAATCAATGAAAAAAGTTACTAAAGTAACTACTTTTATGATTATTCCTTTAGGAATTATTTTATTTATTGAAGCATTGTGGTTACGTCAAGATGTTTTATTTGAAGCTGTTGTTTCTTCAGCAGCTGGATTATTAGGAATGCTTCCTAAAGGGTTAGTATTACTTACAAGTGTTTCTTTAGCTAATGGAGTAGCTAGATTAGCACAGAAAAAAGTATTGGTTCAAAATTTATATTCATTAGAAACACTATCACATGTTGATGTTCTTTGTTTGGATAAAACCGGAACAATAACTAACGGTAAAATGAAAGTAGAAAAAACATTTACCTTAGAAACTAATGATAGTTTTGATTTAAAAGAAGTCATGGGTTCTTATCTGAAAGCAAGTGATGATAATAATGCTACATTCCAGGCGATTGATGAGTACTTCGGTGAAAATGATACATATCAGCATACAAAAAAAATACCGTTTTCTTCACTTCGTAAATGGAGTGCTATTGAATTTAAAGACTTAGGAACAATTGTTGTAGGAGCAGCTGAAAAAATTATTCCAGGACCTTTACCTGAAGAAATTAGCGAATTGATGCTTGAAGGAATGCGAGCTATTGCTATTGGATATACTAAAGAAACAGTTAGTGATAATCAGGAACTGCCAAAATTACAACCATTAATGGCTGTTATTTTATCAGATACAATTCGTGATAGAACAAAAGAAACTTTAGCTTATTTCCATAAAGAAGGAATTGAGGCTAAAATAATTTCAGGCGACAACGTTAATACCGTTATGGCTATTGCTAAAAAGGCCGGTGTAATTAACTATGATCGTTGTATTGATATGAGCAAAGTAAGCGATGACGATATAAAAGATATAGTTACTAAATATACTGTTTTTGGAAGGGTAACACCAAGTCAAAAGAAATTAATTGTTGAAGCTTTACAAGCAGATGGACATCATGTAGCGATGACAGGTGATGGTGTTAATGACTTATTAGCTTTAAAAGAAGCTGATTGTTCAATTGCAATTGCAGATGGTAGTGATGCTTCAAAACAGATTTCACAAGTTGTTTTATTAAACTCTGATTTTACTTGTTTACCAGATGTATTATTAGAAGGTAGAAAAGTAGTTAATAACGTTACTCGTGTAGCTGGGGTATTCTTTATTAAGACTATTTATACAGTGTTATTATCTATATTCTGTGTATTAACAAATACACCATTTCCATTTATCCCATTGCAGATAACATTGATTGATTTATTAATTGAAGCAATGCCTTCATTCTTAACAATTTTTGAATCGGATACTCGAAAGATTACAGGACACTTTTTACCAAAAGTATTTTCTAAAGCAACAGGGAATGCAGTGTCTGTGGTAATTCTATTTATTTTCATTATGTTATTTGGAAGTAATTTAGGATTAGATCATTTAGAATCGGTAACATTGATGTATTATGTTTTAGTTATTATTTCAATGATCGCTGTAATTCGTTCATGTTATCCGTTTACTAAATTAAGAATTTTAATTTGTTTAATGATGGTATTTGGTTTCATCTTTGCAATTTTATTCTTTAGTGATATCTTACATTTAGCAAGTGTATCATTGAATATTGTTTTAATGGGATTAGTTTTATCAGCTATAGGTGTAGTAATTGAACGAGGTATTTATCGATTAATTACTAATTATATGAAACAACATAATTTATAGTAAAAAAGATATCTATTTAAAGATATCTTTTTTACTGTGATTTTATATATTCTAGATATTTTAGGGCAATCATTGATTCAATTGTCATTAAACTATAAGGATGACTAGCATAGTCATTTCTAGAACTATAAGTAATATATTCATCAACATATGGAAATGTCGCATTAAGGTTAGATGTGATTAAAACAATTTTTGGCTTATTTTTCTGGTTAGTAAATGGAGTTGTCCGTGGATAAACTCGATTAAAATATGAACCAGATTCAGAAAAAATGATAATTAATGTATTTTCATCGGCATTGTTAATAAATTCTTTTTGGTTTGTGAATTTTATATGTGTAAAGATTAATTTTCCATTTGTTTGTAAGTCGTATTGTAAGTTTAAAGCGATACTTTCAGAATGCATATAACCAAAAGCCCCAACTTCTTTATATTGATAGATGTCTTTAACTAGTGCAGTGATTTGAGAGTCTAGTTTATCGGTATATAGATTTTTTAAATTATCAATGATCGAAAAAACATATGATTGTAAAATGTTTTCGTTTTTAGATGGGGTAAAATTAAATTTATTATGGGCATATCGGTATTCCAAAGGTATTTTAATAATTTGTGACTTTAATGTATTATAATTATCTAAGCCGATTTCTTTACAAAAACGTGAAATACTAGAATTAGAAACAAAACAGTTATTAGCTAAATCACTAATCGATAGATCCTCAAGAGTATGTAAATTTTCTAAAAGATATTTAGCAATTTTATAGTTGTTTGAATCTTTTAGTTCGCTATTGATTGTAGATAATAAAATAATAACTAAATTAAACATGATCATCACCCACTTTATATAATATTTTTTGTATTATATCATGGGATTTCTTTACTTGACAATAAATATTAATCTTTTATAACTATTGTTTTAGCAATCTTATCGTGAAATGATTGTGATTGTTTATTAAAATAAGCGTAAATAATTGAGATTATAGTGATTATATAAGTAAGATATTGCCAATAAGTTGCTATTTGTGAATATCCAACTAAACCAACTAGTTTATGGATACTTGTTGCAGTGATAATGATACCTCCTTCAATCCAGGTACTTGCAATCATATCACGAATAAATAATGTTTTAGCATTTACTGGCTGATAGTCTTCAGTAACTATTTTTATTTTACATATTTTTTTACCCAGTGTTTGGCCTTTAAACAAATAACTAGGAATGACCCAGTAATAAATTATACCAACGATAAAAGCAAAAATTATTAAACCTAAACCTGTCATGAATGGATAATTAGTATATTCAAACATATGTGGTTTTAAATAATCACCATCACGAAGATAAAAAGTTATTGGAATAACTGAAATCATTTGGGTAAGATACCAGTCAATGATCATCGCTAGAAAACGACGCATTCTTGTTTCGACAATTACATTTTTTGATTGTTGACGGTTGATTTTTTTCTTTGCCATAATTTCCTCCTGATTTTAACTTAGTTAAATTATATCAAGGGCACTTTTTTTCTTTCAATTAATTTCCAAATCTTGGAAAAGACAAAAGCCCTGATTTTGCATCAGGGCTAGAAACAACAAAGATTATAAGCGATATTCTTTGTAATCTTCTAAATTTAATAATGAAGCGGCATCTTTATCACAAATAACTGTGAAATTTGGATGTAGTTTTAAGATAGTAGATGGTAATTCATCACTGATAGGAGATTCAATCATTTTTTTCAAAATCTCAGCTTTATGTTTACCATTTACGATCATTACTAAATGTTTAACACGCATTAAACTCTTAGGTCCCATTGATAAAGTAAATGGTAGATCAGGTTTTGGTGGATAAGTAGGGTTTGCTTTGTTTTTTGTAGCACGATCCATTATATATGTATAGCTATCCATTGGTGTACAGCGTGGGCAGTTACTACAAAAATGACCATCCCAACCTAAACCGATTAACATAACATCTAATTCTCCAGCTTGACGAATTTCCCAATCGTATTTTTCCCAATTTTCCATTGTAGTTGTATGAATTCTTTCATCTGGAATATTAGCATCATTGAAAAATAATTCATGCATTTCATCCCAGTTTGGTCCATATGGTTTATCTTTATATGGAGCTTCATCAAATAGATAATATTGAACGTTTTTAAATTGTTCTTTATCTTTAATAATAGGAGCCATCATTTTATATAATGTTTTTGGTGATTCACCAGCAGTTAATGAAATGTTGACACGTTTATCTTGCATCATAGCTCCAAGTAGTATGTGCATTGCACTTTCGCTCATTTCTTTTTCAGTTTCTTCAATAATTAGTTTCATAGTACTCCTCCGTCATTGATTATTTATCATTGAGGAGATAAACACTTACACATTTGTAATTATAGTAAGAAAAATGTGAAAGTCAACTCAAAATAATAGCATTTATAAATTAATTTTTTGCTGTAAATTAGGCTAATTTTATATTTTACTACATTTTATTTTTAAATAACAAGTTATTTCTAAAATATGGAAATATATTCAAAGATTTGGAAATTTGATGAATTTTGTCAATAAAATTACTATACTTGCAGGTAAGAAAGGGGAGATATATATGAATTTCATGGATAAGTTCAACGAACTTGCCAATCGTACTTTGGTCCCTATTGCAACTAAACTGGGAAACCAAAGACATTTAGCAGCAATTCGTGATGGTATGGTTGTAGCGATCCCATTATCTATTTTAGGTGGGGTTTGCTTAATTATTTCAACACCACCATTTACACCTGATACATTACCTGATTGGGGATTTTTCAGTGACATGTTAATGGGGTGGTATAATTGGGCTCAGACCTATAAAGCTGCACTTCAAGTTCCATATAACATGACAATGGCGTTAATGGGACTATTTGTTACTTTTTCAATATCTTATCATTTGGCTAAAAGATATGAAATGCCTGGCTTAAATGCGGCTTGTGTTACTACTGCAGTCTTTTTAATTATGTCAGCACCTTCAATTTCTGCAGTACCAAGCAGTGTTATTAGTGAAGGGGCAAAAGCTTCAGATTTATTAGCTCAAGCAGGATCTTATATTCCAACAACATATTTAGATGCCAAGGGAATATTTACAGGTATTTTATGTTCTATAGGCTGTGTTGAGATAATGCGTTTATTATTGAAGAAAAATATTCGCTTTAAATTACCAGAAGGAGTACCACCAGCAATTACTTCATCATTTGATGCAATTATTCCATTATTTACTTGTGTAATTGTTTTCTATGGTGCTTCATTAATAATTCAAAACTTAAGTGGTGAATTATTACCAAGTATGTTAATGACAATCTTAGCGCCAGCAGTTTCTGGACTAGACTCATTAGTAGGAATTTGTTTAATTACAATAATTGCTCAAGTATTCTGGTTCTTTGGATTACATGGGGCAAGTATTACGCAACCAATTAGATTACCATTTATGCAAATGTATCTAGTTGCTAATATTACAGCATTTAGTGAAGGAAATACTATTGTTCATTTCTTTACGCAACCATTCTGGTCATATGTAATTACTTTAGGTGGTGGGGGAGCAACCTTAGGATTATGTATTTTATTAACTCGTTCTAAATCTAAAGAATTAAAGACATTAGGACGTTTATCAATTGGACCAGCTATCTTTAATATTAACGAACCAATCATCTTTGGGTTACCAATGGTGTTAAATCCATTGATGATGATACCATTTATATTTGTACCAGTCGTCAATTCAATTATTGCTTACGCATTGATGGCATTGAATGTTGTAGGTAAGGGGGTAATTGAAACACCTTGGACGACACCGGCACCTCTAGGAGCAGCTTTAGGTTGTATGGATGTTAAAGCTGGAATTATGGTAATCGGATTAATATTATTAGATATGTTATTATATTACCCATTCTTTAAATTAACAGAAAAACAAAAGCTTCAAGAAGAAGCAGGAGAAACTAATTAAATCAATTGAGTTGATCAACACTTACACACATTTGACAACTGAATAGATTAAGCGAGATTTTATCTCGCTTTTTTTGCATTTAGGGAATACTTTTTATTTAAAACCGTATTTTAGGTTTTAAAATAATAGGTGATATTGGTATAAAATTATAAAAAAATACTATAATAATGATAGATAAAGGAGTGATGAAAAGATGCAGAGTTATTGGCAAGTAGTTGATCGGGATATTATAGATGTAAAAAGATATTTATTAACAGTGTGTGAAGACATTGATGAAGTACATGACCTGGTTAATCAAAGTATGGATATTTATATTTTAAAAAAGAAGATTGCTAAAAATAAAGAATTAGAGATTTTAGTTTTTACAAGAATTAAGCGTTTGATCGATCGGGCGGTTAGTTTACAGGAAATGGAATATGATCTAGTAATGATGAATCTTTTAATCGAACAACATTTTTATCCTTTACTTATTTATAAATATAAATTATTAAATCATATTTTGCAGTTAGGCGGTTTTTCAGTTGAAACATATTGTTTGTTAAGACATTTAATTAAATTTTCTCCCAAAGTTATTGAACCATTTGTTTTATCGGTATGTAAACGCCTTAATATTAATAAAGAAAAATATTATTATTTAACATGTTATATTTTACTACTAGAAAAAGAATATAAAAAGGTATACCATTATTTTAAATATATTAGTATTGATGAAAGAATAGAACGGTATTTGCCATCTTTATATAATTATAGTCCACGCTTATATCGTAAATATGCTAAGATGATGTATGTACCTTTAGAATTAATAAATGAGTAGGAGAATAATATGGGAGAAAAATTGTATTATGTTTATAAGGTGATAAAAGAAAGTCAAGAACCTATTAGTGGTAAGGATATTGTAACGGCATTAAAAGAATATGGTATTAAAGTAGATATTAAAACTGTTTATAGTTTAATTGAGAGAATTAATGATTTTTATCAATGTTTGACTGGTAAGCAATTGATAAAGACTATTAGGCGTAAGGGATTTATTGTTGCTGGTGATTATTTTGAAGATGGTGAATTACAGTTTTTAGTTGATAATGTTATATCTAATAGTAATTTAGATCAAAAAGCAGCTAATAAACTTGTTAATAAATTATTATTATTAAGTTCAAATAACCAGAAAGATCGTTTATATATTGAAAAAGGGCAGCATCAGGATTTAACATTTGATTTGTTAGTAAATCTTACAACAATTATTAAAGCTATCAATAATCAAAGAAATATTGCTTTTAAATATGTTAGTTATGATATTAGGGATAATCATTTAATAGAAGTTTATCATACTAATGGAAATTTAAATGAAGAAACTTATGTTGTATCGCCATATCAAATCATAGTACGTAATTCAATTTATTATTTAGTTGGGTATTTTAATAAACGAAAAGATAGTTTATCGGTTTATCGAATTGACCGAATGCGATTAGTTATGAATTATCGTGGGCGTTATGAAGATGTCCATGAAAGTTATGATATTATTAAAGAATTTGAAAATAATGTTAATATGTATTTTAGTAATGAACATATTGATTTAACAATAATTTTTGATCGGCAAGTAATTAGGGAGGTCGTTAGCCAGTTTGGAAAAGATATTGAAGTAAAAAAAGTGGATAAACAGCGACTGGCAGCTAAAATTTATAATGTAGCAATGTCAGATGGTTTAATCGGCTGGTTAATGATGCTTCAAGATAAAGTAGAAGTAGCTAGTCCTGAAAGTTTACGAACAAATGTTAAAAACAGGTTAACAACAATGTTAGAGATGTATTTAAGAGAGAATTAGTGGCAATTCTCTCTTTTCTTTACATAAACTTAACATAATTAATACAGATTTTTGATATAACGCAAGTGTTAATTTGATTATTATATATGTGTCTTAAGAAAGATAAAGGAAGGGATTTAAGAATTATGAAAAGTATGAAAAAAGTATTTGGAGCATTATTAACATTAGTATTATGCTTAGGATTAGTTGGATGCGGTGGTGGATCAGGTGATTCATCAAACGGAGGCGACATTAGTGGTAAAATCACATTAAACGGTTCTACTTCAATGGAAGAATTCGTTAACGCATTATCAGAAGGAATTAAAGAACAATATCCTAATTTAACATTAGAACCACAATTCACTGGTTCAAGTGCTGGTATTGAAGCTGCTATTGATGGAACTTCTGATATTGGTAATTCATCTAGATCATTAACTGATGATGAAAAAAATCAAGGTTTAGTTGAAAATATCGTTGCAATTGATGGTATCGCTATTGTTACTCATGCAGACAATGAAATTAGTAACTTAACTACTGATCAATTAAAACAAATCTATACTGGTCAAATTACTAACTGGTCACAAGTTGGTGGACCTGATCAACAAATCGTAGTTATTGGACGTGAAGCTGGTTCAGGTACTCGTGGAGCTTTTGAAGAAATCTTAGGTATTGAAGATCAATGTAATTACGCTCAAGAGTTAAATGAAACTGGAGCAGTAATGGGACGTGTAGCTGAAACTGAAGGTGCTATTGGTTACGTATCATTCGAAGCAATCCAAGACAATGATACTGTTAAAGCTTTAACTTTAGATGACGTTGAAATCTCTACTGATACAATTAAAGATGGTTCATATACATTACAAAGACCATTCGTAATGGCAACTAAAGGTGAAGTAAGTGAACAAAGCGAACAAGTACAAGCTTTATTTGAATTCATTAATAGTGAAGCAGGACAAAAAATCGTTGAATCTTGTGGATTAGTTAGTCCAAATTAGGAGTAAGTTATGAAAAAAGACATGTTATCTATTATAAGTAATAGAAAAACAAAGTCTATGGTAGAAAAGGCAGCCGCGATAATTTTTCGTGGCTGTGCTATTGTATCTATCGTTGCTGTAGTTTCTATTACTGGTTATATGATTATTTCTGGTACTCCAGCTTTATTTGAAGTTGGTATTGCTGATATTCTTTTTAGCAGTGTGTGGGCACCAACAGCAGCTGACCCGCAATATGGTATTTTGATGATTATTTTGACATCAATTGTAGGTGTTTTTTTAGCAATTTTAATTGGGGTACCAATTGGTGTATTTACAGCAATAAATTTAGCTGAAATTGCTAACCCAAAAGTAAGAAAAATAGTTAAAGCTGCAATTGAATTACTAGCAGGGATACCATCTGTTGTATATGGGCTATTAGGTATTTTAATTGTATGTCCTTTTATGTATAAAATTGAAATGTGGATTTTTGAAGGATCTACTACTCATCAATTTACTGGTGGGGCTAACTTAATTTCGGCAATTATTGTATTGGCAATTATGATTTTGCCAACATTAATTAATATTACAGAAACAGCATTAAATACTGTTCCTGATGATTATCGTAAAAGTTCTTTGGCTTTGGGAGCAAGCCAAATCCAAACAATTTTTAAAGTTGTTTTACCTAGTGCGAAATCTGGGATTGTTTCAGCAATTGTCCTTGGGGTAGGAAGAGCTATTGGTGAAGCGATGGCAATCTTATTAGTTGCTGGTAACTCAGTTAATGCGCCATTACCATTTAATTCAGTACGTTTTTTAACAACTGGAATTGTATCAGAAATGGGGTATGCAGCTGGAACTCATCGACAAGTATTGTTTACAATCGGTTTAGTTCTATTTGTTTTCATTATGGCAATTAACTTAATCTTAACATTTATTATCAAGAAAGGAGACGAAAATGAATAGTGTAAGTATTTTCGACAAAAAAAGTCGAGTTAGTGATAAAGTCTTATATTTCTTGATTCAATTTGCAAGTGCCCTTTCAGTATTAGTATTAGTTGTTTGTATTGGCTATATCTTATATCGTGGTATACCAGCTTTTGATTTTTCGTATTTAGTTAATACAACAAGTATATTAAATGATACTGTAGGAATTTTACCAAATATTATTAATACTTTATATATAGTTGTTGTAACTTTATTAGTTGCTTGTCCAATTGGAATTGGGGGCGCTATCTTCTTAAATGAATATGCTAAAAATAAAAAATTTGTTAGTGTTATTTCTTTTACTACTGAAGTTTTAGCCGGTATTCCATCAATTATTTATGGTTTGTTTGGGATGCTATTCTTTGGTGAATTATGCCGTTTAGGATTTTCAATTTTATCTGGTGCTTTTACATTAGCAATAATGATTTTACCGATCATTACAAGAAATACTCAAGTTGCTTTAGAGGCGGTTCCTAAAAGTTATCGTGAAGCTGCTTTAGGTATCGGAGCAACTAAATGGTATATGATTAGAACAGTTCTTTTACCTAGTGCAATGCCTGGTATTTTAACTGGAATTATTCTAGGTATGGGTAGAATCGTTGCTGAATCAGCAGCACTTCTATATACAGCTGGATCACTTAGTATTTTACCAACTAATGTGATTACACACTTATTTAGTTCTGGTGCAACATTAACAATTCAGCTATACTTAGAAATGGCTAAAGGAAGTTATGAAGTTGCTTTTGTAATTGCGTTAGTATTGATTGTAATTGTTTTAGGATTGAACTTCCTAGCAAAATGGATTTCAAATAAATTTGATGTAAATAAGGTGGATTAGAATGGAAAATAAAATCGAAGCAAGAAATCTAGATTTATACTATGGTGAAAAACATGCGTTAAAAAATGTTAATCTAGATATTAAAACAAATAAAATTACTGCTTTTATCGGTCCTTCAGGTTGTGGAAAGTCTACATTTTTAAAGACTTTAAATCGTATGAATGACTATGTTAAAGATGTAAAAATTATAGGAAATGTTACTTTAGATGGTGAAGATATCTATGATAGTCGTGTTGATACTACTGTATTAAGAAAAAAAGTTGGTATGGTATTTCAACAACCAAATCCATTTCCAATGAGTATTTATGATAACATTGCTTATGGACCAAGAATTCATGGTATTAAAAATAAAAAGACATTAGATAAAATCGTTAAAGATTCATTGGAAGCTGCAGCTTTATATGATGAAGTTAAAGATCGTTTGCATACAAGTGCTTTAGGTTTATCCGGTGGGCAACAACAACGTTTATGTATTGCTAGAGCATTAGCTGTTGAACCAGAAGTAATCTTATTAGATGAACCTACTAGTGCTTTGGACCCAATTTCAACTTTGAAAATTGAAGAATTATTATTAGAATTAAAAGATAAATATACTATTGCAATTGTAACTCACAATATGCAACAAGCTAGTCGTATTGCTGATTATACTGCTTTCTTCTTGGTTGGAGAAATGGTAGAATATGGTAAGACAAAAGATGTCTTTGGTATGCCAAAAGATAAGCGAACTGAAGATTATATTACCGGAAGATTTGGATAGGAGATTAACATGTTAAGAAGTAATTTTGAAAATGATTTAAATAAATTACACGTTGATTTAGATAAAATGTGTCATTTAGTTGTTTTAGCAATTGAAAATTGTATTGTTGCTTTTAAAAGCGGTGATCGTGAACTATGTCGTGATATTATTTCAGGCGACAAAGTTATTAATGATATGGAAAGAACAATTGAAGCACGTTGTCTATCACTGATTTTAAAACAACAGCCAGTTGCTAGTGATTTAAGAAATGTTTCAACAGCATTAAAAGTAGTAACTGACTTAGAAAGAATTGGCGATCAAGGTGCTGATATTGCCGAAATCTTGTTAGATACTGATGTAACATGTCCATACAAAATGGTAGAACATATACCTAATATGGCTGCTTTAGCTAAGGAGATGGTAAAAGGTTCAGTTGAAGCTTTCCATCAATCTAGCTTAGAAAAAGCTAAAGAAATCAAGAATATGGAAGAAAAAATGAATGGACTATTTAAAGAGGTTAAGGTAGAATTAACTCAAATAGTTAATGAAACAGCAGAAAATATTGATTTAGTAATTAATTTCTTAATGATTGCTAAATATTTCGAAAGAATTGGTGATCATGCTGTTAATATTTGTGAATGGGTTGAATTTAATCAAACAGGGTCAGTAGACAATTATCGTTTGATTTAGGAGGTATAAAATGGCAGAACGTATATTTGTAATTGAAGATGATGAAAATATTCGCGAAATAATTAATTTAGCACTTGTAAGCAATGGCTATGAAGTAGTGCAATTTGATAATGCTATTGATGCATTAGCAGAAATTGATAAAAATGCACCGGATTTGGCAATCTTTGATTTAATGTTGCCAAAAATGAGTGGACTTGATGCAATTGTTAAGATTAGAGAAACTAATAATGAATTACCAATTTTAATTCTTAGTGCTAAAGATCGTGAAATTGATAAAGTAAATGGTTTAGATAGTGGTTCTGATGATTATATGACCAAACCATTTGGAATTCTTGAATTACAAGCCCGAGTACGTTCGCTGCTAAGACGGCATAAAACTAGCGATGTAATCAAAACTAAACATTTAATGGTTGATAAACAGACAAGAACTGTTAAATTAGATGGTCAAAATTTAGAACTAACTAATAAAGAATATTTATTATTAGTATACTTAATGGATAATAAACACCGTGTTGTAGAAAGAGAAGAATTATTAAATGAAATCTGGGGATATGATTTTATCGGTGAATCACGAGCACTAGATGTTCATATTCGTGCTTTAAGAAGTAAATTAAAGGATGATGGTCATAAATATATCAGAACGGTTCGTAGTGTTGGATATCGTTTCTACGAGGAGGATGCTGATAGTGAATAAGACAATATTTCGCTATTTTTTAACCGTTTTATTAATTACATTAATATTATCAAGTAGTGTATCAATGGTCATTTTATCCAATCAATTACTTGAAAATACTGAGCATGATATGCTTTATGCAGTAAAACTAATAGAGTATCAATTAGATGATAAACAGGATTTAAAGGAACAAGTTGTTCCTTTAAATGACCTGGCATATAATGATAATACCCGTCTAACAATTATTGATACAGATGGCGATGTTTTAGCTGATAGTGATGAAGAATCAATTGAAGAAAATCATCGCGGTCGTGAAGAAGTTAGAGAAGCTTTAAGCGATGGGGTAGGTTATGCAACTCGTTATTCACAAACAACACATCAAAATATGCTTTATGTGGCTGTATTTAATGATGATTATATTGTTCGTTTGTCGTTACCTTATGATGGGATTTTTGATTATTTACCAGTTTTAATCAAACCACTTGGAATAGGAGCTGTAATATCGTTAGTAATTGCTTTAATATTATCAAAGCGTTTTGCTAATACGCTAACAGCACCACTTCAAGAAATTACAACTCAAGTAATGAAAATGAAAGATTATCGCGAATTAGAATTCGACGATTATAAATATGATGAATTTAATATTATTGCTTATAAATTGGAAGAACAGGCCAAAACAATTCATGATACTATGAAAACATTAAAAGAAGAACGAATTAAAATAAACGGCATTCTTGATCAAATGAAAGAAGGATTTATTTTATTAGATAGTAATTTTGATGTTTTGATGGTGAATCGTAAGGCACAAAAATTATATGGTAATACAATTAAATTAAATCGTTCAATAAAGGATTTTATCTTTGATTTTAAAATAATAAATGCTTTAGATCATTTATCTACTGAAAGACAAATAGTGGAAATTGAAAAAGAAAAAGAATTTTATAACTGCTATGTAGCTAAAGTAGATTATGGAGTAACATTATTGTTTGTTAATGTTACAGAACAACATAACTCTATGAAAATGAGACAGGAATTTTTCTCTAATGTTTCTCATGAATTAAAAACACCTATTACTTCTATACGTGGTTATAGTGAATTGCTGGAAGCTGGAGTTATCAATGATGAGGGCGCTAAAAAGAAAGCATTAGATAAAATCCATGACGAAGTCGATAATATGTCTAATTTGATTAATGACATTTTAATGATTTCTCGATTAGAAAATAAAGATATTGATGTTATTAAACATCCAGTTCATTTAATGCCGTTAGTTGATGAAATTGTTGATACAATGCAAGTTGAAATCGACAAGCGTCATTTAACAGTGACTAAAAATGTAGAAGATATAACTTATATTTCTAATCATCAGCATATGTATCAGTTATTAAGTAATTTAATAACTAATGCAATTAAATATAATGTTGAAAATGGAAGTATAACAATCGAAGCTCATCAATCTGAAACAAATATTATTATTGTAGTGAGTGATACTGGTAGAGGTATTTCTAAGATAGATCAAGGTCGAGTATTTGAAAGATTCTTTAGATGCGATCAAGGGCGCGATAAGGAAACAGGTGGTACTGGACTAGGGTTAGCTATTGTTAAACATATCGTACAATACTATCATGGTAATATTCATCTATCTAGTAAGCTTAATGAGGGGACTACATTTAAAATTGTTTTACCAATGGTTGATAAAATTCTATAATATTTAAAAAGCAATGTTCATTCATTGCTTTTTATTATAAAAATTCATCATTTCTTAATAAGTTAGTAGTATAATTATACTAATATAGAGATGAGGGATGAAAATGTATAGAATTGTAACATATGGATCTTGTGATTTAGGTACCGATTTAACAAAGAAACTGGATGTAGATGTCGTACCATTTTATATTTCTTTAGATGGAGTTAATTATCAAAAAGAAATAGCAGAATTAGGAATTAGAGAGTTTTATCAATTTATGGTTGATAATCCTAAAGTATTTCCTAAAACTTCAATGCCATCAATTCAAGATTATTTAGATGCATTTAAACCATTAGCTGCTAAAAAGATTGATATTATTTGTATTTGTATTACAACAAAATTTTCTGGCTCATATAATTCAGCTATTAATGCTAAAGAAATTTTATTAGAAGACTATCCAGATGTAAAAATTGAAGTTATTGATGCAACTGTTAATACTGTTTTACAAGGAATGCTAGTTGAAGAAGCAGTTGCTAAGAAAAACAGTGGAGCGTCTTTTGAAGAAACAGTTGCTTTTATTAATGATATAAAAAGTACGGGACGAATCTTTTTTACAATTGGCAGTATGGATTATTTGATTCATGGTGGTCGTGTTGGTAAATTATCGGGTATTGCCGCTGGAGCATTAGGAATAAAACCATTGATTTTATTAAAAGAAGGTGAAATTTTTAATAATGGTATTACTCGTGGCCGCAAAAAATCTAAAGCTAAAGTAATGGAACAAATAATTAATTATTTACAGGAAATGAATCTTAATCTAAATGAATATCGATTTGCAGTAGGATTTGGCTACGATAAAGATGAAGGACAGGAATTTAAAGAACAGTTTATAGAAAAATTAAAAACTTATGATCCTAATTATGAGTGTGATATTCCACTACGTCAGATTGGTGCAACGATTGGTGTTCATACAGGACCATATCCAATTGGTGTTGGTCTATTAAAAAAATTTAAAAATAAATAAGGGGAGAAAATCCCCTTATTTTAGGTTGAAAATTACAGTTGTTTTAAACAAATCACCATCAACGTTTATATTAAAAGTACCGTGTTGAAGTTCGGTGAAGCTTTTAGCAATCGATAAACCTAATCCACTGCCACTAGTATTTCTAGAAGTATCACCTTGAACAAATCTCTCTACTAATTTAGCTTCTGAAACTTTAATTTCATCAGCAGAAATGTTTTTAAATGAGATGCTTACCTGATTATCTTCTTTTATAATATCAATGTAAACTCGAGTATTTTCAAGAGCGTACTTACTAATATTTGTTAATAAGTTTTGGAATATTCGATATGTTTTAGAACTATCAAGATTTAAAATGATTTTTTCATCAGGATAATTAGTTTTAAAAATTAAATTTTTTGCGTTAAATTGATCTTCTAATTCAAATTTTGCTTGTTGAATTAATGCAATAATATCAACAGGAACTATATTTAACTTCACATCGCCACTATTTACTTTAGCTACCTCAAATAAATCATCGATTAAATTTTTAAGTCTTAAAGCATTACGATCTAAAGTATTAATGTATTCTCTTTGCTGTTGTTTATCAAGATCTTCATTTTTTAATAAATCAATATAAGTAATAATTGATGTTAATGGTGTTTTTAAATCATGAGATACATTAGAAATTAATTCTGTTTTCATTTTCTGTGATTTAACTTCTTCATTAACAGCTTTTTCAAAACCGTTTTTTACATTAGTAAATTCATGTCCTAAAGAATTGAAAATACCAATATCCTGATGGACTTCGACATCAAAATCACCATTTGAAAGTCTTTTTACTGCAGTTAGTAAAACCTGATAATTTTTTTGGAAATCTTTAAATTTATTTTTCAATATATAAAATAGAATAGCTGAATAGATTAAAGTAAAGAAAATACCAAAAGTAAAAAAACAACAAATAATAGAAACAATAATACAGTTAACTACTACTATTTTAAGAATTATTTTATTGATATCATCATTAAAATCAAAATTAGCAGCTTTATCAATTAAATGTTTTATAGTTTTTAAAATCCAGGCACAGATAGTATTTTTCTTTAAAGAATTAACAAATCCTTCTTTAAAATAAGATTTTAAATAGAAGATTGTAAACATAGCTAAGTATAAAAGTCCCATCCAGGCAACAACATTCATAGTGGCAATAATTGCTTCACTATAATCAGTTAACCCAATAGAATTTAGTCTTGATAAATAATAGCCATTACTAAAATCAACAATTAAACTATAAATAACAACTATTATCCCGGCAAATGCTACGGCAATTAAAATAGCTAGTGGTTCGAGTTTGATTTTAGCAGGATATTTAAATATACCAATTTCTTTTTCGGTTTCATATGGATAAATTAGAATATAAATACAAACTACGACAATGGCACATAAGGCAATTGGAATAATATTTTCGATTACTAAATTAGAAGCTTCATAAGCAATAGAATCTTCAGAATCAGTAATAATATTTTGAGGGACCGCTAAATAAATAGTAAAATTGCTTGGGTTATTTAAGATCCAGTCGCTGCCATCATAATAGAGATAATCAAAATTAGATTGTTTGTAATTATTCCAGATTAATTCAAAATTTTGTTTTACGGATTTATCATTACCTATAGAATCATATGATAATATTCCGTTTTCATCAAAGTTAAGCATTACATACCATTGATATTTGTCTTGTAAATTTTTATCGTTTTGAATATTAGCTAAATTATCATTAGTGTTTGATGAAATATTATTATTACCAGTGGCATAATAGATAATATTCTTTTTACTATCCATTCTTTCTAAATTATAAATAATATTACTTTGATAAAATGAATTAGTCGTTTTTTCATTAGCAGTAATATATTTATTAATACCCTCTTTACCAACATTATCAAGTTCAAAGCTGATTGGATAAACAGTATCTAGTATGTCATAAAGAACATAGTTTTGGTTAAAATCAACAGTTTCATTCCCATCTTTAGTTATTTGATAGCAAGAATAAACACCGATACTACTAATAAGTAAAATGATAATCGTTAAAATACTGAATAATATTTTCTTTTTATTCAATTTAATCACCTCTACATTTTTTCGATTTTATATCCAACACCCCAGACTACTTTTAAATACTGTGGATTACTTGGATTGATTTCAATTTTCTCGCGAAGATTGCGAATATGCACCATTACTGTTTCGGTATTTATAGCTGTTTCATGCCAAACATTTTCATATATTTGTTCACTTGAGTAAACCCGCCCAGGCTGTTTCATTAACAGTTCAAGAATCTTTAATTCGATTGGTGTTACTTTTATCAGTTTACCATCAACACTAACTTCTTTAGTATCAAGATCTAACTCTAGTCCGCCAACAACATATTTATTGCTTTCAACAGTATTTTTATTTACCATGTCTAAATATTTATGATATCGTCTTAATTGCGAAGAAACTCTGGCTAATAGCTCCATTGGGACAAATGGTTTAGTTACATAATCGTCACCACCAATATTTAAACCAGTAATTTTATCAATATCTTCAGATTTTGCTGATAAGAAAATAATTGGAAAATCATGTTTTTCTCGTACTTTCATTGTCATTTCAATTCCATCCATTATTGGCATCATGATATCAACGATTGCTAAATGAATAGTGTTATTTTCGATAATTTCGATTCCTTCTTTACCATTATGAGCAATATATACATTATAGTTTTGTGATTTTAGATAAATAGCAATTGCTTTGGCAATTTCAATTTCATCTTCAACTACTAAAATATTATCTTGAGTCATTTTTCTACTTCCTTTCACCTTCTATATTATAGAATGAATATATTAAGAATAGTAGAAATGATTTCCAAAGATTTTCTAAAGATTCTTTTTTTTTGATATAAAAATTGTAACAAATTAAACCGATTAAAGATATAAGACCGGTAATTACAAAGACTAAAATTGTAAAGCGATAGTTTTGATTGGATAGGGCATTTCCACCAATCGTACTAGTAATTACTGATGGTATCCTAGCAAAAGTGGTTAGTAAAAGAAATGTTTTAAGCTTGATTCTTGTAAATGGTGCAATGTAGGTTAAAAGATCTTTTGGAGTGCCGGGAATAAAAAAATAATAAAAATGATTAATTCAAGATTTTTCTCTTTTTTTAAAAAAGCAACTTCATGAAACTTTTTTAAATCAAAAAATTTTTTAACAAAATTCAAACCAAATTTTTCAATAAACCAATAGATAAAGATGCTGCCAATGATAGAACCTGTTAGACAAATTATTAATCCAGGAATTGTACCATAACAAAAGCCGGCAGCTACTTCAATAATTTCACCTGGTAGAAATACAAAAATAACTTGAATGGTCATTGCAAAAACTAATATTAATTTGCCCCAATTACCAAATTCTGCTAATTTTTCTTTTAAAATAGCTGGATCATTTAAGTAGTTAGAAAATGGTTTATATAAAATTAAACAAATTAGAGCCATGGCAATGACCATAGTCAAAAAAATCAAAATATTTTTTTTATTTTCGGTAATTTTACTCATTTCTTTCACCTCGATATTAGTATAGACAACTAATCTAAAACAAAACGGGTGATTTTTCTAAAAAATAAATAAAGAAAATAGTAGATTTAATTTATATTTAATGAAATTTTGACAGAAAAAATCATTTAGGATACTAATTTTGTTTACTTAAAAAGTTATTTGTTTTTAGCAGATAAGGTAAGAGGCTAAAATACTATTGTTTTATTGGACTTTTTTGAAAGAAATGTATATTAATGAAAACAATTAATTAAGTGGATTTTAAATAGTTATTTGTGACCTTTTTGGTAATGCTATGATTAGTTCATATAGTATTGGCGATATAGCTATAGTAAATCAGTATCAATATCTAGATCAAGCAGTGGCCTTGGTTGTAGTAGGACCAATCTGGAAAATTATTTATAGTTTAGGAGTGATGATAGGAATTGGGGGTTCTGTAATTTTAAGTATTGTCAAAGGCAAAGAGGATAATAAGAAGGGACAAAAAAATTTTTGGCTTTGTTAATTGGAATGATAAGATTAGTAATTATTTTTTTGATGAGCCAATGTTGATGTTTTTTGGTGGTGAGGTAAGTTTTATGCTGTTATTTAAACAATATTTAATATCAATTAAATTTATTCTGCTATTATTTTTATTTAATAAAATGTAGCTAGCTTTTTTATGAATCCACAGGACTAGCGACAATTACAATATTAGCTGGTGGAGTATTTAATGTTTTGGAGATTATTTCTTTGGTATAGATACGACAATTATGAGAAGGTATGGTTTATCGTTTGTTTTTTACCATTTAATATTTTTTCAATATATTATTTTATCTCTAATCTTTGATGAAACCATGAATTTCATTTTTTATTTTGGTATTAAGAGGATTAGTTATTAGTGGAATCATGATTTATTACCAGCAATTGTTGGTGGTGATAGTATCTGGTTTGCTATGTTGATAACTGAAGCAATTGTAGCAGTAATTGTTATATATTATATGCGTCGTTATACTAGAGAGCTGACTTTGCAAAATAATTAATATATTTATTTAAACAAAAAATCCACCAAATAGTGGATTTTTGTTTTTATAATAGACCCATTTCAATCATTTTAAGACCAATATCAACTGAGTTATAGGCAGCACCTTTCATTAATTGATCGGCTACGATCCATAAGCTTAAAGCATTTGGATTATCTAAATCTTTACGAACACGTCCAACATGAACTAATTCATCACCAACAAAAAGGTTAGCCATTGGATAGATTTGATTTTCAACATCATCATATAATTCAACACCAGTAGAATTTCTTAATAGTTCAAATGCTTTATCGATATCAATTGGTTTTTTTGTTTCGATATAAACTGATTCAGAATGACCACGTAAAACTGGAACACGAACACAAGTCGCATTTACTTTAATATCTTTATTGAAGATTTTTTTGGTTTCATTAACCATTTTCATTTCTTCTTTAGTGAAGTGATTATCTAAATCAAATTTATCAACTTGAGGGATACAGTTAAATGCAATAGGGAAATGCTTTTTATCGCTAGCACAAGGAAGCGTTTTAGCAATCGGTTCTTTACCGTCTAATACTTCTTGAGATTGACGATATAATTCTTCCATTCCTGCTACTCCAGCACCAGATACTGCTTGATAAGTAGAAACGATGATTCGTTCAATATCAAAATATTCATTTAAACGATTTAAAGCACTAACCATTTGAATTGTAGTACAGTTTGGATTAGCGATAATTCCTTTGTGATTTCTTAAAGCTTCACCATTTACTTCAGGTACTACTAATGGAACATCAGGATCCATTCTAAAATGACTAGTATTATCGATATTAACACATCCAGCTTTTACAGCATATTCCATATATTTTTCAGAAATGCTGCCACCAGCTGACCAGAATGCTACTTCAATACCTTCAAAACTATTTTCTGTTAATTCTTCAACAATAAATTTATGTCCTTCAAATTCAATTTCTTTTCCAGCACTACGTGAAGATGCTAAAAGTTTGATACTTTCAAAAGGGAAGTTGAATTGAAAAATACATCTAAGCATTTCTCTTCCAACTGCACCTGTAGCACCGACAATTGCAACTTTATATTTTTTCATTTTAAATTACTTCCTTTCTTTTTTTCCTAAAAAAGCTTCGTGTAATAAAACCTGAGCTTTTTTTACTTCATCACGATCAATATAACATGAAATATTAATTTCTGAACAAGATGTCATTTCGACATTGATTTCGTTTTCCATTAAAGTATTATATGCTTTTTGGAACATACCGCGATTATTTTTGATTCCCACTCCAATTACCGATACTTTTCCAATATTACCGCGGACAATTGTTCGTTCAGCATTTAATTGTGATTTAAGTTCATTCATTACTTCAATAACAGCAGGAACATCTTTGTCATTGATAACTAAAGAAATATCCATTTTACCGCCACCAACTAAAGCCTGGTTAAATACGTTAACATTAACACCAGCATCAGCAATTCTCTGGAATAAATTACCAGCGCTATTGTTTGTAGCATCAACTTTTACAAGTGTGATTCTAGCTTCGTTTTGTGAACCAGTAATTCCTGATATAATTAATTGATTAAGATTTTCTTTCATAATAAGTTCATCTCCTATAACATATGTCCCTTTGATATCTTCGAATGAAGAACGGGCATGTATTGCAATATTGTGACTAGCGGCAAGCTGTACACAACGATGATTTAACACTTTAGCGCCATTTTTAGATAATTCTAGCATTTCAGCATAACTAATATAATCTAATTTTATGGCATCAGGTACGATTCTAGGATCAGCTGTATAAATACCATTGACGTCACTATAAATTTCAACTTCGCTAGCATCTACGGCTACACCGATTGCAACAGCTGATAAGTCACTGCCACCACGGCCAAGGGTAGTAATTTTACCATGAATTGAATGACCTTGGAAGCCAGGACAGAATACGACATCAGCGTAATTTAATTTTTCAATAATATCTTTTCCTTCTACCTGATTAATTGTAGCGTTATTAAAAGTCGAGTCAGTTACAATTCCTAATTCATCGTTAGTAATAGTTGCTGTTTTGTAACCAAGACTGGCCATTTCTCCTTTACATACTAAAGTAGAAATTGTTTCACCGATACTAGTTAGACGATCGATTTCTTCATCGGTTAACTGTTTAGTATTAACAATTGATAACAATGTATCAGTAGCATAAGGATCATCATAGCGACCCATTGCGGATACAACTGCAACAACTTTATTGCCGTTATTAATTTCTCGAATAATATTGTTGTACATCACTGAACGTGTTTCCCGGGAACGTGTTGATGTTCCGCCAAATTTTTGGACAATAATGTTCATTTTATCCCCTCACTTTAAAAATTGTATAATCTAAATTACCAAGACTAGTTGTCAACTTTGCTAATTCAACTTCGTGAGTGATATAGATATGATCTTGTTTTTCGGTAAAATATAATTCATAGTCTACATCGATAGGTCGGTCACAACGAAGATAATATTTTGATTTAGTGATTGGATAAATGTTTTGACAATCTTGATAATCATGGTTCCAGTACTCTTTTTGAGTTGTTTTAATAATATCACTAACAACGGCAGATGCTGTAACATAACGTCCAGCTCCTTTTCCATAGAAAATAACGTTTTCGACATAATCATTGTCGATCTCTATTACATTATATGCATCCATAACATTAGCGACTAGTTCTTTTTTATTAACTAAGGTTGCTGCAACATCTATTCCAATTCCATTATTGACTTCTTTTGCTTGAGCGATCATTTTAAAACGATAACCTAGTTTTTTAGCATAATCCATGTCTACTTTAGTTACATTTCGAATACCGCTAACAGAAATTTTATCAAAATCTATGAATTTTTTAAATCCATTTTGTGCTAAAATACAAATTTTATGTGCTGCATCGATACCATCTAAGTCTAATGATGGGTTCGCTTCAACATATCCTAAGCCATCGGCAATTGTCAATGCTTCGTTAAAATCAAGATTTTCTGTTTCCATTAATGTTAAAATAAAGTTTGTAGTACCATTTAATATACCAATAATTTCTTTGGTATTATTAGCAATTAAACTTTCTTTTTGACCAACTAAAACAGGGATTCCGCCACCAACGCTTGCTTCATAGAAAATATGGACATTATTTTCTCTAGCGGCAGTGAAAATTTCTTTACCATGATGAGCCAATAAAGCTTTGTTGGCAGTAACGACATGTTTACCGTTGTTGATAGCGCCAAGAATAATTTCTTTAGCAACGTTGATACCACCAATTAATTCAACAACAACATCAATTTCTTTGTCATTGATGACATCGTGAAAATCATTAGTATAAATAATTCCTTCAGGCAAATCTACTTCTTCAAGACCACAACCATATTTGATAACAACCTCTTCTTTAATTTCTTGTTCTAAGCGTTGTTTTTCATTAGTCAATATTTCGACAACTCCAAAACCAACTGTGCCTAGTCCAATTACTCCGATTTTCATTGTATTCCCCCTTATATAACAAAAATTGGCCTTTAATAAAAGGCCCTAACATCTTTGAAATTAATACTAGGACCAATTATATATCAGTAGGCATAATAATGGTATGCATTATTAAAATACCAATTACATTCATGCCTATCGATAACATAATTAATCCTCCAATTCTTTGATTTATGACATAGTACCACGGTTGTATACAATAAGTCAACGATTAACGATAATAATTGAAGTAATCAAAGTAATTTTACTTATTATGTTATAATAAAGTATATGTTGACTTATATAAATAAATTGTATACAATAATTTAAATCACATAGGGGGATTCTAGGATGGAAAAAAAATATATAAGTACACGAAACCAGCAAAAAGAAATAAATTTTTATCAGGCAATTGTTCAAGGTATTGGTAGTGATGGTGGTTTATTAGTGCCGGATTTTGATTTTACAAAAATGGATCTTGAGGCATTGATGAAATTAGATTATGTTGATTTAGCAACAGAAGTTTTAAGTACTTTTGTTCCAGAAGATGGAAAAGAATTAATTCATGAAGCTTGTAAAAATGCATATGGGAAAGGATTATTTCCTAAAAATGTAGTTCCAGTAAAAAAAGCTGGCGATGTTTTTGTGGCTGAACTGTTCCATGGACAAACAGCAGCTTTTAAAGATATGGCATTATCGCTATTACCTTATTTAATGACACTTTCATTAAAACAATTAAATGAACAACGAGAAGTTATGATTTTAGCGGCAACTAGTGGAGATACTGGTAAAGCAGCTTTGGAAGGATTTAAAGATGTCCCAGGAACTTGCATTAAAGTGTTTTATCCATTAGATGGTGTTTCTATGATTCAACAGCAGCAAATGGTTAGCCAAACTGGAAATAATGTTAAAGTAATTGGGATCCATGGTAATTTTGATGATGCACAAACTGCAGTGAAAAAAGCTTTTGGATCACAAGAATTAAAAGAAGCAAGTGATAAACATAATGTCTTTTTATCATCAGCTAATTCAATAAATGTAGGGCGATTAATTCCACAGATTGTTTATTATTTCCATAGTTATTTTGAATTGGTGCGTAATAATGAAATTAAATTAGGGGATGAAATTAATTTCTGTGTACCTAGTGGTAACTTTGGTAATTGTTTAGCTGGATATTTTGCTAAACAAATGGGATTGCCAGTTAATAAATTTATTTGCGCTTCAAATAAAAATAATATTTTAACTGATTTCTTTACTACTGGTAAATATGATGCTAATCGTGAGTTTTATAAAACTAATGCTCCGGCAATGGATATTTTAGTTTCTAGTAATTTAGAAAGATTAGTATGGTTTATGACTAAAGATGGGGATAAAGTTCGTAGTTATATGGATAAACTTAACCAGGATGGAGTTTATGAAGTAGATAAAGAAGTTTTTGAAAAAATTAAAGATCAATTTAAAGCAGGGTGCTTAAATGAACAAGAAGTATTAGAAACTATTAAGTCTTGTTATAATGAAACGGGTTATTTATTAGATACTCATACAGCAGTTGGTTATGGAGTATTGAAAAGATATCAACATGAAAGTGGTGATGATACTAAAACAGTATTGTTAGCTACTGCTTCACCATATAAATTCCCTGAATCTGTATATAAAGCTATTTATGGTGAGGAATTAAATGTTTATGATGCAATTGATAAATTGCATGAAAAAACAGGGGTTATGATTCCTAAACCATTAGTAGGAATTAAAGATCGTGAAGTATTGCATAAACAAGCAATTGATAAAAGTGAAATCGTTGATTTTATCAAATCAGAAATAGAAGCGATGTAGGAGGTTTTTATGAAAGTAAAAGTAAAAGTGCCGGCAACAAGTGCTAATCTTGGTCCTGGTTTTGACGTTGCGGGAGTAGCTTTGACAATGTTTAATACCTTTACCTTTGAATTGATGGAAAAAGGTTTAGAAATTACTGGATGTCCGCAACAGTTTTGTAATGAAAACAACCTAACATATCAGGCTTTTAAACAAGCAGCCAAAAAATGTGATTTGGATTATCAAGGATTAAAAATTGAATGCAGTGGTGAGGTGCCATATACTCGAGGACTGGGAAGTAGTTCGACTTGTATTGTGGCTGGAATTGTAGGTGCTTTTGCATTTAAAGATAAAGCTGAAGATCGTCAAGAAATTCTTGAATTAGCGACAGCAATAGAGGGGCATCCTGATAACGTGGCTCCAGCTATTTTTGGGGGACTTACAGTTTCGGTAATGGAAGAAGAAAATGTTTTAACTTTAAATATACCGGTTAAACATGATTATCGTTTTGTGGCTTTGATACCACCATTTACTTTATCGACAGAACAATCACGTTCAGTTTTACCACAGGTTTTACCAAGAGCAGATGCTATAAAAAATGTTTCGCATTTAGCTTTAATGGTTGCCTCATTGATCAATGGTTTTGACGATGGCTTAAAACTTGGTTTTAAAGATCGTTTACATCAGCCTTATCGAGGTGACTTGATTGCGGGATATTGTGAAATCATGGATGTTTTAGAAGAAGATGAGCAAATACTAGGTGCCTATTTATCAGGGGCTGGACCAACTATTATGGCGTTGATTCGAGCAGAAGATAAGATGGGTGTTGTTAGAATAAAAGAAGAACTTGGTGATTTAATTAATGATTGGCAAGTAGTTAAATTAGAATTAGATCAGCGAGGATATACAGCAGATTATGAATAAGCATTTGATTTTTCAAATGCTTTTTAAAATGAAAAGAAATCTAACGTTTATTAGATTTCTTTTTGGTATAATCAGTTTTATCATCGGTACGACCGATTAAGTAATCAACAGTGGTTTCATGAAATGTAGCTAATTTAGCTAAGATTTCAGGATCGATGGTTCGTTCACCGCGTTCATAACGTGAATATGTTTTTTGTGATACGTTTAAATATTCAGCTAATTCTCTTTGTTTTAGATCTTTGTCTTCACGTAAATCTCTTATCCTTTTGTATCGCATAAAACCACCACCTTAGTTTATTATAGTGGTGACCGAATTGGTCTATACATTTTTAGACCTAATTGGACTATAAAAAAATATTTACTCTTCTTTATTAAATATGGAGATTAGTTTATAATAAATGCGAGGTGTGTTATGGAACAATTTTCAAGGATAGAAAGAATGGTAGGTTCATCATGGGTAGAACAACTTCAAAATAAAAAAGTAGCTGTTTTTGGACTTGGTGGTGTTGGTAGTTATGTAGTAGAAGCTTTGGCACGCGGTGGTGTTGGGGCTTTGGTTTTAGTTGATCATGACATTGTAGATATAACTAATCTTAATCGTCAGTTATATGCTTTACATTCCACGATTGGAAAAGCTAAAGTAGAAGTGGCTAAAGAACGCTGTTTAGATATTAATCCGCTGCTTAAAATTACCACATATCAAAAATTTTATTTGCCTGGAAATGGTGATGAAGATATTTTTAGTGATTGTGACTTTGTTGTAGATGCCATTGATACTGTTAAGGCTAAAATAGCTTTAATTGAAGAGTGTAATCAACGAGGAATAAAAATTATTTCTTCAATGGGAACTGGTAATAAATTGGATCCTGGCAGCTTTAAAATTGATGATATATATAAAACTAGTGTTTGTCCGCTCGCTCGAGTAATGCGTCGTGAATTGAAAAAACGCGCTATAAAAAAATGTCCGGTTTTATATTCAACAGAAATACCGCAAAAAGTTGCTGGCGGTACACCGGGAAGTATGAGTTTTGTACCATCGGTAGCAGGATTGATGATTGCGGGTTATGTGATGAAAGAATTAGTAAAGGAGTAGATGAAATGGAAGGTATAGTAGAAATTAATAAAGATGATTATATTGATCAATGTTTAAAGATTGTAAAAGAAATGGTGACAACAGAAGATTTTAGTGATGAAATCTGGTTAGCTTTAACAAGTGAAATTATGGATACATGTGTACAAATCGGAGGCGATTATAACGAAGATAGTATTCGGTTTATAACTCAACAATATTTAGACAATAAAGGAATTCATCGCTTTAAAAAAGCGCACGGTATTTATTAATGCAACATTATTGTGAAATTCCAACATTTAAAGGAACTATGCGTGGTTTCTTTCATAAGCCAAATGTTGATAAACATCCGGTTTGTATAATTTTTCATGGTTTTACTGGTCAAAAAACAGGGACAAAATTTTCTTATGTACAATTAGCTAGAATGTTAGAAGCTAAAGGAATTGCAACTTTTAGATTTGATTTTCTTGGAAGTGGCGAAAGTGATTTAAACTTTAAGGATATGACTTTTAAAGATGAACTTGCTTGTGCTAGAATTATTTTAGAAGAAACACTAAAAATGGAAAATTGCACGGAAATTTATCTTTTGGGTCATTCAATGGGTGGAGCAGTTGCTAGCGAACTAGCAAAGCTATATCCTGATGTAATTAAGAAAATGGTTTTATGGGCTCCGGCATTTAATTTACCAGCGGCTCTGGATTATTTAACAGGAAAAATGGAGCCTAATCAAGAAGGGCTTTATGATCATGGTGGATTTGAAATATCTCAAGATTTTGTTGATGATATTTTAGCACGTGATTTTTATCAAAATTTAGATACATATAAAAATGATTTGTTAGTAATTCATGGAAGTGAAGATAAAACAGTTCCATATGATATTTCTAAAATTTATATTCCTAAATTTGGAAAGCAGTTGCAGTTTGTAACTATTGAAGGTGGAAATCATAATTTTGATACTATTGATCAAATTAAAGAAGTGTTAAGATTATCACTGGAATTTTTCTCTAAATAGACTATATTAGATCGCTTAGGCGATCTTTTCTTTTTATCATAAAGAAGTTATATATTTTAACTAAAAATTTAGTAAATCATAAAGACGGTATTAAGATATGTTTTAAACGTAATTTTAAATATAATAACAAAATAATAATTAAAAAACTGCTTATTTAATCATAATTTATTTAATTTTGTCACATTAAATAAGTAAAAATCTACTAAAATATCTTTACAAACAATATCAGACATTATATAATGTAAGCGTATTCGTTGAGGTTGATGTGTTTTGAAGATATTTAAGTCAGCATAAAATGTCAAATCAATCAAAAACAACTGGTACTATTATAGAGAAAGGGAAAAGCATATGAAACAAAAGAGAATGACTAAAGTGTGTTCATTGGTGGCTACATTTGGTATGGTTAGTAGCATGTTTGCAACTGCTAATATTGTAAATGTAGATGCAGCTTCAATTGACACAGAATATGATTTAGTAGATTTGAACACAGGTGAAGCTACTGAAGCAGATTTAATTACTAATGGCGATTTTGAAGATAATAAAACTGGTTGGCAATTTAAAAATTCAGACGTTTTAAATTCAAAAGAAACTGCAGCTAGTGGAAATTATCATGGATTATTAAAAGAAAACCAAAATGATTCAGTATTATATCAAACACTTAAGGTAAAACCTAACACAGATTATGTTGCAAAAGCTAAAATTGCTGTTGGTAAAGTTGGTGGGCAAGTTTTCTTTAATGTAAAAGCTAACTACCTAGCAACAACAGTAAATGAGGGAACAACAGTTTCTTGTAACTCACAAGATCAAGTAGGAGTTTATCAAGAAGTAGAAATCAAATTTAATACAGGAAATTATTCTGAAATTCAACTTTGTGCTATGAAATGGGCTGATTCAGCAAGTGGACCTATTTATGAAGCACCTATTTATGTAGATGATGTTTCAATGCATGAAGTTGCTAGTTCATCTGGAGATGAAGATTATGACATCGTATGGGCTGAAGAATTTAATGAAGATGAATTAGATACAGATACTTGGGGCTATGAATTAGGATGTATTCGTGGTGTTGAACAACAACATTATGTAAAAAGCGAAGAAAATGTATTTATGCGGGATGGAAACTTAGTATTAAGAGCTACTGATCGTGCTGAAGAAGATCAATATACAAATCCTCGCGGATCAAGAAAAGTTATTTATAACTCAGGAAGTGTTCGTACTCATGGTAAACAAGAATTCTTATATGGAAGAATCGAAATGAGAGCAAAATTACCTAAAGGTCGTGGGGCATTCCCAGCATTCTGGACTTTAGGTGCAGATTTCACACTTGATGGTAAAATTAATAAACAACAAGGATATGGATGGTCACGTTGTGGAGAAATCGATATCATGGAATTATTAGGTGGTCATGAAGGTGAAGATAGAAATAAACAAGTATGGGGTACTGCTCATTTCTATGATCCAGATATCGGTGATCAATGGGATCAAGATACTACTGGTTCAGGTGGTAAAATGTATACAAATGATACTGATTTCAATGATGATTATCATGTATTCGGTATTAACTGGTCTCCAGATAAAATTGAATGGTATGTAGATGGTGTTGTGTACAACACATTAGATTTAACTAACCCTCAATGGGGAGAATCAGCTAAAAAATGTTTCAATCGCCCACAATATATTCAATTAAATCTTGCAATGGGTGGTAACTGGCCTGGTGATACAGTACCTGGTTTAGCAGGAACTGAATTCCAAATTGATTATGTATATTATGCACAAAACGCAGAACAAAAAGCTGCTGCTGAAGAATATTATGCTTCTGCCCCTGAACTTAATGGTGTAAGCGATGTTACAATGGTTGAAGGAGATACTCCAGATCTATTAGAAGGAGTTACATCAACTAATGATACATTTGTTGATTTCTCAGTAGAAAATGAACATATGTTTAAAAATACTGGTGGATTAACTTCTGTTGATTTATTATGTACTGGTAAAGATGATGTAGCAAGTTTAGCAAATTTACCTGCTGGTAAATATAATATTCATTATACTGCAATTCCTAACGGTATCGAATATGATGATGTTAGAGGAGTAAATCGTGATACTGATTATAAATTTACTCGTAAAACAGCTATCTTAACAGTAGTTGATAGAACTTTCCCAAGTGACTTTGAATTAAATGGAGTTATTGGAAATAAATTAGAAAGTATTGCACTACCAGAAGGATGGTCATGGGTAAATCCAGAAACAGTTATTGAAAGTGAAACTGGTGAATATGAAGTACAATTTGTAAATGGATCATATTCAAAAATTGTAACTGTAACAGTAAATGCAGTTGCTGTTGATAAAACAGAATTAGAAAATACAATAAATAATGCAGTTGCAGAAGTAGGAAAAGATGCCACATACACTAAAGCTTCAAGAGCGGCTTTAGATAAAGCTATAGCTTCAGCTAGAGCAGTGTTCGAAGATGCTGATGCAACAAAAGAAGAAGTTGCAAATGCTATTCAAGCATTAAATAATGCAATTGCAAACCTAGAAAAATATGTAGATGAAAAAGATGTTAATGATTTAATCGAAAAAGGTAATTCTTTAGTAGGTAAGACAGATGCTTATACAAAGGATTCATTAAATAAATTATCTGCAGCATTAGCTGATGTTAAATCAGCATTAGAATCTGGAGATAAAGAAGCAATTCAATCTTCTTATGCTAGATTAAACGAAGCTATCGCTGGATTGGTAAAAAATGATACTACAACTGATCCTGGTGTAACACCTTCAGATTCAAATTCAGGATCAAATTCATCAACTGCAGTAAAAACAGGTGATGATGCAGCAATTGGTACAGCATTATTTGTATTAACTATGTCTGCTGCAGGAGTAGTATTATTCAAAAAAAGAAAAAGATGCTAATATAAAAATATAGATATGATAGACTGCTGATAATATCATTATCTAAAATAAAAAATGTCCGGCTCAGTGCCGGCATTTTTTATGGTTATTATACAAGGTAAATATATTTATGATGGATGATATTGGGTTATAATTTATATAGAAAATATTTAATTTGAACAAAAATATTAAATAAAAAAATTATCTTGACTACAATAAAAAATAGGGTTTATTTTAAAACTAGAAAAAGACAAAAAATCTATGAAAATAACAAGATAATTTGTAAAAATAATTGACATTGGATTATGAAGTGTTTATAATGAGAATGTTCTTATGAACCTAAGTCCCCGGTAAGGATAAAGGAGAAGAAAAAATGAGACAAACAACTATGGCTAATGCAGCCACAATCGAAAGAAAATGGTACGTAGTTGATGCTGAAGGATTAACTTTAGGACGTTTAGCATCAGAAGTAGCAAAAGTGTTAAGAGGTAAACATAAACCTACTTATACACCACATGTAGACACTGGTGATTATGTGATTATTGTAAATGCTGACAAAGTAGTAATGACTGGTAAAAAATTAGATTCAGTTAAATATTATCATCATTCAGGTTGGCTTGGTGGTTTAAAAGTTAAAACTGCACGCCAATTCAAAGAAAAAAATCCAACTGGTTGGGTTGAAGCAGCAGTAAAAGGTATGTTACCACATAATACATTAGGTAGAAAACAAGGTATGAAATTATTTGTTTATGCTGGAAGTGAACATCCACATGCAGCACAAAATCCTGAAGAGTTAAAAATCAAAGGGTAAGGGGGTAAGAGAGAACAATGGCAAATGTACAATATCGTGGAACTGGACGTAGAAAAACTTCTGTAGCTAGAGTTATTTTAACACCTGGTACAGGAAATATTACAATTAATGATAAACCAGCAAAAGATTATTTACCATCAGATGTATTATTAATGATTGTTAATCAACCATTAGAATTAACTAATACAACTAATCAATTTGATGTAAAAGTAAATGTTTATGGTGGTGGATATTCAGGACAAGCTGGAGCTATCCGTCATGGTATCTCAAGAGCATTATTAGAAGCTGGTTCTGATTATAGACCAACTTTAAAAGCTGCTGGATTCCTTACTCGTGATGCACGTGTTAAAGAACGTAAAAAATATGGTCTTAAAAAAGCAAGACGTGCTCCACAATTCTCAAAACGTTAATTTTTGGGAATGCCCAGAACAATTCAAAGAAACTCAAATCAGCAAAAGCCTTTATTTATCGGCTAAAACTCGATTTGAGTTTTTTTGTATATTTATAAATTAAAAACGGTAAGCGACAAGTAAGATACAAAAAAACTAACCATATTTCTCTATTTCTCTATGATGTGATAGATGAATAAAATCATCTTGTGTATCGAGATGTAGATGAAGATAAGGATATCGTATTTCATGATACAAAAAGTATTACTCTATCTGATTATCTCAGCAAACATCCTATTGTGAAAAATAAGCATGTAAGTTAAATTATCTTGTAATAAAAAACTCCACATGAGATAATTTAGTTAGATAAATTAGAATTTGTGGAGGTGTTGAATGAAAAGTGTATTAATGATTGGACAGTCCAACATGGCTGGACGTGGATTCATAAACGAAGTACCGATGATTTGTAATGAGAGAATCCAGATGTTAAGAAATGGAAAATGGCAAATGATGACAGAACCAATTAACTACGATCGTCCTATATCAGGAGTAAGTCTTGCGGGTTCATTTGCTGCAATGTGGTGCATGGAAAACAAAGAAGAACAAATCGGCTTGATTCCATGTGCGGAAGGTGGCAGTTCCATTGATGACTGGTCTATAGAGAAAATATTATTTAAAAATGCAATTATTCAGGCAAAATTTGCAATGCAAAATAGTAATTTGATTGCTATTCTGTGGCATCAAGGAGAAAATGATAGCTATAATGGTAACTACAAAACGTATTATGAAAAATTACATACAATTTTTGAGGCTTTAAAAAATGAACTTAATTTAGATGATGTACCGTTTATTATTGGAGGACTTGGTGACTATTTAGGAAAGATAGGCTTTGGTTTTAATTGTACAGAGTATGACTTGGTGAATAAAGAATTATTACGATATGCCAATGATCATAATCATGTATATTTTGTAACTGCCCAGGGGTTGTCAGCAAATCCAGATGGCATACATTTAAATGCTGTCTCTCAAAGAAAATTTGGGGTTCGTTATTACTATGCCTACAAAAACAAAAAGAATGTGATAACACCTTTGAAAAACGAAGAAAAATTATTAGAGTCATGTATTAATATTCCATATACTCAGAATGAAATGAAATATTTAGCTATGATGGATTTGACAATGGGAAAATGTAGTTATGAAGAGTTCATAACAAAAATGAAAAATCTCTAACTTTCAATCTGACTAATGGAAATAAAATAAAGAAAAGAATTAGAATTTTACAAAGAAGTGTAATTGTATGAATAAAGCGATTGTTGTAATGAGGATTGCTATTCTTACTTCTTTGGAAAAAGATAAGTAATTGACTGGCAAATTCCAGTTTGTAGAGTATGAAAATCGAAATTATATCAATATAAAGAAAAACAGGTATTTCTTTGAGTTGAAAAGTAGTTATGAAACTATAAAATACTAGCTATAACGTAAATAGGTGTGATATGTCGTTTTGGCAATGCAACAAGTAAGCGACAAAAAGGCTTAAAAACCCTTATTTCATAAGGTTTCGGAGTTCTCAAAACGTTAATAATAATTGTTGTGAGAAAATTAGAGAAGTATTTAGACTTTGTAAGAAGTTTAGATGCTTCTTTTTTTCTTTTTAAAATAAGGGTATAATAAGAATAATTAATATTGAAAGGAGTAGTTGATTGTGGAAAATAATTTGTTAAACAATGAAGCATTAGTAAATGAAATTGCTAGTATTATCACAAATGCTAGAAATAATGTCGCAAAACAAGTAAATAATGAACTTTTAAATGCTTATTGGAATTATTGGTCGTGTTATTGTTGAAGATGAATTGAAAAATAATCGTGGTGAATATGGGAAAAAACAATTACTTGCTATTTCAAAAAATCTTACTAATAAATTTGGAAAAGGTTTTTCACAATCTAATTTATATAACATGAAAATGTTCTATACGAAATATCCAATTTTCCAGTCAGTGACTGGAAAATTGAGCTGGACTCATTATTGCGAATTATTATATATATCTGATGATGACAAACGTAGTTTCTATGAAAAAGAAGCAATTAATGCAAATTGGTCAGTAAGAGAGTTAAAAAGACAAATTAGCTCTTCATTATTCGAAAGGTTGTTATTATCAAATGGGGAGACTAATAAAAAGAAGGTTCTTGAATTAGCGTTAAAAGGAAATGAAATTGCCAAACCAAAAGATATAGTAAAAGATCCTTATGTTTTTGAATTTCTAGGTCTGCCAGAAAATAAACCAATGATGGAATCTGATTTGGAAGAAGCTCTTGTTAGACAAATTGAAAAGTTTCTTTTGGAACTTGGAAAAGGATTTATGTTTGTAGGAACTCAGCAAAGAGTAACGTTCGGGAATACTCATTATTATGTTGATATGGTTTTCTATAATAAGATTTTAAAATCTTATGTATTGATAGAATTAAAAACTATTAAATTAATGCCTGAAGCAGTTGGGCAACTTAATATGTACTTGAATTATTATACAGCAGAAATTAATGACGAAAATGATAATCCACCAATTGGATTGATTTTATGCACTGATAAAGGCAATGTTGATATACAGTATGCATTAGGAGGCTTGAGTAATAATATTTTTGCTTCAAAATATGTAACATATATGCCTGATAAGGAACAATTAATTGCTCAGGTTGAAGCTGTATTATCATCTAATGATAATACAGAATAAGTGGATATAAGTTTTGTGAATGGTTATGGCAATGCGACAAGTAAGAGACAAAAAGGCATTAAAACCCTTATTTTATAAGGTTGCGGAATTCTCAAAAAGATAATTTCAAACAAATACAAAAAAAGATTCAAGTTTATCTTGGAGCTTTTTTGTATACTTTAAAATATAAGTATTAGTTAATTAGCTAATATTTATTAAAATGGAAGAATCAATTTAAATTAATTGGTTGATGCTTTTTATGCTAGAAATACTACTGTTTTAACAATCTAAAATTATTTGAATAATAGTGTGTGGTTGTATTGGATTAACAAAAGTGAGATAATTTTTTTAGATAAATTATTTATTGGGAGATGCTAATAATGAAAAGAGAATTAGGAATTGCCAGATGTGGACTAGCATGTTGTTTATGCAGTGAAAATGATCAGTGTCATGGTTGTCAGTTTGATGAATGTCTAGGTAGTGGCAGTTGTGAAAATAGAATTTGTTCAATTGAAAAGGGGATTACACATTGTTATATGTGTAAAGAGGATTGTAAAAAAGGAATATTAAGAAAAATTAAACCATATGCATTTACTTTATTTGTAAAAAGGTATGGAGAAGATAAGTTGTTAGAGTGTTTAGAAGCAAATGAGAAAAAAGGTATCGTGTATCATCGTCAGGGAGTGTATGGTGATTATGATGATTTTGATGATGTGGAAAAATTGATAGATTTTATTATGACAGGAAAAGATTAGTTTTAAAAAAAGCGACTTGGAGGATGGATTGATGAGTGATTTTGGTATAAATGAAATGCAGGAAATGCAAAAAAGGTTACAAAATAAATATAAAAATATATGGGAACCAATCACACCAGAAAATGGCAAAAATAAATTATTATGGATGATAGGTGAAATAGGGGAAGTCATTGATATTATTAAAAAAATGGTGATTTAAAAGCTTGCAGTGATACTAAGTTACGAGAAAATCTTATTGAAGAGATGGCAGATGTTCTTATGTATTATAATGATGTAATGTTATGCTATGGAATTAGTGTGGATGAACTTAAACAATCATATATAAAGAAATTTGAAAAGAATATGAAACGCTGGTAAATATTATTATAAATTGGAGATGGTTAAGTGTGATAAAATATGAAGGGAAAAATAGCTGGTGGATAATATTGATTTTTGTAATATATAATATCTTGCCACTGGTATTTATTTTATATGAAGTTTCTGATTTGTTTACAAATATTTGGTGGCTTTTGTTTTGGGTGTTTTATTATGGGCTTAATTTGATCTGGATTCCTGTTTTTGTAAGAAATAGAGTAGAATTATTTGATAATTATTTTATTTTTTATTATGGCTTTGGGAAAGAGAAAATAGTTATAAAAGATATATTAGAAATTAATAGAAGTCGTAATCCTATTGCTTCAAGTGCAAATTCATTAGATAGAATTCATATTGTGACAAAAGATAAAGATTTTTACATCTCTTTAAAGGATAATGATGATTTTATTAATGAAATAAAGCAGCGAATTATATAAAAAATATTTATATAGTTATTAATTGATAAAATTATCGTATATAAAAAATGATAAAGCATTATTGACTAATTGGAAACTTATTTTAATATTATAAAAATAAAATAGTTTAGATATTTGAAGGATATTATCGTCCTTCTTTTTATTTTATTGTTGATAGTAAAAGATTAGCTGTAGTAAAATGGTATATACTTAAATTATCAAGGAAGGTGGTCGTGATGAGCAAACAGGTATATATTGCAATTGATTTAAAATCATTTTATGCATCTGTTGAATGTGTTGAACGTAATCTTGATCCGTTAACAACGAATTTAGTAGTTGCTGATGGTAGTAAAACTGAAAAGACTATTTGCTTAGCTTTATCACCTTCATTGAAACAGTATGGCTTGCCAGGACGGGCGCGTCTTTTTGAAGTTATTCAAAAGGTAAAAGAAGTAAATATTAAAAGGCAAAGGCAGATTAAAGGTCGTTGTTTTCAAGGTGAATCATATAATGATGACGAACTTAAAAATAATCCATATTTAAAATTATCATATATCATTGCAACGCCCAGAATGGCTTTTTATTTAGAATATAGTGCTGAAATCTACAAAATTTATTTAAAATATGTGTCACCTGAAGATATTCATGTTTATTCAATTGATGAAGTATTTATTGATGCAACGCATTATCTAAAAAATCTTGATATTCATCCCAAAGATTTTGCGAAAATGATTATTCAAGATATTTATAATACATTTAAAATTACAGCAACAGCCGGAATCGGTACTAATTTATATTTATGTAAAGTTGCTATGGATATTGTTGCTAAACACATAAAACCAGATCAAGATGGGGTAAGGATTGCTTCATTAAATGAAAAGATGTATCGAAAATATTTATGGAACCATCAGCCAATAACTGATTTTTGGCGCGTTGGACGTGGCTATAAACAAAAATTACAAGAAGTAGGTTTATATACAATGGGTGATATAGCTAAATGTTCAGTCGGAAAAGCAGATGATTATTATAACGAAGAATTGCTCTATGATATGTTTGGTGTCAATGCTGAATTATTAATCGATCATGCCTGGGGTTATGAACCATGTACAATGAAAGATATAAAATCATATAAACCTAAACATAACAGTATTGGTTCAGGCCAGGTTTTAAGTTGTCCTTATGATTTTAAAAAAGGACGTTTGGTATTAAAAGAAATGCTCGATTCTTTAGCGTTAGATTTGGTTGATCGGCATTTAGTTACAGATCAAATTGTAGTAACTGTAGGGTATGATCGTGGTAATTTAACTAACAATTATAGTGGAGCTTTAATGGATGATCGATATGGTAGAAAAATTCCTAAGCATGGACATGGTACAATTAATTTAGAATGTTATACTTCTTCATCAATAATTATTCGAGAAAAGGTATTAGAGTGGTATGATCAAAAAATTAATAAATCTTTGACAATTAGACGTTTTAATTTATCGGCTAATCATGTTATTGATGAAAGTACAATTGAACATCAAGAATCATTTATGCAAATGGATATGTTTACTGATTATGATCAACTCTTGCTACAAGAAAAGCAGTTGCAAGCTAAGCTTAAAAAAGAAAAAAAACTTCAGGAAACAACATTAGCTCTTAAAAAGAAATTTGGTAAAAATGCGGTATTGAAAGGAATGAATCTAGAAGAGGGAGCGACAGGGCGCCAAAGAAATAAGACAATAGGAGGTCATAAGGCTTAAATGGCAAATAAAAATAATATTCATGATTATAGTGATATTATCGATCAACCTCATCATGTTTCAAAAGTTCATCAACCAATGACTATGTATGAAAGGGCGGCTCAGTTTGCACCGTTTGCAGCTTTAACCGGTCATAAAGATGCGATTAAAGAAACCGAACGTTTGACTACTAACAAAAAGATTTTAGATGAAAATCAAATAGAAATAATTAATCGAAAGTTACAACTAATCGTTAATAATATTCATTTACAACCAACAGTTAAGATAGTTTACTTCCAAAAAGATTTAAGAAAAACAGGAGGTAAGTATATTGAAAAAATAGAAAAAGTAAAAAAAATCGATGAATATACTAAAAAAGTAGTATTGATTGATGGAACAAAGATAAACATTGATGATATTTATATAATAGAAATTATGAAATAAATCTTAATTAAAAGAACTTTTTTAGTTCTTTTTTTTAAAGAAAATTTTTCAATATTATTAAACATATCTTTGCGTAAATTTTTGGCTAAACCACATGAAGCAACGGCACATGACGAACCTGCTAAAGCTCCAAACATTAAAGATAAACCAGCCATTAGTATTAAAATTAAACCATATTTTAATATTGAATCCAAATCAGCGCCGCTTTTTACCTGGTTTACTAGTGTTGCAATAATAAAGGGAATTAAACATTCCATTACTACTTCACCGCTAACTAAAATAGGTGTCATAATTGAAGCTCGTTTATATTCACGAATACTTTTTGCTAATACTTTTATCATTAAAATTTCCCCCTTTTCATTTTAATTAAAACATTGAAAATCATCTTTATTTAGACGATAATCATAGGCTGTTTGTAATTGTCCTCTAGAATCCTTGTAAGCATCTTTTTCAATTTGATGCAGTTTAGCCCCTAATGATTCATAGACGTGCCTTGCTCGTTTGTTGTTAATATTTGTTGTTATTTTAATTTGTTTATAATTGTATTTAAATAGTTCGCTAATAAGCATCGATAGCAAGATTTTACCATAGCCCTTATTTTGATAAGTTAATTCACATATTTTTATACCAATTTCAGCTAGTTTTGTACTACGATGAAAGTAAATCATTTCCCCAATTTTTTGTTGATCAATTTCAATAATAAGACGACATTTTTCTTTAGGGTCATTTTCTGTTTTTAATTGTTCTATTACGTCATCTAAACTTATTTTTAATCCATCATAAAATCCAGCGTGAGCCATAACGCGACCATCATTCCACCAATGATATAAAATTGTAGCATCGTCAATGGTTGCATTTCTAATAATGATATTTTGATATTGTAATTTCATAGATTCCTCCAAGTATAAAATTATTATTTTTAAATATGTAATTATTATAAAACAAAAATAGTGATTATATAGATATAATTTATATTTATAAATTAGTAAAAATAATAAGTAAAGTTTATAAAAAAAGACGAGCTGCGATTATCAACTGGATTTACGTGATAGTCACAACTCGTTGTATTTTTATAAATTAAATTGTCTAAATAAAAAAACAGCATATAAATAATAAAATATCAAGGTTAGCCAGATTATTAAAAGAGGTATAATTAAATTTTTCTCAATTATAAGAAAAATACATTTATTTGTAGCTATTTGCATATAATCCTATAGGTGATTTTGTGAAAAGAACATATCTAATGATAATGATTACAGTAATGGTATATATAGCAAGTAATCTATTTATCAAAAAAACAGAAATTCCTGTAAATAGTGAACAAACTTTAAAAAACGTTTCTATTGTTATAGACCCAGGACATGGTGGGTTGGATAATGGAGCAAGTGCCGGATCTGTAAACGAGGCAGAGCTGAATCTGGAAATATCATTTGCGTTAAAAGAGGAGCTTGAAAATCGTGGTGCTACTGTAAACCTGACCAGGGAAGATGGGCAGGATCTAACAAGACGTAATCATCATTACTCTAAACAGGATGATATGTATCTAAGAGTAAAAAAGATAGATTCATTCAACAGTGATTATCTGATCAGTGTTCATCTGAATTCAGCACTTTCAAGCAGTGTCTGGGGTTCTCAGGTGTTTTATTACAATAACAGTGAAAAAGGGAAAAGATTAGCTAATGAGATCCATGAGTCAATGAAAGAGATTACTGGAAGCAGCAAGGTTATTTCAGGGGCAGATTTTAGAGTGCTGAGAGCTACCAAAACAGTAGGAGTGCTTATAGAATGCGGGTTCATTTCCAATCCTAACGAACGGGGCCAGCTGCAAAGCAGCAGATATCATAAAAAACTGGCGGTTCAGATATGTGATGGTATAGAAAATTATCGTAATAAATACCCTGAAGATACAATTAATCAGGAGGATTATAAGAAAATGCTTGAATGATCTGAAAGCAGAAAGTCACTGCTGTTTTATATCAAAAAAACAAAGAGATAAAAAATGACAGGGAAAAAGAGCGATAAAAAGGGAGAAAAAGCGGGAAGGGATAAAAAAAGTAAAAAAAGGTATTTACAAAGGAGAGAGGATGTGGTAGATTAATAGGGCACTCGAGAGAAGGAGCGAGGTT
>NZ_NFKR01000021.1 GCF_002160495.1 Erysipelatoclostridium sp. An173 | reverse complement strand
TTCTTTAACCATAGTTTCACAATCCAAACCAGTTACCTGGATATGCAAACTGTTTTCCATTCCAATCATTTCTCTGATTTTACGCATATGATCAAAGAAATTTTCAGGACTAGTTGCTTTTACTATTGAAGGATTACTAGTAACTCCTGAAATTGGTAAATACTCTACTGCTTCTTCAATTTCTTTTAAATCTACTGTATCAATTATAAATTCCACGTCTTAAACTCCTTTCATTTATAACGTTTGTTCTGTTCTCTCTATAATATCATCTTGTGTAGCTTTTGACAATACATTGAAAAATGCAGAATAACCAGCAACTCGAACAATTAAGTCTTTATGCTTTTCAGGATGTTTTTGTGCATCAATTAATGTTTCTCTAGAAACAACATTGTATTGAACGTGATAACCTTCTAATCGATTAAAGAACGTTTTAATTAACATTTCTAGTTTTTGTTTATTTTCATCACTCGATAACATTTGTGGTGTTACTTTTTGATTTAATAAAACACCTCCAGTAATTTCATGGGTTGGTAATTTAGAAACTGATTTAAATACTGCTGTAGGTCCACTTTTATCACAACTATGAGCTGGTGAACAACCTTCAGCAAGCGGTGTCTGAGCTTTTCGACCATCAGGAGTCGCCATTGTTGAAAATCCTTGTCCAACATTTGCAGAAATTGATGAAGTTCCCGCATAACGAATCCCGCCAATAGGTCCGCGTCCATAACGAGTATTTGGATATTTTTTCATTTCATCAATATAGCTATCATAAGCTTCAACAACTAATTGATCAACATAATCATCATCATTACCATATTTAGGAGCTTCATTGATTAACATTTTTTGAATCTTTTGATTTTCTTCACTTGTAAAGTTATCTAATAAAGCATCCCATAATTGCTGTTTTGTAATCTTCTTTTCTTCAAAGACTAATTTTTTAATTGCCGCTAAACTATCAGCCATATTAGCGATTCCTACTTGTAAACCTGAAATATAGTCATAGATAGCCCCACCTTCTTTAATCGTTTTTCCGCGACCAATACAATCATTTGTTAATGTTGAACATAAAACATCAGGGACATCACGTTCTGAAGCTAAATCAATTGCATTTTCAACAATAACACTCATTCTAGTTAGTTGCCGTACTACTTTATCCCAGGCATTCATCAAATCTTCGTAAGAATCCATTTCTGTAAAATAACCACATTCTTCGACAAATCGTTTACCACTTGTCATATCAACGCCATTATTCATTGCAATTAATAAGATCCTCGGAAAATTCATATAACTCATACCAGTACAGCGATAACCCCATTTACCTGGTACTGCTGTTTCAACACAACCAATCGCTGAATAATCATAGGCATCTTCTTCTTTAACACCTTTTTCGATAAATGAAGGAATAATTACTTCATCATTATTAAATGCCGGCATTCCAGTTCCTAACTTCATAACTTCGATTGCTTCATCTAAAAATTCCTGATTTATATTTTTATGATATCTTACTGTTAAATTAGGCTGTGGTAATCTAGTTTGAGCAATTGATTTTAAAACTAAAAATGATAATTTATTAACTGCATCTTTTTTATCACGAGTTTGACCACCAATAGTTACATTTTGATACATTGGACTACCAGCACTTGAAAAAGTATGTGACTGACTACGAACTTTATTGATCGTTAAAGTTTTGATCCATAAATTATTCAATAACTCAACCACATCGTCTTCACTTAAAATTCCATTTTCTAAATCATGTTTCAAATAAGGATACATATATTGATCAAAACGACCATAAGATAAAGAATGTCCATTAGATTCAATTTGTAATATTAATTGAATAAACCATACTGATTGAATGGCTTCTTTAAAAGTTTCGGCTTTAAAATAAGGAACTTTTTTGCAAATACGGCTAATTTCTAATAATTCATCTTTTCGCTTACCATTAGCATTTTCGGCTTGTTTTTTTGCTAGTTCACTAAAACGAGCAGCAAAAGTTTTAACTGATTCAATGACTATTAAAACCGCTTTATAAAAATGATATTTATCAATGTTTTCTGGTTTGCATAAATCTAAATCAGCTTTCAATTTTAAAACCCTGTTTTCATAGCTTACCAAACCATTTTCAAGAACATTTTGATAGTCTACTGCTAAATGGGCATCACCAGAATTTAATTTACCTTCCATACCAAAAAAACCAGTTTCCATAAATACACTAACTTCATCTGGTAATAAAGCTTCCCCTTTAGCTCTTAAATTATTATTTTCCCAAAATGGTGCAATTGATCTTAATGCTTCTTTAGTATCTTCTGTTATATAGAAAACATCCCCATCACGTTTTTCAAATAAATCAAGTTCATCAATAACGAATTTCATAGTATATTCGGGAAAAATTGGCGCATCTTTATTAGAAGATGCTTGATTTCCAACGATCAAAGTTTCATCTTCAATATAAATAGGCATTTTTTCTAAAATATTTTTTAACATTAATGCACGTTTCATTACTGCTGGTTGATTTTGATGCTTTTTATAAGCTTCAGTTACTAACAATGCTCTAGTTGCATCAATATATGGTTTTTTGTCTAAAACTGCTTCTCTAAAACTATTCATTCGTGGTGTTAAATCGCCAAAATGTTCAACATTTTTCATATTATCTCCTCCGTTGTTTCGTTTGAAACTAATAATTGTTTTATTTACAATATCATCATAACATTAATTAGCGTTTAGTCAAGATTATGTTTCATAAACAATTAAAATCACTTTCATTTGAAATTGATTTATTTACTTTTATAACAACCTATGATAAGATAATTTTAAAGGAGCAAATATTATGAACCAAGGAATCATTTTTAATATTCAAAAATTTAGTATCCACGATGGTCCTGGAATTAGAACGACTGTCTTTTTTAAAGGATGTCCATTAAGATGTAAATGGTGTTCTAACCCGGAATCACAATTAGATAAAATACAAATTTTATATGATCGAACTAAATGCACTCATTGTTTAAATTGCTTAAATAGCTGTCCTGTAAAGGCTCTTAGTTTAGTAAATGATAAAATTATTATCGATCATAAAAAATGTATCGGATGTCTAAAATGTGTTAATAACTGTTTAAATAGTGCTTTGACAAATGAAGGCGAATATAAAAATATCGATGAAATTGTTGATGAATGTCTAAAAGATGTTGCTTTTTATGAAGAATCTAATGGTGGTATTACCATTTCTGGTGGTGAAGCAATGTGTCAGCCAACTTTTTTAAAACAATTAGTTTTAAAACTAAAAGAACATAATCTTCATCTTGCAATCGAAACTACTGGTTATGTTGAATCGGCAACATTTCAAGAACTAGCTAAACTATTTGATTTATTATTATTCGATGTCAAACATGTAAATAATCAAAAACATATCGCTGGAACTGGCGTATCTTGTGATTTGATCAAGACCAATTTAATCTGGGCTTTAAAAAATAATATCTCTATATTACCAAGAATCCCAGTAATCCCTAATTTTAATGCCAGTAATGAAGACGCTAAAGAAATTGCTAGTTTTTTAGCCAATATAAAAATTAAAAAAGCTCAATTATTACCTTTTCATCAATTTGGTGAAAAAAAATATGAACTTTTAAATCGTAATTATGCTTTAAAAAATATTAAAGCCCTTTATCCTGAAGATTTAAAAGAATATCAACAAATATTTATCGATCAAGGAATTGATTGTTTCTTTTAAAAAATACAGACTTCATTTATTTAGTCTGTATTTTTTGATGATGTTTTTTATGATTTTCTAACCATTGTTTTTGTAGTTTTTCTAATAAAGATTTTAGTTGATCCTGCTTTTCTTTTGATAAAGCCGATAAAATTAAACTTTCATCTTTTTCATGTTCTTGCAGTTTTTCACTCTTGTGTTTAGCCACTTGGCCACAAATTGATAATAATTTTACTAATTCATTTTTACTTACTGATTTCATCTTATCCACCCTTCCTTAACAAAAAAAGAGTTGTGTCTCACGATTGGATTTACGTGATAACACAACTCATCTTGACTACTTAAATTATAACTACAATTACTATTTTCATCAAACGATATTAAATACTATATCGCGATTACTTCAATTTCTTGTTCTTCTAAATACAATTTACTACTTTCATTTATTTTATCATCAGTAATCACACAACTAACTTGACTAGTTGGTACTAAATTAACTAGACCAAGCCGACCAAATTTACCTGAATCACTAACAACGATAACTTTATTTGCTTGTTTGGTCATATCTTTTACCGTTTCCCCTCGCATAAAATCATTACCAGTAAATCCAGTTTTTTCATTAAAGCCATCGATTCCAATAAATAATTTATCCACAAAAAAAGGTTCCATACATCTTTTAGTAATTGGTCCAACCATAACCTGAGATTCTTGTTGATATTGACCACCAAGCAAAATAATATCAACATGACCGTTTTTTCTAATATAATCAGCAATAAATGCTGAATTAGTGATGATTGTCACATCTTTTTTAGTCTTAGCAATCTCTAAGGCTAATAAAGCACAACATGAACCAGATTCAATCATAATTGTTTCCCCGTCATTAACCATTGTTGCCCCGTAGCTTGCTATTTTCTGTTTAATATCATAGCGATAAGCTAAACGATTATTAATATCATCACTTTCATTTAGCTTAGCATAACCGTGTTCTCTAATTAAAATACCGGTATTTTCTAAATGATCTAGATCTTTACGAATTGTAACCTGGGATACTCCTAATAATTGCGATAACTTACTTACTTCTACTTTTTTATATTTCGTAAGTAAATCTAATATCTTTGTATGTCTTTCATTCATAACTATCACTCTCTTTGACAAAAGGATAACATAATCAAATTTTATTAGCAACTTTTCTTATCTTTTTATCACTTTCAACATCAAATTACTTACAAAACTTAAAACATCCATTTATATATTACTTTTGTCTTTTATGATAAGATACATCATTTGAACGATTAAATTCTTAATGCTATAATAGTCACGAATAGGAGATGATTTAATGACAAAAGTAGATATTATTTCTGGTTTTTTAGGGGCTGGTAAAACAACCTTTATAAAAAAATTAATTAATGATGTATATCAAGGTCAACAAATAGTTTTAATTGAAAATGAATTTGGTGAAATTGGTATTGATGGAACTTTTATGAACAATGCTGGTATTGAAGTAACTGAAATCAATTCCGGTTGCATTTGTTGCAGCTTAGTTGGAGATTTTGAAGCTTCATTAAAAGAAGTATTAGAAACTTATCATCCTGACCGCATCATTATTGAACCATCAGGAGTTGGTAAACTATCTGATGTGATCAAAGCAGTTGACGATGTTAACAGCGATGAATTAGAACTTGATAATTATATTGCTGTTATTGACGCTAAAAAATGTCGTTTATATACTAAAAACTTTGGTGAATTTTTCAACAATCAAATTGAATATGCTTCACTAATTATCTTAAGCAGAACTCAAGATGTTACTGAATATCAATTAGATGAATGCATTAAAATCATTAAAGATCATAATGATAAAGCAAATATTATTACTACACCATGGGATCAGCTAACAAAAGAAACTCTTGTTAATGCATTTAGTGATAGTGATAATTTACGAGATGAATTACTAGCTGAATTAGATGTTTGTCCAGAATGTGGTCATCATCATGAACATCACCACGACCATGACTGTGGCTGCGGACACCATGAACATCATCACGATCATGACTGTGACTGCGAACATCATGAACATCATCACGATCATGACTGTGATTGCGAACACCATGAACATCATCACGATCATGATTGTGGCTGTGGACATCACCACCATCACCATCATGCTGATGAAGTATTTACAAGCTGGGGTAAACAAACACCTAAAAAATATACTAAAGAACAGTTAGAAGCTATTTTAAAAGAGTTAAGTAGCGATAATAGCTTTGGCAATATCTTAAGAGCAAAAGGATATGTTGATAGCAATGAAGATAAATGGTGGTATTTTGATTTAGTACCTGGTGAATACGAAATTAGAACTGGTAATGCTGATTTTACTGGACGTATTTGTGTCATTGGTGAAAAATTAGATGAAGCTAAATTAGATGCTTTATTTGAGGGAGTGGCTTAATGAGTACTCGAGTATATATTTTTGCAGGATTTTTAGATAGTGGTAAAACTACATTTATTAATGATACTTTAAGTAATCCTGATTTTTATAATGGTGAGGATACTTTGTTAATTAGTTTTGAAGAAGGCGAAGTTCCTTATCAAGAAAGTATCTTAAAAAGAGCAAATACTAATTTAGAAATTCTTGATCATGAAAACTACACATCTAATGATTTAATGGCATTAGAAAATAAATATCATCCTACGCAAATTTTAATTGAAGCTAACGGGATGATGGATTTGAACGCATTTGTAAAGGAAATTGTTCCTGAAAACTGGAATGTTGTTCAAGTCTTAACAACTATTGATACAACTACTTTTTCAATGTATGTAAGTAATATGCGTTCTTTAGTATATGGGCAAGTTGTATTTAGCGATTTAGTAATCTTTAATCGTTATAATCGTAATGTCAAAAAATCATCATTACGGAATAATATTAAAGCTATTAATTCTAATGCTCAAATCATCTATGAGTTACCTGATGGTACTATCGATACTTTAAACACTGAAGAAGAAATGCCTTTTGATATTAATCGAGATCGAATTGAAATTCTTGATCATGATTTTGGTATTTTTTGTATGGATGTTATGGATCATCCTCGAAAATATGAAGGTAAGACAATTAAAATCAAAGGTAAATTTATTGGTTTAGACCGAGTATTAGATAATGGATTTGTCTTAGGACGACAAGCAATGGTATGTTGTGAGCAAGATACATCTTTAATAGGTTTAATTTGTATTAGTCCTTTAGCTAAAAAACTGATTCCTGAAGAATGGGTTAGCGTTGAAGGAAAAATACAAGTTGAATATGATACTGAATATCAAATGGATGTGCCAGTATTACCAGTAGATCATCTTGAAGTCGTTCCACCACTAGATAATCCTTATGTTACATTTGATTAAAAAAGAAGCTATAACGAATAAACCTTTTTATTCGTTTAGCTTCTTTTATTTACTGTGTAATGAAATCTCATTAATCAGCTTATTATGTTTTATATTATTACTATCGATAAAATCAACAGTACCATCTTCATTTAATGATGTAAATGTCACTAAACCATAATCTTCAAAGTTAACTTTTTTATCCTTTAAATAAGCAATATCATTGACATAATCAAGAATTTTATTATAACATCCTTGTTGATAAAGATTATAATAAATATTAAAATACGTTAACATTGCAATCATTAAAGACTTCACATGATACTCTTGACCTGTTTTCATTTTCATCGATGCAAAACTACCACTAATAGAATTAACATTCAAGCCAATTCCTACTATAATTCCCTTTAAATTTGATTCAAAAACAGCCTCAACTAAAATCCCGCAAATTTTCAAATCATCAACATAAACATCATTTGGCCATTTTATTTTTGCTTTGATTCCATAACGTTCTAATAAACCTACTACGCTACAAGCAGCTATTTGTGTCATTTTATGTAAATCCTGAGGGTTTTTAAAATCCTTAACCAAAATACTCATTAATAGATCTTCGCCCGGCTTGCTTTGCCAAACATGACCATTTCTCCCTTTACCACTGGTTTGATAATTACAACGTACAACACTTAAATTATTTAACCGGTCAATATTTTTTTTTACGTACTCATTAGTTGAATCCACTGTATCTAATTCGATATAACTCATCATTACCACCCCACTAGATACTTTTAATTATAATACAACCTTACCGATTAAACAAATAATTCGCTACATATCCGTATAAAAATATTATAAAGATTAATAATTTAAATCCAGGTCATTAATTTTATACCAGCAGATCAACTTTCTCATATTTTCTCTAAATTCTCATTTAAATCCTTATTAGCACCAACATAAATAAATATATCTCATCATCAACTTCTAACCCAATTTAAAAATAAATAACATTTTTTACAAACAAGTATATAACATAATTTAATAAACTTTTTAACATCAAAAATCAATCCTCTCCACGATACAAGACTATTTTTATAAAATCAATATTATCTATTAAAAAGACTTGATTTTTTGCACAATCAAGTCTCTTTACTATTATAATTCCACAGTTCTTCTACGTTGATATAAATAGCTAAATAAAGCCGCTAAAATAATAATTACATATCCAATAATACTCATTAAATCTGGAATTTGATTTAGAAAAACAAATCCTAAAATCGCTGCAAAAACAATCTGGCTATAATCGAAAATTGAGATATCTTTTCCAGCGGCATTGTTGTAAGCAGCAGTAATTGCAAATTGTCCACCAGCAGCCATTAAACCAGCCCAAATTAAAATTGCAGTTTGTGATAATGTCATTGGCTGATAATTGAAAATTAAATATGGTACTACACTTAAACAAGAAAAACATGAAAAGAAAAAGACAATTTTAGGACCAGAAACACCTTGTTTCCCTAATTGACGAACACAAGTATAAGCAATCCCAGCACCTAAAGCCCCTAATACCCCTATTAATGAATTAACATTATTTAAAATATTTAGAGATGGTTTAATTACAAATAAACTACCAATAAATGCAATTATTATTGATATTTTCTGAACTGTAGTAGCCTTCTCTTTTAAAAACAACGATGAACAGATAATTACAAAAAATGGTGATAATTTATTAAGCATTGATGCATCACTAACTAAAAGATGATCAACAGCATAAAAATTACATAAAATTCCTAGGGTTCCAAATATTGAACGTAATAATAACATTTTTAAATCTTTGCGATGATATTTAAATCCTTCTTTATTTTTTACTAATATTCCAAAAGCAAAAAAAGCTGCAATTAAATTTCTAAAGAAACTTTTTTGGATTGAAGGAATATCACCTGCTAACTTTACAAAAACATTCATAGCAGCAAAGAAGAAAGCCGCTAAAATTATATATATCATTCCTTTTTTAGTGTTATTCATAAAAGCCTCCATTATATCCATATGAATTATAACGAATTAAGTCTTCCTGTCAAACATTTTGCTTTAATAAAAAAGTGGTATCGCCATAGCCATACCACAGTATTTATTATTGTACTGCAAATGTTAATTCTGCCTTACAAACAACTTTTCCATCAACCTTAGCAACAGCTTCACCAATACCAATTGGTCCCTTTTGCTTTGTTAAATGACATTCCATTTCTAAAACATCACCAGGTGTAACTTGTCCTTTAAATTTACATTTATTAATTCCACCAAAGAAAGCAATTTTTCCTTTGTTTTCTTCTTTAGAAAGAATAGCAATACACCCTACTTGTGCTAATGCTTCTACAATTAAAACTCCTGGCATTACATGATGTTGTGGGAAATGACCACAAAAATGCATTTCATTAACACTTACACATTTAATACCTTTTGCATATTCACCTGGTTTATAATCAGTGATTCGATCAACTAAAGCAAAAGGATAACGATGAGGATTTATTTCTTGAATTTGATTACTATTTAATTCCATCTCTCTATTCTCCATATTTCTTAAATACAATTGTTGCATTATGTCCACCAAAACCTAAAGAATTTGACATAGCAACATTAACTTCTTGTTCTCTACCAACATTTGGAACGATGTCTAAATCACATTCAGGATCAGGATTTTGATAATTGATTGTTGCTGGAATATAACCTTCTTCAACTGCTTTAACACAGATTACACCTTCGATTCCACCAGCAGCACCTAAACAATGTCCTGTATTTCCTTTTGTTGATGAAATAGCTACGTTTTTAGCAGCTTCACCTAAAGCAGCTTTAATAGCTAAAGTTTCACCTTTATCATTTAATGGTGTACTTGTTCCATGAGCATTAATATAAGTTACATCTTCTGGTTTTAATCCAGCATCTTCTAAAGCGTTAACCATTGCTTTAGCACCACCAGAACCATCAGATAATGGAGCAGTAATATGATAAGCATCACAACTAGCACCATAACCAACCATTTCACAATAGATATGAGCACCACGAGCTTTAGCATGTTCTAATTCTTCAAGAACTAATATTCCAGCACCTTCACCCATTACAAAACCGCTACGATCAGCATCAAATGGGATAGATGCTCTTGCTGGATCATTATTATCACAAAGTGCTTTCATTGATGTAAATCCACCAACTCCAAGTGGTGTAATACTTGCTTCAGCACCACCAGCAACCATAATATCCTGGTATCCATCGCGAATATTTCTAAATGCATCACCAATTGCATTAGTACCACCAGCACATGCTGTTACTGGACAAGTACACATTCCTTTAGCACCTAAATCAATGGCAATATTACCAGCAGCTAAATTAGTAATAGCCATTGGTACAAAGAAAGGGGAAACACGATCATATCCTTTTTGTAAAGCTTTACTATGATCTTTTTCAATTGTTCCAATTCCACCGATTCCACTAGAAACAGCTACTCCAAAACGATCAGCATTAATTTTATCAATTTCTAAACCAGAATCTTTAAAAGCTTCTCTAGCAGCGATAACCCCAAATTGGGTAAAACGATCCATTTTACGAGCAGCTTTTTTATCAAGATAATCAGCTACATTAAAATCTTTTACTTCTCCAGCAATTTTTACTTTTGTTAGGGAATTATCATAATTTGTAATTTCTCCAATTCCACAAACACCGTCTTTAATACTTTTCCAAGTTTCTTCTACATTATGACCAATTGCATTAATTGCTCCAATACCTGTAACAACAACTCTTCTTTTCATCATCTTTCTCCTTACATCGCCATTCCGCCATCAACGTGAATAGTTTGCCCTGTAATATATTTAGCATCATCACTAGCTAAAAAAACAACTGTATTGGCAATATCGCTAACTTCACCTAAAGTTCCTAATGGAATTTGTTTAATCATATTTTCTTTAATATCATCTGGTAATACATCTGTCATTGCAGTTTTGATAAATCCCGGAGCAACAGCATTTACTGTAATTCCACGACTACCTACTTCACGAGCTAATGACATTGTCATTCCAATAATACCTGATTTTGTTGCTGCATAGTTAACTTGTCCAGCATTTCCCATTACACCAACTACAGATGACATTGAAATGATTCTACCATAACGTTGTTTCATCATAATTTTAGTAACATGTTTCATGCAGTTCCATGTTCCTTTTAAGTTTACATCAACAACTGCATCAAAATCACTTTCTTTCATTCTCATTAATAAATTATCTTTAGTGATTCCGGCATTATTTACTAAAACATCAATTCTACCAAATTCTTTAACTACTTCTTTAACCATTGCCCCAGTTTCTTCAAAAGAAGCAACATTTGCTTGAGCTAACATTACTGTTGCCCCAGTAGCTTCAAGTTCATCTTTAGTTTTTTGGGCAATTTCTTTATTATCACCAATATCAATATAGTTTACTACAATTTTAGCACCTTCACGAGCACATGCAAAACAGATTTCTTTACCAATTCCTTGAGCTCCACCAGTTACTAAAACTACCTTATCTTTTAATTTCATGTTACTCTCCTTTTAATCCTGCTAATGTTTTTTCTAAAGACGCCTGGTCTTCAACCTGATAAGTTTTAATTTTACGATCAATTTTACGAACAAAACCACTTAATACTTTACCTGGTCCAATTTCGATAATTGTATCAACACCGTTAGCTATCATATAACGAATACTATCTTCAAAATATACTGATGACATTACTTGTTTTTCTAACATCTTAGCAACTGTTGTATCTTCAGCTAATTCTTTAGCTGTACTATTAAAAATTACTGGTACTTTCATTTCATTGAAAGTTACTGTTTCAAATCTTTCTTTTAACTTAACACTTGCTGCTTCAAGTAATTTAGTATGGAAAGGACCACTTGTATTTAAAGGAATTGCTCTTCGAGCACCTTTTTCTAATGCTAATTCACTAGCTTTAGTTACTGCTTTAGCTTCACCACCAATTACTAATTGTCCAGGACAATTATAATTAGCAATAGATACAACTCCTAATTCACTAGCTTCATTAACAGCTTCATTTAATAAATCACGGTCTAAACCAATAATAGCAATCATTTTACTTTCAATACCAGCTGCTGCTTCTTCCATAGCTTGACCACGGAAACGAACTAAATTAATTGCTGTTTGATCATCTAATACTCCAGCTGCATTTAAAGCTGAGTATTCACCTAAACTAAGACCAGCAACATAATCAGGGTTAATACCATTTTCCTTTAATAATTTAGTTGCTACTACAGCAACAGCAACCATACATGGTTGTGTATTACTTGTTTTAGAAAGTTCTTCAATTGGTCCTTCAAAACATAATTTTTTTACATCAATATCTAAATCAATCTGATCAAAAACATCTTTAGCTACTTGATAGTTGTCATAGAAAGATTTTCCCATACCAACAACTTGACTTCCTTGACCAGCATATACAAATCCAATCTTACCCATTATTTAAACCCTTCCTTTAATTCATCCATTAATTCTTTCACTGTAACAATTTTATCATTACGATATCCATTGCTGCCACTAAAAACCAAACCTTCATCAAGATTTCCTTTAGCTGCGTTAATCAGTGCCGAACTAATACAATACGGTGTTGTTTTAACATCACATGGTACTAAACAATTATAACATCTTTTAACCGGAATGCGCTCATCATTTTTTAAACGTTCGGTAAGTTTTGTCATAATTGCTCTTCCTGGCATACCTACTGGTGATTTAACGATCTCAATATCTTCTTTTTTAGCGTTGATAAATGCTTCTTTATATTTAATATCAGCATCACATTCTTCAGTACAAATAAAACGTGTTGCCATTTGCACTCCATCAGCTCCTAAATCCATAAATTGTTTAATATCATCAGCGTCATAAACACCACCAGCTACGAAAATAGGTATTTCTTTTTGATATTTTTCAACAAAAGGTTGTAATGTTTCTTTTACTTCTTTAAAAATATCGGCTAATTTAGCTGTTGTTTTATTTAAAACATCTTCTTTATGAAAACCTAAATGTCCCCCAGCTTCGCTTCCTTCAATAACAACAAAATCTGGAGCAACATGATAGCGACGATCCCATGTTTTACAAATTAATCGCGCTGCTTTACCACTTGATACGATTGGTGCAATCTTAACTTTAGTCCCTTTAACAAATCCAGGTAAATTCATTGGCAATCCAGCACCAGAAATAATAGCATCTATTTTATTTTTAATTGCTACTTCAACCATTTGAGCATAATCAGTAATCGCCACCATGGCATTAATAGCTACCATTCCCTTACCTTTAGCGATTTCCTTAGCTTTTTGGATTTCTTTTGCCAGCTCTCTTTTATTAACTTCAGTTGGATTTTTTTCAAAATCTTCTGCTCGATAACCTGGATGTGCTGTGGAAATGACCCCCATTCCACCGTTCTTTGCTACGTGTCCTGCTAAGTTTCCTAGTGAAATACCGACTCCCATGCCCCCTTGGATTATTGGTACTTCTAACTTCATATCACCTATGCAAACACTTTTCATTTTTATATCTCACTTTCTAATCTATTTAATTCATTTTTACAATCATCAAATAAGTTTTTAATAATTGTAGCTACTGGTTGGATTTCATTTACCATTCCAGCCACTTGTCCGGCCATTAAAGAACCATTATCAACATCACCTTCAAGTACTGCTTTTCTTAAAGAACCTAAAGTATATTTTTCAAGTTCTTCCATACCAGCACCTTCTTTTTCACGTTTAATGTATTCTTTAGCCATTTTATTTTTAATAATTCTAACTGGTGTTCCACCAATTCGACCTGTAACTGTTGTACTAGTATCTTTAGCTTTAACAATAGCTTGTTTATAATTTTCATGAATTGGACATTCTTCACTAGCTAACAGACAAGTTCCTACTTGAACACCACATGCTCCTAAAGCATAAGCAGCTAATACTTGTTTACCAGAAGCAATTCCTCCAGCTGCAATAACAGGAATATTAACAGCTTCAACTACTTGTGGTACTAAAGCCATTGTTGTTAAATCTCCAATATGCCCACCAGCTTCAGTTCCTTCAACAATAACTGCATCAACGTTATATTTTTCTAAACGTTTAGCTAAAGCTACACTAGGTACTACTGGTAAAACTTTGATACCAGCTTCTTTCCAAGCTGCTACATATTTACCTGGATTACCAGCTCCTGTAGTTACTACCGGTACTTTTTCATCAATTACCAATTGTGCCATTTCATCTGCATAAGGATTCATTAACATAATATTAACCCCAAAAGGTTTATCAGTTAAACTACGGCAAATTTCAATATTCTTTTTCAATGTTGCTGTGTCCATGCCACCAGCACCAATTAACCCTAATGCTCCTGCATTAGATACACTTGCAGCAAATTCACCTGTAGCAATATTTGCCATTCCCCCTTGAATTAACGGGTATTTAATTCCTAATAATTCATTTAGCTTCATATTCTAACTCCATTCTATTAATGTTGCGCCCCATGTTAGACCGCCACCAAAACCTACACAAATAATTTTATCACCAGATTTTAACATTCCTTTGGCATTCATTTCTCCTAAAGCTAAAGGAATACTAGCCGCTGAAGTATTTCCATATTCCTGCAAATTCATATAGAACTTTTCAGGTTCAGCTTTCATTTTTTTATAAACATTTTTTATGATCCGATAATTAGCCTGATGACAAACAACATAAGCGATATCATCAAATTCTAATCCTGTTTTTTCTAAAATCGCATTAATACTTTCAGGAATTACTTTAACTGCAAACTTAAAGACTTCCTGTCCGGCCATCGTTAAATAATGATTATCCTCTTTATTATTTATCGCTGGCGCTTTTAATGCTCCTATATTTCCTGCCGAATTACAATAACTTGCAAATAAACCATCACCTTGACTGACAACAACAGCTCCAGCTCCATCACCAAATAACACACAAGTATTACGATCGGTAAAATCAATAATTTTTGATAATTCCTCACTTCCAACTACTAACGCATATTTATCCTTAGTATTTTTTAGTAAAGCCTGAGCAACAGTTAAAGCATAAACAAAACCACTACATGCTGCGCTTAAATCAAAACACATTACTTCATGATCATTTAGCCCTAATCTTTCCTGCAATAAACAAGCTGTACTTGGTGTAAAATAATCAGGTGTCATTGTCGCACAGATGATTATCCCAATTTTATTTTTATCTATTTTTTCAATTGCCTGCAAAGCTGCTTGATAAGCCATCTCTGTGCAATCTTCACCTTTACTAATATGTCTTTTTTTAATCCCGGTTCTTGATACGATCCAATCATCCGATGTTTCAACCATCTTTTCTAAGTCGAAGTTATCAAGAATATTTTCTGGTGCATAATAACCGGTAGATAATACCTTTATTCCATCCATATAATCTCCTAATACTTTTCTTTGATATCCTCAAAGAAATAAACCAACTGTTGTAACGATTTTATTAATAATTCATTATCTAAAGCGTCACTATCTTCGCAAACACGACTAACCATTTCTTCATGAAATTCACTATGTACCTTACAAACACGAGTACCTTTTGCTGTCAGCTCAACTCTAATTATACGACGATCATTTTGATCTTTATGACGTTTAACATAGCCTTTAGCCTCTAATTTTTTTATCGCTGTAGTAATAGTACCATTAGTAAGTGTTGCCTTTGAAGCTATAGTTGACATTGTAGGACTTGATAAAGAACTAATCGCGTCAATAATATGCAATTCTGAAACACTTAAATCCTCAACACCATGAGCAACCATATACTTACTTTCAATGTCAAGAATTTGATTGAACAAGCGTACAAAAAGATGATTAATTAATTCGCGATTTAAAATATCTCGATTAGTCATTCGTTGCTCTACCCATTTCTCTATATTTTTGATAACGCTTATTAATTAATGAATTTTTAGATAACTTCATTAATTCTGATAAAGTATCTCGAATATAAACTCTTAATCGTTTATAAACATACTCAGGCTTTTTAGTAATACCACCTTGTGGTTCCTGAATAATTTTATCTATAATTTTCATTTGATATAGATCTAAAGCTGTCAATTTCATTAGTTCAGTAGCTTCCTGTACTCGTTTTCCTTCTTTATCCTTCCATAAAATAGAAGAAAATCCTTCTGGTGAAAGTACTGAATAAACACTGTTTTCTAACATTACGATACGATCACCAATACTAATACCTAAAGCACCACCACTATTACCTTCACCAATTACAATAACAATAATCGGTACTTTAATTTGTGACATTTCCATCAAATTTCTAGCAATTGCTTCACCAATACCATTTTTTTCAGCTTCTAAGCCTGGATAAGCACCTGGAGTATCAACAAAAGTAATAATTGGACGATTAAATTTCTCAGCCTGTTTCATCAATCTTAATGCTTTACGATATCCTTCAGGTGATGACATCCCAAAATTACATTTAATGTTTTCTTCAACAGATCTTCCCTTCAAATGACCAATAACAGTACAAGGAATGTCATTAAAAAGTGCTAAGCCTCCAACAATAGAACCATCATCTTTATATAAACGATCACCGTGTAGTTCAATAAAATCATCAAATAAATTATCAATGTATTCATAAACATTAGGGCGATCAGGTTTACGTGCTAAATAAACACGATCATAAGCTGTAATATTTTTATATGCTTCAGATTCTAACTTTTTCTTAGTATTTTCAAGATCTTGAATTTGTAATGTATGATCAACTTCCTGATCCTCTCTTAGCTTTAATATTTCAAGTTCAATTTCTTTAATTTTAACTTCTTTTTCTTGTAATGACATTATTGAACCCCCCGACTATGCATTTTTAATATCCTTATAATTGTTTCCCGCATTTTAGGACGTTCAACAATTAAATCAATAAATCCCTGTTCCAACATAAACTCTGTTCTTTGGAACCCCTCAGGTAATTTTTGTTTGATTGTTGATTCAATTACACGTGGTCCAGCAAACCCAATTAATGCTTTAGGCTCACCAATGATAATATCTCCTAACATGGCAAATGAAGCCGTAACTCCACCTGTTGTTGGATGAGTAATATATGATATATATAACAAACCAGCTTCATGATGTTTAGCTAAAGCAGCACTTGTTTTAGCCATTTGCATCAATGAAATAATTCCCTCTTGCATTCTTGCACCACCAGAAGTAGTAAAAATAATCAATGGTGCTTTTCTTTTTGTAGCATGTTCGATTGCTCTAGTGATTTTTTCACCAACTGCTCCGGACATACTTCCCATTAAAAAACGCGAATCCATTACACAAACAACGACTTTTTTACCATCAATTTTTCCAGTTGCACAAACTACAGCCTCATTTAATTTTGTAGTTTCTTTTAATTTATTTAATTTATCTTTATACCCTGGAAACATTAATGGGTCATTTGATTGAATATTACGATATAACTCTCTATATTTACCCCCATCATAAAGAAGTTTTAATCGCGTATATGCCTGCATCTTTAAATGTGCCCCACATTTTGGACATACATAATAATTTTCTTTTAAATCAGCAGTTAAAACCGTTTCCCCACAATCATCACATTTTGTATATAGACCATCAGGTACTTCGATTCTTTTATTATTTTGTATTTTATGACGGAATGATTTAAATAAATTTAATTTTGCTTTCCGTTCCTTAAATAATTCTTCCATCTACTATCTCACCAGCTTATCTAAATTATTTTCAATGAAACTAGTATCGAAATTACCCTTTACATATTCACTTGAATGTAAAATTAAATATTGTAATTCTTGATTAGTATCAATTCCATCAATTACCAGTTCCGCTAAAACACGACGCATTCTGCGAATCGCTTCTAATCGATTTGATCCATGTACAATTACTTTAGCAATCATTGAATCATAATGTGAAGAAACTCGATATCCTTGATATAATGTTGTATCAATTCTAACTCCTGGTCCACCAGGTAGATGAACACTATTGACAACTCCTGGACATGGTCTAAATCCTTCTTTAGGATTTTCAGCATTGATACGACATTCAATAGCATGACCATTTAAATGAATATCACTTTGTTTATAAGTTAGTTTTTGATTAGCTGCTATTCTGATTTGTTCTCTTACCAAATCAACACCAGTAACCATTTCTGTAATTGGATGTTCTACTTGAATACGAGTATTCATTTCAATGAAATAATAATTTCCATTTTGATCTAATACATATTCAACGGTACCAGCATTACGATATCCTGCTCCTTTAGCAGCCTTAATGGCATCTTCACCCATTTTTTGTCTTAATAATGGTGTTAAAGCTTTGCTAGGTGCTTCTTCAATCATCTTTTGATTTCTTCTTTGGATTGAACAATCACGTTCACCTAAATGGATTACATTACCATAATTATCCGCTAAAATTTGGAATTCAATATGTTTAGGATTTAAAATTAATTTTTCTAAATACATATCATCATCACCAAAACAAGCTTTAGCTTCAGCCTTAGCAGTTAAATACGCATCTTCAAATTCTTCTTCACTAAAAGCTTTGCGCATTCCGCGTCCACCACCACCAGCAGAAGCTTTGATCAATACCGGATAACCGATTTTATCAGCGCAAGCTTTAGCTTCTTCTAATGTATTAACACTACCATCACTTCCTGGTACAACTGGTACCCCAGCTTCAATCATTTTTTGACGAGCCATACTTTTATTTCCCATCATATCAATGACATCACCACTAGGACCAATAAATGTCATTCCACATTCTTCTACCAAACGAGCAAATGTTGAATTTTCTGATAAAAATCCAAAACCTGGATGAATGGCATCACACCCTAAAGCGGTAGCAGCACTTAAAATATTTTTCATATTTAAATAACTATCAGCTGCTTTTGCCGGACCAATACAAACGGCATAATCAGCTAATTGAACATGCAATGAAGTACTGTCAACATCTGAATATACAGCTACTGCCTCAATTCCTAATTCTTGACAAGTTCGAATAATACGAACTGCGATTTCGCCACGATTAGCAATTAAAATTCGTTTAAACATTGTTAATTCCCTTCAATGATCATTAATACTTGATCATATTCTACTAAATCTTCACTATTTGCCATAATCGCAGTGACTGTTCCATCGATTGGAGCTTTAATTTCATTCATTACTTTCATTGCTTCAACAATACATAATACTTGACCAGCTTTTACTTTGCTTCCAACTTCTACATATGGTTTAGCAGTTGGTGAACTAGCAGCATAGAAAACCCCAACGATTGGTGATTTAACCGGTGTTCCACTAACTTCTGGTTCCTTGTTTACTGGTGCTTCTGGCACTTGACTAACTGCAGGAGCAACCGGTGCTACTGGCATAGAAGCAACTGGAGCACTAACAACGTTTACAGGGGCAACAGGTGCTTTTTCTAATTCTAACTTTATATCTTCAATTTCCACTTTCATTTTAAAAACATCAGAGTTTTCAAACTCAGTAATCAATTGTTTAACTAAATCAATATTCATAATGTCCTCCTTTATTTTGAATATCAAAGTAATTTTTTAAAAAAATTATTACCCAGTCACTCTGGGTAATAAATTATTAAGAATTTGCTTCGATATAATCAACGATATCCTGAACAGTTTTCATTTCAGCTGCTTTTTCATCAGGAATTTCAACATCAAATTCTTCTTCTACTGCCATAATTAATTCAACAGCATCTAAAGAATCAGCTTCTAAATCTTCTTTTAAGTTAGCTTCTAAAGTAACTTTATCTTCATCACAACTTAAAGAATCTACAATTATTTCTTTTACTTTTTCAAATACCACGTTATATTTCCTCCTCGTGTTTATTACGCACCCATTATATCAAAATATAAATATTTGTAAATAGTTTGATGTTCAAAATTTTTATCAAAATATGAAAAAAGCTCTGAAACACTAGTAAAATCAATAATTTTTCATTAGATTTTCTTAAAAAATATTTATATAATCAAACAAATATTACCATTCTTAAAACATTTTTAACTAATTAAATAACTATTTTCTAGTAATTCTTTTAAATCATCAATTCCCTCTTCAATCAATTCTTCTAATTTAGTATCCTTGACCATTTCTTGTTTTTTTCGAGTATAAATAATCTTGTACCCACATCCATAAACAATCAATTACCAGCTTCATCTAAAAAAACACCTCCGTATAATAAATTATGTTTTATTTTTTTATATAATCCCCATTTTGATAAAAATGACAAAATTCAACAGTCTTGCCAGGCTTAAAGTTTTACAAAATTTATTCCCTTTTATAGCTATAATAAAGCAAAAAAAGAATTGCTTAAAACAATTCTTTTAATCATTAGTATTTCTAAACAAAAAATCAATACAACAATTTTTCATTTGTTGCATCTGTAATCGAGTATCAGCATCTTTAATATCTAAACGATCCATTAAACGAATGATATAACGATGACTATTAACATATTCCAGACTATATTCAAATTCCAAACCAAATACTAAAGCTAAAAAAGAAACCCAACGATCTAAATCTGTTTTCCGATCAGTACTTAAAACCGTTTTACAAGACATAAAAGTCCTAAACACCTTAACAGTAACAACATCATGTTCTAACTTAAATTGACTAGTCCCTAAAAAAGCTTCAAACGTTTCTAATAATCCAGTTTTAAAAATATCAATTTTATCACCATCACGAATAATTCGACAATGAAGATCCGTTTTTGATTCTAATCCTGTTTCAATTTCATATTTATTATGATTATATATCGCAGTCTTGATAATTGGATAATACTTTTTATCTATTTCAAACTTTTCAATTAAATTATCATCAAATAAAATAGTTACTCCAAGATTAGCATGATCGATGGTTTGACTGTCAATAAAACTTTGATATCGCTTCAATTGTTCAAAGCGACCAATATCATGCAACAAACCAATCAACCCAGCTAGTTGTATATTTTCATCATCTAAATTTAAACTAGCAGCTATTTCCTGGCAACGTTCCATTACCCGATATGTATGACTAATTTTTAAAATCACTTTATCGTCATTTTGATCATAATTATTAACATATTCATTAAATACTAATTTTGCTTTTTTTAAATCAATCATCTTTATCACCAAAATCAATTATAAATTATTTATCTTATTTTGGCTATGTTGATCAAAAAAGATTTATTAAATATTTGATAAAATGCTTTTCTTTAAAGATTAAGATATGATATTATTAGCCAAGGAAGTGATGAAAATGAAATTAAGGAAAGCAAAACATAGTGATTTAGCTGCTATCATGGCTATTATTAATCAAGCAAAAGCTTATTTTAAAAGCCATGGTATTAACCAATGGCAAGATGGATATCCTAATGAAATTTCAATTGTAAATGATATCCAGCGCAATGAATCATACGTATTAGATAATGATGGTGATATTGTTGCTACGGTGATGATTTCAGCTAACGGTGAAAACAATTATAATTATATTGAAGGTAATTGGTTAACTGATGGTAAATATCTAGTAATTCATCGAATTGCTATTCGTGATGATCAAAAAGGTAATGGGCTTGCTAAAATAATTTTTGATCAAGCAATTGAATTATTTGATTTACCAAGTTTAAGAATTGATACCCATGAAGATAATAAATCAATGCAACGTTTTTTACAAAAATATGGATTTAGTTATTGTGGTATTATTTATTTAGAAAATAAAGAAACACGTCTAGCATTTGAAAAAATAATCAGCTAGACTTTTTTTCTACACATAAATCACCCATTTTAATTTATATTAACAATGAGGTGATAATATTATTGAAACAACAATAAATGACGATCTCTTGATGATTTTAGATGATATTAGCAGTATCAACGGTAAAATGACAATGGTAAATCAGTTTCTCTATAGCGTAACTATTTTAAAGCACAAAGAACCAGATCTTTCATCATCATTAGAAAATATTTTAAATGATGAATTAAAACAGTTAAAAATACTAATGGAACTGGTATTAACATTAGGTGGCGACCCACGGTTATGGACTTATCACAATGATCAATGTGATTATTGGTCTCCCGCCTATCTTAATTATCCTGTTAGCATCGCTATTATTATTGATACATTGATCAAACAAAATTATTTAGCGACCAAAACATACACTAACCAGATAATCTCAACAAAAAACAACCGCATAAAAACTGTTTTAAATCAACTCATCAGTGATGAAAAACAGCACTTGATTATTTTAAAAAACTGGGAAACTAAATTAGTTAGAAAATCTAACTAATTAGTTTCCCTTCTTTTAATAATTGTAACATTTGTAAATTCTGCATCGCACTACCAACATAATTATTAATTCCATTTAATCTAGCTAGACGCTGACGATTTTGAAAACTAGTATCTACATCTATTTGTTGTAAGGCTCCAACCAAACTATCACCCATATAATCTGGATTAGATAAATAATTAATCTTAGCTTCAATTACTTCATTATTGACCCAGCCTTGATCATTACCGATTAAATATGGATTACGAGCCCCTTCTTCAATCTTCGTTATTGTTCCAATATTTCGATATGGTCGTAATGGATTAGCTGATTCACTAGTTAAAAAGACATAGTTAAATCTTACTGTATCCCCAATATTATACATATTAGCTTTTATATCTTTATCAAAGTTATTTTTTCCAGCTCGTTTAATAATCGCTGGAAAATCAGCATAGCAATAATTCAAATCAACAATTGTTGGCACCCCTTCTACCCAGCCGGTTGAACTGTATTGCCACATATCATAAGTACCATCATAATTCAACTCAGCAGTATAATTAGCAATCCAATGAGTATAACGATCAAAAACTGGACTAGTTAACTTAGTTTTCCACCAGTATAAAGAAGCATAAATCCCCACATAATACCCTTGACCTTCTAATATATCAGCAAATGTTTTAGCGATATCACCAATGACTTCATTTGATTGTTTTCCAGTAGTATTATTATCTTCTAAATCATAATAGACTGGATAAGCCATTTGATAATCTTTTACTAATCTTAAAACATGATCAGCTTCTTTTTTTGCATCATTAGTATTTTTAGCATATGAATATAAATAGACACCAAAAGGAATATTTAGTCGCGTACATTCATCAGCATTTCGTCTAAATAATTTATCGTCTTGATCTGGACGATCTTGACCAAAACCACAACGAATAATCGCAAAATCAATTCGATCCTTAACCACTTCCCAGTCGATCAAGCCTTGATATTGCGATACATCAATTCCATGTGTTGTCATCTTTCCACCCCCACTAGTAATATATGTGCATTTAAAGAAATTGTGTGACTTTCTCGACTTTTTTATCATTTTAATGCGAAAAAGATAATTATGTGTTATAATTGCTTTGGTTGACAAAAATCAGCTTGCAAAATTTAATATAAAACTTAATAATATATAATGTAAACTAATGGAGGTCGATGGAATGAAATTAAAAAGGATTTTTCTAACCGCCTTAGCAACAAGCATGCTTGTAGGAATAACTACAACTCCAGCTCCTGTTGAGGCTACTGATTTTTCCGGTCAAGAAGATAAATATATGAAATTATGTTCTTCTTCTAATTTATCATCAAGTAATTTACAAACATGTAAAGAGTTTAATACATACTTGAAAGAAAAAAATCAGGACTTAAAAGAACAAGTAAGCAATTCTAAAGATCAGCTTTCTCAAACTCAAGCAAGTCTTGATAGTATTTCAAGTGAAATTAATTCTTTAAATACTCAAATCGAAGAAAAACAAAAAGAAATCACATATCTAGAAACTTCTATCAGCAATTTAGAAGCAAGCATCCAAGCTAAAGAAGAAGAAGTTAAGGAACGTATGTATGCTATGCAATCTTATAACAATAGTAATTCATATGTTGATTTTATTTTTGGTGCTAGTGATTTTTCTGATATGTTTGCTCGTATTGAAAGCGTTAATGAAATCACAGCATATGACGATGAACTAGTTACTGAATTAGCTAGTGAAAAAGAACAAGTTAAACAACAAAAAGAAACTGTTGAAGTTGCTAAAGCTAATATTGAAAGCCAAAGAGCTTCAAAACAAGCTTTACAAACTGAATATCAAACATTATATGCTCAACAAAATGCTGAATTGATTGCTCAAGAAAAGGCAGCAGCTCAAGCTGCTGATAACAGTCAGGAAATTAGTGATAACTTGGCAGCAATTGCAGCCGCTACTGAACAATCTCAAACTTCACCAGGTGCTGGATATACACCTAATGGTGATTCAGCAGTTGGAAACGCAATTGCCAGCAAAGCTTTATCAAGACAAGGATGTATGTATTTATGGGGAGCATGTCATGATATGGCATCTATCGCTAACCCAAATACAAATCGTTTTGACTGTTCTGGATTAGTAAACTGGGCTCATTATCAAGCTGGTGTTAATATTGGTAGTCATTCTACTAAAACATTATTAAATGTTGGTTCAGCAGTATCAAGAAGCAATATGCAACCTGGTGATATTATTTTATTTAGTAGCAACGGTAGTGCAAGTGGTGTTCACCACGTTGGAATCTATATCGGAAATAACATGATGGTTCACGCTCCTAGTAGTGGTAAACCAGTTCAAACTTCATCTTTAAGTTCAAGTTACTGGCAAGCATCATGGTACCAGGTAAGAAGATTATACTAATGTAATTTATTAAAACTTACTGATTTTTCAGTAAGTTTTTTTATATTTACTTTAAAATTCAAGTGATTTACTGTTGTTTTTACAGTTAGCGTTATAGATAATATTGTTGTAACCTATAAATATAGTTATTTAATCAGGAGGAAGTATAAATGCTTAAAAAAGATTTTTTATGGGGTGGTGCAGTAACCGCTCATCAAAGTGAAGGTGCTTACAGTGAAGGCGGTAAAGTACCAGCAGTTTGTGATTTAACTGTCACTGGTGAATTTTCAGATTTTAAAGATGGTATCGATGCTTATCATCGTTATGAAGAAGATTTTAATATGTTCCAGGAAATGGGATTTAATGCTTATCGTTTTTCTTTTGACTGGTCACGTTTAATGGATAGCGAAACTACTTATAATGAAGCTGGATTTGTTTTTTATGATCATTTTATTGATGCATTAATCAAAAGAGGAATCAAACCTATTGCTACATTATATCATTTTGAAATGCCAGTTTTCTTACATCAAAAATATAATGGTTTTTATAGTCGTAAAGTAGTTGATATTTTTGTTGAGCTATGTAAAAAAATCGTTGATCGTTATCATGAAAAAGTATTCCAATGGATTATCTTTAATGAACAAAACGGTATTCTTCAAAAAGGACCAAAAATGTTTTTTGGAGCAGTTTGTCCTGAAAACATGAACCCACAAACATTTGATAATCAATTAATGCATAATACCTTAATCGCTCACAGTTTAATAAACGAATATATCCATCAAAAAGGTGGTAAAGTTATGGGAATGGCAACTGTTGTTCAAAGTTATCCTGAAACCTGTCATCCATTAGATACTCTTGAAAGTATGAAAGCTCAAAGTGAAGCATATGTTTTCTTAGATGTTTTTGCTAGAGGACATTATAATTCATATTATTATGCTAATATGCAAAATGAAGGAACAATGCCAGAAATTCTTGATGGAGATTTAGAAATTTTGAAAAAAGGAATCACTGATTCTTTATCTATTAGTTACTATATGTCTACAATTTCACACTATGGTGAAGAAAGCTTGACTAATATTAATGATGTTGTTATTAAAAAGAATCCATATCTAGAAATGTCTGAGTTTGGATGGACAATTGATCCAATTGGTTTAAGAATTACTCTAAGACAATTATATGATCGCTATGAAATGCCAATTTATATTGTTGAAAATGGTTTTGGTTATGATGATCAAATCATTGATGGTAAAATCGAAGATGATTATCGCATTGATTATATGAAAAAACATATCGAACAAATGAAATTAGCGGTTAAAGAAGGTGTTGATTGTCGCGGTTATCTAGCATGGGGTCCTGTTGATATTTTAAGCAGCCGGGCACAAATGAAAAAACGTTATGGTATGATTTATGTAAACCGTGATAATCATGATTTAAAAGATATGAAACGTATAAAAAAGAAATCTTTCGATTGGTTTAAACAAGTTATTGAAAGTAATGGTGAAATATTATAATTGATTAAAAATATTATTGATATTTTATAATTTAATTAAATATTGATAATCATAAATCACATCTTTATTTAAAATATTACACATTTTAGAAAACACAATTATTTCTTTAGTAATCAACTAAATTTGTTATTTACATCCTTGATTAAATATAGGATAATGACGTTGTATCGAGGTGATTAAATGAAGAAAAATAAAATTTTTATTGCTGTATTATCTTTGTCAATGCTTACTTCAACAATGTATTTAGCTAGACCAGTAACAGCTGTTGAATTTGAAGGCAAAGAAAGCGAATATATGAATATTTGTTCATCAGCTAACTTATCAAATAGCAATAAATCAACTTGTGAAGAATTTAATCAATATTTAAAAAATAAAAATAGTGAATTATCAAGTCAGTTAGCTTCTCAAAAAGAAGAAGCCAGCAACACTGAAGATACGCTTGAAAGTATTAAAGCTCAACTTGATGATATCAATAATCAAATTAGTGAAAAGGAAGCAGAAATTACATATTTAAATACGACAATTTCTAACTTGCAGGCAAACATTGAAAAAAATACCCAATTACTAAAAGATCGTATGTATGCTATGCAATCTTATACTAATGAAAATACATTTATTAATTTTATTTTCGGAGCTTCTAATTTTACTGATATGTTTTCTAGAATCGATAGTTTCAATACTTTAACTCAAAGCGATCAAGACTTGATTGAAGAATTAAACGCGCAAAAAGCACAAGTAGAACAACAACAGGTTTTATTAGAAGAAACAAAAGCTGTTTTATTAGCTCAACAAGAAGAACAACAAGCATTACAAACAAAATACACTGCATTATTACAAGAACAAAATAATGCTATCGCCGCTACTCAAAACTCAATTTATGATTATGGTGAAATGACTGAAGAATTAAGTGCTGCTATCGATGAGTTTAATAAAAACGCTTATGAAATAGCAACTCCAGAACCACCTAAACCATCAGAAGTGCCTACAACACCACCTTCTAATAATAACGACAGTGGTTCAAATAATGGTAATACTGATTCTGGTTCTAATGGTGATAATTCTAATATAACTACCGATTTAGGACAAAGAATTTATAGTGGCGCTTATTCTAAACTTGGCTCTAGATATTATTGGGGTGCCTCTGGTCCTAATTATTTTGACTGTTCCGGATTTGTATACTGGTCATTAAATCAAGCTGGGGTTAGCGTTGGTAGAACAACTGCTGCTGGATATTCAAGAATGTGGTCTAGCGTAAGCTTTGCTAATTCTCAAACTGGAGATTTAGTATGCTTTGGAAGTCCAGCATATCACATTGGCATTGTTATTGTTAATAGTAATGGAACTCGTTCAATGATTCATGCCGGTGGTGGAAATTCATCAACTTTTGGTGATGATCCAAATGCTTGTGTAAAAATTTCTAGTATTGAACCTGGTTCATATTATTATAGTAGAATTTCTACAATTAGACATATTGGATAAATCGTATCAATTTGATACGATTTTTATTTTTATTTAGTATTATAAATGATATAATACCCCTCGAAAGAAGGGAATTATGAAATATATAAATCAATTTTTAATTATTATGACTATTAGTTTTATTGGTGAGTTATTAGCTTTGACCTTACCTATTCCAATTCCAGCTAGTGTATACGGCCTTTCAATTATGCTAATTTGCTTATTTTCAGGAATTATAAAATTGAAGCAGGTTGAAGATGTTGCTGACTGGTTAATTTTAATTATGCCAGTATTATTTGTTCCTTCAGCTGTTAGTTTGATTAACGTTGGTGAAGCAATATTACAGGATTTATTATTAATTAGTATTGTAACGCTTATTAGTACTATTGTAGTAATGACTGTTACTGGAAAAGTAGCGCAAATAATCATTGAAAGAAAGGAAAAGAATCATGAATGAGTTTTTTGTTGAAACAGTTTATTTTGGATTAGTAATGAGTTTGTTAGCTTATTGGCTAGCTGTGCAAATTCGTAAAAAATTGCCTTATTCATTTATTAACCCATTATTACTTAGTGCTATTTTTTTAATTGTCTTTCTAATTATCTTTGATATTGATTTTGAAACCTATAATCAAGGAGCGCAATTTATTACTTTTCTATTAACACCAGCAACTGTCTGTCTTGCAATACCGCTATATAAACAAACCCAAATATTAATAAAGCATTTAGATGCTATTTTAATTAGTTTATTTAGTGGCTGTTTAGCTGGTATTATTTCAATTACAGTGCTTTGTTTAATCATGAAAGCAAAACCTGTTATCTTTTATTCACTATTACCAAAATCAATCACAACAGCCATTGCAATCGGGATCTCTGATAAATTAGGTGGGAATTCTACTATCACGGTTGGAATAGTTATTATCACAGGTATTCTCGGTGCTCTTATTGCTAAAGGAATCTTTAAAATCTTTAAAATACATCATCCGGTTGCTATTGGTTTAGCTTTAGGTAATAGTGCCCATGCTATTGGTACTTCTAAAGCTTTGGAATTTGGTGAAATTGAGGGAGCTATGAGTAGTTTATCTATTGTTATTGCAGGATTATTAACTGTAGTCGTTGCCCCACTAGTGGTTAATTTAATTATATAGACAAAAGAAATCGGATAAACCGATTTCTTTTTTTTTAATCTTCTTTTCTTCTAGCTAACCACATTCCTGCAAGAGCCAAAGTACTAATACTTACAAGTGCTAAAACTGGACTATTATCACCTGTTTTTGCAGATTGACCTTTATCATCATCTGTTCCTGGTTTTGGAGTTACTGAAGGTGTTGATGGGTCTGATGGATTTTGACCTTCACTGCCTTCAATTTCTTTTAATCCATTAATTGCTGTTTCTAGATTTAATACTGCAGTAGCAATTTCTTCTTTAGTAGCTTGTTCATTATTAAATACTTCTTTTGCATATTTTAAAGCTTCTGCTAATTTAGCCCATGATTCCACAGTATATTTAGAAGAATCGAAAGACTCAGCTTTATTAATCAATGATTCTAATCCTTCTTTATGATTGACTTCTACTAATAAACTTGAAGCATCTAATAAGTCTTGGTATGCCTTATTAACATCATCTTTAGTAGCATCGCTGTTATTAATAACTGCTTTTGCTGCATCTAAAGCTGCTTTAAAATTAGCCCATGACTCTGGAGTATAGTCATCTTCATTATAATCTTTAAAACTGTCAACTAATGATTCTAATTGACGTGAATCAACTTTTAATACTAATTTCATTGTAGCCGCACTTAAATTACGTTTTGCAATTTCAACATCATTAGGATCTGGATTTACACTATTCAATAATGCCTTAGCATCAGCTATAGTATCTTGAAGATTTTGCCATGAAGCACCTGTATAACCAATATTTTCAATCGCTTCAGCTGCTTCGATAGCTGCTTGTAATCCAGTTAAATCAGCCGGAACATCACCTCGATGTAATTTAATTTCCGCAGCACTACCATTATCGTTTTCAGCTTCTCTATAAACAAGACGAACATGAGTAGTAGTAACTTCATCAAATCCTATGATTTTTGTACTTGAATCAGATGGTAATTTGCCTTCTTTAATAACTCGCCAGTCATTTCCATCATCACTAACTTCAATAGCATATGAAGTTACATTTCCATTAGTACCAGTTTGACGTGGTACATAAGTTAATCCATTAATAGAAATTGGTGTTTGACTTTCAAGAGCAATCCAGTGTGGTAATGTTGTTATATTCCAATCAGTATGCCACATTGTTGCAGGATTATCATCTAAAACATTGCTTGGGTTAGAACCATCTTTTTGATAAGATGATGCTGAAGCTGTTAATAGCTTATTATCTACATAATTAATATTTAATTGTGATTTTAATTCTAATTGTGCTAAAGCTTTAGCTAGATTAGCTTCATAACCATCTACGATATCTTGCATTGCAAGTGGTAAATCTCTACGAATACTATTAATTACTTGATTTAAATTATTAATTGAAGCATCTGTATAGATAGATAAATCTTCTGCTACTAAAGCTAAATATTTATCCACACGACTATAATCAGCTTTTTTGTATTCAATTGTATTTAATACATCATTTATCTTAGTAGTTAAATCTGTAATAACTGCTGCTTCTGGTGCAAATTGATCGATTACTTTTTTACCTTCAGCAACTAATGCTTGCAACTCATCATTTTCAGTATTTTCTAAAATTGATTGAGCTGTAATCATTGCATAATCTAATGACATTGTTGAATTAAATTCTTTTTCTGTTGATAAACGAATATCATCAACATATCCAACAAAAGCATTACTTTGACTTCCAATTCTTTCAAGTGGGAACATAGTTGTTGCCACTAATGGACGTCCTTCAACTTGTTCATCATCACCTAAAGTATCGATAAGCTGACCATTAACATATAGTTTTGTGACATTTATTTCATTTTTAAATTCTAACTCTACCCATTCATTAACTGGTAGTTCATAGCTAAATGAATAGTCACGACCTTCACGGCTAAATCCAACTTTTCCAGTATCTTTTTGAATTGCTTTAATTGAACCATAATCACTTTCAAATAAAATTTGCTCATCACTACCTGAAGAAGTTCTTTTAACTTTAACTCTTAGATCATTACCTAAACCAGCAGTTACAATTGGAGATGTTACATAACTTTCTTTACCATTTAATTGTAAAGCATTACGACCATCTACACTTGTAATATCAGCGTTAGTACCTGCTGTTAAACCACTTAAATCATCTAATTTATAATGAGCAATAACACCATTTTCATCAGTTGGAACTTGATAATCAAAATTAGTTCCTGGTGCCCCACCTAATTGATTTCTTATTTGATTAGCTTCTTCTAATGAGTTATCATTGATACCCCATAATTTAGCCCCAAATAATGGAATCGCATTTTCAATACGATCATAAACATCATATTGACTAATACCATTTTCTAAATAATCAGTCATATCATTCCATACTGCAAAAGCCCCACCGATCATTTGTTCATCACCAGCTGGGATAGTTACACCACCAATACTATTGATTGGTAAATTATAAAGCGTACTATCATATAAACGATCATAGTAGTAACCAGCATTTGGTACGATATAATAGTTACCATCATTACAGTTAATTAAATCATAACCTTGTTCATACATTTGATCCATATTTGCATAACCAAAGTTCCATAAATTCATTTGAACATTTTCGCTTCTAACTGGAGTAGTTCCAAAACATTGTGTTAAACTTCCCCAAATACGCGCTGTTCTACCAGTATCTTGAACATATTTCAACATATCATCAGAGAATTTACGATAAGCTTCTTTATCAGCGTTATACTCATCAGCACCAACATGTACTGTTGTTTGTTGATCGAATACTGGATCATCTGTTTTCATATATTCGTCAAAAATACTTTGAACAAAACTTAATGATTCATCATATTTATCTCGTAAAGCTAAATGATCATTTTCACGACCATTAGTACCATGACGTAAGTCAGGTCTTACTTTTGTTAAAGCTAAAGAATGCGCTGGAGTATCAATTTCTGGTACAATATTGACACCATATGTTCTTGATTCTTTAATAAATGATTTAAACTCTTCTTTAGTATAGAATAAATCAGTACTTGTTAAATCTTGTTGATTTAAACCACCATTACCACCTTTTTTAACATCAGACTCTAATCTAAATGCTGAATAAGCAGTCATTGGATCTTCTAAATTTTCAATTGGAATTAAGTTATCATTTAAATGTACTTGGAAATCATTCATCTTATACCAAGACATTTGTTTTACTACTTGTTTTAAAAAGTCCATCGTAAATGTTTTACGACCAACATCTAAAATAAATCCTCTAATTTCATATAAAGGATAATCACGAGTAATTCCACAAGGAATATCACCTGTTTGTTTTACGCTTTGTAATATAGTTCGAGTTGCCCAATAAGCTCCTGTTGTTGTTTGTGCCGTTATAGCAACTGAATTATTTGAGATTTCCATTAAATATCCTTCATCTTGTAAACCTTGAGATTTATCAGATGTTAATGCTAATGAAATATCTCCATTATCCGCTGTACCTTTAGTAACTTCTAAAGACTTATCAGTTAATTCTTCATAATCATTTGCTAAAGCTTCAGCAGTAGCTTTTAAAGCATCATCTTGATAAACAATCTTAGTACTTCCATCAATTACAAAGTCACCATTACCGCCTTTCCATTCAGCAAGCTCTGGTAAAACATTAGGAGCACTATTATCACTTTCATCACTGCTATACTTACCTGGTATCGTTACGTTTACTTCTTTAAAACGATAATCATTTGTATCAGTATCTGTAACTTTGAAAGAAACTTTGACATCTTTATCAACAACTGGCTGATAGATAGTCAAATCATCATCAACAACTTGTTCAAAATCAGTTCCGTTATATGATACTGTATAACCTTCAATTTCAGGTAAAGTTACCTCTAATTTTTGATCACCTTTTTCAGGTGTTTTAACTTCAATACCATTTAATACTTCACTAATAGGCGGTTTAGTATCTGGATTACCACCATATACTTCTAATTCATAAATAGAAACAGTATTCCATGCAACACCACCATCTGGATCTTGTGAAGTATGAGAATCAATATATAAACGAACATAGCGGGCTTTATATACTTGATCTAAAACAATTTTTTCATCAATTGATGCTGGATGATCAGAAAATTCTTTTACTGTTTGCCAATCACCTTCACTTGGTCTACTTTCGGTATTAGCAATTTGAATCTTATAAGCTGTTGCTTTACGGTTTTCCCAGAAAACTTTAACAACATTAACATTTAAAGATTCTCCTAAATCAACATAGATCCAATCTGGTCCATTACCAATAGCACTTCCCCAGCGTGATGATCTTGAAGTGGTATCACCATCAACTGCATTAGCTGCTTTTACACTATCAGCTTCTTGAGAGCTAGCCACCGCTGTTTTATTTAAAGCAACATTAGTTGTCGGATCTTGATATTTTTCATCAGTATTGAAAATCTTAAATTCACGACAAGATACATTTGGATAGCCTTGCATTCTAGTAATTTCTAACTTAACGTATCTTCCACTTACTTTTGTAGTTAAGATATCTTCACTTGTCTTTGTGTTATTATCTGTTTTTGTTATAACTGGTTCACCCCAGTCATCAACATTATTAGATACGTAAATGTTATAATCTTTAGCATAAACGCTATCACTTTCCCAAATCATTTGGAATTTGTTCATTTCGAACTCTTGACCTAAATCGACATAAGCCCATTGAGTTACGTCTGCTTCGGTTGACCAGCGTGTTTCTTCATCACCATCAGTCAAATACTCTTTAGCTAAATTACCTCCATATTCAGCAGAAACAGTAACTGTTTTATTTAATGCTAAATTAGTCCCATCTGTTACTTCTGCTTTTACTGGAATAATGCTAAAAAGTGAACTGAATAGCATGGTAAATGTTAACACCGCTGCCAAACTTTTCTTTTTTAGTTTCATTTTCCCATTGTCCCTTTCTCAATTTTTGAATCATTACAAAACATAAGAAAAGACCAAACACAAAAGAGCATGTCTCAACATACTTACTTTGTATTTGGTCTTGCCTACTTAAAGTAACAATCCTTTTCTTTGAAAATTATAGCAAATCAAATTTCATTAGTCAACAAACATATTTTTTATATTCCAGCATTATTTTTGATATGAATTGCTAAAAAAGTCTGTTCATCAGGCGATAATTCATAATTGTAACATTGCTTGATCATTGCTACAATTTTTTCAATGCATAATGCTAAACGTTCATTTTCTTTTAACATTTTGCGAATATTAGCGGTTGTATCTTTGCTATTACCTTTTACATCATGAAAAATACGTTCCGCTAGATACTTTAAACGAATACTTATTCGAGCATAACTCATAGAATCTTCTTCAAAGTCAACTCCCATAGTTTCTTTGATAATACTTAAAACCTCTTTAGTTAACGTAACAACTTGAGCTACATTATTAGTTTTATCACTCATTGAAAAATTAACCAGATATAAAGCAATATATCCAGCTTCTGACTCTTCCAAACGTACTTTAGTTTTCTTTTCAATATAATCAAGAGCCCACAATCCTATTTGATACTCTTTTTTATACAACGCTTTAATATCATTTAAAATAATATTAGGAAGATTGATATTTTCTCTAATTCTTTTTATCGCAAAAGCAATATGATCACTTATCGCCAAAAAAATCTCACCATAAAATTTTGTTTCTAACTCTTTATTAGCCTTACTTACAATTTTATTAGTTATCTCATAATAAATAGGGGCCATATTTTCAATATCTTTTGTTAATTTTTCTTGATCCTTACCTTTAAACAAATAAGTTTTTTCAATTTTATTTTCATCAACTAAATCCCCAATTTTCTTTTGAAAACCAACTCCTGAGCCAGTTACAATAATATCGCCTAACTCATTAGACAGTGCTGCTACACTATTATTATTAAATACCTTTATAATTCTCATTTTAATTCTCCGTCACTTTCACAAACTGTTTAAAGTTTCTCCCTGATATGTTCCCTGCCTATTGTTTTATTAAAACTATCAAAGTGAACAATAATACATTTTTAGACATATAAGCTATTATAACACATAATCATCTCAATAACTAACATTATAATATGATAAAAGCATCAGTTAATATTACCGATGCTTAGTTAAAATTAATATTCACTTTCAATTTCCTTTATCCGCTGATACAAAAAACGATTAACTGGTACATCTAAATGATGCTTACTTGCAAGTTTAATTACTGTCCCTGAAAATAATTCTACTTCACTATAACGCTTGTTTTTAGCATCCTGGGCCATTGAAGGTAAACCATTAGGATCTAAGGTAGCTAATAAATCCAAATAAAAATTTAAATCTTTTTCACTTAAATCTATCCCTTCATAACTAGATAACTCGATTACTTCTTGCATTGCTTTAATTAATGTTTCATGTGCTTTTCCTGGCAATAAAGCCCCACCATAATTAGTATTATAAACCATACATGTTTGATTAATGCCAACATTCAACATAAATTTAGCCCAAAGATGATGCAATATATCTTCTTTGATAAAATAGTCTATTTTACATTGATCAAAAAATGAAGCTAATTCTTCTAATCTATCATTTTGGCTATCATCCTTTATTCCAATTAATAAATGTCCTCTAGTTGAATAAGTTAAATCAGTTTGTAATTTTACTGCATCCATTCCTTGAGCGATTGCATATAAAACCTGCTGTTCATTATATCTTTGACCAATAATCTTTTCACTTGTTATTCCATTTAGCACTGAGATGATTGTTGTATTTTTATCTACTGCATTTTCCATTACTTTCAAAGCACTTTGTAAAGCTGGTGCTTTGACCGCTACAATTAATAAATCATAGCAAGTGGCTAAATTAGCATCAATCATATTACAGTTAACGACATTTCCATTAATACTAAAAGTCTTTTCCTGGTTACGCTTTAGCCGTTTACTATCCATGATATAGTCAACTACAACATCAGTATTATTTTCTTTGATCCAGTTACCATACATCAATCCTAAAGCACCCATGCCCACAATTCCAACTTTTTTAATCATCCTATTAACCTCCACGAAAAAGGCTGATCTAACGACCAGCCTTTGCATTAAGTTTCAATTAATTATTTTGTTAATTCAGCGAAATATTTGATAGTTCTAACCATGTTAGAAGTATATGAATTTTCGTTGTCATACCAAGCAACTGTTTGAACTTCAGTAGTTCCGTTATCTAATGCTTTAACCATAGTTTGAGTTGCATCAAATAATGAACCATAAGTCATTCCGATAATATCAGAAGATACTAATTGTTCTTCAGTATATCCAAATGATGGAGTTACTGCTGCTTTCATAGCTTCGTTAACTTGTTCAACTGTTACTTCACCTTCAACAACTGAAGTTAAGATTGTAGTTGATCCTGTAGGAACAGGTACACGTTGAGCTGAACCGATTAATTTTCCATTTAATTCAGGGATAACTAATCCGATAGCTTTAGCTGCACCAGTTGAGTTAGGCACGATATTTACAGCTGCTGCACGAGCTCTTCTTAAGTCACCTTTTCTATGAGGTCCATCTAATACCATTTGGTCACCAGTGTAAGCATGTACTGTTAACATGATACCAGATTTAATTGGAGCTAATTTATTTAAAGCGTTAGCCATAGGTGCTAAACAGTTAGTTGTACAAGATGCTGCAGAGATAATAGTATCATCAGCAGTTAATGTACCTTCGTTTACACCGAATACTACTGTTGGTAAATCATTTCCTGCTGGTGCAGAAATAACAACTTTTTTAGCTCCTGCATCGATATGAGCTTGAGATTTAGCTTTAGAAGTATAGAAACCAGTACATTCTAATACTACGTCTACTCCTAATTCTCCCCAAGGTAATTTAGAAGCATCTGCTTCTTTGTAGATTTCGATTTCTTTTCCATCTACTACGATTGAAGATTCTTTAGCTTCTACTGTGTCTGCTAAAGCATATTTACCTTGTGCTGAATCATATTTTAATAAGTGTGCTAACATTTTAGGATCAGTTAAGTCGTTGATTGCTACAACTTCATATCCTTCAGCACCAAACATTTGTCTGAATGCAAGACGTCCAATACGTCCAAATCCATTAATTGCTACTTTTACTGCCATTCTTTTTATTCCTCCTTGAATGTTCTTTTATGGTATTATTATATTCCAGAAATTAAAGAAAAGCAACCAGTGAAAGGGGTTTCGTTAAAATTTTTTCTTAGCAAAAATTAATCTTTGCTATCTTTTTTTCAAAACTTACAAAATTTTATAAAAAACTTAATATTAATAATAATCTTAATCAAAATCTTTATTAAAAATGAATAATTACTAATTAAATAACTATACTTTATTACAGGAGGTTAAATAATGCACTTAGTCCCAACAGTAATTGAAAAAACAAATCAGCGTGAATATGCTTATGATATATATTCTCGTCTTTTAGAAGATCGAATAATACTTTTAACTGGCACCATTGATGATAAAATGGCAAGCAGTATCGTAGGACAGCTATTATATTTAGAATCGCTTGATAACACTGCTGATATATATATGTATATTAACTCACCAGGCGGTAGTATCAATGCTGGGTTTGCTATTTATGATACAATGAATTTTATTAAATGTGATGTATCTACAATCGTTATTGGAATGGCAGCTAGTATGGCCGCTTTTTTACTTAGTGCCGGTGCTAAAGGAAAAAGATGTAGTCTGCCAAATAGTGAAATCATGATTCACCAGCCACTAGGCGCTTATGAAGGTCAAGCAAGCGATATCGAAATTAGCGCTAAGCGAATTTTAAAACAAAAAGAAAAATTAAACAAAATTCTTAGTCAAAACACTAACCAGCCTTTAGCTAAAATTAAATCTGATACTGACCGTGATTTTTTCTTAGAACCTATAGAAGCTTTAGAATACGGTTTGATAGATGAAATAATCGGTTAACTTTACTAGCATCTTTAAAAACATTTATGCCATGGTAACCCCATGGCATTTATTTTAACTCTTTACGCATTAAAACTAAGTTATTATCAATTTTAAAACCATTTTTCAAATAAAAATCAACACTATAAAATCCTTGACCAGTAAGCAGAGTAAAAGCATCTACTTCTTTTAATCTATCAACAACCCCTTGCATCAACTTACCGCCAATTCCTAATCGTTGATAATCAGGATCAATATAACAATCCTCTATCATCAATTCTAAATTATTAACATAAGTAATTAACTTTCCACATAAAACACCGATGATTTTTTCATTTTCTTCATAAACATAACATCTAGTATACTTACCATCATCTAGTTGTTCTATTCGTTGATACGCTCTTGAATAGTCCCAATCTTCATTCCATGGTGGATTAGCAAAAGCACGCATCATAACTTTCGCAATCGCTGGATAATCACTAGCTTTTACTTCTCGAATCATTATTCACTCTCCAATTTATCTTGCTTAATTAATAATTTAATTGCTTCGATAGCTACTTTAATAGCTTTATCAGTATCACGAACAACCGGATTATCTAATCCTTTTTTTTCTCGTTCTTGATTAGCCACAACTAAAAGTACAGTAGCACTACGAACTTTTAAATAACTAGAAACTGTGTATAAAGCCGCTGTTTCCATTTCTGAAGCCAATGTCCCTAATCTTAACCAGGCTTCCCATTTATTTTCTAATTCATAACTTACTGGCTTGCTTGAAGGATCATGCTGTCCATAAAAAGAATCTTTAGATTGAACAACACCAACATGATAATTAATATTCTTCATTTTTTTAGCACTATCTACTAGAGCATTAATTATAGTGTAGTTACCAACAGCTGGAAATTCAATTGGTGCATATTCTTTACTAGTCCCTTCTTGTCTAATAGCCCCAGAAGCAATAACAATATCACCGCTTTTTACATCTATTTCCATACCGCCACATGTCCCGACTCTAATAAAGGTATCTGCTCCTGATTTAACTAACTCTTCAATAGCAATCGCAGTTGATGGTCCACCGATACCAGTTGAAGTAACACTTACTTTAATGCCATCGAGATATCCTGTATAAGTTACATATTCACGATTATCTGCTATTAATTGAGGATCATCAAAATACTGGGCAATTTTTTGACAGCGTTTAGGATCTCCTGGTAAGATAACATATTTTCCAACATCACCTTTTTTAATATCAAGATGATATTCTTTCCCGTTTTGTGAATACTTCATTTTTCGTTCCTCCTTTTTAATTATATTATAGCATTTAAAAAAACAGATAAGAAATTATTTTCTTATCTGTCTTCAATCCCTAGTTATAATCATCTTCAATTGTAGAATCAACATCATCTTCTGGTTCTTCAGAATCATCTTCTTCATCATCGCTATAAATATCATTCATATCGATATGAACATCACTAAATTTATGACGGCTTCTTAAATCCCAGGCATTTTCTCCTACAGTAATAAAACGACCATCTAAAGTAATATTTGTATAAAATAATGATTCTTTATCTGCTTGTTGCTGTTCATCAAATTTTTTCATCTGACAAACTTCTTCCCATAACTTAAAGAAGTTAACTGCAGATTTTTTCTTTGACATTAATTCAAAAGCAACATCTACCATTGACATATCACGATATTTATCCATACTATCCATTTAACCTATCCTCCTACATCTTTTCTGGAGCGCTAACACCAATTAAGTTTAATGCATTTGCAAGTGTAATTCTACTAGCTTCTACCAATGCTAATCTCTGTTTACTTAATTCAAGATTATCTTTATCGATTACATAACATTCATTATAGAAACTATGGAATAATTGTGCTAAACGTTGAATATAATTTGCAATTTTATGTGGTGTTCTATTTACCGCACTATCTATAACTATGTTTCTAAATTCATTAATATGCTTAACAAGTTCAATTTCCTTTGGATTTACAAGCAATTCATAATGATCACTATATTCTAAATTCAATTTAGCTGCTTGAGCTTTAATTGAACACATTCTAGCATGAGCATATTGAGCATAATATACTGGATTTTCATTTGACTTAGATTTTGCAAGGGCAAGGTCAAAATCAAAAGTTGTATTTGCTGCTTTAGATACAAAGAAATAACGTGTAGCATCAACACCAATTTCATCAATTAAGTCTTGAATCGTTACCGCATTACCAGTCCTTTTAGACATTTTAACTGGTTCACCATTATTCATCATTCTAACCATTTGAATAATATCAATATTTAATTGATCAGCATTATATCCTAATGCTTGAATAGCGGCTTTCATTCGATTAATATAACCATGATGATCAGCACCAAATAAGTCTACTAAATATTCATATCCACGATCAAGTTTATTTAAATGATAAGCAATATCTGGTGTTAAATATGTATAGCTGCCATCACTTTTTATTAAAACACGGTCTTTATCATCCCCAAATTCAGTTGATTTAAACCATAAAGCACCATCACTTTCATAAGTATATCCAGCTGCTTTTAATTTTTCGACAGTTGGAACAACGCAATTATCTTCATATAATGAAGTTTCTGAAAACCAAACATCAAATGATACTCTAAATTGTTTTAAAATATCTTTGATTTTTTGTAATTCATATTCAGTTCCTTTTTTTCTAAAGAAAGCAATCGCTTCATCTTCTGGCATATTTAAATACTTATCGCCTTCGCTTTCTTTTATCTTTACGGCAATATCTTTAACATCTTGACCATAATAACCATCTTCAGGCATTTGTGCTTCTAGATTAAAAGCTTGACGATAACGAGCATATAAAGATAACGCTAAATTATAAATCTGATTACCAGCATCATTGATATAATATTCTCTAGTTACATCATAGCCAGCAGCCGACATGATTCTACAAATACTATCTCCAACCGCTGCTCCTTTAGCATGTCCTAAATGTAAATCTCCTGTTGGGTTGGCAGATACAAATTCAACATTATATTTAGTTCCGTTTCCATAATTGCTTCTACCATAAGCTTCTTTTTCTGTTAAAACTTCTTTTATTATTGATGTCATCGCATCTTTAGCTAAAAACAGATTAATAAACCCCGGTCCAGCAATTTCAATTTTTTCAATTTGAGCTTTATCTTTATCAATTGCATCTACTATTTCTTGAGCAATTTGTCGTGGATTGCGTTTTAATAATTTTGTTAATTGCATCGCTAAATTTGTTGAATAGTCCCCATGAGCTTTATCTTTAGGAATTTCAATTACAATACTATTTTGATCATATTCTTCAACAAAACCACACGAAATTATCGCTTGTTTCAACGTTTCTTTTAAAGTTGCTTCTATTTTATTAACTGCCATTATTGTCCTCCTTTAATCTTTTTACATATCTTCATTAAATTACCATTAAACCCTCATTAAGTCAATGTTTTTAAAAAATTTTATCACAAATCTACTGTAAAATAATATCATTGAAATAAAATTAATCAAGAGTAATTTTTAAACACCCAAATAAAAAGAATTGAATACTTTTTCAATTCTTCCTATTATTAACTAATCCATTTATAATAATGGTGCAAATAATCTTAATATTGCTTCAAACCAGCCTCTAAATCGGCCTCTTAAAACATCATCATAAGTAATTTCTTTACTAAGTTCAATTGTATTTAAAAAATCTTCTTTAATATCCTTAATGGCCGCAACATCATACATATATACACCACATTCAAAATGTAAATACAAGCTACGATAGTCTAAATTAATAGTACCTACGGTAGCAATCTTATCATCACAAACAAAATTTTTACCATGCATAAAACCAGGAGTATACTCATATATTTTAACACCGCCTAATACTAAAGGTTCATAATAAGAACGAGTTACTTTAAATACCGTTTTTTTATCCGGGATCCCTGGGGTAACAATTCGAACATCAACACCACGTAATACCGCTAAGCATAATGCATTTTTTAACTCATCATTAATAATTAAATAAGGGGTATAAATATATAAGTAGCGCTGAGCTTGATTGATAATATTTAAATACACATTTTTACCAACCGGCTTATCATCAAGCGGTGAATCACCATATGGTAAAATATATCCGCTTGGTTTAATATCAGGCAAAGGATAATGACGTGGATGATAACGATCATACTCTTCGGTTTGATTTAATGAAGCATTCCAGGTCGTTAAAAACATTAGTGTTAAATTCCAGACTGCTTCACCTTTAATCATAACACCAGTATCTTTCCAATGACCATATTTAACTTTAGCATTAATATACTCATCCGCTAAATTAAAACCACCATTAAATCCTACATTTCCATCAATAACCGTAATTTTACGGTGGTCACGATTGTTCATTACAATAGAAAGTAACGGTACAACATGGTTAAACGCAATACATTTAATACCATATTCTTCTAGTTTTTTATAATAGTGATATGGCAGCATCGTTAAAGAACCCATATCATCATACATAAAACGAACTTCGACACCCTCTTTAACTTTTTGCTTTAAGATTTCTAATACCTGATTAAACATTTCCCCTTCTTCGACAATAAAATACTCCATAAAAATAAAATACTTGGCTTTTTTTAATTCATCTAATAAATCAGGAAAGGCGTTGTCACCTAAAGAATAATACTTTACCTCACTATTTTTATAAACCGGAAACTGCTCATCAACAATATAATTTACTTGGCCCCTAACTACCTCATCACCAATTGTTTTATGAACTTCATTAAAATAACGATATGGTTTAATCGCCTGATCTTGTTTTCGATATGCTTCCTGTAATTTTTTAGCCGGTTTTTTATTACCAAAAACTAAATACAATAAACCACCAAAAACGGGAAAAACCAAAATAGGAATTAACCAGATTATTTTATAATTAGGATCATCGTCATCTTTATTAATAATATATAACGTTACTAAAGCACTAATAATCATCGAACAAAATCTTAATGCCTTAGCATCTAAAAAGATAAACTGCATGAATAAGAAAATTAAAATAATCTGTAATAATATTAAGGTAACCGATACAAAGATTCGATTTTGTAAAAGCTTTAAAATTTTCATTTCTAATTCTCCAAAATCTGATAATTCAATACAATATAAACCTCACTTATTAAATTCATACCATCATATAAAGCATACTTTATTTTGATAGTATTATCATATTCATAATTAATTAATCTTGTTTGTAGTTTTAAAATACCATATTCTGTTTGATAATGGTTTAGTATAACTCGATTTTTATGTAAGTGCAAAACACTTGCATCATTATGTAAAAAAACTTCATCCTTTTTTAAAATAAATTTAATTTTAGTTTTATCTCCATAACTAATAATCGTCTTATCATCTAACTCTTCTAAAAAAGCAGCACCATTATACTTAAATGATTCTTTATCATTTTCATATTTAAAAACACTATGATAATTTAATTTAATTAATTTTTTCATCGTATCCCATCTTTCTTTTCTATTTAATCAGTGCATATTATAGCACAAAAGCGTCAAGAATACTTTTGGTGATCAAATAAATGAAAAAAGTCATAAAAATCTTTGTAATCATAGCTGCTAGTTTAGTTACCTTTGTTCTCTCACTTTATTTAGTTGCATACTGTATGGGTGAACCAGATTTAAATAAAAATCGATACTTAAAACTCTATGACGACAATCAAGATATTTTCTATCAATCTATTAATGATTATGCTGGTCATTATGTTACTTTAGATAACGTTAGTGATTATTTTTTAGAAAGTATTGTTGCTATTGAAGATCAGCATTTCTATCAACATCGTGGTTTTGATCCAATTGGTATTGCAAGAGCAATAAAAGTTAATTTAATCAATCAGGATAAATCCCAAGGAGCAAGTACAATTACTCAACAATATGCACGTTTGCTCTATTTAACAAACGAAAAGTCCTGGTCTAGAAAAATAAAAGAAGCCTTTTTAACAATGCAATTGGAAACTCATTTAACTAAAGATGAAATTCTTGAAGGATATGTAAATAATGTTTATTTTGGCCATGGTATCTATGGCATTGAAAATGCTGCACAGTATTTCTATGGTAAAAGTGCTAAAAATCTTGATTTAAATGAAAGCAGCATGTTGGCAGGAGTAATTAATGGACCAACTTATTATTCGCCTTTAAATGATGAAACTGCCGCTAGAAAAAGACAAAGTTTAGTCTTAGATGCGTTAATTGATTGTGGTAATATTACGGAAAATGAAAAACAGCGAGTTTTAAATAGTGATTTAAACTTAGCTAAAGAGCACCAAGTTGATGAAAATATTGATAATAATTATTATAAAGATGCCGTTATCGAAGAATTGGAAGCACTTGGTTTCTATAATAATACTTATTTAAATCAAGGATTAAATGTTTATACTACCTTTGATCAAGGCTATCAAGATATCATCACTAAAAGTGCTAAAGAATACACTCAAGATAGTGAAGTAGAAACCGCTAGTATTGTTGTTGAGCCTTATACTAGTAAAGTACTAGCATTAATCGGTGGTAAAGATTATGCTCAATCCCAATATAACCGAGCTACCCAGACCAATCGACAAATCGGCAGTACAATTAAACCATTGCTTTATTATCTAGCATTAGAAAACGGCTTTACCCCAACAACCACTTTTTTATGTGAGCCAACAACTTTTAAACTTGATGATAATACTACCTATAGTCCTGGTAATTTTAATGACAAATATGCTTATGATGATATTACTCTTGCTCAGGCTATTGCAGTATCTGATAATATCTATGCTGTTAAAACCCATTTATTTTTAGGAGAAGAGAATTTAGCCGCCTTAATTAAAAAATTTGGTATCGACAATGTTGAAGCTAATGCTTCTCTAGCCCTGGGAACCTTAAATACTAATATTTACAATCTAGCTAATATGTATAACTGTCTTGCTAGCGAAGGAACCTATAATCATTTATATATGATTGAAAAAATTACTAACGCTGCCGGTGAAGTATTATATGAACACGAACGTGAAGATCAAAAAATGCTCAATCAGGATACTTGTCTTGTTTTATCACAACTATTAACTTCTACTTTTAACGATACTTTTAGTACCTACTTACAAGCTACGATGGCTGGTTATCAATTAGATAATATTAATGCTTGTAAAACTGGGAGTACCGATGTTGATAATTTAGCGGTCGCTTATAATCCTGAAGTATTAGTTGCTAGCTGGGTAGGTTATGATGATAATCGTAAAATGACTACGACTAATGATAAAACAGTCGCTAAAAAAACCGTCGTTGATGTTTTACAATACACTAATAAAATCAAGGAAGTTAACTGGTATCAGCCAACTTCTTCTTTACAACAAATCGCCATAAATCCACTAACTGGTGAAAATGATGAAAATGGTTTAGTCTACTGGTTTAAAAAGGAATAATAAATATCCCGAAGTTTATACTTCGGGATAAAATATTTTACGATCATCTTTATTATTTTTTGATTTAATTATTGCCCCTACAATTTCTGAAACCTCGGGTAAAAATTTTAGTTTACCATCAACTAGAATTTCAATTTCACTTATATCATCACTATTACCATAATAAAGATATGGTATTTGTTTTTGATCATCAAAAACAAGATAATACCGCAGATCATAACCACACTTTAAAACATAATCTTTTACATCACATAAATCATCTTCATTATTATAATCACGATAACTAAATAATTTCCGATTTAAAAAACGATTACACAGATTCGCTAAAATAGTATCTTTACCCTCACTAAATACCATAAAATAATATAATATGATACTTTCATCTAATTTAACATAATCTTGTTCACTAACATTTCCTTTTAAAAAAGGCAATAAATAGTTAATATCACCAAATTGATAACCAGAATCATAGAGATCTTTGATTCTTCTAAAAATACTCATCAATAGCTGTTCATAACTGCGACTTGTTGGATGATAATATACTTGCCAATACATATGATAGCGCGCTAAGATATAATTTTCGATAGCTTGAACTCCAGCTTCTTTAAATACAATTTTTCCATCATATACTTGCATCACCCTTAAGATCCTAGCCATATCAAAATGGCCATAAGTAGTTCCGGTAAAATAAGAATCCCTAAGTAAATAATCCATTCGATCTCCATCTAACTGACTGGATACCATTTGAACCAAAATCTTATTAGGGTGTTTTTTTTCAATAACACTACTTACCTCTTTAGCAAAACCTTTATTAAAATTTTCCAGGATTTGATGGACCTCGCTTTGACCATTGATTATTTTAACTGTATAGTCTTCATGTTTTATTTGATATACTTCTTCAAAACAATGTGAAAAAGGTCCATGACCAATATCATGTAATAAAGCTGCACACATGACTATTAATTTATCATAATCGCATAGTGCCTGACCAATAGCACTATTGAATATCATTTTTCTTACGACATAATAAACACCTAATGAATGACAAAAGCGTGAATGCTCAGCACTTTGATAAACCTGATGAACACCACCTAATTGTTTTATTCTTCTAAGACGTTGCATTTCTTTAGAATTTATTAAATCTAAAATAACTGGCTGGTCAACATGGATATAATTATGAATCGCATCACGAAATACTTTGCTATCACGTAGCTTTGTTTGATTTAATTGATAAGTTGATCGATCCATATTATCACTCCTTATGTTAAAAAAACTAAAAATGATTATAACTACTTAATGTAAACCATATTTTAGTATTTTAAAGCCATTATTATTTTAAAAACCAATAATCTTTAGTTTTTTGTACTTTCATTATAATACATTTAATAAGTTTATGCTATAATTGAAAGCAGGAGGTATAATGTATGCACATTAAAATCAATGAAGCTACTGATTACATCAAGTCGCAATATCATGGTAAAATTGATCTTGCGATTATTTTAGGCTCTGGTTTAGGGCATCTAGTTGATGAAATCAAAAACCCAATTGAATTGGATTACCGCGATATCCCCCACTTTCCTTTAACTAATTTAAAAGGCCATATTGGTAAATTAGTTATTGGTTCATTAGAAGGTAAAACTGTCATAGCCATGAAAGGCCGCTTCCATTATTATGAAGGAAATGATATGCAAATTGTCACTTTACCAATTAGAGTCTTTAAAAGATTAGGTATTGAAAATTTAATCTTAACAAATGCATGTGGCGGTATTCGTGAAGACTTAAATCCTGGTCAATTAATGTTGATTAAAGATCATATTAGTCTATTTATGAATAGTCCATTAAGAGGTCCTAATTTAGACGAATTTGGTCCTCGCTTCCCTGATATGTGTGAAGCTTATAATGAAGAAATTGGTGAACTTGCTCATAAAGTAGCTGATGAAAATGATATTATTTTAAAAGATGGTGTTTATGCTTATTGCCAAGGGCCAATGTATGAAACACCAGCTGAAATTAGAGCTTTAAAAGTTTTAGGTGCTGATGCTGTAGGAATGTCAACAATTCCTGAAGCTATTGTAGCCCGTCATTGTAATATGAAAACTTTAGGCATCTCATTAATCACTAATAAAGCTGCAGGATTATCAAGCCAAGAACTAAGTCATGATGAAGTAATTGAAATTGCCGAAAAATCAGAAAAAAACTTTGCAACATTAATTAAAGGAATTATTAAAGAGTGGTAGTGAACTCGACCCTATGGGTCAGCTCATACCACTTTTTATTATAAAAACCAACTAAAAATCTGATTGTCCTCTAAAACACTGTATCTATCAGCATTTTCAAGGGGTTTAAATACTTCAAATTACTACGATTTTACTACCATTGAATGAGCCTTGATACGTTAGAAATCCCAGATTTGCAAAGATATGGTACAGCACATCAGTATTGATAAACTAAAA
>NZ_NFKR01000020.1 GCF_002160495.1 Erysipelatoclostridium sp. An173 | reverse complement strand
TTGGTTTGAAAGCACCACCTCTTAAAATATTAGCCCCTGAAGCTTTGATTGATTTAGCTATTTCAATTACCTGTTCTTCACTTTCAACAGAACATGGTCCAGCAATCAAAGCCAGATTATCACCACCGACTTTAACCCCAGCTACATCGACAATCGTATCTTCAGGATGAAAAGCACGATTAGCTAATTTATATGGTTCAGAAACCTTCATTACTTTTTCAACACATTCTTCTACTTCAATTACTTTAGGATCGATTCTGGTAGTATCTCCTACCATTCCAATAATTGTTTGAATTTCTCCTTTTGATACATGCGGTTCAGCACCATTATCACGAATTATTTCTTCAATTTTTTTAATATTTTCATCATTAGTATGCGGTTTTAAAACAATAATCATTTGATTTTCCTCCTTATATAACAAAAAAACTCGTCCTAGCAAAGGACGAGATAACTTCGTGGTACCACCTTTATTCACTAATAGGTCACCCTATCAGCCTCATCAAGTACGCCATATTAATTATGGTTCATACTCTAACACGATAACGGGTGTTCCCGGAGATGCCTACTATTTTCAACATTCTACTCCTTGATGTATTCAACTATTTGTTTGGATATCGTCACACCACACCGATACTCTCTTTGCCTAAACGCCTAGCCTACTAGTTCAATTCTTCGTATTTAATTTATTATGTTATTAACATAATACTAGTAAATAATTTTTTTGTCAATTAATAAATATTTATTTTTTTATCTCTTCTAACGCCATTCTAATTAGTAATAGGATTACCATACAAAAATAACTTATTATATAATGTCTAAACTTTATTCATTTAATCATCTTTTGATTATTTCGTAAATATAGATATACATACATTTATAATGCTAGGGTTCATCTTATAATTATATGTTTAAAAAAACGTTCTTGAAATTCTACTAAAGCTTCAAGTTGCTCATTACTATAGTTTTTATTCGTTGGAACTATTACTAATTTATCATCATTATCATCGATTCTATGAATCAATGCGATACATTTTCCAGTAAAATATTTTATTGGTTCAAATACTCCTAATATATAACAATCTAATTCTTCACTATCCCCACTAATGGTATTTGGAACATACCCATAATTAATTGGATAAATAAAACCATAGTCAGGATGTTTACTTCCAAATTCTCTGTCTATTTTAACCTCAAGAATCCTTCCAACATATTTTTTATTATCCAAATTCAGTTACCTCCATAAATAAAATTTGTATAAAACATATAATAATATATTAAAAGCATCCTATTTTCTTACTGTACTGATCCAAAAGTTTTATACTGATACTCCTTTTTTTAAAATCATATTTACTTAATCAATTTATCCAATACTTTCCTAACATTATGAGCAGCATCATCTTGAATTTCAATAATTCTTGCTCCCCTTGACTTAGCAACCTCTCTTAAATCAACAGCTATTGCGGTATGATAAGAACATCCAATCACTAAAAATACATCACCAGGTCCTAGACCATAAACCATTTCATATGCTTTTTGATAATTAGGCGCAGGGTCACCATATAAAACCGGCTTATTATATAATGACCAGGCTTGATCCATTTCATCATCTTCAGGTAAACCACCATGCATTTCTAATGCATCACTTCCAGCCAACTTATGTAATCCGTCAATATTCATTGTAATAACTGGAATTTTATATTCAGCTAAAGCAATGTGGGCATCATTTGGTTTTGCCCCATTCATATTAGCTTTTAATTGTCTAATAACTTCGTTATATTCTTCATGATGAGTATTAGCATAATCTCTAAACAACTTTTCTCTAACTTCAGGCTGTTCCATAAAAGTAGGAATATTAGATTGCTTTGATATTCCTGCACCTGTAAAAGCTAAAATTTTCATTAAAACCATCTCCTTTATTCTATATTAAATATTTAATTTTAAATTATATTTATTTTTATTTGCAATAAAACTTATTTATCATAATTATACTTGATTTATAGTATAAAACAAAATAAAAGATACTCAATAGAATAGTAATTAAACTCTCAAGTATCTTATAATAACACTAAAACAACATCTTATAATTCGTTTGTTTTATTAAATATATTATTATCAATAAATTCAATGAATGGCTTTTTGTTTACCTCATCCATGTTTTTTATATACCACTCATATGACTCTTTTAAACCATCTTCTAATGATAGTGTTGATGATATTAAAGTATCCTGATTTGTAACATCCAAATAATATTCGTAATCATAAAAACTAAAATATTTTCTTTGATTTATATTATCATAAACATTTATAAACTTAGGCTTTTTATTCAACACACCATAACAAGCTTCTACCCATTCTTTGATAGTAATTGCTTCTTTATTTCCTACATTAAAAATGTGTTGTGCCGGTTTATTTTCTATAAGAAAGTCTATAACCCGACATAAGTCTTTAACATGGAAAAATTGTAATTTCATTGAACCATCTTTAGGCAAATAAAATGGTCTATCATCAATTGCACAATCAAAAACAAAAGCTTCTCGATATACATTATTCATCGGTCCATATAAATATGGTGGTCTAAGAATATAAGCATCACTCACTCTTTGCATAAGTGTTTTTTCAGCAGCGATTTTATCAGTCCCATATTTTCCCCAAAACTTATTTTTTGCTAAAACACTATTCTCTTTAAAAGGCTGACTGCCATATTCAGGATAAACCGCACTAGAACTTATCATGATATATTGTTTAAAATTACCTAAACCATCTAATAAATCATTAATATCATTTTCATTATATGCAACAACATCGATAACTACATCAAAACTCATATTCTTGAACTTTTCTTGCTTTAAACATTCCCGCATGTGTTGTTAAATAAAAAATCTTATTTTTGTCAAAATAATGTTTTAAATATTGGTAAAATTGCACTTTTTTCTATATAACGGTTCTAAATTAGGACTCAGTCCTTTTCCGCTTAATATAAATTGATAAAATAAATCCATATCTGTAATTTCATAAGTTTCTTTACGATCAAATGATTCAACATTGCAAAAATATTTGATTAATTTTTCTTTACCATTTTCATATCCAAATCGGTTATATAATATCTCTTGATCAAATGATATTTTAGAATCAAATTTTTTTAACATCTCATCTCTTTCTACCATCATATCCTTAGCTATTGTCGAACAATATATAGTACCTCCTTTTTTTAGTACCCTATATATTTCTTTTAAAGCCTGATCTAAATTTTCAAAATACATTAAAACATGATTAATGATTATAATTTCAAAACTTTCATCATCATATGGCAAATGAAAACAATCAGCCAAATCAAAAGATTTTATTTGTGAGATGCCATAAAGTTTCAAATAACTTTCATCTATCATCTTTTGAGAAATATCACTTAAAATTATTTCAATATTTTTAGGAATCCTATCTTTATTACATTGCCATAATGTACCATCTCCACAACCTATTTCTAAAATCTTGTCACTATCGTTAAATTGATAATGATCAAACATCCATTCATGAAAGTTTTGATCAAAATGGGTATGTCTATGATGAAATAAAACCCTTGTTTTTAATCCATCTGGTGTTTCAAATTGAAGTTGTAAATTTTGTCTATTTTGAATTTGTAAAAATTTTGTATATATTTTTGAAATATTCATGTTATTTTCATTTTGTATTTCATCAATAAGAGATAACATTATTTTAGTATTAGTTAACTGTATATTTAATAAATCTTTTTGCATGACTATTTGTTCTTCAATGTTTTTATCCTTAATAATGTATTTGATTTCTTCTAGAGTATAGCCTGCTTTCTTTAAAAGTTGTATTGTCTGTAATTGTATAAAATAATCTTCTTCAATATATTTTCTACCATTTTCAATAACTGGTATAATCAAATTTATGCTTTCATAATATTCTTAAAGTTCTAAGTGTTGTATGAGTAATATTTGAAAATTCTCTATAACTATATTTTTCCATTACCTTCACCTCTTGATTAGATTATAATTTGGAACGTAACGTCACTGTCAACTGAAATTTCTATTAATATCTTTTATTATTTTAATCCAAATTATTTATACCCATATCAAAAGTATACATCATCCTATATCAATAAATTATTTTTTTAGCTTAACAGGAATCCAGATTTCACTATATGCATAATCTTCTTTATATTCATTCATTTTAGTAAAAGAAAAGGAAAAAGAAAATGCTAATTCATAATTAGAAGCAGGCAGCCATTTTGAATATATTTTGGCCATCGTATTTTGTAGTGTAAAAGGGAATGGCCCTTTATTTGGAAAAACTGCCCATGTACAAGCTGGCATTGAACACTTATCAAATTGATTACTAAAATCCTCTCGTGTAGTTAAAACCCCAACTAAATGTGTTAAATGGCCTTTTTCTTCAAGAAAATCGCTATCAGAATCATAAGATACATTTACTACTTCAAATGGTTCAATATTTTGTAATTCACGTAACTCCTTCCATTGATTTTCTGTTATTCCTTGTGTCAATTTTACTATTTCGTTATTTACACCTTCAAATTGCAAGGCTACGCGTTTACTAACTCCAACAAAATTAAATGCTTCTTTTTCAACAATTTTAAAATCCATACTTTTCTCTTTAAACGATAATATATTCTTTAAAAAATCATTTATTTTAATTCATTTATTAATAACTTCCTATATTTTTTTCTGATATATTTTTTCAATCTTTCCATGCCGATTTTCTTTATAATCACATATTTTAAAGCCATATTTTTCATATAAATTTACATGATCTGATACTATATATACTGCTATAAATCCTAAACTGCTTGCATAATCAATAGCCTTATCTATCATTTTTTTACTTAATCGGTAACCTCGATATTTTTCATCAACATAAATATAGCCAATAAATGGTCTATAATTTACATTTTTAATGCAATCTTCTTTAGTAAATGTACAAAAAGCAATAATATTATTATCTTTTAAAACAATCAAAACACGCTGCCAATCATTAAAATAGTTATTAATCATTTTACTAGCTAATGATTTTCCAGCTTTCCACGGACAATTTTGGATATATTCTATTGCTTTTTGCCATTCTTTGTCATTTGATGTAATAAATTTTAATTCCATTTTATCTTCCTTATAATAGTAATATTTTAATGTAATTATTTTATCAAACAATAATATTATTTTAAATCTCTTCAATTACTTTTAGTATAATTTTAATAAACAAAAAAGAAGATCTCTTTGACCTTCTTTTGCCTATTTTAAGATTATTTCCAAATTTCATCTGCTATTTCTTTAACTAACTCTAATTTTGCCCATTGCTGTTTTTCAGTTAGTTTATTTCCAATTTCACAAGAAGCAAAGCCACATTGGGGACTTAAGCATAGTCTATCTAATGGAATATATTTTTTAGCCTCATTGATTCTAGCGATAATCTCTTCCTTATTTTCTAAAACTGGTGATTTTGTTGTAATTAAACCTAAAACAACTTTTTTATCTCCAGATACTTTTGCAAGTGGTGCAAATCCACCAGATCTTTCATCATCAAATTCTAAATAAAATGCATCAACATTTTGATTGCCAAATAAAACATCGGCTACTGGATCATAGGCACCACTATTGGCATATGTAGAATGGAAATTTCCTCTACAAACATGCATACTAATGACCATATCTTTTGGCGCATTAGCAATAACCTTATTATTAATATCTTTATGAATCTTTTGGATTTCTTTTAGTCCTTCTGGAGTAGTTCCATATGCAAGATGACCAGTTTTATCAGCCATCATTCCCCAAGTACAATCATCAAATTGTAAATTTCGACATCCTGCATTATACAAATCATCAATTACCTTTTTATAACCAGCAACAATATCATTAATTAATTCTTCATCACTTGAATAATACTTTTCAGTATTTTCTCTATTAAAAGGCATTATAAATTGTGCTAAAAATTGAGCTGGTGCAGGAATTGTTTGCTTAGCTACTGTATTTTCATCTTCTAATGCTTTAATAAATCTAAAATGATCAACAAATGAATGTTCATGTGTTAATTTAACTTTACCAGTTAAATAAGTATCATCTATCATTGCTGCCTCATCATGAAATGGTAAACCAGTGTTTGTCTTAGAGTGCCCTACTCCTTCAAAATCCCACATAAAATCTAAATGCCAAGTAGCACGTCTAAATTCACCATCAGTAATAACATGATATCCTAGTTTTTTTATTTTAGTTACCAAATCAATAATACATTCATCTTCGACATTTTTTAATTCACCGTAAGATATTGAACCAGCCTCAAATTCTTTTCGAGCGTTTTTTAATTTCTCTGGTCGTAAAAAACTACCGACAAAATCATATTTAAAAGGTATTTGTAAGTTACTCATTAATTCATCCTCCTATAATATCTACCGGATATTTTAACAAGCTAATTACTATTTGAAAAATATAAAAATTTATCGGTTTACTATAGTTTTTATCTATAGCAAAAAAATTTTAAGCCTTTAAATTCTTTTTGAATCATTTCCATCACTTTTTTTTAACCTTTTTAAAACATATGCCATATTCTGACCAATATTTTTCATGTTTTCGATTCCTTCTAAATCAGTTTCAACATCACCTGGTAATTGACCATAAACCATATTCCAATATGTTGAACCAACAATAATCATTTGCTGATTCAAGAAAAAATGATTCATTGCATCCACTGCATTTAAACCACCACGTCGAAGTGATACGATGGATGCTCCTGCTTTATATTTAATTGAAAGGGTTTCTTTATTCATATCCAATACAACTGCAGCTCTTTCTAATAAAGCCTGCATAGATGAAGATATATTAGCCATATATACTGGTGAGCCTAATATGATTCCATCAGCAGTCATCATTTTGTTAAAAACATCATTAAAATCGTCTTTATAAACACAATTTTTTTCTACTATTACAAGCAAAGCAGGCACGACAAGGATTGATTTTTTTGTCATAGAGAGTTACTAATTCTGTTTCTATTCCTTCCTTATTTAACTCTTTAAAAATATATTTAATAAGTATTGTAGTATTACTATCTTTTCTAGAACTACCGTTTATTCCTATTACCTTCATCTTTGCTCCTCAATTTATTTTCATTAATACTATATTTAATTGATATAGAACAGTTATTTTATTCAATATCTTTTTTTAATTTACATAATAAATAATCCAAACTATCAATTTGACGATGATATTGATGCAATTTATCTAAAAGCTTATTTCGATGTTTCGATAAAACATAAATCAACGAATCAATTTGTTGTGCTTTTTTCAATAATTTACATTTTTCAATCATTTCATGATCACATCCAGCATCCAATAAATTTTCTATAAAACAACTATTTTGATCATAATAATCTGGCAATAATATCACCCCCTATTAATTAAATAACATTCTAATTTTCAGTCATTAAAATGTCTAATATTTATAATTTATATCAAGTTATTCTTTTTAAGAATAATTATCTTCTGTATAATAAACATAGAGGTGATTAAAATGGAAATAAGAGTTTTACGTTATTTTCTAGCAATCGCAAGAGAAGAAAATATGACTAGAGCTGCAAAATATCTTCATGTAACCCAACCTACCTTATCTAAACAAATAAAGCAATTAGAAGAAGAAATTGGTAAAAAGTTATTTATCCGCAGTAATTATAGTATTAAATTAACTGACGAAGGTCTTCTTTTAAGAAAAAGAGCTGAAGATATTTTAAGCATGGTTGATAAAACGATGGAAGAATTCCAGGCATTAGATGATATTACTGGTGGCGATATCTATATTGGTGCTGCTGAATCTGAATCATTTAGCTATTTTGCAACAGCTGCTAAAGATTTACAGCTTCAATACCCAAATGTAAAATTTCATTTATACAGTGGTAATACTGAAGTTATCGCTGAAAGACTAGATCGAGGTTTATTAGATTTTGCCATAATTGTTCAAGAAGTAGATTTATCTAAGTATAACTATATTAAAATACCTACCAGTGATACTTGGGGAGTTATTATGCGTAAAGATAGCCCACTAGCAAAAAAAGAATATATCACTATCGAAGATTTAATTGATCTACCTTTAATTGTATCAAGACAAGGAATCACTGAAGATTATCCAAAGTTATTTAAAGAAAAATTAGATCAACTACACATTGTAGCAACTTTTGACCTTATTTATAACGCTTCTATCATGGTCAAAGAAGGATTTGGCTACGCATTAAGTTTTGATAAAATCGTCGATACTAGTGAAAATAGTGAGCTTTGTTTTCGAGTACTAAAACCAGAATTAAAAACTAATATGTATATTATCTGGAAAAAATATCAAGTATTTACACCTATTGCTGAAAAGCTATTATCAAAGATGCAACAACACTTCAATGATAGATAAATAGAATAATTAGATATAAAATATAAATATTGGATATTTCTTTACCATCTTTATACAATAAAATCATCAAAATTTTATTGAAAGGATGGATAATAATGAGTTTTAAAGAAGATTTTTTATGGGGTGGCGCTACAGCAGCTAATCAACATGAAGGAGGCTATAACAAAGGAGGACGTGGCCTAAGTACATTTGATGTTGTTACTGGTGGTGGATATAAGGTTCCTAGAAAAGTTACTTTTAAAACCGCTAACGGGAAAATAGGTGCAGTTCCTGTTGATAGCACTATGACAGGACCAGTACCAGAAAATAGCGTTGGTTATATCAAAGAAAATACTTATTACCCTAGTCATGAGGCGACTGATTTTTATCATCATTGGAAAGAAGATATCGCTTTAATGGCCAAGATGGGATTTAAATGTTTTCGAATGTCAATTAGCTGGTCTAGAATCTGTCCTAATGGTATGTATGAAATCAATGAAGAAGGACTTAAGTTCTATGATCTTATCTTTGATGAGTTATTAAAATTTGGTATTGAACCGGTGGTGGCAATTAACCATTTTGAAATGCCTATGTATTTAGCTGACCATTATGATGGCTGGCTAAGTCGCGAAGTCATTGATTTTTTCCTTTTTTATACTAAAACTATTTTTGAACGTTATAAAAATAAAGTAAAATACTGGATGACATTTAATGAAATCAATGTCTTATCTGGATGGTGTCAAATCGGCGTTCATAATAATAATCCTCAAAATTTATATCAAGCTCATCATCATATCTTTGTTGCTAGCGCGAAAGCTGTTAAATTAGGTCATCAAATTAACCCCAATTTTAAAATTGGAATGATGGTATCTTATACACCTAGTTACCCAATGACATGTAAACCAGAAGATGTTATGGAAGCAATTAAATTTAATCGTCAAAAAGAATTTTATATGGATGTTCAAGTAAGAGGGTATTATCCTGAATATCAATTAAAGAAATTTGAAAGAGAAAATATTCATATCAAAATGGAAAAAGATGATTTGAAGATTATTGAAAATGGAATTGTAGACTATATTGGTTTTAGCTACTATATGTCAACTGTTTCTTCAACTGATCCAAATGCTAAAAAAACTGAAGGAAATCAATTTATAGCATATAAAAACCCTTATTTAAAAACATCAAATTGGGGTTGGACTGTCGATCCCCTTGGACTAAGAATTGCTTTAAATCAAATTTATGACCGTTATCATAAACCAATGTTTATCGTTGAAAATGGTTTAGGTGCCAAAGATGTTATTGAAAAAAAATGGAACTATCAATGATGATTATCGTATTGAATATTTAAAGAATCATATCAAAGCAATGAAAGATGCTGTTGAATTAGATGGTGTTGATTTAATCGGATATACAGTGTGGGGCTGCATTGATATTGTTTCAGCAGGAACTGGAGAAATGAAAAAAAGATATGGTCTTGTTTATGTAAATAAACACGATGATGGAAGTGGCGATTTTTCTAGAATAAAGAAAAAATCGTTTAATTGGTATAAAAACGTTATTCAAAGTAATGGCGAAAACCTCGATAATTACTAAATAAAAAAAGAAGCATCGCTTCTTTTTTATTTAGTGTGTTAAAGCATAAAACCAAAATCTATGGTAATGGTTTATCACTAGCTAAATATAAATCATACCATTGTTGTCTAGTTAGTTTAACATTTATAGCCTCTACACTTTCTTTTAAATGAACTGGTGAAGTTGTTCCAACAATAGGCTGCATATTAGCTGGATGACGTAATATCCAGGCAATAGCAATAGCCGTTTTACTAACATGGTATTCATTAGCTAATTTTTCTAACTCCTGATTTAATTTAGCGTAATCAGGATTATCAATAAATGTTCCTTCAGCCCAAGAAGCCTGAATAACACTCCATGGTTGAATAGTGATATCATTTAAACGACAAAAATCTAAAACGCCACCATCTTTATCTTGAGCCCAATCTTCTTTCATATTCATATTTAATCCTGAATCAATCATAACAGAATGAACAATTGAAAGTTGTAATTGATTAATGATGATTGGATATTTTGAATACTTTTGTAATAATTTGATTTGATATGGCGTATGATTAGAAACACCAAAATATCTTACTTTTTTACTTTCATACAATTCATCAAAAGCTTCAGCCACTTCTTGAGGATCACATAATGCATCAGGTCGATGCAATAATAAAATATCAACATAATCGCAATTCAATCTTTTTAACGATTCATTAACACTATTAATGATATGTTCTTTAGAAAAATCATAACGTTTACCTGGAACAATGGCACATTTAGTTTGAATAATCATCTTTTCACGATATTCAGGATGTTTTTTTAAAACTGCTCCAAATAATTCTTCAGATTTTCCCCCACCATAAATATCAGCATGATCAAAGAAATTAATGCCTAAATCTAAAGCTGTAGCAATTAGCTCTTCAACTTCTTCAACGCTTTTATCAGCAATTCGCATACATCCTAAAGCAATCTTTGAGACCTTTAAATCTGTTTTTGGTAATTGATAATATTCCATAATAAACTCCTTTTATATTATTTTTAATTATCAGAATTTAAATATTCAGAAACTTTTTGTAAATCATCACGAATTGAAAGTTGTTGTGGACATAGTTTTTCACACTTACCACACTTACGACAGTTTTCAGCTTTAGCTTCTGGTTTCATGCTTGCTAGTTTATCCTTGAATTGTTCATGGCTATCATAAACAAATGCATTATTCCAGTATTTAAAATTGCTAGGAATATCGACACCAAAAGGACATGGCATACAGTAACTACATCCAGTACATCCGTTTTTCATACGAGCTTTTAAAGTATCACGAACTTCTTGAATCAACATTAATTCATCTTGATTTAAATATTCAAAATTTTCAAATGTCTTCAAATTATCAAGTACTTGATCGTAAGTTGACATTCCACTTAAAACTACTTTAACATTTGACAAACTAGCTACATAACGTAATGCCCATGATGAAATACTAGCATCAGGATTATAATCTAAGAATTTTTGAGCAATATCTTTTGGTAAATTAGCCAAAGAACCACCTTTAATCGGTTCCATAACTACAATTGGTATTTGCATTTTTTCAGCTAACTGATATCCTTTCATACCAGCTTGAATATCCATATCCATATAATTTAATTGTAACTGACAAAAATCCCAATTATGATATTCCAAAATTTCTTTAAATACAGGATATTCATCATGAAAACTAAATCCTAAATAACGAATTTTTCCAGCTTCTCTTAATTTTTCACACATCCCAATCAAATCATATTCGATTACTTTTTGCCATTTTTCACTATCTAAAGCATGTAATAAATAGAAGTCAACATATTCAACATCTAATCTTTTTAACTGATCTTCAAAAATCTTTAAAGCCTCTTCTTGACTATTAACCTTCCATACTGGTAATTTTGTTGCCAAAAAGAAACTATCACGACGATATTTTTTTAATACTTTACCAACAAAAGGTTCACTATCGCCATTATGATATGGATAAGCAGTATCAATATATGTTACCCCTGAAGCGATTGCTTTATCAATCATTTTTTCAGCTTCTGCTTCATTAATCTTACCATCTTCAGTTAATGGAAAACGCATACATCCAAATCCTAATAATGATGGTTCAATTCCTAATTTTTCAAATCTTTTAACTTTCACTATTATTTCCTCCTACAACATACTTTTATTATACTACTAAGTAATAAATTAGTGCAATTTTAAATATTTTTAAGAAATTTCTTTAAATATTTATGATAGAATGATAAAAAGGAGTTTTTTAAACAATATGATAAAGAATTGTCGAATATTTGATTATTTATTAATTACTTTGAGTATAATTTCAATCATTTATTTTATAATCTTAGTAATTAATTCTAGATTTATAACTGCTTATTTTATTTACCCTATTTTTTCAATAATTACTGGTTTTTATAGTTTTTATGAACTAAAAAATAAAGTTAGTATTTTATCTAATTTACCCAAGGGGGTAAATTACAGTATCAAAGCTATTTTAATTTTAGGAATTTCAATATTTGTAGTAATTGAAAGCTTAATTATTTATGAATCTAACAATAAATATAATCATGAATGTGATTATGTAATTGTTCTAGGAGCTAGATTAAATGGTTCATCACCTTCACCATTACTTCGCTATCGATTAGAAGCAGCTTTACAATATCATCAAAAATTTCCTAACACTAAAATTATTGTTAGTGGCGGTCAAGGCGATGGCGAAAATATAAGCGAAGCCAAAGCAATGAAAGATTATTTAGTAGAAAAAGGTATTGATGAATCACTTATTATTACCGAAGATAAAAGTACTAATACAAATGAAAATATTATTTATAGTAAAGAAATTATTGAAGAAAAAACAAATAAAGATTATGATGTTGTAATTATTACTAATGGTTTCCACTGTTTTCGAAGTAAACTGCTTGCAAATAAACATAATTTAACAGCCCATACATATGCTGCTAAAGAAAGAGATGATACTGCACCACACTATTATTTAAGAGAGTTTTTCGGCTGTTTAAAAGATATTCTTTTATCTTAAATTTCCAAAATGTTCCCATATTTATATAAAATTTACTTTGATATAATATTTTTACGGAGGAAAATCTATGTTTAGTAAATTATATATTACCATTAGGGCAAAAGATCAGTTAGATGATGCCATTATTGACCCTCTTTCTTTTATTTTGATTGACTGGAACGTCGATGGTTCTTTAATTGATTGGGATATTTATCCAGATCGTGCTAAGTTAGAAATCAATATTGAAAATGACAACTATCAACATTACGATATCACATTTCAAGGCATGCAAAATATTATGGAATTATGTTATGAATATGAATTCGTTATGACAATCATTGATAATGATGATTGTCAGGAAATCTATACGACATATTACAGTACTTATAATTCTAGTAATTTTGAAACTGAGGTTTCTGAATTACTTAGCTAAAAGTATAAAGATTGTTTTCTTTATACTTTTTATTTATGATTAAACTCCTAAAATATGTTCTTCTTCCTATAAAATCACACATAAAATACATTTTTTTACATTTGTTTTCAAAAAATTACAAATTTATTTAAATAATATATTTTTAATAACAAATAATTAATCTTATTTTAAGTTTGCGATTTTACATATTTTGCAAGATAAAGTAAAATAAATCAAGGAGGGAAGAAAATGGGAGAAATTAGCAACGGAACTAGAATTTTATTAATTCAATACCTATTAAAAAGATTAACCGATCAAAATCATGCTCTATCACGAGATGAGTTGATTTCAAGAATCAGTTCTATTAGTGCTTCTGTTTCAGGAAATACAATTAAATCAGATATTGAATCAATTAAAACATTTGATAATCTAATTAATGTTTACAATGATATACTAATTCAACCTTTTGAAAGTAATAGTGGTGGTAAGATAAACTATGTAACGAAACAAAAAAAAGGTTCTTACGTAGAAAAGCCATTTTATAGTGATGCGCAACTTATTTTATTAGCCAACCTATTAAATAAAATATCATATTTAGAAAATCAAGAAGAACCTAAACTAATTGAAAAAGTTTTATCTGATAGTTCGATATACCGTATTAATCATTATCATCTATTAGATAACATAAATAGTACTAATGATAATTCAATTTACAGTAATCTAGAATTAATAATCAATGCCATTAATAGTCATTCATGTCTAGATTTTAAATGCTTAGAGTATAATATCATTAACAATAAACTAACTGATACTGTTAATTCCCGATCAATATTGTTATATCCGACAAATATTGAACTAAAAAATGATTTAGTTTATGTTTCTGGCTATCAATATACAAAGGATGCCGATTTTGAATTAAAATATTATTGTTTAGATAGAATTACTGATTTAAAAATTTGTTACTGTCCAAAAAATATTCAAAATAAAATGGAAGCTTTTAAAACAAAAACATGGCAAAAAAACGATCCATTAAAACTTGATACTAAAAACAAAATCAACCTAAAATTACGTGTATATTTAGGTAATACTGATATTTTTGAAAAATTAGCACTATATTTTAAAAATAATATTAGCCAGATTGAACAATTTCATCAATTTATTGAAGTTTCAATTAATGACGTTAATAATGATAATGATCTACTTACAAATCTATTACAAATAGCTAGTCATGTTGAGGTTTTAAAACCAATTGAACTTAGAGATAAATTGAAAGATGAAATTCAAAGAATGTATACGATTTATCGAATATAAAATCATCGTTGAATAATCGATGATTTTTGGTCCTATAATTTAAACAGAGTATTTATAAATCTTCGTTTAAATTATAGAGCCATTTTTTATTTATCAATAACTTTACCGTATAAAAAACATAATTACCCTTTTTACATATGGTTTAATTATGTTATTTTCTTACAATAGTATATTTTATAAAATATTGGTTTATAAAATAATAAAACTAGAAACCATAGTAATTTCTAGTTTTTATTTCGCCTTTAAATTATAAATAATAAACTTTATCTATAACATTTAATTTTAAGCGAGTATTAAATTTTATATAGTGTGTTAATCTTACTTCTATTATAAAATCATATATGCCCTATATAAATGGGGCGGACGATGGGGATCGAACCCACGCATGCCAGAGCCACAATCTGGTGTGTTAACCACTTCACCACGTCCGCCACATTAAAATAGATTTTTCGCTTAACGCAAGAAAGATTATATATAATATTTTACAAAAAGTAAAGAGAAAAATAAAAAATTATAAAAGTTTTTCTCTAATATTATTATAAAAACCAAATATTTAATAAAATCCCGCTAAATAAGCGGGATTTTACCATCCTAAATCAATGTACCTTGTTTACCCCAGTTTGGATATTCATCAAAAGATACATAAATATCATCAACATCAATATTTGTCGTTTCTTTGATCATCACAACTAACTTTTCAGTAAATTCTTTTTTAGCATTTAAATCAACTTTATTATATAATTTAACAGCAATCATCATACATGGAATATCTTCGCCACGGAAATACATGATTTGATTATCTTCTAGATGTAACATTAAATTTTCTTCTTTTTTACCTGGCAAAATACTAATCAATTCCCCAGTTCTTTTAGCGATTTCATTTTCTTGACGAAGTGTCAATTTATGATTAGTTGTAAATGAAATAAATGGCATAATAAAAACCTCCTTTGTCTTATACTATATTATTCTACCATTGTTTTATTCTAATGTTAATAAGATAATGGTTGAAGTTATTATTTTATACTACAGTATTAATGTGTATTTTAAATTAACAATATTATCGAACTAGCAAAAAAGCACTCTATTGCTTTATTTATTTGATTATGGTACAATAAAAGTGCAAAAGTAGCAATATAATTTTCATAGTATCACAAGTATTAGAAGATTGTATTACCTTTATGTACCACCCACAATCCGATATTTGTGATTACGCGAGTTACATAGAGTATTTCCTTTTTGCACATATTTCAAGGAGGTACCAACAATGAGTACAGGAAAAGTTAAATGGTTTAACCAAGAAAAAGGTTACGGATTCATTACTGATGACGAAGACGGAAAAGACGTTTTTGTTCATTACACAGCAATTAATGCTGAAGGATTTAGAACATTAGAAGAAGGACAAATCGTTGAATTTACTATTAATCAATCTGATCGTGGTCCTCAAGCTCAAAACGTAACAGTTAAATAGCATTATAAAAACCCATAACTGGGTTTTTATTTTTTAGTCAATTATTTTATAATGTGCCAATGCTTTATAAATGCCGCCATCATTAATATCACCAGTGATATATTCACAAGCTTTTTTAGCTTCATCAACACCATTTAACATAGCTATTGAATGCCCCACCGCTTTAAACATTGGTATATCATTAAGGCCATCACCAAAGGCATAACTATCTTCTACTGAAATATTTAATATTTTCAATAATTTTGTTATCCCCACCCCTTTATCATAACCAATGACTGTGGCATCAGCTGAATTATGTCCACTATGAACATTAAATATTATACGATCATCAAAATATTTTGCAATTTGGTTAAAATGTTTTTCATCTTTAAAATGTACATCAAACATATGTGCATTAATATCAGATAATTTAAAATCTTCAATATAATAAGGATGTTTAAAATCATTTTGCATATCCAATAATTTATTAGCTTCAATATTAAAAGCATAACCATTATAACTGCCATTAAAATTATAACCGCATTTTAATTTCATAAAGCCATCCACAAAACATTCCACTTCCTGTAAAGTTAATGGTTCATCTAAAATGATTTGATCTTTATATACGATATATCTTCCATTACCACAAATAAAACCATCTACATATTTTTGATAATGCTCTTTAGCATAAATATAAGGTCGTCCTGAACAAATAAAAATATAATGACCTAATTGTTTTAGCTTATTTAAAGCCGTAATTGTATCAGCAGGGATAATATTTTTATCAGCAAGAGTTCCGTCAATATCAAAGAAAAAAATTTTTTTATTCATTATTATTTTCCTCCTCATTTAATTATACAAATAATTAAATTATTTGTATAATAGTTTATTGTAATAAAGGATATTCTTGCTTTTTTTGATGATTACGATATACTTTTTATAAATACTAATATTATTTATATGAGGTTATTATGGAAACTTATGACGCAATCAAAATAAATGAACAAAGTTATTATATAAATGATGAAGACCAGGATTCTTGTTATTTAATTATTGGAGAAAATAAGACTTTATTAATTGATTTAGGCTTATTTAAAAAGCCTTTATTACCTACTATCAAAGCTTTAACAAATAAAGATCTTATTGTTGTTTGTAGCCACGGCCATGTCGACCATATTGGCACAATCAATGAATTTGATAATGTCTACTTATCACATTTAGATAAAGACGTTTACTTTGATAATCAAAAATTACAGCCAGATTTTCCATTGATTGATTTTAATAACATCAAAGATTTAAAACCATATCAAAAATTTGACTTAGGCCAAATAACAATCGAAGCAATCCCATTAGCTGGTCATACTCCTGGATCAATGATTTTTTTAGATACTAAAAATCACGCTGTCTATACTGGTGATGCCATTGGTTCTGGCTGTGGTGTCTGGATGCAATTATTTCATAGTTTAAATTTAAAGACGTACCAAAAAAATCTAAAACAAGCTATTGATTACTTAGAAAAAACTGGTGTCGATCAAACATGGAAATTCTGGGGTGGTCATAACCAGCAAGAATCAATGTCAAAAGTCAGCTCATTTAATCGTCTGGATTTTGATTTAATGAAAGATATGTATCAATTATGTATTAAGTTAATCAATCATGAAATAACCGGTGTATTAAATCAAGCTCCTACTTTTGATAATCATCAGGCATTTTATGCCAGCTATCAAAAAGCAGAAATGATTTTTCAAGAAAACAGTTTAAAGTGAAATTAATAATTTCACTTTTATTATTTTGAAATAATCTATGATAAAATAAAAGCTATATCGGAGGTACTTTTATGAAAACAATAAGTGGTTTAAATTATACTCTAAAAATTAAAGAATTAATAAAAAACACTATCAACGAAGCTCAAAAAAACATTTTTGAAAATTATTATTTCATCGTTGATGATCCTCTTTTCTTTGAAGAAGCATTTTTCAAATATACTGACACTCTTTTTAATATCAGAATCATAACATATAATACTTTAATCAATAATTTATTAAACCATTATCAAATATATAACCAACAAAAACTATCTAAATTAGAAACTATCTTAATGATCAAACAAATAATCGAAACAAACAACTATATTTTTAACACTAATAACAAAATGGAATTAATCCCAGAAATCATCAATATCTTAGAGCTTTTTTATTTAGAAGAATTAGACAATCCTGATATTGAAACTCTACCAGATTTATCTAAACAAAAAATTACAACAATTATTGATATTTATAAACAATTTAAACTTGCAACGCCTAAAGATAAATGTTTTCAATATGAAGATCTTTTATTTAATCACTTTAATGATTCACTTAAAAATAATCATTATTGTTTTATAACTGAAAAAATCTTTACCAAACATCGTTATAAATTAATTAATCAGCTTGCTAGTATTAGTGACGTAACTATTTTAATGAACAACAGTGATGATAATCGTGATTTAAATAAACCATTTATAAATTATTATGATAAAGATAACGATATTATCAAAGATGATGATCTTTATTTAAAACATTTAAATACTTATACATTTTCATTGCAGGCACCAAAATTTAATGATCAAAGTCCATTATATAAAATAGCTCAAACAACACCCAAAGCCGAAATTGAAAGTGTCATTTTAAACATCTATCAAGATATTGTTGATAACCAGACTTACTATCATGATTATGCTATTTATTATCCTAATCATGAATATAAAATGTTACTAATCAACACTTTAGAACAATTTAATATTCCTCATAATCTTAGTAAAAGTCTAATTTTTAAAGAAATGAATGCTTGTCTTTCATTTCTTAAATATAAAATAAATAAGCAAAAAGATGATTTATTAGATCTTCTTGATAGCAGGATGTTAAAGAAATTCAATGATTTAAATTATCTTGATCGTATTAAAAAGAATTATTTAGAAAATAATGTCTTAGATGATCCATTTTCAAATTATGATTTTAATCAATGTGTTACTTTAAATGATTATGTCAAAATAATGCTTGAATTTATTGATCAAGAAATGATTACTAATGAAAATGTCATTACACTAATCAATTATTTTAAGGAATTTCAAAGTACTCAAGAATTTTCTCTATCTGATTTTTATATTCTGATTAAAAAAACTAAGCCCGAATTAAAAGAAGATAAAAAGCCATGTAACGATCATCTTTATTTATTAAATTATGATCAATGTTATAGTGGTATTCTTGATTGTAAAAAGGTCTATTTAACTGGAGTTAATGAAACAGTTGTTCCACTTCAATTTAAAGATACCGGTATTTTATTAGACCAGGATCTAAAAAGCTTAAAATTACCAGATTTAAGTTATCAAATCGGTTCTAATCAAAATAATATTTTAAAAGCATTAAACAGCAATAATAACTATTTAGTTATCAGTTTTGCTAATGCTTCAATAGATGGCCAGCCTTTATTAAAATCATCATTATATAATCAGTTAAATAATATGTTTGATATTAAAAATATTGATATTAGTAAAGATTATTTACATCAAAGCTTAAAGAAAAATCTTTATCTAAAAGGTCAGCAAGATTCAAAGCAAACAGCTTTAAATACAATGATTGATAAATATATTCAAAGTCGTAATCAGCCTGGTAGCCTAACAACACCACTATTTTCTAATTACCTTTCTGCTAGTAAATTAGAAACTTATAATGGCTGTCCTTATAAATATTACAATCAATATGGCTTAAAATTATATCCTTTTAAAAAGCCATCTTTTCAAACAAATGAAATTGGTTCAATTGTCCATTATGTACTAGAAAAAACTAAAGAGTTATTTAGTCAGCTGGTCATTGATGTTGACACATTACCAAATATAATTGAAAAATATGTAAATGAATATATCGATAATAATGAACTAAATGATCGTTTGAATGATTACAATAATATTTATATTATTAAAACTGTTAAACAGGATTTATTAAATACTATTATTGTATTAAATCAGCAGTTGCAAGCTTCTGATTTTGAAATTGTTGGCAGTGAAATTGAAATCAAAAGAAAATATCCAGATTTCAACTTTACTGGTATTGTTGATCGCGTTGATCAAAGTGATAATTATTTAAAAATTATCGATTATAAATCAAGTAATAAAGATTTAAATATTTCACTGGCAATCCAAGGCTTTAATATTCAAATGCTGCTATATCTTGATACTTTAGCTTCTAAACAGCAATTAGATTTAGGAGGATTATTGTATTTCAATACTAAAAAAAGAATTCTAGCCAGCAGTTTAAAAATAACTGAAGAAGAATCAAGCGAAAATTTCTTTAAGCAATATCGTATGAATGGTTATGTAAATGAAGAAGTGGTTACAAGAGTCGATAATGAATTTGAGCGTAATTCCAATATTATTAAAGCACGCTATGTAAAAAAAGATGATTGTTATAAAGGGAATATTTTAAGCAGTTTTGCTTTAAAACGATTAATTGATTATGTAACTGGTCATATTGAAAAACTATATGATAGTTTAAGTCATGGTAATATTCAAATTGCTCCTAAAGGCAGCGATGATCCGGCTATTTTCACTAAAGTTAATCCATGTACTTACTGTAATTATCGTGCTATCTGTAATTTCGATGTTTTCTATAACGAATACACTCTTGTTAATAATGAAAATTTAGAATATTTAATAAAGGAAGGTGAAGATAATGCCAATTAACCCATTAAACAGCGGTCAAGAAGAAGCCGTAACTAGTCGGGGCTGTTCAATTCTTGTTTCTGCTCCAGCTGGTTCTGGTAAAACAAAAATTTTAGTTAATCGAATCATGGCATTAATCGAAGAAGATGGCTATAATGTTGATCAGCTTTTAGTTCTTACTTTTACTAATGCTGCTGCATTGGAGATGAAACAGCGTTTACAAGTTTCCCTAGATCAGCGTCTTCAAGAAAATATCAGTGATTCTTTAAAACAACATTTATTAAAACAAAAACAGTTATTACCAAAAGCATACATAACTAATTTCCATGGTTTTTGTAGCACTTTATTAAAACAATATGGTTATCTAATTGACTTAAATAGTAATTTTGACATTACTAGTGATCCAACATTAATCAAACACCAGATTCTAGATCAGTGTATCGCTAAATGGGTTAATGACGACCAGTTTATTGATTTTGTAAACACTTATTTCCCTGATTATTATTTTGGTAAATTTAAAAACGCTATTTTTAAATTTGAAAATTTAAGCAATACAATCTATAATTTTGATCAATATATTGATGATATTAAAACTAATATATATGATCATATAATTAATAACAATGAAGATTCAATTAATACTTGGCCAATTACTAGACCAATCATTTCATTATTAAAAAAACAGGCAATAATGGGAATAAATAAAGTCTATGAACTTGCAAATTTTGCTGATAGTCATAATTTAGGTTTTTACTGCCAAAACCCTTTTGATAGTAATTCAAAAAAAGGAAGTATGCCTACACCATTTGATGCTCACTTAAAATACTATTATGATGTTATTAAAGCAATTGAAAGTAATAATCTTACTGAAATAATTAGAGCAAGCAATGCAAAACTAATTAAAAGCTATGATAGTCGTGGTTTATTTAATGAAGATAACGAAGAATATAAAGCTAAGTATAATAGTTTAAAAACAAATGTTATTAAGTTCTATCGTGATAAATTTAATGATTTAGTTTATGATGATTTTGAAGAATTTAAAAAAGTTTTAACTACTTCTATAAAACCATTAGAACAGCTTGTTTTTTATCAAAAAGAATTTAAAAAAGCTTATCAAGAATATAAACAAACTAATAATTTACTAGATTTTAACGACTTAGAAGCTAACGCTTTAAAAATACTGGCGCCACAATATGGTATTGTTGATTTACTTTATCATCAATTAAAAGAAATTATGATTGATGAATATCAAGATACCAATCAAATCCAGGAAACATTAATTGATAAAATTGCTGATTATAAAGAACCAAAGATCAATCGCTTTATGGTTGGAGATATGAAACAATCTATTTATCGTTTTAGAGAAGCCGACCCTGAAATCTTTAATCAAAAATATTTAACTTTTAATCAAATACCAAATACCAAAAGAATTGATTTAAGATATAATTATCGTTCAAATAAAATTGTTCTTGATAGTGTAAACTATATTTTTAATCAAATAATGGATCAGGATATTGGTGGATTGGATTATTATTTAGACGATAGTGCTAAACTTAACTATGATTTCTTAAGAAAAGAAGGTGCTAAAGAAGTCGATGAACGTGAAGAAGTTACTGCCAAGGCATCAAAGCGTTATGATAATGAAACTCGCTTTACAAGTGAAGTTTTACTATCTTATCAAACCAGAACTACTAATAATGATGCTGAATTAGAAGCTAAAATGGTAGCTAAAAAAATCCAGGATATGATTGGAAATTTACAACTTGATAATTTTGATAAAACAACACGACCTGCTAATTATCGCGATATTGTTGTATTAATGCGTAATACTCGTAGTTTTATTGCTTTTAAAAAGATTTTCAATCGTTATCATATTCCTAGTCATATTGTTTTATCACAAGGCTTTTTACAAGAACCTGAGATAATTAGTATGATCCATGTTTTAAAAGCTTTTAATAATCATCTTGATGATATTGCTTTTACAAGTTTATTAACTGGTAATTATTTAATTAGTAATTTTGATGAAAATTTAATTGCGAAAATTAAAACTGATGAATCACTTAGTATGTATGATAATTTAATCAATTATATTAATGAGCAAAAAGATAATTATGAAATATTGGAAAAATTTATTAATTATTATCATCAAATGCGTGATTATTTTATTTATCATAGTGTTAAAGAAGGAATAGAAAAATTTATTGATGATAGTGAATATTTAACATTTTTAGCCTCATTAATAAACGGTAGTCAAAGAGTAGCTAATATTGAATTATTTATTGAAAAACTAGGAGAAATAAATGATGATTCTTTAAATAGTATTACCACTAAATTTACAAACATGTTGGAAAATGGCATTGGTGTTTCTCCAGCAACCGTTTCTAGTAATGATGATAACGTTGTTTCTTTTATGACAATTCATAAATCAAAAGGTTTAGAATTCCCAATTGTTTTTGTTTCCAATTTACAAAATAAATTTAATTTACAAGATGCAAGAGAACAGATCATCAGTGATAAACGACTAGGAATTGCAATCAAGCCTCGGGTTAAAGTTGATTTACCACCATATCGTGATGTTGTTGTTGAATATGAAAATAAATATCGTAAAGTCATTGCCAGCTACCAGACCAATGAAGCTATCAATGAAGAAATGCGTATTTTTTATGTTGCTTTAACAAGGGCTTCTCAAAAATTAATTTTAACTGGATTAATTAAAGAACCTCAAGATATCATTAAATATCAAGAATACGTAATAACTAATGGAACAGATTTTATTAAAAATCCACGGTGTCAAGATAAAGTTATTTTATATCATAACGCTAGAATGCAAAATAGTTATATGGATTGGCTAATGGTTTCATTAATGAGTCATGATAATATCATTGAACAAGGAATCAATAAAAATTTATTAGACTCTAATCATGAAGATGAATTAATCGAACAAATTAAACATAATTTCCAAACTATTATGATTCATCAAAATAAAAATCTGATTCAAGATAATACTAAACATAGTAAATTTTCAATTAAGATTTTTAGTCATGATGATATTGAACAACAGATTATTATCAATAACTCACAAGAATCAAAATTAGATTTAAAAAATTATCAACACTATAACGACTTTGTCTATCCATATCCAACCAACCTTGATAAAGCTATTGCTGTAACTAGAAAAATCGAAGATGGTGACCGTAGTTTCAGTGATATTAGTTATGATAGTAATGATATTAATGTCGATGCTAGTACGCGAGGAACAATTATTCATAGTTTCTTAGAACATTTAAAAATAATACCAGAATTAGATTTTAAACAAGAAGTTATTCGTTTAAAAGAATCTAATCTATTTAATGATGATGAATGGTCCGTTATCGAGCGATATTTACCTCATTTACAAGAATTCGTTGCTAGCGATGTCTTTAGTTTAATGACAAATAGTCAACATTTATATCAGGAAAAAGAATTTTCAATGCTTGAAAACGGACAAATAATCCATGGTATTTTTGACGTTGTATGTATCAATAATGATGAAATAACTGTAATTGATTATAAAACCGATAATTTAAATAAAAATACTGATGATAAAACATTAATTGCTTTACATCAGCCTCAATTAGAGTATTACAAAAAAATCTTAGCTCGTATTTTTAAATCAGCTAAGATCAAAGCCATCGTCTATTATTTACATATTGACCGTTATGTATCATTTTAAAGAATCAAGGAATAGCAAACGCTATTCCTTATTTTTTACTTAACTACAATATCTTGAATATTTTTTAAAATGATTTTTGTTTTACCATTTTCATCAATTTCTTTTTCAATATCAATACCATCTAAATAATCTTCAACATTTAATTCAATAATTCGATCATCATCTAAAACCAGCTTACAACGTGACATTCGATCTAAAGAAATTGGAACATTAACAATTTCATCATCTTCTTCTATTCCTAAATCTTTCATGATTGTTTCTACTTCTTCACTAGCATTATAATCATCACCCATTACTTTTTTAGCTAATTCTAATGGTTTTACTGGTCGATGTTCCATGACTAAATCCACTAATTCTTTTTTTACAACTGGTAATGGATCTCCATCGATTACATTATATTGACTATCTACTTTTTTAACTACCTTATTAACAATACTCATTTTTTGTTTATCAGTAAGCTTTGGTTCACCTTTAATATACTGTTCATTTAAATAATATCCCGGTTTACCATCTATCATAAATCTTTTTTCAATGATTGATAAAATACTATCTTCAACATTGATAATAATTGCTTCTTCAACTGCTGTAGTTTTATTTGGTAAAATCTGCTGATTAACAAAGCGTATACTTTGTTTTCCATCAACTTCTTCAATTAAACTCATTGGCATTGTTTTATAGTTTAATTTAATTACTAAAATATATTTTTTACCATCAACTTTCAATTCAACAAACATTAAATTAGCATTAGGCATTTCTTCAATCTTAGTACAAAGATTAAAAAGATCTTGAGTAATCTTAATAGATTCTTCTTTGAATGTTTCATCACTTTCTAACATATTTCTAGCTGCTTGTAGTAAATGATGCTGACTACCAACTACTAATTCTTTAATACCAGTATTTTCTAAACATTTTTCAATTTTTTTATCATAATATTCAGTTGTTCCTTCTACTAAATTGATAAAAGTATCCGAATAAATTACTTTACTATGTTCTAAATCCAACATATGAATCAATATTTTATCAATTATAATTGTATTATTCATCTTTTCATCACCATGACAAGTATACCATATTTAAGAAAAATACGATATAATAAACTCGGTGATAAAAATGAAAATAATTATAGCTCCAGCTAAAATAATGAAAAACAAACAATTAAATATTAAACAGACTGATTTATTATTCCCTAATAAAACTGCCTATCTTCATCAATACTTACAAAATTTTAGTGTTGAAAATCTTCATGATACGATGAAGATTTCTTTTAAGATGGCCCAAACAGTCTATGATTATTATCATAATGATGATATTAAAACTACACCTGCTCTTTTTTGTTATCAAGGAACAGTGTTAAAACAGCTCAATTTAAAAACTTACGATGAATCCGATTTTGACTATTTAGATAAATATTTAACTATTTTATCAGCATATTACGGTATTTTAAAATACAATACTGGTATTACTCCTTATCGCTTAGATATGACGATGAAATTAAATATCGATCTTTATCAATATTGGCAACAAGAAGTTGATGATTATTTTAAAAATGAAGATTATCTTATTTCTTTAGCGTCTAACGAATTTGTGAAAATGGTCAATCATCCTAATATCATTAATCTAGATTTTGTTGAAGATCGAGGTGGTAAATTAACTCGTAATTCAATGTACGTTAAACAAGCTAGAGGAAAAATGTTAGAGATAATGGTTAAAAATAAAATCACCTCTTTAAAAGCTATCCAAGAAGTAACTTTTGATGATTATGTTTATCAGCTGTCTTTATCAACTGAAAATAATTTTGTCTATCTTCGTAATGGTAAAAAAACATATAAAAAATTATAACCAGATTAACTAATCTGGTTATTTGTTTAAGTATTCTTTTAAAAAGGCTATTAAGCGCTCCATTTGTTCATCACTGCCAATACTGATCCGTAAATACTGATCAATTCGTTCTTGATTCCAATGGCGAACAATAATTCCCGCTTTTCGTAACGCTAAAAATAACTCTTCACCATCAACATCAGGGTGTCTAACAAAAACAAAGTTAGCATAACTGTCTGGAACTATAAAACCTAAATCTTTAAGTTCTTTTTTTACTTTTTCTCTAGTATTAATTATTTTTTGACATTTATTTTTAGTATCTTGATCATCTAGAATGCTAGCTAAACATACTTGTTGAGCTATATAGTCAATTGGATAAGAGTTAAAAGAGTTTTTAACATCATATAGATGACTAATTGCCTCTTCACTTCCTAAAGCTACTCCTAGACGAATTCCAGCTAATGAACGTGATTTTGAATAAGTTTGAATTACTACTAAATTATCATACTTATTAATTAACGGTACACAACTTTTGCCACCAAAATCTATGTAAGCTTCATCAATAACTACGATACTATCAGGATTATTTTTTAGCACGGTTTCAATAAAATCCAAATCAACTAACAAACCAGTTGGTGCATTAGGATTAGGAAAAATGATACCGCTGTTAGGCTGATTAAAATCAGTAACGTTGATACTAAAATCATCATTTAATCTTACTAATTGATAATTAATCTGATACAAATTACAGTATACCGGATAAAAAGAATAAGTTATATCTGGAAATAAAACCGGATCTTCCCCATTAAAAAAAGTTAAAAATGTTAATGCTAAAACTTCATCAGATCCATTTCCTAAAAAAACCTGTTTTTCATCTAAATTATAATAATCAGCTAAAACTTTCCGCAGCGTATTAGCATCACTGCTTGGATATAGTCTTAGTTTTTCAATATCAATATTAGCTAAAACTTCCTTTACTTTATCACTTGGGCCATATGGATTTTCGTTAGTATTCAATTTTATCATATCAACAATTTTTGGTTGTTCCCCTGCAACATATGGTTCAACGCATCGTAGTTTATCTTGCCAGCTCATTTTTATTCCCCCTTAAATATTTATCATTTCTGCAATTAAATCAGCTACATGTTCTACTTGTTTATCAGCATGTTTACAAATATCATCTTCAACATGGTTAAAAGTATAACCCCAAGTTGCACTTTCAAACATACTAATATCATTATATGAATCCCCTATTGCATAACTGATTAATTTGTCATCAAGCAAGTTGACTAATGTTTCAATCCCCGTTCCTTTAGTACAATTACTAGGTGTAATATCTAAATAAATAGTATTTAATGTACCATGGGCTTCAAAGTCGTAATTTTCTTTAATATAATTTTGAATTTTCAATAAGTTATCAATATTTTGATCATCCTGATGTAAAGCAATGATATCAAATTCTTTTACCAATGGATATTCTTTTAAAAAATTATAATCATTACTTTCAATAATCTTACCATTATGATCATATTCATAAGTAACGCCTTGAAAATACGCCAAGGTTTTTTGACCATCATAGAAATACAACCATAAATCAGGATAATTTAAGCAATGTTCAATAATCTTAGAACCAATTTGATTAGAAATCACTTTTTTAAACAATTCTTGTCCTTGATCATCAATAATCTGTGCTCCATTATTTAAAACTAAATAATCATATTTTAAATCTAATTGTCTAATTGCCTTGATTGCTTCTTCATAATTACGCCCCGTATTAAAAGCAAACAAATGACCACTTGCTCTTAATTTTTCAATCATTTCTTTATCCTTATCATAAAGCAAGCCATCTTGATTCATAATTGTTCCATCCATATCACTAAATAAAATCTTTTTCATTATTACCTCCAGGCTATACCAGATCTTCAAAAAGCTGATATAACATTTGATTATTTTTATTTACTTCTGTTAATGCTTCATCAATTTTTTTAGCAACTATTTGACTATCAACTAAACAGACACATTTACCATTTTCACCATGTTCAATCAATTCAATTGCTTTATTAGCCATTCTTGAAGCTAAAATTCGATCTTCGGGCACTGGTGAGCCCCCACGTTGAATATGTCCTAAAACTATCGAACGCCCTGAAAATCCAGTTTCATCGCTAATTCGCTTAGCTAACTTTTCGACATCAAATATTTTTTCACTAGCAATGACAATCGCATGTCGTTTATTATAGACAGTTTCATTTTTTATTAATTCATCGATAATATGCTGTTCATCATAGCCAGTTTTATTTGTAATAACTAATTCACTACCACAAGCTATCGCTGAATATAAAGCCAAACTATCAGCATTATTACCCATAACTTCAACAACAAAACAACGATGATGAGAGCTAGAAGTATCCCGCAATTTATTTACTGCATCAATTATATTATATAAAGCAGTATGAAAACCAATCGTTTCATCAGTACCATTAATATCATTGTCAATAGTTCCAGGAATAGCAATACAATTTATGCCTTTTTTTGACAAAGCTAAGGCACCACGATAACTGCCATCTCCTCCAATGACTACTAAATTATTAATTTTTAAATCTTTCAAGTTTTTAACAGCCTGGTCTTGAACATTTTCTTCTTTAAACTCTGGCAACCTTGAAGATTCTAAAATAGTTCCGCCTCGTGCTAATATTTCTGAAACGTCACTATACCCCAATTTCTTTATTTTTCCAGCTACTAAACCACAATAACCTTCATAAACACCATACATTTCAAAACCATGCTGGATCCCCACTCTAACAAGTGCTCTAATTGCTCCATTCATCCCTGGGGCATCACCACCAGAAGTTAATATTGCAATTTTCTCCATTTTACACCCCTCCTATTTTTATAAAAATATATTGCCCCTATATTGTTATTTTTACAAAACCGTTTTGATTTATGATAATGATTATAACATGTTTCTATCCGATAATAAATCTCATGTGATTTATATTTAAATATTATGTCAAATTTTTTCTAGATATCACAGTAATAACACATATAGTGTGCATTTACTAAAATTATTGTCCATTTTGTGTAAATTTTTATTTTTCGTCAAATCTTAACCTATAATACAGTATGAGGTGTAAAAGATGACTAGATTAACTGGAGAAAGAATTGCATATTTACGTGATGAACATAATCTAGAACGTAAAGAACTTGCCAAGATCATCGGCGTTAAACCCCGCACTTTAGCTGCTTATGAGCAAGGAACACGCGATCCTAGTACTAAAGTATTAAGAGCTATGGTCGAGTACTTCAATGTTACATCAGATTATATTCTTGGTTATACTAATAAACCAATTAATTTAGATGAAATACGTGATCAAGAAAATACCTATATTGATTTACCAATTACAATTCAAGTTTCTGCATATAAATATAATATCGTTAAAGATTTTGTTGAATTTATTGCTAATAAAAAAGAAGATTAAGTTACACACTGCATTATAAGTTATTTTATGCAGTTTTTTATCTATAACAAAAAAACTGGAGCAGTACTCCAGTTCTATACCAATTTTTCTAAATCTATTTCTGTTTGATATGTTAATCTAAATCGATAATCTTTTTCAGCCCCTAATATTCTCATAGCAACTTCAGTTTCATCCTGATTATCATTAACACCAAGACCATAATTACCTAGAGTTAGAGTTTGGTTATTGAAATCTGTTTCTAGCGCATTGAATTTTTCAGCAGTTTGATTATAGCACTTAAATTCCTGTTCACCATTGAACAAAGTTACTATTTCTTTAGCAAACTGACAACTTTGATCATTTATCTTCATTGCTTCGAAATTTTCAAATCCACTAGCATTATATTCTACATTAATACTATTAGTTTCACCAGATAAATCATAAGATAAAGCTATCTTAATACTTTCATTTTCATTAATTGATAAATCATAATTAATGTCACTATAAATATTATTTTGATCAGTTACATAAAAATTATAATCTTTATCAAAATCTACATCACCATATTTACTAGCAATTGTTTTTAAATCAGCCTCTATATTTTCAATTTTCTCTACATATGGATCACTATTTTTAACTAAATCACTAAAATCTTTTAATGATCCAAAATAGTATTCAATTATTTCACTACTAGCATCTACTTCTCCTAATGGACCAACAGTTATCGCACTTTCTGGTGTCGTACCATTACCACTTGCAGTTGCCATATCTTCACCTAATAGACTACCAAACATAAAAGTTGTTAAAACTGGTGAAAAAATTAAAATTAAAGCTAAAATTGTATAAATATAGTTAGGAAAAGAATTAGTTCTTTTCATTGGCTGATAGCCTTTTTCTAATCGATTACCACAATAGGGGCATACTTTAGCGCTATCAGGAATATTCTTTTTACAATATGGACATTTTTTCATTCAATCACCTACTCATAAATATTTGTCATCCAAGACTTAAATTCTTCAATATATTTTTGCTTTTCTTGAGCTTGTTTATCTTCGTCTTTTATCTCATAGTATTCTTGACTTAAATAAGTATACTCATCAATTGTTTCACCTTTATTAACTAATTTTAGCGTAGGTGTCCAATCAAAATCAAGTTCTTCCCTGATATTATCATAAAAATCAATTTCTTCCTTGCTAGCACCTTCTTTAGAAGCCGCATCACGAAAAGCCTGAATATTTAAATAATAAAGATATGTCCCTTCATTTTCTTCTATATAGGAAGTCAATATCGGGTAGAATTCCTGACAATCCTTGCAATCAGGACGGCCAATATATAATACAAATAGTTCATTGCTATTTAGTTTTTCCTGCAAGCTTTGATAATCAATCTCATGAATTCCTGATAAACTGGTATCTTTTTGAATATGCATAGTGGATGCTTTTTGGCATCCACTAATAGTTAAAATTAAAATAATTAAAGTAATTAACTTTTTCATTATTTAAGTAAAGATTGTCCATCCATTTCTTCAGGAATTTCCAATCCTAATAATTGTAAGATAGTTGGTGCTAAATCACCTAATTTTCCACCTTCTTTTAATTCTAAATGAGAATTAGTTACAATTAAAGGTACTTCATTTGTTGTATGTGCTGTAAATGGATTACCTTCTTCATCTAATAACATTTCACTGTTACCATGGTCAGCTGTGATTAACATAGTTCCACCTAATTCGAATACTTTGTCATAAACAGCACCAACACATTCATCAACAACACTTACTGCTTTGATTGCTGCAGGAATAACTCCAGTATGTCCAACCATATCGCAGTTTGCAAAGTTTACAATAACAACATCATAGATATCTTTATCTAATTCAGCGATTAATTTATCTTTTACTTCATAAGCAGACATTTCTGGTTGTAAATCATAAGTAGCAACTTTTGGAGAATTTACTAAAACTCTTGTAGCTCCTTCGATTTCTTTGTCTAAACCACCGTCAAAGAAGAAAGTAACATGAGCATATTTTTCAGTTTCTGCAATACGTAATTGTTTTAATCCTTTAGCTGATAAATAATCTCCTAAAGTATTAGTTAGTTTAGCTAAAGCAAAAGCAATTCCACCATTTACACTATCTGCATATTTCATCATACAAACAAATGTAATATTTTTTGGAACGTTTTTAAATTCATAATCATAGAAACCATCATTTGTAATTACAGTTGATAATTGAATAGCTCTATCTGGTCTAAAGTTAGCAAAAATAATTGAATCACCATCTTGAACTTGTCCATCAACATTTTTGTTATAACCTGGTACAACAAATTCATCATATACTTCTTTTTCATATGAATCTTTAACATATTGAACTGGAGATTCAAATACTTCCCCTTCATGATTAACAATTGCATTGAATGCTAATTCAACGCGATCAAATCTCTTATCACGGTCCATTGCATAATATCTTCCAGAAATAGTAGCAATTTCACCAACACCGATTTCTTCAATTTTATCAACTAATTCTTGAACGAAATCTACACCACTATCAGGAGCAACGTCACGTCCATCTAAGAAAGCATGTACATATACTTTTTCTAAACCTTCTTGTTTAGCTAGTTTTAATAAAGCATAAATATGTTCATTAGAAGAATGAACCCCACCATTAGATAATAATCCCCAAATATGTAATTTTGTATTATTATCTTTTGCATTTTTAATTGCTTTTAAAAATTCTTCATTTTGATAGAAACTTCCATCAGCCACTGCTTTATTGATTAAAGTTAATGATTGATAAACAGTTCTACCAGCACCAATATTTAAATGACCAACTTCACTATTACCCATTTGTCCATCAGGTAATCCTACTGGCATTCCTGAAGCCTTAATTGTAGTTGTTGGATAAATAGCCATTAGATCATCTAGATTAGGGGTATTTGCTAGTTTAACTGCATTCCCATCAATTCGTTCACTTATTCCGTATCCATCCATGATACATAATACAATAGGTCTTTTTTTCATTTATAATTCCTCCGTTTTCATGACAATTATAACTTGTTTACTTATAATAATCAATAAATTAAAACAACTATTGATAGTTAAAATCAATAGTTGCTACTTACTTTTTCTTTTTAGGGGAACTTAAAATGTACATTCCAAAAAAACAAAGTATTAATGGCCAATAACCCTTAACATAATATGCAATTGTTGCTACTATTCCTTGAAAATCCTGAGTTCGGTCCATTGTCAAAATTATCCCTAAAATTATTAAAACAATTCCCGCATTTTTCCTAAAATCCATTTTGATCACCCTTTATATCATATCAAGAGCAATCAAATGAATTTGTCGATTAAAGAATCGAACGAGCAAACTGCATTAATCTGCTTAATTCAATTGGTTCCTTTCCTTTTTTTGAATAAACATAGATTTTTTCATGATCATGATATTCAAATTTATTTGAATGAATAATACTATTAATATCACGACGAATTTCTTCATCAATATGAATAAACATATTCTCTGACATTTTTCTAAGCAAAATACATAAACTTGCCAATGCCAATTCTAAATCAAAATAGGAATGAATGAGATCTTTTTGAATAACTTCATCATCAAAAACACCTTTTTTTTCTTTTAGTTTATCAATATAATTCAATACCGCATCAACACTATTTATTTCATCTTCAAGCATATCTAAATAGCATTCTTCTTTAATCAATCTTTTGTTCATCTTTTAACTTATCCTTATCTTTTATCATCTGTCTTAATTCTTTTGCGTATAATATAAATGACAAAAACATCAACGCACTACTAGTAAAAATCATTATTTGACTTGGTACAGTATTTGGGATATGCAAACCAATCAATAATATTACTACTACATAAAAATAGGCTGTTGCAATTTTGCCCCACCATGAAGCACCCTTAACTTTAACACCATAATCATATAAGTATAAACCAACAATACCTAACATTCCATCCTTTAAAACAATTATCACTAACAAAATCCAAGCTAATGGATAGGTAAATAAAAGAGTAATTGCAATCGTAAATTGGGTTATTTTATCAGCAATAGGATCTATTAATTTCCCAAAATCAGTAATCATATTAAACTTACGAGCAATAAATCCATCTAAAAAATCACTCAAACCTGATAAAACTAAAATAAAAGCTGCCGCAACATAGTGATACTCCCACTTGGCATAAAAATAGACAAGTAAAAATACAGGTATTAATAAAATTCTAAAATAGCACAAACAGTTTGGTATATTAAAAAAATTTGTTTTATCTTTCATTTTTTCCATATTAGTTCCTCTTTTAATTAATTATAGTATTCTTACTAAATATGTCAATAATTGCCAACTTTTATATCTTTTTTACCATTGTAATATGAGGGCACCACTCATCATAATAAATATCACCAAAACTTTCATATCCTAGTTTTTGATAAAAATTCATTGCTTGCTGTTGAGCTGATAGTTCTATTTTTTTAAACCCTAATTTTTGAGCCTCTTTTTCTAATCTTTGAACAGCTTTTGCTCCTAAACCATGTTTACGATATTGTTTTAATACTGCAATACGCCCTAAAATCATTGTTTCTTCATCTTTTTGATACATTCTAGCTGTTGCCACAGGATGACTATCTAAATATAACACTAAATGATAAGCACTATTATCAATATCATCAAATTCATTTTCAAAACCTTGTTCTTCTACAAAAACTGCTTGTCGAATCATTTTTGAATCATCAAAATTAACTTTGCCATGGTTTAATTGATATGTAATTTCATCCATTATAATTTCCCCCGTTTTTCTAATTGTTGATTTAAATAAGTTACAATATCATGATATACCAGTTTTTTATTTTTCTCATTTAAGATTTCATGACGCATCTTTTCATACAATTTAGCTTCAACATTGTAATAACCCTGATTTTTTAAATGATTAACTGCCTGATAAAAAGATTTTTGATTGACTAAACATGGATCTTCATTTCCTGAGATAAATAAAATTGGTAAATCAGCTTTAATATGATAATCAAAATTTTTATATGTATTAATCATTAAGTCTAATAAATTATAATAACCATTTACTGTAAAATTAAAATTACACAACGGATTACTATTATATTGATCAACTACATTACTATCACTACATATCCATTCGTTAGGTTTGTCAAAACCATGATTAAACATTCCAAGTGACATATAATGCATTAATTTACTACGATAATGATCTCCTTTAAATTTAGCGATAATACTACAAATCATCTTACCAAATATCGCTAATTTATTTTTACTAGGACTACCACAAACAATTAGTCCATCAATAGCCTGACTATAAAATCGCAAATAATTTCTCACTACTAAAGACCCCATTGAATGACCAAATAAAAATATTGGTAAATCTGGATATCTGTTTTTGATATAACATGTTAACTGATAAACATCGTCTATTAATACCTGACTATTCTTTTGATAAAAATAGCCTAAATCATCTTTATTTAAAATACTAGCACCATGACCACGCTGATCATGAATAATAACTCCAAAACCATTTTCATTTAAATATTTGATAAAATCTAAATAACGTTCTTTATGTTCACACATACCATGAACTATTTGAACAATTGCTTTGGGTTGTTTACTACATGATACAATTACTGAAAGTGGTAACTGATCAGTTTTTGAATTTATTGTAAAACTTTCCATTGTATCCCCCTTAAATTTAAATAAAAACCTGTTTAAAACAGGTTATTTTGAAAGCTGTTTAATTGTCGTTTCAGTAATCTTAAGTTTTCTCTTTCTTAAAACTAAATTAACCAGTTCGCTAATTAAAGAATAGATACACGCTGCTGATGGAACAGCAATAATTGTTCCAAATATTCCAAATAAATCACCAAAAATAAAGATTGAAAGAAGAACCCAAATTCCTGGTAAACCAACAGTTCCACCAACAACCCGAGGATAAATAAAGTTGTCTTCGATTTGTGATAATATTTGGAAATAAACCATAAACCAAAAAGCTTGAAAAACATTTTCAGATAAAATCAAGAATGCTCCTACAAACATAGCCGCAATCGGACCAAAAAATGGAACAAATGAAAATATCGAAATTACTGTAGCAATAAGTTCTGGATATGGAAATCCAAATAGCAACATTGTACTGTAGTATAATATCCATAAAATTGCCGCTTCAACTAATTGACCAGTAATAAAGCTAGAAAAAACGATATTTGTTTTATGAGCGTAGTGAAAAATTACTCGTGTTATTTTATATCCAAATATAGCACCGATTAGTTTACGGAATTGTCGTAAAAATTTTTCTTTATTACCAAGTAAATATAAAGAGAAAATAAAACTTGTAAAAACTACACCAAAAGTAGATAAAAAATTGGTTGCATTTGCCATTATGCCATCGGCATTTTTAGTTAAAAAATCTAATAATCCTTTTACTATATTTTGCCAAGGCATATTTATTAACTCATTTATACTAGTAATATCATTAGTTCTAAAATCAATATTAAAATACATGAAAATCTTATCAATATTATTGAAAATAGAACTTATTATATTTGATATATTACTAATCAAAGTTATTAAACTTTCAATAATATTAGGAATAATTATGCTCGCTAGCGTAATCATTAAACAAACAAGCAAGATCAAAGTTATAAAGATTGATAATCCTCGTTTTTTACGATAAATAAAACTTTCAGGCTGAAACTTTTTAACAATGCATTCTTCAATTATTTTCATTGGCTGATTTAAAACATAAGCTATTACAATACCAAATAGTAAATATTCAAACAAGCCAACAAACTGGCTAATCATCTGAAAAATATTACCAATATTAAATAAAATATATATTAAAAAAACCGTGAATCCTGAAATAATTATTCCCGGCTTAACTTTTTGCTTCAATTCTTCATCTATATTGAAGATTTTCAATCCAATCAACTCCCTTTTTTCTATTATACCACATCAAATTAAAATTAAAACCCCATTGCCTTTAAGCAGTGAGGTCTTACAAACTATTATTCAATTAAATCAACTATATCTGCCAATGTCTTTACTTTTTTAAAATCCACGACATCATAGTCACCATCATGATAACCAAAATCAGCATTATTGATATGTGTAGTTGGATCATTGATCCAATCTTTACATGAACTATGAACTTGATTAATACCTGTAAATTCAATCAATTCTTTAACATTCTTTTCATTAATACCACTACCAGCTAATATTTCAATGCTATTACCATAAGCATCATGAAGATATTTTATCATTCGTCTACCTTGATAAGCCTGATTTTGTAAACCACTAGTTAAAATACGATCAATACCAACAGTTATTAAGATATTAATAGCCTCATCTATATCTACAACACAATCAATAGCTCGATGAAAAACTGCAGTTTTATGATATGACTTAATAATATCTACCATTTCTCTTGTTTGTCTAATATTAACTTCACCTTCATTAGTCAAACAACCAAAAGCAATACCATCAGCCCCGTTATCTAATAAAATCTCAGCATCAAGTTTCATAATTTCAAAATCTTCATCATTGTAACAAAAACCTGCTCCTCGTGGTCTTACCATGCAAATAACTTCTAAATCAGTATCTTCTTTAATTTTTAATAAAGTTGCCAGCGATGGAGTTAAACCACCCAAATGTAAAGCACTATTTAGTTCAATTCTTCTTGCTCCACCTTTTTGAGCTTGAAGAGCATCATAATAACTACCACAACATACCTCTAAGATATTACTCATCGTATCAACTCCTAACTTGTTATTATTATAGCACTTTTTTAATAACAATTATAATAATTTGCTTTTTGAAACAAGTAATGTTAAAATCATAGGGACATATTAACTATACTTGATTTTAGATAGTAATAATCGACATTTAAAAATTAAATATGCCCCCGTAGCTCAGTGGATAGAGCAGTGCCCTCCTAAGGGCTAGTTGGAACAAACGCCTTTTGATATGATAACTAGATAAATTTGAATAGATTTTTAATAATGTCCTCGTACCTCAGCAGGATAGAGGGTCCGCCTCCTAAGCGGAACGTCGCAGGTTCGATTCCTGTCGGGGACGCCACAAACAACGCTGAAAGCCTTGATTTTTCTAGGTTTTCAGCTTTCTTTATTTATGGCTTTCTATCTCTGCTGAAAAAGGACTTTTTTTATTTTCAATATTTTGTATTCGATTATTTGTTAAGACTATTGAGGAAGTAGGCTTGCTAACACTTTTTCTATTTCTGGTGAAAAATCACTGGATTTTGGAAAATTTGCTAACACTTTTGAAAAATTACTTTTGAAGTGTTTGCTTTAAAAGCTGTTCTTTCATCTCTGGCGACAGGGATTTGAGCAACTCCAAGAGTGCCATATCACTATCAGTCAAACCTGTATGTTGCTGTTGGTTGTCCATATCGTCATTGAGAGTAGAATAAAACTCTCTATCCATCTTCTGTGCATTGAAACGTCTGTCCTCGTCAATGATTTTAGAATAAACATCTGTAACCATTTCTGCTTCTGCATGACCTGTATCACCCTGTACGGATTTCACGTCACCATTCGTCATTTTTAATTTGTACCCTGTACTCAAATGACGTAGGCTATGGAATACAACAGTTTCATAGTTGTTTTCTTCGCAGAGCTTTTGGAATCTATCTCTGACAATGCGGCTTTCCACAGGGTTTCCATTTTCTAATGCAATAACAAGGTTATAATCGTTATATGCACTTCCGAGAAATTCTTTTAATTCCTGTTGGTCTTTTTTATACTGTACTAATAATTCAGCAACAGTTTTCGGTAGCCAGACAGTTCTATTACTTGTTTCTGTTTTTGGTGTTTTCAAGACAAGTCTTGTAGTACAGTGTGGTTTCTGTGTTGGAAAAATCTTGATAATATCTTTTTCTTTCAATTTCTGCATTGCTTCTGCATTTATTCTTGAAAGTTCCTTATTGATGATTACCTTTGCATTATTTGTAGCAATGGATTCTTCGTCAATAATCACATCTTCCCATGTAAGACCTGTAATCTCACCAATACGCATAGAACAGGAAAAAGCTAAGTGCATACAGATTGAAAGTAAATCATCTTCCGCAGCTTTTACCGCTTCACGGAATGTCTGTATGCTCCATACTTTTCGTCTGACTTTAGGTACTTTTGGTAAAGTAGCTAATGACGCAGGATTTCTTTTGTTTGTGTCAATGTACTCCCAACGGATAGCTTGGTTTAAGGCACAACGGATAATGTCATGTATTTTTTTGATGTTAGCTGGTTGTACGCAACGACCAGTTGCTTTTCTGTTTGCTCGTGGTACTTCTGGAACGCTTAATAAATCGTTGTAGTATTTTGATAGGCTTTTAGTTGTAATGTCATTGAGTTTCCAATCACCGATAATCGGATTGATGTAATTTTCAATAGTACCTACCTTGCCACTGAATGTACTAGGCGACCATTTAGATGTGCCATAGAGATTGACAAAAATCTTTAGGAACTCACGCAATGTAATATCCTTGTCAGCAACTTCCAAATCCTTTTTAGAATCCTCGATTTGATGTGCAAATTGTTCCTCTAAAGGAACTAACACATATCCATATTTTTCTTGATAGTATTCTATAAAGGCTTTACGCTGTTTTGCTTCTTTTCTTGTTTCCAGCGTGTCCCATTTTTGCTTTCTTTCTCCAGTATCATTTAAGTACCAGTAAATAACGGAAAAACTTGATTTTCTTTGTTTGATTGTAGCCATATATTTCTCTCCTTAACAGTTAAATTTGATTTAACCATTTATCGAAAGAAACTTTTGATACTCGTATAACTCGACCAACACGAACATAACTAAATTGACCGCTTTTTACCAATGAATAAGCTACCTTTTTGCTAACTCCTAGTTGTTCAGCAATTTCCTCTACTGTATAAGTCTTTTTTTCCTTTTTTAAGGGTTGTGCATTTTGTGTATCACTTATCACTAATAAGACTCCTTTCGTAGTGACAGCAGCAAAACACACTCGTTTAATGAAGTTATTATATCACAACTCCATGAAATGAGAACATATATTTTGCTGCTGATAATACCTTTTCTTCTAAACAATCAGATGGCTTTAGCAAGCTCCACAGGACTTTCACCTTTCCCATTCTGATGGGTGAACCGTGTCATACGGGTGTATCATTATCCAGATATACAGGTCATGGCTAAACGACCATTCCAAAAGTCGCTCACAGATCATTGCATGAATCGCTCACTTTGTTTTGAAAGGTCATGGCGTACAATATCCGCTGGCTCGCTGCATATCAAACGTATCTGATTGTTTTATTCAGTTGTCAAAGAACACCCGACTGTATTTGTCAGTCTGTGAAAATCCATTATCTGAAATAATAGACTTTCATAGATTGACAAGCGGAGCATAAGGAAAGGGAGAAAAGCTCCGCCCGTCGGAATGGTTAAATTACGATAATCTCAAAGTTTGCAATCATATCCATCACCGCAGCCTGTATTCTGCCTTTCAATTCAGAATCCACTACCATGTAGACATTTCCGTATTCATCATACAATTTGCGTAAACTCAACTTTGATATGTAACCGTCATAAAAATCCAAGATTTCCTGTATTGCAGCTTCATCACCATTAGTAGCCGCCACAATCACAGCAAACGGTATGTGTTTTTTGCTATTATCCACTTTTATTCCTCCTCCATCATTTTTCGTAAATCTTCCAGAGTGCTTGTCCTGTGACGGTAAACAGTGGTACGAACCACATTCATAAGCTCTCCAATTTCTGCGTCAGACATATCCATAAAGTATGACAACAAAATAATATTTCGTTTTCTCTCTGGTAAACATTTGAGTGCTTTACTCAACTGGTCGTCAGATACTTGTACTTCCATGCCAAGAACATTGAACGCTGTATAATCGCTGGAATACTTGTCATAAACGCCAGCTTTATTCAATTCCAAATCCGATATTTCAGAAAATGGAACTTCATGCTTCAAGCGTCTTGAAATATCACGGTTATACTTCATTGCTGCTCTTTTAATGACTTTCTTTGTAAGGCAATCAAACTGTGCTTGAATAGCCTGCTCGAAAGAAGATGACTTCATAGTTTTTCACCTCCTTTCTGCGTGAGAGTGAATAAGGGTTGTTTTCCCTCTATCCCCCTTTCCGCACAGTAGCTACCCACGCAGCAGCTATTTGTTGCGTTTTCAGAAAAGAATTTGAAAAAAATTTTTAAGCAGCAAAAAAGCACAAGAGCATAAAAGAAATGCTGTTCTTGTGCTTTTACGATTGTTCCTGCTATGTAATGTGAAAAACCACATTCAAGGGTATTTTGTACCGCTGTGAAAGTTAGATTTTTTTTGACAATAACGGATATGTCGAAAAATGTTGTCTATACAGGTCTTTCAATGCGGCTACCTCCCAGAGCCGCTAAAACAAAACCTATATGCTGTTTTTTGATGGAAAAAAGAAAAAGGCGGCTTTTAAACCGCCATTGAAGTAAAGATATTTTTTGACACGCAAAAATGGTACTGTTAATAACGGTTTTTTTTATTTACCGCTAGGCAGCACTCCTTTTAAGCTTTTACGCATAATAGGAACTGATAAACCATACTATACGTTTTTTTGTACCTGTTAGAAAATCAACAGGAACAGTAAAATATAGTGAGGTGATTACATATGCGTAAAAAAGAAGATAAATATGATTTTAGAGCTTTTGGTCTTGCAATCAAAGAAGCTCGTAAAAAGCAAAAATTAACTCGTGAGCAAGTGGGAGCAATGATTGAGATTGACCCACGCTATTTAACAAATATCGAAAACAAAGGGCAGCACCCAAGTTTACAGGTGTTCTATGACCTTGTATCATTACTTAATGTTTCCGTTGATGAATTTTTCCTGCCTGCGTCTGATCTGGATAAAAGCACCAGAAGACGACAGTTGGAAAAACAACTTGACAGCCTTTCCGATAAGGATTTAATTATCATGGAAAGTGTCGCTGATGGAATCATTAAATCTAAGAAAGTGGAGGACGAGTAATCCTCCACTTTTGGCTCTTAAATAAAATAAGCCGATAACCCAAGAAATTTCATTCATTCTCGGTATTATCGGCTCTGCGTCTTAGCGTCTGGCTCTTTGATAATTTGTATTATTAAGCACCTATTAAAAGCTCTTTTCCAAAAACGTTTTTATGTTCAGCTCCGCATTTTTTCATTATGATTTTTAACGACTGTTACCTGTAAATCCTTTGCTTCAATCAAACTTTCCTGTTTGCACTTTGGGCAGTAGAGGGGAAAGTTTTTCAGTTCCGTATCTTTCCGTATCTGCAACCTTGTTTTATTCCCACAGACAGGGCAACGTACCCATTCAGATACCATCTTTGCCATATTATCCGTCAACCTCCTGTAATTATATAATTAGTACAAATTACTACTTTTTTGTAAAGTTAAAAACTGCTTCTTTGATTTCTTTCTCATGTCCAACCATTAAATGTCCACCGTTTTCAAAAGAAAGAAATGTGCAGTTTGGGAAGCGTTTTACTACATTTTCCGTGTCGGCATAGTTTATTAGCTTATCGTCTTTTGCTTGAAAAATCAGTGTTGGAGCTTGTAAATCTTCAATAGGATAACTATCAAAATTTCTTGCCATATCGGAATTAGTAACAGAAGCGTCCAGTATTACGCCATTTTTTCTACTACCACAAGGAAGCATACTATAAATTGTGGATGGCTCCATACCCATAACAAGATTGAATAATGGACTAATTAAAAACATAGCATAATCATTACATAAAAAAGCGGGCGGTCCGGCATATTCCATATACTTTTCCGGCTTTTCTATATATGGCATAGCGGAGCAATATAAAATTAAGCCTTTTATTCGTTCAGGATAATCCAATGCGAACCGAATAGCAACGCTTCCGCCAGCCGACGTTGCCAACAAATATACTTTATCAATTCCTAAATTATCCAATAGTTCAACATAAGCCTTTGCCTGTTCAGCAGGTGTCCCATCACCCAAAATATCACTACCTAAATATCCAAATCGTGAGGGAGCTATAATTCTATAATCAGAGTTAAAATCTTTACATGTATCATAGGATTGGTCATAGCCACCAAAAATTCCATGAACAGATAGGATTGTTTCGCCCTCTCCCGTATCAACGTAACTCATATTGCCATAACTCAATATAGCTGTTTGAACCTCATAAGCGGCAAGCCGTTCTTTGCTTGCTTTTACCGCTATACTACACCGTATTCCTTGAACAATTAGATAGACTGCAAGAACAAGCAGAATACCTCCTATAACATATATTATCATGTGCTTATTCCTAGCCTTTCCTGTTGTCCTTTTCGTTGTCATTCCTTGTTCCTTTATATGTTTTACAAAATTCTTGCACCACTAAGGTAAGTTCATGTTTGGCTTCCTCTATCTCATTAGGGCGCATATCATATTTTTGAAGCAGATAGAATATAGGTGTGTAAAAACGCAGAGCAATAATATGAGGATTTTCCCCTTTGATAACTTTTGCGTCTATAAGTTTAGAAAATATTTCTTTTTCATGGTCGATTGCTCTAATAATAAAAAAATCTTCAAACAGCCGGTTAATTTCCGGGTTATGGTATCGTTCTATCATCAGCATTTTACGAAATTTTGCTGCCACATTATCCTGCAAATAAAACATAAAAAGAGCGTTTGCAACCTCGATAAGATGTTCTTCAGCAATCGTTTCATAAGAGAATGAAGCTGTCTTACTTCCCGGTAGCTGCATATTATTTCTGATATTTTCCATTCGTTCTGCAAAAACTTCAACACAAGAATTAAAAATGTCTTGCTTACTCTTGTAGTGTTTATATAGTGATGGTGTTTTTATGCCTACGGCATCGGCAATCTCACCGACATAAACCGCACTATATCCCTTTTCCGCAAACAGTGTCAGCGCTTCATTCAAAATTTTCTGTTTTGTTGTCATTCCACTACCTCCTGAGCTAATTCAAATTAGCCTGTTACATTATAGGCTAATTTGAATTAGCTGTCAATGGACTTACAGAAACTTTCACCCAATTTTCATCTTACCGAAAAACGGTATAGTGATAAATATGTTTTAAATTGTTAGACAAGGCTTGCTATATAAATATAATATCTAGCAAGTCTGTTTTCAATTTATTTTACAATCTTCCAGTTACTATCTTTTTCCAGCGTCAAGTCAAACTGTGAAATCTGCGTCGCCTTTGTTCTCTGGTCGAGATATTTCACCGATACCGACACTTTGACCTGTTCACCATCTTTGATAAAGATAGGATTTACCAGCTCCGAGAACACATAATCGCAGTTTACAGGTTCAAGCACATTCCCAGATACATAGTAGGCAAGTTCCTTTTCGGTTGCAGTCGGATAGAGCTTGAAGAAAGTTTCCAAGAACTCTGTCACTTCCTCTGTTGTGGCAGCGTCCACCGTTCCGTCAGATTCCTTTGTTTTTGGTTCATAGCTGGATTTTGTTGGTGTGCTGCTGATGGTCGGATTCTGTGTGATAACCATGTTTCCGTCACTATCTACATGAACCACCACCATATAAGCGGAAGTATAACCGATAGACTGTTCACCCTCCGTTACCGTCTGATCTACCGAGTAGACAACGGTAAAGTCGTCTGTTCCAGCATCTTCTATATCCCATATCTTCACATCTGTGACCGTAGAGCTTGTAGGTATATCCTGTCTTACCGTATCAACATTCAAATCCTGCAAGCTCTTTGTCAGATAGTTATTGATGGCTGCGGTTCGTGCGTCAATGGATTCCTGCGTGTTGTTCCAAGAATAGTAGACTAAAGCAAAGGATTTTACAAAGTTCTCTATCTTGTTGGTATCAACGATACGCTGTTCAATGACTTCTTTCTCATGTACCGTGTGCATATCAATAGCGGTGAAATTCTTATACACCCCAAAGCTGACACTTGCAATCAGCACCAGCCATAAGGCAATCACGGTTTTCTTATGCGTACCTATTTTCATCACAGGCACGTGTCTTTCTTTTTTGGGTTTCGATTCTTTGTCCTTTTTCTTAAATATCATAGTACCATTTCCTTTCTATTTCGTTTTTACCCGTCCAGCACCAATCAAATGTTGCTGCCAGTACGAGCTTGTTAAATCTGCATATCCGATAGGATTTCCAGCGTGATACATTCTGTTGTTTCCTGCATAGATTCCCACATGAGTAACATACGTTCCAGCATTATAAGTTGAGTGAAAGAATACCAAGTCACCAGCCTTTGCCTGTGATAATGGTATGTGCTGTGTAGCGTCATACTGTGCCTGTGCGGTACGAGGTAAACTGATACCAACTTTTCCATAACACCAAGAGGTAAGACCAGAACAATCAAAGCTGGTGTTTGGATTGCTGCCGCCATAGACGTACTTCCAGCCTTGATACTTCAATGCTTCATTGAAGATTGCCTGCACCGTAGCGTCGCTAAAGTTTGGAACAGCTAAATACTGATTCACAAGCCGCACGTAGAACATATTCCCGTACTTGTAACGCCAGCCGCCATTTTCCTTAATGGAAATCTCATTTTTATAGGTAACTTTGACACCGCCCGATTTATCCTTTGAGAAACTGACAGCCAGCTCAAAAGTATATTTCTTCCCATGACTGGAAACATAATCAATAAAGCCACCGCCATAGTTATAGGCTTGTACCACTGTATTGATGTCACAGCCTTTTGCTTCTGCGGATTTTAAAAGCTCCGAAAAGTATTTACACCCCTGTTTGATGGATTCCTCTATGGAAAGGGAATTAAGCGGCAGACCAAGTGATTCACTTGCCTGCATAACGTCTGTCGTACCTGTGCCGCCAGATTCCACCTGCATGATAGCAAGCAGATAATTCACATAATCCTCAATCCCGTATTCTTTCGCATATTTTTCTACCGTTGGCTGATGTTTCAGCACTTCCTCTGACAGATTCAGTCCAGAAAAATCATAGTGGGAAGTGCTGCTTTCTTCATCATCTGCGGTCACGATAAACAGAAACAAAAGCAGACCGATAATCACCGTGAAAATCCCACCAAACACAGCGAAGTGTCTTAGCTTCATTTCTTGCCGCCTTTCCTACTGGACGTTTTATTTGTAGTCTTTTTACTTACTGTCTTTGTCTGCTTCTGACGCTGTACGGTCTGACGGGTAGTAGGGGCAGATTGTTTATTTGCTGTTGATGTAGATTCTCTGACAGCCTGTGCCCTTACATTCTCCTGTTGTCTTGTCACTGGTTCTTTTGCTCTGGAAGATTGTGATTGTTCCTTTGTCACAGTTGCAGGACGGTCTTTCGCAGCAGATTCCTGTTTAGAACCTGCCGCCTGTGGAGCTGCTTTCGCAGATACAGGCGTTGTCACTGGTCGCTCATGCAATGGGGCAGTTCCTTTCGCTGTACCAGCTTTTGTCGCTGATCCATTGTCCTGTCGCTCCTTATCCTGTTCCACAGATTTCTTATCAACCAGCGGTCTTTGTTTATTCTGTTTCTCTGATGGCTGCTGTTTCGATACCGCTTTTTTATCCACGATACCACGCTTAGAAGTTGCACTCGTTTCCTGCGTCTGGCTTGCAGAGCTGCTATGTACTGTCTGTGAAGAATCGCTGTTCTGCTTATCGGGCAGAGCAGGCGGCTTTTGATTCACTGGTAAAGCAGGCGGCTTTCCATTACCTCCACTATGGGAAGATGGCGTATTATTCGGTCTGGTATGACCGCTGCCTGCTGATTTTGTATTATCCGTCTTTTTCGTGGCAGTAGCAGCCGCAGCACAAGCGACACCGCCAGCAGCACCAGCCGCAACCGTTCTTCCGATTTTACGCTCCAAGCGTCTTGCCCTGCGGTTAAGGAACATATAAGGTCGTCGCATGATTCGTCTGCTGACCTGCTGTGTATCGGAAGATTGCAGACTGAACATTGCCATCAAATCACCTAATTTAAAATAGATTCCTGCAAAAGTGACTATCTGTAAAAAGGCAATCATAAAGAACGGATAGCCAGAAGAAATCGAGTAGAACATAGTGGATATGCTGAAAGCAGTCGTAATAATCAGCGTGATTCCTGCCCTCATCATAATGGTATTGAACAGCTTCGTAAGTGCCTTTTTTGCCATGCCCTCATAAGTCGGTATCATAGACAGGATAAAGCTAATCGGTAAAAACATGGCGTAAATGATAAATAGCACCTGTGAGAAAATCATCAAACCTGTAAGCAGGAACACGAAAGCCGATATGCCGATATTAAAGATAAACAAAAATACCACCATACCTAAACGGGTCATGGTCTTTGTAACACTTAGGTTGTCATTGTCCTTATCTTCGATTTCCTCAACCACAACGTCCTCTCTGTCGTCCGTATCTGGACTTGCCGATAACAGGCTTTCCACACGGTCAGAACCCAGTGTTTCTATATCGGATTCCCCATACTGCAAGAGTAGCCACGGTTGTTTCACCTGTATGGAAAACAGGCTGTCCCTTATCAAATCCACGCTGTCTTTTCCTTTGCTGTTGGAATCGGGCAGCACAATCTTTGTGCCAAGCGATAACGCCGAACTGCTTATATCAGCGGAAAAGTCATTGATTTTACTGATATAGTTTGGAGCGTAGGCAATAAAGGACGCTGACAGGATAAAGACTACAAGAAAATTGATTACCGCATGAACCGCTTTTGTCGTTTCCCTCTTGATAAGTCCTGTGTAAGCGACATAGATACCCATTACCAGAATAAGGATAAGCAGGAATCCCACATAAAACCCCTCACTGGAAAAACCGCTGGAAGTGACACCTGCAAGCGTCTGAATGTTCTTTCCGATAGAGCTTGCGGTATCCGAGATAAAGTCCAGCTTGTAGGCTTCCTGTACCACATATCCCGTCGCATTGGAAATGTATAAGCTCACCGTCCAGACAAAGTTTGTGATAGCATATAGTCCGTACTGAATACTTTTTCCGATACCGTCCAGCCAGTTCCAGGGCAACCAGTCCCAGCTTGAATCCACATAGAAGTCCAACTGGTAGTTTTCCAGCGGATATTTTGAATAGGCGTTAGCGTCACTCACCGTATTGTCTACCAGACCAGCCGCATGAGCCACCGTACCTGTGATTGACAGGAATACCAGCACACCAAGAACCACCAGCAGAGCGATACCGAAGAATCTTAGGATTTTTCGTTTACGCATAGACTTCACCTCGATTCTTCCGTCTGCACTGGCGGTCTGGTATCAAAGGCATGGAATAAGTCTGAAAATACAGGGTGTATCTGGATAACACCCACACGCCCGTATAAATCTTGAAACAGGCATTGCCCGTTTTCCAAATCCCTAAGTCGCTTCTGGTTTCCCTCGTCCTCCTTATCCACACCGAAAAATTCAAGGGTATTCTTGATTTCCTTTATATCTGTGCTTCTAAAGGCAAATTTCAGACCGATATTGTTCTTCATCTTTTCGTCGTCTACATCACCAGAGTTTTGTGTGACAAAGTAGACAGCGGCGTTCATGGAACGTCCAGCACGAATCAATTTATTTGAGAGTGCTTTTCCCTGTGCCACCTGTAAAAACGTCCACGCTTCGTCCAAGTCCACCATCTTGAAAATACTTCTGTCCGAATGGATAAAGTCTAAGGCAAAGGTACTGATAACGATAAGCATTGCCACAGAAAGTAGCTCCATTGTGGTGTATTCTTCAAACTTTGTGTCCTTGTCTGGCAGTACAAGGTCTGCCACCTGTATGATATTAAGTTGTCGGTCTAAACTGATGGACTGCTTTACATCACCGTCCGAGAACAGAAGATGTGCAAAGTCATAGTCCGTCATGCTTTCGATATGGTCTGCAATATTCTCTGCCACTGATGAACCGTCTTTTCTTAATTCATCAATGACACGGAATAGTCCACGCTGCTTACTCTGTGTCACGGAACGGATTGCACGACGCAGGACAGGGAACTTCTCACCGTCACGACTGCTGATACCAGTTAAAAAAGTGAGTATGTCGATAGCCAGACTTTCAGCGTCCTTTGTACGCTTCATAATCACATACGGGTCAAGAAGTCCTTTGTTCTTATATAAATGTCAATATAATTTTGTACAAAAATGATCATTTATGATGTACAATTGTGTTCCTTCTCAATATAATCAAGAGCATTTTTAAGTATTAGGATTCCTCTTCAT
>NZ_NFKR01000002.1 GCF_002160495.1 Erysipelatoclostridium sp. An173 | reverse complement strand
ACTATCGTTGTAATGTCAATACTTTTCTTTGAAAAAATGATAAAAAAGAGAGGGCATATTTGCAATATAACCCTCATATGTCATTCATTCCTTAACTTAATGACATTGCCCCCTTGATATATTTATTTTTGACAATTTTGACATATTTCTACCTAAGTTGCAACCTTTACTAATCAAACTTTACAATATCATAACAATTCAAAGCTTAATAATAATTTCATTTTATCTTAATACAATTTTAATATCATTTTTATCCAATTTTTACTTAAAAACCTTATAAAATAATAAAAAAAATAGCATTTTTATTTTTTATATAAAAATGCTATTAAGATAATATAAAGAATATTTTTTTAAATGACCTCTCTTTAAACAAAAGACAAAGCAGAAATCTCTACTTTGTCATATAATCAAATTTCTCTAATTCCTTAGTTTTTCCAATGACCAAAAAGTAATCGCCATCTTGAATCTGGTATTCAGGAACAACGTCTAATGATAACTGCCTATCTTGACCATGTTTTAAACCAATAACATTCATTCCATATGCTCGCCGAACATTTAATATTACAAAGTTTTTACCAACCCAAGATTGTGGTGCTTTAATCTCAACTAATGAATAATCATCATCTAATTCTACTAAATCAACAATACTTTTACGAAGCAGGCTTTTAGCAACCTTTATTCCCATTTCCTTTTCAGCTCTAATAACACGATTAGCACCAACTTTTTCTAAGATTTTCATAAATTGTTTATTTTTAGCTTTAGCAATTACATAAGGAATACCTAATTCCTTAAGATTCATTGTCGCTAAAACAGCTTCTTCTAAATGAGTTCCAATTGCTACAATTGCAACATCACTATCACCAATTCCAGCTGCTTGAAGTTCTTCAATGTCAGTTACATCACCAACAATTGCTTTAGTTACTTCATCAGCAATTCTTTGAACACAAATAGGATCTTTATCAATGACAATTACTTCATAACCATGATTAGCTAAAGTAGTTGCTACTGTTGATCCAAAAATTCCTAATCCTAATACTGCATATTGTTTATTATCCATCTTTTCCACCTCATTATCCTAGTAAAATATCACCATCAGGATATCTTACTTCCTTCTTACTTGATCTTAAATACGATTTACGTGCAAATGAAATTATCATCGTAATTGGTCCAATTCGACCTACATACATTAAAATTATAATTACAATCTTACCAATGTCCGTTAATACCGGTGTTAATGAAGCACTTAAGCCAACTGTTGCAAAAGCTGAAACTACCTCAAAGCAAATATCAATAAATTCTGCCGTTTCACTTAATGACAAGATAAAGATACCACCGATAACTAAAGATACTGCCATTGAAATAATCGCAAAAGAACGTACTATTAAATGTTTAGGAATTCGTCGAGTAAAAACGGTAACCTCTTTACGCCCATGATAAATATTATATACTTCTAAAATACCAAGCGCGAAAGTAACTGTTTTAATTCCTCCTGCAGTTCCTGCTGGCGAACCACCAATAAACATTACAATACACATCATAAATTTAGTAGCTGGATGCAAACTAGCCATATCTACAGATGCAAATCCAGCTGTTCTTAAGGTTGCTGATTGAAACCAGGAAATCTGAATCTGATCAATTAAATTTAAATTTCCAATTGTTTTAGGATTATTGAACTCACATAAATAGAATATTACTGCTCCACCAATTAATAATGATGCTGTTGCAATTAAAACTAACTTTGTGTGCAAAGAAAAGCTTGTAAACAGATGTTTTTTATTAAATTTAGTATGTCTTTTAAATTCCTTTTTAATACAAGCAGCAATATCAAACCAGACAATGAATCCTAAACCACCCATGATAATCAAACCAGGTATAACTAAATTAATTAACCAGTTAGTTTGATAACCAATTAATGAATTACTACCTAAAACATCAAATCCGGCATTACAAAAGGCTGAAATTGCATGAAATATCGAATAGTATATACCCTTAATAACCCCATGATCAGGGATAAATACAAACGATAATAAAATAGCTCCAATTCCTTCTACGATAAATGTATATTTAATTACATTTTTCACGAATTTAGGAATATTATTTAATGTCGGCTGATTAAAAGCTTCTTGTAATACTACTTTATTAGTTAAAGAAATTTTCTTTTTTAATTTCATTAACAATAAATTTAAAAATGTTAAAAAACCTAAACCGCCAATTTGAATCAATATAATAATTACTATCTGTCCAAATAAACTATATTGCTCACTAGGGGTTACTGGAACCAGTCCAGTAACACAAGTTGCTGAAGTTGCAATAAACAAGTTATTTAAATAGCTTGTTAGACCGTCATTATTACTTATTGGCAGAGTTAATAAAACAGAGCCAATGAAAATTACCAATAAAAAGCTCAAGGCAATTTTACGGGTTGGACGCATCACATGATGTGTCTTATTTAATCCTATCGTTAAAACTTTCATACTTCCCTCCTAAATACAGCTTTCTTCTTTTAAAAGAATCTCACTGCATTTTAAACCATCAATAGCACTAGACATAATTCCTCCAGCATAACCAGCTCCTTCCCCAATTGGATAAATATTAGTAATGTTGCTTCGATAATTATTATCCCGATAAAATCTTACTGGCGAAGAAGAGCGAGATTCAACTCCCGATAACATTGCCTGATTGGTAAATCCAGAAAATTTTTGTTCCATTAATTGTAATCCTTCTTTTAAAGCCTGGTTAATTGGTTCTGGAAACAACTCATTTAAATTAGCATATTTGACAGCTGGTAAAACACTACAATTAACTTCTTCACTTGTTAAAGCAATTGTATTATTTATATAATCTTCAACTCGCATCACTGGCACATGATAATTTTGACCACCTAATTCAAAGGCTTTTTGTTCTAACTGACGTTGAAAACTAACACCAGCCAAAGGATGATCACTATCAAAATCATCAGGTCCAACTGTAACTAAAATAGCACTATTGGCATTTTTATCATCACGGGCCTGATTGCTCATTCCGTTTACAACTAGACCACCTTCTTCACTACTTGAATTAATTACCTGACCTCCTGGACACATACAAAATGTATAAACACCACGACCACTGCTTGTTTTAACTGCTAGTTTATAATCAGCCGCTTTTAAACGAGGATGACTAGCAAATTTTCCATATTGATGAACATTTATAAATGATTGTAAATGCTCGATTCTAAAACCAACTGCAAATGGTTTTTGACTAATTTCTAAACCTTTTTGATAAAGCATCTCATAGGTATCTCGAGCACTATGACCTATTGCTAATACTAGTTTATCAACAGACATTTTTTCTACCTGACCATTTTTTTCAATAATTATTTTTTTTACTTGATTATTTTCAAGTTCTAAATCAACAAGCTTTGTATCAAATAAAACCGTTCCACCGTTTTTTTGAATTGTCTTACGCATATTAGCAACAACATTTATTAAATAATCAGTACCAACATGTGGTTTATTAGAATATAATATATCATCATTAGCCCCATGTTCTACAAATGTTTCTAAAATAAAACGTTTTCGATAATCCTTAACACCAGTTGTTAGTTTTCCATCACTAAATGTACCAGCACCACCTTCACCAAATTGAACATTGCTTTCAGGATTCAACTTACCTGTTTTAAAAAAATGATCGATATCATTTTTTCGTTTATCAACTGCACTACCACGTTCAATTAAAGTAACTTTTTGATGTGCTCTAGCCAAACTATAGGCACAAAATAATCCTGCTGGACCACTACCAACAACAACGATATGATCATCAGTTGCTTTCAACACAGGATAATTATATGGTTTTACTTTTGACAACTGTAATTTAGGTCGTTTTGCTATTACAAGATCTTCATTGTCAATATTAAAAGTGAAGCTGCAAACAAAATGAACTTTATTTTTTCTTCTAGCGTCCACCGCCTGTTTAACTAACTTAACATCACGAATCTTATTTTTAGAAATATTTAGTTGTTGTGATATAACTTTTTGATAGTCAGTTGTATCTAAAGGAACCATCACATTATTTATTTGTAGCATCTAATCCCTCTTTTCCATTTATAATTGTTTTGGCCACATGATAACCCGAAGCAAAGGCAAAATGAAGATTATAGCCGCCACAATCACCGTCAACATCTAACAATTCACCTGTTAAATAGATATTTGGATATTTATTTACTTCTAGATTTTCATTTACTTCTTCCAAACTAACACCACCACTGATTACTTGGGCTTTTTCAATGCCATAAGTATCTTTTATTAAAAAACGCCAATCTTTTAAATTAGCAACATTTTCTAATACTTTAGCTAATTTATCATTAAAAATACCCGCTAGATAATAATCATTAAAATCCTGCCTTCTTTTTTGCAATAAATCAGCTAATTCTTTTTGACCGTAGTCTGGCATTAAATCTAACGATATTTCTTTTATACCTTGATAATGTGGTAACAACCTGGAAAGTTGCATAATACAAATTCCTGATAACCCATTTTCACTAAACAAAACTTCACCTTCCTGGCTTTCAATCAGCTGCTTATCTACATACAAATGAGCAATACATTTAACTCGAACGCCTTTTAAGCTACGATAAGCAGGTTTAGTTTTTAATTGCACCAGACTTGGATATAATTTTGTTATTTTTAAACCTAATTGTTTAACTAAATCATAATTATTTTTTCCTGATAATAATGAAGCTGGCGAACCAGTTGCAATAACAATATTATCGCCATAATAATCACCTAATGTTGTTGTTACTACATAGCCTTTTCCCTGTTTTGTAATTTTTAAAGCTTCGCAATTTTCAATCAAAGCTACATTATTATAATTATTCATTAAAGCATTTTTAACAGTTAAACTTTGATTAGATCGCGGATAAAGCAGTTTACCATTTTGCCTAACCAGCACCCCAATTTTTTCAAAATACTTTTTAGCATCAAAATTATTAATTATAGCAGCAATTCGCCAATCATCTGTATTATAATATTTCATTTGTAAATCAGTGTTCGATAAATTACAACGACCATTACCACTAGCTAATATTTTTCTACCTGATTTATTAGACTGTTCTAATATAATCACGTTTTCACCTGTTTTTGCCAGTTCATGACCGCATAATAAACCACTTGCTCCAGCACCGATTATGATTGTTGTATTCATAAAAAAATCTCCTTGTAGTTACTTGATTATAGCACAATAAAATACTATTTCAAGATGATTAATCTTAATATTTCATCAAGTTTTTTTTGTTGCTATTAATAAGCATATTTTTTATTTATAATCTTATTTATAGGGGGTTAATAATTAAAAAATCTAGATATACAACTATATCCAGATTTTATTAAAAGTTTCTATTTTGATAATTTTGATACTTATTTTTAACTAATAGTTGATATTTTCTGCCTACTGGTATTTTTATTATATTATTAATCTCTAAATGGTCATAAAACAAGTTAGTTACATTTTCAATATTAACAAGATAAGATTTATGGCATTGAACAAAACGATTATCAAGTTCTTTTAAAATTTTCTTTAAAGAAAAGCGACGAGAATAATCAAGAAGCTTAGTATGAATAATAATTTCATTACGATATGATTCAATATATAATATATTATCAATATTAATCTCATATTCAATTAAGCCACTTTTATATTTAATCACTTTATTTTTATTCTTTAATAATGCTATTAAAGAGTCCTTTATTTTTTCAATATCTTTTTCAAAAAAATTCTTTCTTAAATAATAATGAATATTAAATTTCTGATATTCAAAAATCTGTTCATAATTATCAATTATAAAAATTAAAATACACTTATTATTAATATCTTTTAATTTAATCAAGTCATCTATTGAATCACAAATACCTAAATTATAGTTGATACTTAAATCAAAATTTTCATAACATTTTACTTTTTGATCTAAAAATCTTAATTTTTCACGCCAATATTCTATATTATTGCTGATATAAATATTTAACATCTTTTTAAACCTCTAATTTTTGAATATATTGATATAAATTATAACCTGATTCAATTGCTTTAATTAACTTTAAGTGATCTTCAAACTTTACTCCATGTTTTTGCATATATCTAATTGCTGCTACAAACTTAGTTTTATCCGCATTAAACAACGCATCCATTTTAATAATATTACCATCAATCAATTGAATTTCAAAAATTAAACTATAACCATTATTATAAATAAAAGTCGCTGATGTTTTAACGTAACTAATTTTTATTTTATCAATTACTGTAAAAGGAATAATTAAGTTTGCCTTACGAGTAAGTATATAACGCCATTTTTGTCGGTAATTATTTAAATATACTAAAACAAGCTTATCTTCACTAACAGCCCAAAACGGATAAACAAATGCAGGTATTATAAATAAGATAAAATATAAAAAAATTAATGCAGTAATTAAGTAACGCCAACTATAAAATAAGTTACTTGCTAATAAAATAACTACTAAATATATTGCACCATATAAAATAATACAAATTATTTTAGCTAACCATGAACTATTATCTTTTTTAATTATATAAAGCCAGTTCATATTTACCACCTCTACATATATTATAGCTAGTTTTATGAATAATTGAGCTATAATGGGATAAATAACAATAAATCAGGATAAAAACGCTACTTGATAATATTAGATGATAAGTGTATAATTTAAAAGAATTTATCACTTTAAGGAGGAATTATTTATGGGTAGAGCACATGAAGTGCGTAAAGTGGCAATGGCCAAAACAGCTGCTAAAAAAGCTAAACTATACTCACGTTATGGTAAAGAAATTTATTTAATTGCTAAAGCTGGTGGTCCAGAACCCGATGGAAACCTTGCTTTAAGAAGAATAATTGAAAAAGCTAAAAAAGAACAAGTACCTGCTGATGTTATCAAAAGAGCAGTTGATAAAGTAAAAAGTGGTGTAACTGAAAATTATGAAGAAAAAGTATTTGAAGGTTATGCAGCTGGTGGTGCGACTTTAATTGTTAATTGTTTAACTGACAATATTAATCGTACTATTTCACAAGTACGTCCAGCATTCACTAAATCTAAAGCTAAATTAGGAAATGAAGGTTCAGTTGCTTATCAATATGATACAATGTCTGTAGTAAGCTTTAAAGGATTGGATGAAGAAGCAGTTTTAGATGCTTTAGTAATGGCAGAAATCGATGCTAGAGATATAATTAGTGAAGATGATGGATCAATTAAAGTTATTGGAGAACCATCAGATTTAAATAAAATCAAGGAAGCTATCGAAGGGGTAAAAGCTGATGTTGAATTTGATATCGATGAAATTCAAACAGTTCCTCAAGAAACAGTTGAACTTGAAGGTGAAGATATGGAATTATTCGAAAGACTAATGAACAATCTTAATGATTGTGATGATGTTGACCATATCTATCATAACGTTGCAAACTATGATGAGGGAGAGTAATCTCCCTTTTTTTGGAGGTAAAAATGAAAATAACTTATCTTTATAATAGTGGTTTCCTAGTTGAATTAGAACATCATTTGTTATTATTCGATTATTACCTGGGAAATATTCCTAAATTAAATAAATCAAAACCTCTTTATGTTTTTGTTTCCCATAATCACTACGATCACTATAATCCTGAAATTTATCATATCGATCATCCTAATATTACATATATTATCGATCAAGGTATTAATAATAAAGGAATAAAAGTAGCTCCTAATAAATCTTATCAAATTGATGACTTAAAAATTCAAACATTATTATCGACTGATTTAGGAGTGGCCTTTGTTGTTAATGTTGAAGACAAATATCTATATCATGGTGGTGATTTACACTGGTGGCACTGGATTGGTGAACCAGATGAAGATAACAAATATCAAGAAAACACTTTTAAACAAGAAATTAATAAAATCAAAAATATCCATTTTGACTTATTAATGACTGCTTTAGATCCTCGATTAGAAGAAACAATCTGGTGGGGAATGGATTATATTTTAAAAAATGTAACCATTAAATATGTATTACCTATGCATTTTACTGAAAGTACTCAAAAAATGCTTGAAGCTATTGATAATCCACCACTAAATCAATATCATAATATTATCAAAATAAAATATGAAGGAGAAGAATTTAATTTATTATGATCAAACCATATCAACATTTAGCTAAATACTACGAAACAGATCAAATGGGAATTATTCATCATTCCAATTATATTCGCTGGTTCGAAGAAGCGCGTATTGACTATATGAACCAAATCGGTTTAACATATAAAAAAATGGAAGATGAAGGAATCATCTCCCCTGTCTTAGAAGTAAATTGTCAATATCTAAATATGATGTACTTTGATGATTTAGCTACTATCAAAGTAAGCGTAACTGACTATACTGGTGTTCGTTTCGCTTTTAAATATGAAATTTATAATCAAAATAATAAGCTATGTACTACTGGTACTTCAAGGCATTGCTTTATGACTAGAGATGGAAGACCAGTTAGTTTAAAACGTGCTAAACCGGAATTTGATCAATTGTTTAAAAACGTATTAAAAGATATCATTTAATTGATATCTTTTTTAATACATATTTATAATGTTAAAACACAATTACTATTATTAAAAATATCTAGCTATAATACACCAGTTATTTTAATGGAGAGGATAGAAAGACATTTATTTTCTACCAGCAAGTCATCTATAAAATAGAGAATGTCTTTCTAAAAAGAATATTTACTATCCTATTTTAATTCTTTATTTAATAAAACTCTAATAAACTGAACTAATAATATTTTTTTAAAAGCAAAAAAGATGAGGAGCAACTCATCTTTTTTGTTTGAAATATTTGATTATCCTATTTTTAATAATATATTTAATAAAGTCTAATAAACTAGACTAAAAATATCTTTGACCCATAAATCAACTTATTATTTTCATCTAGAATATTGACAAAAACATCATATAATAATCACATAAAATAATCAAGTGTTTTTATCAAAATCATCTCTTACTCTACAAATAAAATAATTATTTTTTAAACATTACTGATACAAATTTATAATGAAGTTGAGACAAAAATTATTATCCTTTGAAGTATAATATAGGTATGGTGCACCAGCTGTTTTAATGGAGGGAGGATAGAAAGATGTTTATTTTCTACCAGCGGGTCACCACTAAAATAGGAGATGTTCCTCTAAATGGAATATTTGATTATCCTATTTTTAATAATATATTTAATAAAGTCTAATAAATTAGACTAACATAATCTATGACCCGTAAAACAGCGAAAAGGATGAGTAGCAGCTCATCCTTTTCTTTTGGAATATTTGACAAAATCATCATATAATAATCACAATAAAAAATCAAGTGTTATATTTAGATTTGTCTAAATATAATTAATCAATTAAAATTAATTTCTTATTTTTTTGGCAATATTTCAATCCAGTAATCATCAGGATCATGGATAAAATATAATCCCATTGCTTTATTTTCAAAACAAATACAACCCATATCCTTGTGTAGCTGATATGCTTTTTGATAATCCTCTACTTCAAAACAAATATGACTTTCATTTTCACCTAATTCATAAGCTTGAGGATGATCTTTTAACCATGTTAATTCAATTTCAAAATCTGATTCTCCATCATTTAAATAAGTTAAAATAAAGCTACCATCGCTTGCTTCTTTAGTACGAACAACTTTCATACCTAAAGCTTTTTGATAAAAATCTACACTGCGTTCAATATCAGTAATATTAATATTGCAATGAATACATTTAAATTTCATACTTTCTCCTTTAATTAACGATCTAATTCATGTAATTGATATTGATCAAAATATATTAAAATAAGGTCCATAATAATTTCTATTGGCCAATATACTAAAACAAAAATACTTAAACCAACTATTAAATCATAACCAATTACTGTTACTACGTAAACAGCAACAATAAAAGCGATAATTACTGGTATAAATCCAATACCCGGAGGAAATTGAATCTGCATTATTGTTCCACATTCTGGACATCTTTGACGAGCTTTATAAGCAAATGAGTTGGGTTTAAACTCATGACCACAATTACTACACTGCATATTATAAAGTACAGATCATTACAGTCATATTACCGTCGTATACAACAGCATCCTGGTCACTGCATACAACAAAGTTATCACCCATTTTTACGTCATTTCCATCAATTGTCCCATTACCTTTGATGACAGTAACCATTTGGAAAGGTTTATCGTTATTGATTGTATTTTCACCATTCATTTCATATTTAGTAAGTGTAAAGAATTCACTAGATACTAATTTAGTAGCTATTCCGTTTTGTAAATCACTAACTTCTTGATTTGCTAGTGAATATGGCTGATAAGGAACTGTTGATACATCAATTGATTGTTGTACATGCAATTCTCTTTCATTACCATTTGCATCTTTACGATGATAATCATATACACGATATGTAATATCTGAAGATTGTTGAGCTTCATAAATTAATGAACCACTGCAAATTGCATGAATAGTTCCTGAAGGAATATAGAAAAAGTCTCCCTCTTTAATTGGAAATTTATTTAATAAATTATCATAATCATCATTTTCAATTGCTTTAACTAATTCTTCTTTTGTTTTAGCATGATGTCCCATAACCATTTGTGTTCCTTCATCAACACCTAAAACATACCAGCATTCTGTTTTACCTAATGAATTTTCATGAACTTTTGCATATTCATCATTAGGATGAACTTGAACTGATAAATCATTACAAGCATCAATAATTTTGATTAATAATGGAAATTCTTCACCTTCGATATTTCCAAATAATTCACGATGTTCTTGCCATAGTTGTGATAATGTTTTACCATCAAATTCACCACCAGAAATTGTACAATCACCGTTTTTATGAGCTGAAATTGCCCAGCATTCACCAGTATGATCACTTGGAATATCAAAACCGTAAACATCTTTTAATTTGTGTCCACCCCAAATCATTTCTTTAAATACTGGTTTGACTTTTAAAATATGCCCCATTTTTATAACCTCTTTTCTATAAATTTTAAAAAATCTTCTATTTCATCTTCACTATATACTATTATGCCATGGTTTTGTAATAATTGGCAAGTAATACCATCACCTTTTACAAGTCGATGTGAAAAAGTACCATCATAAATAAACCCTTTGCCACAACTAGGACTTTTTGCTTTCATCAAGACTACTTCAACATGATTTTCTTTTAAAATTTCTAATGCTTTTTTTGCACCTAATCGATAGGCTTCTGTTTTATCATTACCTTCAATATCAATTACCCGATCACCTATTATTTCACAAGGCAATCGAGGGGTCCCTAAATTCCCTAAAACTTCTGGACAAATCAAAACAGCTTTACCATCATCAACCAATTGTTTGGCTTCATCAATTAAGTTATCACTACCTTTATAAGTACATTTACAGCCAGCCAAACAACTACTTATTCCAATCATCAATTATCTCCATAATATCATTAGCTTGATTAGCAACAGCATCAGCACCACTTGCTAATAATTCCTCACGTCCACGAAAACCCCAGGCAACTCCTATTGATTTTACTTTAGTATTTAAAGCAGTTTGCATATCAACATCACTATCACCAATATATACTACTTGATTTTTTTTAACATCAAGTAAACTAATTGCCAGATTAGTTAGACAAGGATCTGGTTTTTTTGGCTGTAATGGATTATTACCAAAAACATAATCAAAACAATCAGGAAATAAAGTTTTAACAATTTTTACCGCATGATCGTGTGGTTTATTTGTTACTACTGCTAAATTATAACCTTTATTAACCAAATCATCGACTAATTCTTTAATTCCTGGATATGGCTTAGTATTTTCAAGACATTTTTGTTCATATAATTGATCGAAACGTTTTTTAAATTCTGATATCTTATCCTGACCATCTTGTGGTAAAACACGTTCAATCAGCTTAATAATACCATTACCTACAAAGTGACGATATTTATCAACTGGATAGGTTGGATAATTGTATTCTTGAAGAATCTGGTTAGTTGTGTTAGCTAAATCAACTAAAGAATCTACCAAAGTACCATCTAAATCAAATATAATTGTATTTATCATTTAATCACTCCATTTTTCAAACGTATTATAGCACATATTTTTCTTGTATGCTTATAAAGTTGTGGTATAATTTCTTTATTGAGGAGTGAAATAATGGAAGAAAAAAGTACTATTTTCATGAACTTAGGAACATCATTAGGTTTAGCTATTGGAATTATCTATTTTGCATTTCAGTATTTCTTTGGTTCTGTAAGTTCCTGGATGGCATTAATATTTTTGATTACTGCTTTAATTGGCAGAGTTATTGGTTATGGTTTAGATCGAATCGTAGATAAAAACAGTCAAAAAAAATGAGCATTTTGCTCATTTTTTTATTGGCTATACATTAAATAGTTTTCAAAAGCATCTTTTGCCTGTTTTTCGTGACTACGACTAATAGGAATTACTACGTTATTTTTTAAAATAAAACGATTTCTTTGATGTTCCCTTACTTCATTAAAATTAACAATAAAACTACGATGACATTCAAAAAAATTATCTGGTACTAAATCTAAAAAAGATTGAAATTTATCATAAGTATAATATTGAGTATTATTTAAATGAATAATAGTTCTTCTTAGATCTCTTTCAAAATAAATAATTTCTGATAACGAAATAACTATTTTTTTACCACGGCAGTTTATCAAGATATTATTTTTACTTTCTCTAATATTGTTAATAGCTCTTTTTAATGCTTTAAATAAGTACTTTTCTAGACTTGGTTTATAGATAAAATAACAGTGTTTAGTTTCATAAATTTCGCTAATAACATTAACATAATTACTAACAAAAATAATTTGCGCACCATTTATTTGATTATTGATCTTTTTAGCAAGCTCTATTCCATTTTCATTATAAAAAAGAATATCAACAATAAAAATACTATAATCTAAAAATAACTCAAAGTCCTCTAAAAACTTTGTAGCATCATTATAAACAACTACTTCAATCAACGGATCTATTTGATATATTTCATTTCTGATTTGATCAAGAAATTTTTTATCATTATTTAAAATGACAACCTGCATAACAACTACCTCTCCCCTAAAAATTATTAATTTTTAATATCTCCCATATTTATTAATTTTGTAAAATACATTATATTAAATTTCATTCAAAATACCTAGCTGTTCTTAAAAGTGTGTCATTTAAATTTTAAAAAAAAGAGTCTTTAGACTCTTCTACGTTTTGGTTTAAATCTTAAAATTAAAATATATATAACAACTAAAACAATAGCAATTCCATATGGGAAAATAAAATCAATAACATTATTAGTAACTTCTTTGACAGTATCTTTTTCAATAGCTTCAGTTGTCAAATAATCTTCTTCATATAATAAATAATCACCATAATATACTTCTAGATTTCCAACTTTAGTTCCTTTTTTTAATGGTGCTTTTAATTTATCAAATGAATATCGATAATCCAGCTCTTCTAAATTAAAATTATTTGGTAAAAAAGCTGTTGCATCATTTTGATTAGTAATTACTACTGATTTATTATCTTTAGCTAAATCTACTTTTAAAGTGTCAACTTCATTACCCTTTGTTAAGATATTTTGCAAAGAATAACGCTGTCCTACATAGTTCATAATATCTAAAGTATCACAAACTGCTGCACTTGTTCTTACTTCATTAGTACTATGTGCTACAATAGTGATAATTTCATTACCGTTAACAGTATCTAGACTTGATAAACAGTTTTTAGCTTGATTAGTATAACCACTTTTACATCCTAAAATATTAGTAATATCTATTCCAGCTCGACGCGCATTATAAATCGATTTATTAACCCACTGATGTAATCCATTAGATGAAGTATGATAACGTTGACCATATATTTCTCTAAACTTATCATTTTCAATCGCATGTTTAACAATTAAAGCCATATCATGAGCAGTAGTATAATGGTTATCATCATGAATACCTGTAGTATTTACAAAATGAGTATCTTTTAATCCTAACTCACCAGCTAATTCATTCATTTTAGCAACAAAAGCTTCTTGAGAACCACATAAATTATTAGCTAATGCTCTAGTAGCATCAGCACCACTTGGCAATATTGCTCCATATAAAAGATCTTCATATGTAACTACTTCACCAACTTCAAAATTAGCTGAAGATGCTCCTGTTTCCCAAACTGTATCAATATCACTTTGAGTAATAACTGTCGTTGTTGATGTATCTTTCATCATCTCTAATGCCACAATTACAGTCATGACTTTAGTCATACTAGCCGGATACATTCTTTCATCCATGTTTTTATTGTATAATACCAGCCCTGATTTAGCATCGATTGCCACAGCATATTGGCATGATAAAGTTGTGATTGGTTCACTATTTTCTAAAGCTTTTACTGGTATATTACTAGTAAAAATACTTATTACCATAATAATGGCAACTAATAATTTTTTAACCATTAATTTTCCTCCCATATAAAATTATTTTCCCAATCTATAATTCCCTCGATTTAATTATTAAGGTTATTTGCTAGTTTATTTTAGCACTTTCGACTCTTTTCAACAATATTATTTTATTAAATCAAGCCAATAAATTGCAAAAAATATTCTTAAAACGCACTAAACCCCAAGTTGTAATATACAGCTTGGGGTATTTTATCTAATTAACCATTAATTACATCATGACAACGATGGCATAATTCGCCTTCCATTTCATCTTCATCAAAGTAATTCCAGCAACGTGGACATTGATGTCCATTGAATTTTTCTGCTTTAATATAAGCACTATCAAATTCTTCTAAAGTAGTATCTTCTACTAAATTAACTTTAGCAACAATAAATAATTGTTTTAAATCATCAGCTAATTTTTCCATATCTTTATAATCATCTTTTAAAGAAATAGTTACTTTAGCTTCCATATTAGATTTAATTACTTTATCATTACGTAATTGTTCTAATGCTTTTAAAACATCTTTACGTAAATCTAAGAAACGTTTAAAGTATTCTTTTAAGCTTTCGCTATCTTCTAATTCAATTTTTTGATAAGCTGGTTCTAAGAATACTGATTCTGCTTTATTTTCATCACAATGGAAATGATCATGTAATTCTTCAGCAGTAAATACTAATACTGGTGAAATTAATTTCATCATGATTTTAGCGTGATAATATAATACCGTTTGAACTTGACGTCTTCTTAAACTATCAGCTTTTTCGATATAAAGAATATCTTTAGTAAAGTCCATATAGAATGAACTTAATAAGTTAGTGAAATAATTTAAGATCAATTGGTTTGCTTCTGCAAAATCAAAGTTTTCATAAGCATTATTATAACCATCAATTAAATCATTTAACTCTGCTAACATATAGCGATCTACTGGTGCTAAATCTTTAATAGCTACTAAATCATTTTCTTTAAAATCATTTAAATTTCCAAGAACGAAACGCATTGTATTTCTAATTTTACGATAGTTTTCAGAAATTTGTTTCATAATATCATTACTAATTCTAACATCTTGCTGATAAGCAACAGAAGTTGCCCAAAGTCTAACAATATCAGCACCAAATTGATTAACTAATTTAATTGGATCAACAGTATTACCTAATGATTTAGACATCTTGTTTCCTTTACCATCTAAAACAAATCCATGAGATAAAACTGTTTTATATGGTGCTTGACCATGAGCAGCCGTACCAACAATTAATGAAGAGTTAAACCAGCCACGATATTGGTCGCTTCCTTCAAAGTATAAATCAACTGGATAACGATAACCACGTTCAATCATACATCCAGTATGACTTGATCCTGAATCAAACCAAACATCCATGATATCTTTTTCTTTTTTAAAAATACCATTTGGTGAATGTTCATTTGTATATCCTGCAGGTAATAAATCTTTTTCATCACGTTCAAACCAGACATTTGAACCATATTTTCTAAATAAATCAGAAATATGTTTAAACACTTTTTCTTCCATGATTGGCGTACCATCTTCACAATAGATAATTGGAATTGGTACACCCCAAGATCTTTGACGAGAAATACACCAGTCACCACGTTCTTTGATCATATTATAAATACGAATATGACCCCATTCATTCAACCAGTTAACTTTATCAATTTCATTTAATAATTTATCTCTAATTTTATCTAATGAACAGAACCATTGATCAGTTGCTCTAAAGATAATTGGTTTTTTAGTTCTCCAGTCATGAGGATAACTATGTTTAATAAATTCAAGTTTTAATAAAACACCTAGTTCATCTAATTTTAAAGTTACTGTTTTATTAGCATCATCAACATATTGTCCTGCTAACCATTCACCGCATTCTTCCATCATGCAGCCATGTTCATCAACATTACAATAAGCTGGTAGACCATATTTTTGACCTACATAAAAGTCGTCAGCCCCAAAACCTGGCGCTGTATGAACGCATCCAGTACCGGCATCAGTTGTAACGTGGTCACCTAAAATAATTAATGATTCACGATCATATAAAGGATGTTGACAAGTAATCATTTCTAATTCACTACCTTTATAGTGTTTGATTACTTTATATTCAGTAATTTCAAATTTTTCCATTAATGAATCAACTAATTCATCTAAAACAATTAATTTACCTTTAGGTGTATCAACAACTGCATAATTGAAATTTTCATTTAAACAGATTGCTAAGTTGGCAGGAATTGTCCATGGTGTAGTTGTCCAGATTACAAAATAAGTATCATTATCTAAAATTCCTTTACCATCTTTAACTTGGAATTTTACATAAATAGTTGGACTTTTAATATCATGGTATTCGATTTCAGCTTCAGCTAATGCTGATTCACTAGATGGTGACCAGTATACTGGTTTTAAACCTTTAAAGATTAATCCATCCATAGCCATTTTAGCAAAAACATCGATTTGATTTGCTTCAAATTCAGGCATTAATGTTAAATATGGATGTTTATAATCTGCAAATGTCCCCATTCTAATTAATTGCTCTTTTTGTTTATCAACTTGCTGATAAGCATATTCTTTACATTTTTCTCTAAAATCAGCAGTTGACATTTCTTTACGATTTACCCCTAATTTTTGAATAGCATTTTCAATTGGTAAACCATGAGTATCCCAGCCTGGAATATATGGTGTATAAATTCCATTCATATTTTTATAACGAACAATTACGTCTTTAATAACTTTGTTCAACATATGTCCCATATGCATATTACCATTGGCATATGGTGGACCATCATGGAAAACAAATTCTTCATTTCCTTTGTTTTGTTCAAGTACTTTTTCATACATGTTTGCTTCTTGCCAACGTTCTACATACTTAGGTTCTTTTTTAGGAAGATTCCCTCGCATTTCAAAATCAGTTTTTGGCATCAATAAAGTGTCTTTGTAATTCATCTCTTTCTTTCCTCCAAATTAAACTAATAAAAAAAGTCCTTTTATACAAAAGGACGAATAAACCGCGGTACCACCTTAATTCGTGTTATCAAACTTAAACACGCACTTGAGATTTTAACGCAATCAACGGCGACCCCTACTAATTTCAAGGCGCTACTCCAGAGTGATTCATTATAATAATAGTTACTGATTTCCACCAGCCATCAGCTCTCTAGAAACATCTTACTATAAACTGTCTCTTTCATCGTATTTATCATTTTCTTCATCTTCGTTAATTAAATTAAAAACTTCAGAATTATCTATTGAATCCAAAATATCCTGAGACATTTTTTGCACTGAAGCTCTAAATCTAATTGCCTGATCTTTGAAATCGCTCATTTCACTTGATAGATTTCGAACATAATCTAATGATTCCTTTAAAATCATATTTGCATTTCGTTTAGCCTTATCAATTAATTCACTAGCTTCTTTTAAAGCTAAACGAGCAATTTCCTCATTAGTCTTTTCAGTTATATTGACACGATGTTGTAACAATGAGTTTTGTTCTTTAACACGATCTAATTCTTCAGTTAAACTAGCAACTTGTCTTTTTAAGTTTTCTATTTGTTTAAGATAATCATCAATCTTATAGTCAACTTCATGAACATTATAACCCATTAACTGCTTTTTAAAATCACTCATCGTATCAACTCCCTACTTATAAAAATACCCCTCAACAACATGATTATTCTGTTTTGTAAGTCGCTTAGTATCGACAAATTTAACCCTTCCATGCCGTCTTAACGATATTATATCACTATTATTACACAAATAATTTATTTCTTCAACTTCTTTATGATTAACTTTTACAAAACCTGAGCGAATATAGCTAACTGCCTTACTTCTAGGTAGACCATATATTGTAGCAACTACTTTATCTAAACGTAATGAAGAAACAATAAATGTTTTCATTACATATTGATGTTCGATGATAATTTTTTCATCACTTAAACTAGTTTTAACTTTACTACGTTTTATTTTGGTCAAATTATCTTTAACATATTCATATATTTTTTGATCCATCGCTACATAAAAATCATCTTGATATTCATAAATGTCACCAAATAACTCTCTTTTAACCCCTAATGACATCAATGCCCCTAAAATATCACGATGAGTTAATTTACCAAATGATTGGGCATATTTTATCTTTACTAAAGCAATTTCAAAATCTTGATCTTCAATTTCATAAAAGACTGGGGCAATAATCATTCTTTTCATTTCACTATTATCCATACCGCCAGCTTCTTTGACAATTAAATCTTCATTATTGCCAATTATTGAATAAACAATTGATTGATGATATGGGTTTAAAAATTTAGTTAAGATAAGTCTTTGTTTATATAAAGCTTGATCTCTATATTCCAAAACTTTTTTAACAAAGACTTCTTCACCTTTAAAATGTTCTAACACAACGAAAAAGTATTAGCTAGGCTAATACTTATTATTCATCGGCTTCTTCATCATCTAAATCAATTGTTCCAGAAACCCCAATATTTTTAGGAGTACATAAGAAAATTCTAGGTCCAATTCTTTGGATATCACCTTCAATTGCATAGATGACTCCACTTAAGAAATCGACAACTCGTTTAGACTGCTCTTTTTGCAAGCGATGTAAATTAACTACAGCTGCTTTTCTTAATTTTAAATAATTAGCAATATCTTGAGTTTCTGCAAAAGCTCGAGGCTCAAATAAGATTAATTGACTATCTTTATTAGCATTCAAAGCTTTAATTGCATCACTAGTTTTTGAAAACTTAGCTTGTTCAAACAAACTTGTTTTTGGTTCTGTATCAATTTCTACATCTTCATATTCTTCAACTTCGTCACCGTCTTCGTCAAAAAACCATTTCTTTACTTTTTGTCCGTATCCCATGAAGTATAAACCTCCTTAACTTATTTCTAGTCCATTATAACATAATATTTCATATCATTAAAGGATTATTAAATCAAGTTAAAAACAAAAGGAGCATTTTTTACTGGTCTATTGTAACTAAAATAACATCGCCACCAATACTAACTACACATTCAATGGGAATAACAATACAAGGAGCTTCTTTAAAAAAGCAAAGCAATTTTAAAAAGCTGCTTTTTTCAACAACGATTGCTTGAATTGTTCTAGTACACCAGTCAATTTCAATATCACTAATAAACCCAATTTTACAACCATTTACAACATTTACAACATCCTTTGACTGTAGTTTGACAAATCTCATTAAATCACCATTAAAATATATGCATTATTTAAGGTAATTATGTAGATTATTAAGCGCCTTTTTTTCGATTCGAGATACCTGCGCTTGAGAAATAAATAATTCTTTAGCAATTTCACTTTGCGATAACCCCTCAAAATAGCGCTGTTTAATAATCTTATTTTCTTTAGGACTTAAATGATCTATTGCATCATATAAATCAATATTTTGTTTAGTTCTTGATACATCTGTTTTTTCATCTTTTAAAGAATCAATCACTTTTAAATTATTACCATCATCATTTTTTACCTCTTCTTGTAAAGAAGAAATAGTATTAGTAGATAACAAAGCTTCAACAACTTCATTAGGTTTAATTGATAATTCCTTGGCTAGTTCATTAATAGTTGGTTCTCGTTGTAATTTAGCTAAATATTTATCTTTGATTTTCAATACTTTATAAGCTACATCTCTAATAGAACGAGAAATCTTAATTTGGTGGTTATCGCGTAAATATCGTTTCATCTCACCAACGATCAATGGAACAGCATAAGTTGAAAACTGCAGCTGATAACTGGTATTAAAGTTTTCAATCGCTTTTATTAATCCTACAATACCTACTTGAAATAAATCTTCTCCATTATCAACCCGTCCATAGAAACGTTTAGTCATTGATAATACTAATTTCATATTGTCATTTACTAGTTGTTCTTTAATTTTAGGATCTTTAGTCGCTTGATATTTATCTATCAAACGATAAGTTTCTTTAGTTGAAAGTTTTCTTTCTGGTTCATGATAACCATTTAAAATAATTTGAAAATTACTCATATTTGCCTTCTTTCAAACTTATTTTTAGCAAATATGACAAAATTATACTTATTTTATTTCATTATAATTTAATTTATTTCTTAATTTTTTTATAATTTTTTTCTCTAATCTAGAAATATATGACTGTGATATGCCCATCATTTTAGCAACATCTTTTTGTGTTAATTCGTCATAATTCATTAAACCATATCTAAACATTAAAATCTCTTTTTCTCGCTTTGATAAATCCTTAAACGCTTCATAAAACATTGCTTTTTGATCATTTTGTTCCAATTCATTTTTTACTAAATCTTCATCAGTACCAATGATATCAGATAATAATAATTCATTACCATCATAGTCAATATTTAAAGGCTCATCTAATGAAATTTCATGACGTAACTTATTATTCTTTCTTAAAAACATTAAAATTTCATTTTCAATACACCTCGATGCATAAGTCGCTAATTTTATATTTTTATCAGGTTTAAATGTGTTGATTGCTTTAACTAAACCTATTGTTCCAATACTAATTAAATCCTCAATACCACCATTTTGACTAGTATCATATCTTTTAGCTACATAAACAACTAGTCGTAAATTATGTTCAATCAATAAATCACGAGCTTTGCTATCACCTTTCATTAATCTTTCTAAAGCTTCTTTTTCTTCTCTTCCTTTTAATGGCGGCGGTAATATATCGTGACGGCCAACATAATAAAGATATTTTGTTTTATTGATTAATTTTAAAATAAATTTAATCATTATAATATTCCCCCCATTAGCACTTTATTTAAAAGACAATCATATTGAATATTAGCAATCATCCCAGCATAAATATCTTGTAACTTTTGATGATTAACCAGCAAATAATCTAATTTAATAACTTCAATTTCATCATTTCTTAAATCATCTAAATTAATAACATCAATTGTTTGATATTTCCCAATTATCTCTTGATTAATCAAAATCAAAGGAAATCCCTGATAATATACTTCATTACCACTATCTAAAAAACCTTTAATCAAATACTTATGATTTTGATACATAATTTCTAAATCATACAAATACTCATTAATTCGTACTTTTCTTTTTAAATAGATAATAAACAATATTTGCATTAAAACAGTAAACATAGCAACGATCAATAAACCAATCGCTCCAGCATCAATCGGTGTTATCAAAATACCATTATAAATAAAGGCATCTTTGATAATTGAACTGCAAAAATAAACTAATGAAAAATAAACAAAAATAAAAACTGGATAATACAAAAAAACCTGTTTGTGGTATAAAAATACAAATATTATGGCCCAGATAAATAAAATCAACCAGCCATAATAATCAAAATACAATAAAAAAATAACACTACTTAAATAAAAACTATGCTTCAAAACAATTCGATAAGATAATTCTTTATTTAGTAAAATAGCCATCATTTCTACCGCTAATAAAATTAACATGAAATTCACTAAATAAGTCAGTTCGATATATACCTCCATATTTTCACCCCTAACTATCATAGCAAACAAACAAGCAAAAATATGTCAAGAAAGGTGAATATAAAAAGCATATAAAAACAAAAAAAACGGAGCAAATACTCCGTTATTTAGATATTTTAATAGCTTTGATCACTGCATTTCGAAAACCATTTTCTTCTAAAGTTTCAACCCCTTTGATCGTAATACCACCAGGTGAGCAAACTTGATCTTTTAAAACACCCGGGTGTAAATTTGTTTCCTGTTGCATCGTTCCAGAACCGATTAATGTTTGGCTAGCTAATTGATAAGCCACATCTCTTGGCAGTCCTAAACTAACACCACCATCAGCCATCGCTTCAATAAACATATAGACAAAAGCTGGACCACAACCACTAATGCTACCACCAGCTTGCATTTGATATGATGGTAATATAGCAATTTGACCAATACTTGAAAACATTTCTTTAGCAAAAGTAAATTCTTCATCACTCAATGAATTTTCTTTTTCTAATAATGTCATTCCTTTTAAAACTAATGCTGGTGTATTAGGCATTACTGTTAAGTGTCTTGAAGATGGCAATAATAATTCATTATAGCGATCATTATTATATCCAGCAACAATTGAAATCATAGCTTTATTATGCAAATTTTCTTTGATTTTATTAATAACACTTTCAACAATATTTGGTTTAACAGCCATAATGACAATGTCTACCTGATTAACTAATTCCTGTTCACTAGTACAACCATTAATACCATAAGTTTTATTAACAGCATCTAATTTAGAATTATCGATATCAAAAGCATAAACCAAGTCACCACTTATAAAACCGCTTTTGATAATTCCTCCAGCTATTGCACTAGCCATATTTCCCATTCCAATAAATCCTATTTTTTTCATCACATTTCCTCCTATTTAAAAAATAAGCTAACGTTTGTTAGCTTATTAGATTCTTCTATTTTTTATAAATGCAGGTGGAAAATCTCCATCTTCATCATCATCTTCTTCATCTTCGTTAAAACGAGCAGATAAAGGCACTACATCTTCATCACTACGTTTTTTTAATACATTGCTACGAGGATCAAATTCATCAGCATTATCATCTTCAAAACCAGTAGCGATAATTGTAACGATGATTTCATCATCTAAGTTTTCATTAATAGCAATTCCTAAATATGTATTAATATCATTTCCCACTTCTTGAGAAATAGTTTCTAATGCGATATTGGCATCAAATAAAGAAATATTTGGTCCACCTGTTACGTTAATAATAGCATCTTTAGCCCCAGCAACAGATACTTCTAATAATGGTGAAGAAATAGCTCGCTTAGCAGCTTCTTTAGCTTTATCATCACCTGAAGACATACCGATACCAATTAAAGCATTACCACGATTTTTCATAACCGCAGAAACATCGGCAAAGTCAAGGTTAATAAATGCTGGTATAGCAATTAAGTCAGTGATTGTTTGAACCCCTTGACGTAATACATTATCAGCTTCTCTAAAAGCTTCCTGCATTGGACGACCACCAATTAATTGTAATAAACGGTCATTAGATACCGTAATAATAGAGTCTACATTAGCACGTAATTCTTCAATTCCGGCAATTGCTTGTTTCTTACGACGCATTCCTTCAAAAGTAAATGGTTTAGTAATAACCCCTACTGTCAAAGCTCCTAATTCACGAGCAATTTTAGCAAATACTGGGGCTGCTCCAGTTCCAGTTCCACCACCCATACCGGCAGCAATAAATACCATGTCAGCACCTTCTAATACTTGACGAATTTCATTTTCAGATTCTAAAGCAGCTTTTTTCCCTTTTTCAGGATCACCACCTGCTCCTAATCCTTTAGTTAAATCACGACCTAATTCAATTTTATTTTCAACTGGTGAACGTCGTAACACTTGTAAATCAGTATTTGCGACATAGAATTCAACACCTTCAACGCCTTCTTCTACCATGCGGTTAACAGCGTTATTTCCGCCACCACCAATACCAATTACTTTAATTCGTGCTACTTGTTCAAATCCTAATTCTTCACTCATGTCAACATTTCCTCTCTTTTTATATTAATCTTCACTAAAAAATGAATCTAATAGTTTAGATACTTTTTTTCCTTGGTTTTTTGGTGCTGATTTTGTTAGTCCTTTAAAGCGAATTGCCATAGTGTTAGAAATATCTGGTAACACTAACGATGGCTTATATGCACCAATAATATTCTTTCTTTCCATTAAATAATATACCATTCCAATGGCACCTACTAATGACATATCTCTAGCCCCAATTGTATCTGGTCGATATAAACGAACCGAACAATCTAAAACCTTACTGGCAATATCATCCAGCATTTCTAATTCGCCACCGCCTCCAACAATTAAAGCTTCATATTTATTAATATCTTCAATAACAGAAATTTTTTCTTTAATTTTATTCATTACTTCATACGCCGTTTCATTCAACAAGTCAGCAAGATCTTGTTGCGTATAATCACGATTACCATCTTTAGAATATGTAGTATGAATAATATCATTTTGTCCTTTAGTAACATCTAAAGAACCATATTTAACTTTATAAGCTTCTGCCTGATTCATAGATATTTGCATATTTTGAGCTACTTTTCTAGTAAAGTCATAACCACCTACTTGAACAACTGTTAAATATTGCAAATAACCATTTTTATAAAAAGACACTGTTGTTGTCTTATAACCCATGTCTATTAATAAAGCACCTTCTTGTAAATACACTGCATCAAAAGCTTCATTTGCACAAGCATAAGCATTAATTGTAATATCGAGTACTTCAATACCACATTTTTCTACTACTGAAATATATGGATATAATAATTCTTTACTAGTTGTAATAATTAGTGAATCAACGATTAAATTTCGTGACATTTCACCTAATGGAGCTTCTGTTGTTGCTCCTTTATCACTATGATAGCGAACTGGGATTATTGAAACTACTTCTTCATCTTTAGAACGTTTAAATTTAGAAGATAGTTTTAAAACCCTAACAATATCATCACTAGCAATCTTTGAACCATTTTCTGATAGGCTAATACTACTATCACTTTGATACAATTTTGCTTTTATAGTTGGAATTGTCAAAGCGACACTGGTAATTTTTGTTTCCAGGAATTGTTCCGCTTCTTCAATTAACTTTTTTATATCTTTGGCTAAGATACGATCATCTTCAATGATTCCTTTTTTAACACCGTGACTAGCAACGGTCTTAACAAAAAGGATATTTACATTAATGCTACTTATTTCGGCAACTAAAAACTTCAGTGTTGCACTTCCGATATCTAAAACAGCGTAAATATCTTTCATCACGTATCCCCTTTTCTTTGTATATATACAATATTAGCATAAAACAAGTAATTTTTAAACTCCTTTAAGCGCCCCATAGCAAAAAATTAATTATAAGCATAAACATATTTTCCACAAAAATCATAATATTTTTGATTTGGGAAACGTTCCATGATCAAAGAGTAATTATCATCAGCTAACTGACTAGCCATATCATCATATAAAACATATAAAATCTTACCATCATCCATAATAAATTCACAACGAGTATCTACTAAATTTTCTGGTGCATAACGAACATCAGAAATCTGATTTATTACTTGAGTTGGTAGTTTAGCAAACTCACTAGAAAACTCTTCAAAGCGTTCTTCATCGAAACCACTAATTTGCGGACATCTTTGAACAAAATTTACCAACGAACCAGTTTCATCTTTAATTACTCGTCCAGTTTGACTTATAACATGTAAAACACCATTGATCGTTGCTTGTCCTATTGGATCTGCTTCAACAACTTTTATTGTTACATCCCCAAAAAGATTTTTAGAAACAGTGGCACTTTTAATTAATGAAGTATCTTCAATTGCTTCTTTAGCCTCACTTAAATCAGCAAAAAAAGTAAAATCTTCATGTACCTTGATTTTAGAAGCAGCGATAATTTCTTCAGTACTTACTTTTTCATTACCAGTAACTGTAATCGTTTGAATCTTACTAAAATCACTAATAAAAAAAGCCACGATTAAAACAACGATCAAGCCTAAAGCTAAAATTCGACGTTTTCTCTTCTTCTTTTTCTCTTGTTTTTTTCGATAATAAGCTTTTACTTGTTCGTGATCATAGTTATTATAAATTATTCGCTGCTTTTGTTTTGCCATAATCTACTCCCAATTAACTAATTCTACTTCGCGTTTTAATCTTACATTAAACTTTTCATAAACTTTATCTTGTACTAGCATAATTAAATCATAAATATCTTTAGCACTAGCATAACCATTGTTTACAATAAAATTTGAATGTTTTGGAGAAACCTGAGCTCCTCCAATTTCATATCCTCTTAAACCACATTCATCGATATATTGCCATGCGGCTTTTTGTTCAGGATTTCTAAACACACTGCCAGCACTAGGCATATTCCATGGCTGTGTTGCCATTCTTCTTTCTTTACGTTTATCTAAAACCGCTTTAATTTCATTTGGATCTTTAGAAGTTAATTCAAACTCCGCTTCTAAAACCACTAATTGATGATTATCTTGACAAATTGAATGACGATATGAAAATTCCATTTGTTCTTTAGTATATGTTACTACTTGATGTTTTTCATTCAACAATGTAACACTTTTAACAACACTAGCTATATCATATTTATAAGCTCCGGCATTCATGTAGATTCCCCCACCAATTGCACCAGGAATTCCACCCATGAATTCAAAACCGCTTAAACCAATCTTAGCAGCTTGATAAGCCAAATTAATCATCAACACCCCAGATTGGGCTTTAACAATACAGCCATTAACACTTATCTTTGTGAAACATTCATTTAAAGAAATAATAATTCCTTCATATTCTTTATCAGAAAATAATAAGTTCGAACCACGGCCGATTACCTTATATTGTACTTGATTTTCATTGCAATATTCAATTGTTTTTATCAAACTTTCAGTATCTTTTACTTTTAAATAAATCCGCGCTGGTCCCCCAACTTTATAAGTAGTATGTTTGTACATCGGTTCATCTTCAATCATAGCCCCGACATCCATAGCTTCTAAGTCCTTTTTTATTTGAGAAAATTCCATTTCTATCTCCTACATTTCTTTAATTAATTGATAAATATCCTGACAAGCATTAGGCTTACCTAATGCCACGGCATTTTTCTTCATACTTTCCTGTAAAATCTGATTATTAATAATCTCATCTACTTTATTTACAAAATCTTTACTATTTAAATCAGCTTCTAAAATCATCATTGCGGCATCATTATCCGCTAACTCACGAGCATTATATTCTTGATGATTAGCCACAACATAAGGGCTAGGAATCAAGATAGAAGGAATACCAACAGCAGTAATTTCCGCTAATGTTGATGCCCCAGCTCTAGAAACAACTAAAGTTGTATTTTTCAACACTGAAGGCATATCATCAATATATGGAACCAGTTTAATGTTGTCATTAAGTTTACCTAACTGTTCTTCCATTTGCTGATAATATGGTTTTCCAGTAACATATAATACTTGATAGTCTTTATTTTCAAAAGCCTTTAGTGATTCTATCATCTTTTCGTTAACTGATTTTGAACCCAAAGAACCCATGACAATTGTTACTAATGGTTTATTAGGATCTAAATCATATTTTTTGAAAATATCTTTTGGTTCAATTTTAGCAATCACACTAGCTCGTGGATTACCTAATTTATATGTCTTTTCTTTAGGAAAAGATTCATATGCTTTATCATAACAACATACAATTCGATCAACATTTTTTACTAAGATCTTATTCGTTAAACCGATAATTGAATTTTGTTCATGAATCATCGTTTTATAACCTAGTCTTGCAGCTGCTTCAACGATGCTGGCACTAGGATAGCCACCAAAACCAATTACAATATCTGGTTTAAAGTTTTTAACTATTTTTTTAGCAGAAAAAATTGATTTTACAAAAATCAATGCTGCAATACCTTTCTTGATTGGATTACCAACTAATCCCCTTACATTTAACCCAATATAATCATATCCCATTTGAGGGACTACTTCAGATTCTAAACGATCTTTTGTCCCCACAAATAAAAACTGACTATCTGGTTCTACTTCTTTTATATATTCAACTAAAGCTAAAGCAGGATATAAATGACCTCCTGTTCCTCCAGCTCCAACGATTACTCTCATCTTCTCACCTCTAGTAGTAGTATACCATTAAAAAGTTGATTTTGAAATATTTAAAACAATTCCCATCGCAATTAATGTTATCGTAAGCGACGACCCGCCATATGACATTAACGGCAACGTTACACCTGTAACCGGAAATAATCCTACGACAACACCTAGATTAATCAATGTCTGAATCCCAATCATGGAAATAATACCAATCATTAAAAAACTACCAAATAAATCTTTTACTCGTATAGCCTGGTTAAATACCGTTATAAACAAATAACCATATAAACCAACTAATACAATTCCTCCTATTAAACCAAACTCTTCTAAAAAAATAGCAAAAATAAAATCAGTTTGGGGCTCAGGTAAATAAAAATGCTTTTGAATACTATTATTATACCCAACTCCTAAAATACCTCCAGGAGCAATTGCATATAAAGATTGAATTATTTGAAATCCGCTGCCTAAAGGATCAGCAAAAGGATTTAAAAAAGCCACGATTCTTTGTAAACGATATGGTGCCGAAATAATCATTATAATAATCCCAATTACCCCAATAATTCCTAACATCACAAAATATTTAAACGGAAACGGGCTAACAATCAACATAACAATAATTGAACAAACCATAACTACCCCACTACCAAAATCTGGCTGCAGCATAATTAAACCAAATCCTAGAAATAAAATAAACAATAATTTAAAACTAGCCTTTAATTTCTTTAATTCATGATAATGATTACTGATATAGTTAGCACCATAAATAATTATTGCAATCTTAAACAATTCCGAAGGCTGCAAAGAAATAATTCCCAAATTAAACCACGATCTAGAACCACCACGAACAGAACCAATTCCTGGAATCAATACTAATATCATCAACAAAAAGGTTCCAATCAAAAACTTATTAGTATATTTTTGATAAATATGATAATCAATTTTGGAAACAACAAACATTAAGATTATCCCAATAACAGCAAAAATAATTTGTCTTTTTATATAATACAAAGAATCATTATATTTATAACCAGCCCAAATATTAGAGGCACTATAAACCATCATTAGTCCAATTAAGACAATTGTTATTACAATAATCACAACTCTTTTTCTTTTCACACTTACCACCATTATAAGTATATGAACTGATTTTCTATAAATGTAAAAATAGTTATCATTTTAATATCATCGTTTCTATTCTAGTATCTTAATATCGATAAAAAAATAAGCCAAACTATCAAAATAATTTGGCTTATCTTATATTTAGTTTTAAATTATTTTTTTAATAACGCACTTCTTTTAAAGATCCAATATCCAGCTCCTGAAATAAGTAGACCAATTAATATTGGTAAAATAGCTACTGCATCATCAGTTTTTACTGCTTGAGTATTATTTGAAGTATTGTTACTACTATTATCATTAACCGGATCATTTGGTAATGGAGTTACTCCTGGATCATTTGATTCATTATCACTATTGTCATCCTCACTGTCAATAATTACAAGCTGATCAATTGCTTGTTGCAATTGTTCGTAAATTTCATTTACTTGTTCTTGTGTTGCGTTATCATCATCAATAATCGCTTCTGCTTTCTTTATTAATTCAGCAACTTTAGCATAAGAATCTGATGTATATTTATCTTTATCTAGCTGACAAGCTTTATTATATAAAGTAGTTAAATTTAGTTTATCTGCTTTTTCAACTAATTGATTGATAGCTTGATTTAATTGATTAATTGCTTCGTCAACTTGTTGTTTAGTAGCATTAGCATCATTAAATACTTCAGTTGCTTTTTGTAAAGCTTCGCCAAGCACTGTAATTGATTGAGGTGTATATTTATCAGGATCTAACTTGCTATTAGCCGTATCAATTGCATTTTTCAAATCAGTTTTATCAGCTATTTCAACTAGATTTGCAACACTGTTTTCTAACTGTTCAATTGCATTTATATAATCTTGATATACTGCAGTTTCATCATTATAAACTTTAATTGCATTATTTAATGCATCTTGATATGTAGCTACACTACCAGGAGTATATAATGAAACATCAATATCTTTATATTTTTCATAAGCTTCTAACAGATTTGATTTAAAACCAGTTCCATAAACTTCAAATTCCCATAATGAGTAGCCATATTTGCTACCAACTTCAATTCCTAGCATTCTTACATATCTTGCTGTAACATCTTCATAACTAAATTCATCAATACCGCCATCGCCATCACTTACATGACTAATATCGATCCATTCTTCACCGTCATTAGAAACTTGAATTTTATATTCTTTAGCTCCATTTCCTTCCCAGTTTAGTACAACTTTTGAAATGTTATAGACATCATTTAAATCCACATAAATCCATTCATCATTAGACTCTCTATTTGATACCCAGCGTGATTGTTTTCCATCAACTGTTTCATTTGTTCCTTTACCATCAAAAGCTAATGAAGATTCATATGTTTTATTACCATCTTTACTATCTGTATATTGTGAACTAGCTTTTGAATCTTTATTTAAAGCAAGATTGGTATTTGGATCTTCTGGTTCTAATACTGCAGTACCATAAACCTCAAATTCCCATAATGAATAACCATAGATACTACCAGGTTCAATTCCTAACATTCTTACATATCTTGCTGTAACATCTTCATAACTAAATTCATCAATACCACCATCACCATCACTTACATGACTGATATCGATCCATTCTTCACCGTCATTAGAAACTTGAACCTTATATTCTTTAGCTCCGTTTCCTTCCCAGTTTAATACAACTTTTGAAATGTTATAGACATCATTTAAATCCACATAAATCCATTGTGATGTTGCACTAGGGTCTTCTTTAGTTCTTAAAGATACCCAACGTGATTGTTTTCCATCAACTGTTTCATTTGTACCTTTACCATCAAAAGCTAATGAAGACTCATATGTTTTATTACCATCATTAGGATCAGTAAATTCACTGCTGGCATAAGAAGTTTTATTTAATGCAATATTTTCTTCTGGTTCGATTGGTTCTTCATGTAATGTGCCATATACTTCAAATTCCCATAATGAATAACCATATTTTGATGCACATTCAATTCCTTGCATCTTAACATAACGACCAGTGACTGTATCTGCAAATTCAATATAATCAATTCCTGGTTGTCCATTTTCTTCTAAATGAACTTCTTGCCACTGACTACCATCATCAGATACTAAGATCTGATATTGTTTAGCACCATTACCTTCCCAATAAAGTTTCACACCTGTTAAGTCATAGCTTGCTTGTAAATCAATTTGAATATATTCATCATCAGAATTACGGTTAGAAACCCATCTTGATTGATCATTACCACCATTATTTTCAAAACTTCCATCTATTGCTCTACTTGCTTCATAAACGTTGTTATAAACAGAAGATGCTGTGGCCGTTTTATTTAAAGCAATATTTTGTAAGTTTTCTGCTGCAACTAAATCACCATAAATAGACCACTGTACCAATTGATATGCTGATCCACTTGATTTATTAAGTTTTAAACGAACATATTTAGCCTCATGATCACCTAAATCTAAAATATCTTCTTGACCGCCTTGACCATCAGTAATTGTTTTGATCGTTTGCCATGTTTTAGCATCATTAGAGATTTGAACTTCATAATTAATAGCATAATCATTGCCCCAGTCTAGATGCATATCAGAAATTTTATATGTTCCTTTTAATTCTACATAAATCCACTGTTCATTTGCCCCATTAGAAATCCAAGAAGTATTAGCTTTATTATCAACAGCATTTGTTGGTAAATTTAAATCTTTGATAGTACTAGAGAAAACATTTTTATTGGCTGCTATATCTTCTTCTTCATAACTTCCATAAACAGAAATTTCATAAATACTAATACCATACTTCAATTGCGTTGATTTATGAGAATGGATTTTAACATAACGACCATAAACTGGTTCATCAAAATTATACTCATCTAATAAATCATCTTCTGTAGCTAAACCTTCTTCGACAGAAACCCAATTATTTTTATCGTTAGAAACCTGGATTTCATAATCATCAGAACATGCTGCTTCCCATTGGATAGTTAAAGCATTAATTTTTGCATATTGACCTAAATCAACAATGATCCAGTTATCATCTTCATTTCTTAAAGAACTCCATCTTGTAGCAGTATTGCCATCCACAGCATTTTCTTTAACATTACCCGGATCATTTGTAGAAGTACCGCTTACTTCTACTTCTTTATTAAGGGCAAGTGAATCACTAGTTTTGAAAGTTATTTCTTTAATTTCAAAACAATCACCAACGCCTTCTTTCATTACGATTTTAACGTATGGATAAACACCGCCTAATTCAACGATGTCACTGCCACCATCACCGTTACTTATCGATGTCAACAATTCATATTCTTTACCATCTTTAGAAACTAAAACATCATATGCACTAGCATAATTTTCACCCCAAATAATTTCCATTGAAGCTAGATGCTGATTACTGCTAGTAAACATGCTAATCCATTCATCTTCTAAATCTTCAGTTTTAAAATATGTACTTTCATCACCGTCGAAAGCCATTGTGATGTCATGATTTTCTTCACTAGATGAAGCTTGATAACGATTATCAGCTGTTTCATTTAAAGTGATTGTTTGACCAGCATATGGTAGAGCCCCTGAAACAAAAGTTGTTTTTGTTTCTTGACCATCATAATTTAAAGTTACTTGTACAACTTGATTATCACTAGTATCATTAACTGCTAATGAAATTTTTCTTGTATCATCACTTTCATCAATAATAACACTGCAAGGATAATCAACAGAAATTGTATAACCTGGTTTATATTCTAATATACCAGCTTTATAGAAATTAATTTGAGTTTGTTTTAAACCACCATGTCTAACTGCTTGAACATCTTCATTGTTGGCAACAACTGTAATTGGAATATCTGTAGCATAATCACTTACACTGCTTGCATCAGTATTTGGTAAAACAATATAAGCATAGCTTTCATCATTTGGTTTTAAACCATGATCTAAATAAGCTGTAAATGTAGCTGGTGTTTCAGCTTTTTTCTCTTCATCCCATAATGATGGATTATCCATTTGGGTACTGTTACTTACAACTACATCAGTATTATCTAAAAATACATAACCAACTTTATCATTATATAACCAATTAGTATTGTAGACTTGTTCCTTAGTTCCTTCACTTACAGTTTGGCCACCAACATTAACATCATTTGCTTCACATTGGTTTAAAGTTGTATGGATATTTACATTTTCAGTAGAACTAATACCAGATCCTAAAGCAACAAACTCATCATCAAAGAAGAAATACCCCTTCTTCACTTGAGTTCCTTTTTTATCCATATCATAAGCAGTAGCTCCATAATTACCATTAGAAACTCCAATAGTATGTTCTGTTCCATTAGTAAAACGTCCTGAATTAGAATAATCTTGAACTATTCTTGCAGCAGTTGTTGTTCCCGGGCAGTGTGACCAGTCATATGTTGGATAAACATTAGTATATTCATCACCATCAACACTAATAGTAGATGCTGCCGAAGATGTCCAGTATATTAATTGTCCGCCATCTTCTTCATAACCACTCCAGCTGCCACGCCATTCACCACCAATAATTTGATCAGAGTCCATTTTGATATTGACACCATAATCATCTCTCATATGTGAAGCATAACCAGAACGCCACATATAATAGTTACCATTTTTACCATTTGATGTATCTTTTCCTTGGATATTATCAAGAATATTTTGATATTCATTACTATGTTCAGGATCTGATGCAATCATTCTTTTTAATGGTTCAATATATTCGGATGCATAATTTTCATAACCAACATCATAATCATATGGACGATAACCAAGATAAAGTTCCATGATATCGCCTCTAATGGTCCAGCTAGTACCATCAATCATATAATCAGCCATTAAATCAATAACATCCTGACTAAAAGCATATTCTGTTTCTCTTAGCATATAAATCCAGAAACTCATATCTCTAAACATTGACATTCCATAGCCATTAGAGTAAAACTGTCTTCCATGCATATAGAAACTATTGTCAACCTGTACAGCTTCAGCAGTATTATCATCCCTCTGGACAACTAAACAATAACTTAAATAATCATCTACCAATTCTTTTAAATCCAGCTTTTTAAAACCGCTAGAATCAGTATGTTTAGTTCCATTTTCAGTGATAATTGCATAATAAACGTAATTTTGATCAAACCATAAGTTATTTTGACCGGTTCCATATTTTTCTGGTGTTTTTTCTAAAAGTTTTTCCAGTAAAATATCAAAAGCATCATCACTGATGATATCTTCCATGAATAAAGCAATTCTAGAAAATCTTAATTGAACCCCAATCTGATTTTCCCACCAGTTTGTTGATGAGGGATCTTCTTGGCCCCAATATATAATCGCTTGATTCAACTTATCAATAACTTCTTCATCGTGATAAAGAGAATTTCCTTCTTGATGGTAAGCTATTGCAATAGCCTGAAGACGATCTAACGCTAAATATGGTGACCAGGCAACTCCATTAGCAGCGCTTGTCGTTGCATCATAATCAACATCATCAAACGATCCATCTTCCTGGATCAATTTAAGATAATCTTCAGCTTTCGAAACATAACATGTTTCTACTTTAGCACCATCATCAATCGTATCTTGGGTTAAAAAGTAATCTTTTAGTCTTGTTTTAATGACTGCAAAATCATTTTCACTTGCATAAGTTACATGCAAAGAACTTAACGCTAACCCTAAAGACATGATCAATGACAATGTTATTTTCAATGCCTTTTTTATCATTTTTCTACCCTCCTTACATTGAAAACGCTTACTACAATTATTATTATTTATTCATATAGCTTGAATTTCAACGCTCAATTACTTGAAAACTGCTTCTATTTTACAGAAGCTCGTTCAATGATCTTAACACTTAATAACTCTGTTTTTTTAGGATAATCCTTTCTTTGAATTCGATCTACTAATCTAGCGACCGCTTCTTTACCCATAGCTTCTTTTTGGACCTGAACCGTTGTAAGCGGGGGAATAAACTTTTCACAAAGCGGGGTATCATCAAAACCAGTAACTCCAATATCGATAGGAACACGCAACCCCATTTGAACCAAAGCCTTAATAACCGCAAAGGCATTAGAATCATTAGCACATATTAAAACATCGGGCAATTCCTTAGATTTTAATATTTTTACTACCTCATCAATTTGATTATTGATAATATATTTTTCAATATTTTCTAAAAAAGAATATTTTTTAATATATTCATCATCAAAATAATCATTAATAATTTGATGATTAATCAATGCTTCTTTATAACCAATGAAACGATCTTGAAAACTTAATGAATAATTCAAATCACCAAAAAAACCAATCTTTCGATAACCTTTTTGAATTACATAATCACTAATCATATAGCCACCTTGTTTATTATGAGTCAAAACACAATCACAACTATCATATAATGACGTAAAATCGACTAAAACAATCGGAATTCCAGTTTGTTTTAATTGATTTAAATTCATATCCGATATTTTACCAACAATGACAATACCGGCTACTTTTCGATCAACGATACATTCAGGCAATTCCATATTAGAATCATCAAAATAATTCATAATTGAAAAATAACCTAAACTCTTAGCCTCTTCAACGATCGAACGTAAAACAATTGAATAAAAATGACCGGTATCGGCATAATAGCTTTGCATCATAATCGCAATATTTGATTTAGAAAACACTGATAGATATTTTCTTTTTTCATTAATATAACCCATTTCATCAGCCGTCTTTAAAATCAATAGTCTCATTTCATCACTTACGCCTGGTTTATCGTTTAATGCAATTGATACAGCATTAATTGAAACATTTAATTTTTTAGCGATATCTTTCATCGTGACTTTCATAGGCTTCCTCCTTTTGTATATTATTATTTTCAAGTATCTGTCCTTTATTTTCAACAGTAAATAACTTGAAAAAATGAAAAGCTGCTAAATCAGCAGCTTCTATCTATTATTTTTTAATTGCTTTCTTGATTGTTTCAAGTGATTGATTTTCCAATAACATTTTAAAGACCATATCATAGTTTTCACTTTCTAAGTTATTTAGAAAACTACTATCTTCATCTGGGTATCTAGATTTAAATAATTGCAAAGTTAATTGTTCCTTTTCTTCTTTTTTACCTTTTTCGATTCCCTCTTTGATTCCTTTTTTCATTCCATCCTTTTCGCCTTTTTCCACCCCTTTTTGATAGCTTTCTTCAAGTTCCATCTCATGAGCATAAATATTTAACTCCCGATTATATGCTGCTAATCTTAGTTCATCGTCCTGATTAAATCTTTCCATCTTGTCTTTCATTATCTCAATCACCTTTGCTTCTTTCAGTTTCATTATATCATCTGTTATCCCGTTTGCAAATATATAGATCGCCAGCTCTAATTCACTGAATTCATCTAGTTTTTTATACTGCTTTATGACATTGATATATGGTACTTGAACATATACTCGATTCATCAGATTATTCTTTTCTAATTTACCTTCTTTATTTCTACTTTGATATGTATCATAAAGCTGTAGATTATCACTATCTATATCGTTGATAAAAATAATTTGATAGACTGGATTAATAAATTGATATTTATTACCCTTTTTTTCTTGATATGTAAGCATTTTAGCCCCGTAGAGTTGAAAACGATGACGTTGACTAACAGAAAAAGATGAGTTCTGCATTTCAATATCAATCTGCTTACCCGATGCAACCGTTACTCTAATATCTAAGATCATATCTTTATCTTCAACATGATCACTACTTAAATCCGGATTCAAAACTTTGATATCCTGACATTGAATATTTAAAATACCTTCAATAAACAGTTTTAACAAATAACGACAATCATAATCTTTATCATCAGCTAAAGAATATTTAAAAAGAACATCACTTTTAAAATCATAAACTTTTTTGATAATCTTTTTCATAAAAAACCTCCTTTGTTATTTATATACATTTACAAAAGAGGTTTTTTCTTTTAATTTTCGAATGATTTTTTAATTAAATTATTAGCCATTATATAACTAAAAAAGTCATCAACGTTATGATAACGCGATGACTAACATATAATTTTACCGTGTCTACTTGACAAAGTATATATCAATTGATGACTTTATTATTTATAATTGTTTACAATTTCTTTAAACACTTTTCCTCGCTGTTCATAACCTGAAAACTCATCAAAACTGCTTGTTGATGGTGACAATAGGATAATATCGCCATTTTCAGCATGATTTAATGCTTCAAGTGTTGCTGCCTCAAGATTTTCAACATAAATACTATTTTCAATATGCATTTCTTCTTTAAATCGTTTTCCAGCTGCTCCAAAAGTAACTAAACGTTTAATTTTATTACCATAGCTAGCCATTTCTTGTAAATCTAGTCCTTTTTCAAAACCACCCATTAGTAAAATAACTGGTTTATCAAAAGCTTTTAATGCAATAATACTAGCATCAGTATTAGTTGCCTTAGAATCATTGTAGACTTTAACACCATTAATTTCTCGAACAAATTCAATTCGATGTTCAACACCAATGAATGACGCAATTTCCTGATTAATAATTTTAGTATCTACATTTGATAATTTAGCCATACAAATGGCAACCATAATATTTTGTAAATTATGTTTACCAACTACTTTAATATCAGCAATATCAATAATAAATTCATTTTGATAATAAATAGCGTTATCTTTAATCATACAATCAGCTTCATCAATCAATGAAATAGTTATTTTTTGACAAGGTACTTGATAACGATCTAAATATTCTAATACTGTCTTATCATCTTTATTAACAATAAAATAATCATCTTGATCAGTATTTTTATAAATATTTGTTTTTGAAGCATAGTATTCATCAAGTGATGCCATATAATCTAAGTGATCAGGTGTTAGATTAATGATCGTTGAAAGATGTGGTTTAAAAGTATCAATGTCCAATAATTGGAAATTACTCATTTCAATAACCACATAGTGATTTTCTTCTTCCAGCAAATTATTATCCATAACAATATCACATAAAGGATAACCAACATTGCCAGCCAAATGAACATTTGGATATTTACCTTTTAATATTTTATCAATTAGTGTAACTGTTGTTGTTTTACCATTAGTACCAGTTACTCCAATATAATGTTGTTTTTTAGCTACCTGAAAAGCTAATTCAATTTCTGTATAAACTGGAATCTGACGTTGTTTTAAACGTAAGATAAAAGGCTTATGGTAATTGATACCGGGATTTTTAATTACAAAATCAAAATCACGTTCAAACAATTCATCTGGATGACTACCAGTAACCATTTCAATTCCCATATCTACATATTGTTGATATTCAGGAATATCATTAGCCTCCTTAGCTTCATTTACAGTAATAGTTGCATTTAAATGATGTAATAATCTAATTGCCGCTTTACCACTACGAGCTAAACCAATTACTAATACTTTTTTACCAGTTAACATTTTATAACACCCCGATTACAATTGATAAAATTCCGCAAATAAAACCAATAAACCAAAATGAAATTGTTACCTGTTGTTCAGACCATCCTAACATTTCAAAATGATGATGAATTGGTGCCATTTTGAAAACTCGTTTTCCTCTTGTTTTAAAAGAAACAACTTGAATGATAACTGAAACAGTTTCCATTATAAATACACCACCAACTAAAATAAGCAATAATTCTTGTTTAGTTAAAATTGCTAGAATAGCAAGAAAACCACCTAAACCAAGTGAACCAACATCGCCCATAAAGATTTTAGCTGGATGATAATTAAACATCATAAATCCAAGTAAAGCCCCAACCATTGCTGTTGCATAACTTGCAAGAGCATAATCTTTAGTCATTGTTGCAAAAATGATAAATGGTGCAATCGCAACCATTGAAAGCCCTGTTGCTAGACCATCAAGTCCATCTGATAAATTAACACCGTTACTAGTACCAGCAAACATTAATAGAATTAATGCTGGATATAAAATACCAAAATCAATATCCACTTTAACAATTGGTATTGTTACTACTGAAGTAAATCCAGGGATAAAATTCATTGCAAAGAAATAACAAATAATTGCAAGAGCAATCTGTGCTAATAATTTAGCTAATGGTGGTAATCCTTTATTACTATGTTTAATGATAATTAAAGCATCATCTACAAAGCCAATTAAACTATAACCAACTAAAACAATTGTCGCTAAAATAATTTCTGGATTAAATAAATCACCAATATTAACGATTACAGCTGCGATTATTGCTGCTAAGACAAAAACAATACCACCCATTGTTGGTGTCCCGTTTTTTACTTTATGAGATTCTAAACCTTCTTCACGTTCTACCTGTCCAAATTTCATCTTATGTAAAAATGGTATTACTTTTGGCATGGCTATTACTACTAAAATAAACCCAATCACAAAAGCAAATACTAACTTAAGAAAATTTTCCATGTATCTGACCCCTTTTTTTCAAATTCGTCTTTACTATATCATATTATCGATAAATAGGCAAAATAAAAGGGACAAAAGTCCCTTTTATTCAATCACTGTTAATCGCAAATACCTAACTCTTTCATCTTTTTCATTGCTTGATCAATTGCTGCTTCGGCATCTTCACCATCAGCAATTATTTCAATTTTAGCCATGGTTGGTATTCCTAATGATAAAACTCCCATCAATGATTTCATGTTGACTGTTTTTGAAGCGTAGACTAGTTTAATATCACTTTTAAACACCTTCATATTATCAACTAATTCTGTTGCTGGAGTAGCATAAAGACCAACTGGATCAGTTACGGTAACATTAATTCTTTTTACCATGTTGCATTCCTCCTTTGTTACTTATATTATAACATTGTTACTAAGTAATTTCATTAATAATGACATCCTTTTTTACTAAAATAACATCAAATAATGACTCTTTCAAAACAACGCTACATCTAATCAATATGTTAAAAAAAACAAATATATTCCACTTAATCGATTGCCAATTATTTTCTAATTATTACATAAATATTCCACTATATTTGCACAAAAAAATGAACTTTAATTCATAAAACAACATTTATCCCACAATTATCCCACAATGATGAATTATAGTTAAGAGCTATGAAAGGAGAGGCCTAAATGACATCAAAAAATAAACAGCCACTTAGCAAATTAGTTATATTTATCTATATTATAGCTGCAATTATGCTAATTGCTTTTGTATTAAATTTCTATGATATAACTACTTATTAATTATCATTACATGCTGCTGGGTCAATTTCTTTTACTACACAATGGTATGATTGTATTATGTATTATGTTAATAATACTCTTGACTATCTAGCAACAGCTGTAATTATCTTTTGTTTAGGTTATATCATCAATAACATCAAAACAAATAAAAAAGTAGATGAAACACCATCTACTCAAGAAATAGATTCTTAAACTAGAATCTATTTTCTTTTTTCAATCATTATTACATAAGGAGCTAGCCCCTTATTAATCATTTTAAACATTCCAACATTAAACAACTTAAAATCCAGTTTCGAAACATATTCATCAATAATCACACTTTCCCTTTTCCCCTCATCATGACCAACATAAACAACCAAATACAATATACACCCTGGATTTAATAACTCAATTCCTTTTTTTATTGCTTGTAAACTACTATCAGCTTTAGTAGTAATACTATGATCACCATTAGGTAAATAACCAAAATTAAAAATACCAACATCAATACTATCAACATATTTATCTACATGTTCATGACTATCTAAGATAAGTTCAACATTATTAACATCCTTTAATCTTTCTTTAGTATTAACTAAAGCCTGCTTTTGAATATCAAAACTATATACTTTATTAGCTAAACCACTTAAAAATAGCGTATCATAACCATTACCCATCGTAAAATCAACAGCGATGTTGTAATTATTTTTTTCAATTCTACGATGAACAAACTCAATCATCGATTCCATCATCTCACCCTTTCGGTTCCATTATATCTAAAAACACTCGCTAATGAAACAAAAATGGAACCTAATGATTTCGTTTTTATTGATTATTATTCTTTTCCAATAACAACAGCCGTAACATTTCCTTAGCCTCTTTGCAGCAATATTCAGGAATTTCTGTAAAACTACCCGTTTCCCAATTAGCTGTCGCTACACACGTATTACAAAGTGGTCTTAATTTACATTGAGCACATTTTTCATTTATTTTTAATTCTTTACTTTCAGTTACGATCTGTTTCCAGGCATTTTCAAAACCAGTTTTAAAAACGTCTACTGCTGGTGTAAACAAACTAACACAAGGTTTCATTAATCCCTGCCAGTTAACCATAAATGAAGAATTACCAGCTTGACACTCAATACCACAACCATAATTATATTGCTGCTTGACCTTCATCAACATTGAATCAACGTAATTTAAAAACACCTCATCACCTAGTTCATTTTTTAACACTTTAATTCTTGCTTGAGCTACATTTTCAGGACTTAAACGAGATTGTTCTTCAAACGCTTTAAAACGATCCTTTAATCCTGGTAACATATAAGTATCCATATGTAAAGGAACATCTAGTTCCTGAGCAATCCGATACATATCATCGATCTGATCAAAATTAGCTTTAGTAACACTACCATTCATCTTTACCTTTACACCATGATCTTTTAATAATTTAATTGCTCGAACTGTCTTTTCAAAACCACCTGGATAATGACACAAATCACGATAAATTTTTTCATCATTACCATATAAAGTAATATTAATACGCCGTGGTTTATTTTCACCAAAAAAAGCTGCCCACTTTTCATCAATCAACGTTCCATTAGTATTAACTGTTATTACCATTCCCATTCTTTTAAGTTTTAAATATAATTCTTTAAAACCTGGAAACAATAACGGTTCACCACCAGTTAACATAATAAATAAAACCCCAGCTTTTTCCAACTGTTCCACCAAATCAAGCCACTTATCAATGTCTAATATCTCCCCCTGTTTATTCATCTCTTCATTGCTTAAATGAACATAACACATATCACAGTTCATATTACACAACGGTGTTAACTCCAAAGTACCACTAACCGGCCTTTTATCTTTAACCCCATGTTTTATCAACATCTTTTCGACTGTATTTTCCCCATCTAAAAAATCCATATTTTTCTCCTATACAAATAAAAACCGATTGCTCGGTTTTTAGCTTATTAATATTAAGAACGATTTGGGTGACCTTCTGCAGTAGCTGTTACAGTCCCTCTATGATGCCAAGTACGATTACCAGAACTTGTAGTCCAATAAATCAAATCCCCAACCTCTACTTGTGAAGCAGAAGTTTGTCCAGTAAATCTTCCTGTATACCAATCATAATCAGTATAAATAGTACAATCTAGAGTTCCTAATCCATCGGTACCAGTTTCCACCATTGCTTCACCTACACCATCGTCATTATGATCATAAATTACCTGATTAGAAGAATTACCACAATGATCACTAGCATGCGATACATCTCCACCATCCCAAAATCCATATTTTTGTTCGTAATTATTAGCCCAGCTAACATCACAAGCAACTCCCCAACAAACAGCTACATATTCGTTTGGTTCAAATTCTTGAATTGTTACTCTTGGTGTTTCCCATTTTTCTAACATATTAATTTACCTCCTCAATAATCTTTTTGTTAAGAGATTCAAAAACGAATCTTCTAACATCCCTTCTAATTGTTTCTTCTGAAACATCGTATTTTGATAATGCTTTTTTTACGACATTTTCAATCGTATTAGCATCTAAAAACTCGTTCCAGATAAAAACAGCACTACGATTTGGAGTCATGATTGCATTGCTAAGTTCTAATTCATCATCAATCGGAATTATTACATAATCATCAGCTACTTGGCGAAGTAAATAATTAGGATTGATTCGAAATAGAGTTTTAGTATCTATATCTTCCAGTGTTTTAACATTTTTAGTATTACCATCTTTGTTAAAATTTACTACTGGTTTAGTATATGTTTTCACAAGACCCCTCTCCTTCCTGCATTAAGAATGTTATACAACATTAACAATTATTGTATATATTCTTATAACATTAATTATAATACTTCTAAATTTTACGTCAAATCTAGAAAACATTGATAGAATCAAATGTTTTTATGATTTACAGAAAAATATTTAATAGTTAATCTTTTTGTTATTTGTGATTTTTTTATTATTTTATTTTTGTAAATTAGCTAGTTGTCTTGTTTTTATAGAATTGAATTTTTTTAATTTTTGGATATGATTATTTATAGTTATAAATAGTTTTTATATGTAAAATAACACAATGTAAAAAAATATGGTTTAATAAGGTAAAATAAGTTAATTTGATAATAACATCAAAAAATAATGTTTTTTAAATATAGGAAAGAAAACTCTATCGAAGATGATAGAGTTTTGTAAATTTGTTTGTTAAGTATTCGATGTAGTATTTAGGATTGAATTTTTCACCGGTTAGTTTTTCTAATAATTCATTAGTTTGATAAATAGCCCCATATTGGTGAATATATTCTTGTAGATATTTTTTTAATACTTGAAAATCTCCAGATTCAACCCAATCAGCAACAGCTGTTGTTTTTTGCATATGAGCATAGATTTGAGCAGCAATAGCACTACCTAAAGCATAACTTGGGAAATATCCAAATGAACCCCCAGCCCAGTGAATATCTTGTAATATTCCTTCGCTATCGTTTTGTGGGGTGATTCCTAAATATTCTTGGTAAAGCTGATTCCATAATTGTGGCAGCTGTTCAAAGTCAACTTCTCCTGCAAACATTTTCTTTTCTAATTCGTAACGAATCATAATATGCAATGGATATGTAAGTTCGTCTGCTTCTGTTCTAATTAAACTAGCTTCAACTTTATTAATTCCTTGAACAAATTGTTCTAATGAAACTTCTTCTAAGTTATCAGCAAAAAATGTTTGTAAACGTGGATAAACTGGTTTCCAAAATTCTTCACTGCGACCAATAATATTTTCATAGAAACGTGATTGTGACTCGTGCATTCCCATTGAAGCTCCTGATCCTACTGGAGTCATAGTAATATCGTCATCGATATTCATTTCATAGATAGCATGACCACTTTCATGAATTGTTGAAAATAAAGCACTTTCTAAATTATTTTTGTAATAATGAGTAGTAATTCGAACATCGTGATTATGGAATTCAGTAGTAAATGGATGTTCACTTTCTTTAATAACACCTTTTTTAAAGTCAAAACCAACATAACCAGCTAACCAGCGGTTGAATTCTTTTTGTTTATTTAAGCTATAATGTTTATAATTATATTCTTTATCAATTTTTATTGGTGAAGCTTGGATTTCTTTTAATAATGGAACGATGTGTTCTTTTAACTGATTAAAAAATTCATCTAATTGTTCTACATGGAAACCTGGTTCATAATCTTCTAATACAACATCATATAAACAAGCTTCATTAGTTTTTCGATATTGAGCAAATTCTTTTTCGGTTGCAACAATCTCTTTTAAATATGGCATAAATAACTGATAATTGTTTTCTAACTTAGCTTTTTGCCAGACTCTTTGAGCAATCATTAGACGTTCTTGATGCTCTTGATATTTTTGAGCTGGAATTTTTTCTAAGTCGCGTATATCTTTTAGCCATTTTTTTACAATTGCTTTTTGTGATATAGTAAGCTCTTGTTTTTCTAAATCTGATAAAATTTCTTTTACTTTAGGATCAGTAATTGTTTTAAACAATTCTCCTGATAATAATCCAACGGATTTAGCTGTTAGCGCCATTGATTTTTCTGGTGCTTCAGTTTCTTGATCCCAGGAAAATAGTGTTAGTGCTTGATTTAATGCTTGTCGTTTATCAATATATGTTTGTAAATCTTGAAAATTCATGTCATGCCTCCTTAAATTTATTACTTAACCATTTTTCTTTTTTAATACCAAATATTATACCAGTTGCATCAGCTAAAAACCATCCTATCGGTATTGCCCACCAGATAGCTAGAGTTCCAAAAAATGGAGCAAACGCGTAAGCAAGAACAACCCTTGTTCCTAAAGAAATGATTGTTAAAACTACAGAAATACCTGGTTTTCCAACCCCACGGTAGTAACCGTATAATAAAAACAAACATCCAATTCCTACATAGCATATTCCTTCAATTTGTAAATATTGAGCTCCTTGACGAATTATCTCTATTTTTGATGGTTCTATAAAGATCAACATTAATTTATCTGCAAATATAAAGACAATAGCTGAAATAATTAAACAAAAAATTGTTGATATTGTAATAGCTACTTTCAAACCAGCTTTTATTCTTCCTTCTAAATTAGCACCCTTATTTTGAGCAATATAAGTTGAAAAAGCATTACCAAAATCTTGAACCGGCATATAAGCAAACGAATCAATTTTAACTGCTGCTACAAAAGCAGCCATCGTAACTAATCCAAAACTATTAACTAATCCTTGAATCAATAAGATTCCAAAATTCATAACTGATTGCTGGACACAAGTTAATAATGAATAATCTTTAATCTTTTTAAATATCGCTCTATCAAAATGACGATGTTTCTTTTCTGGCAGCAATTCTTTTTTGACAATCACACAATAAATCATTATTCCAATCCCGCTAAAGGCTTGAGCAATAGTTGTTGCAAGTGCTGCTCCAGCGACATTTAAATTAAGACTAGTGATAAAAAAGATATCTAAAACTATATTAATAATCGCTGCTATAGCTAAAAACACTAATGGAGTTTTAGAATTACCAAGTGCTCTAAGTAAAGAAGCAAAATAATTGTATAAAAACGTAAAGATGATTCCCATAAAAATAATGAATAAATAATCATACGTAGCTTTATATATATCACCTGGTATATTCATAAATACTAAGATTTGATTTATCAGCAGTAAACATATTATTTGCAGGATAATTGAAAATATTGCAATTCCTACAAATGAGACAAAAAAAGAAACTTTCATTTTATCATGCTCTTTAGCACCATAAAACATCGAAAACAAGACGCCACTACCCATACATAAACCTAAAATCATCGAAGTTAAAAACGTCATTAACGTAAACGAAGAACCAACTGCTGCTAAGGCATCAGTTCCAATATAATGTCCCACAATAAAAGTATCAACAACATTATATAACTGCTGTAATAAATTTCCTAAAATCATCGGAATTGAAAATTTTAATAATGCTGTTGCAATATTCCCCTCTGTCATAACATCACCTTCCAATATCATAGCTATTTGTTAAAATAAAGTCAAACTTATTCATTTATTACACGCCAGTATATTAATAACTTATCTAACGAATAAGCAGCATTAGCTGGTGAAGTTGATGGTAATTTAGTTACCGGCAAATCAATAATCGCATCAAAATAACGGTGATATAACTTATCAGCTAAATTACCATTAGTATAAATATGTTTAACTGAACTATTAGCGATAATCATATTCAAATCATTAACCTCAACATCACTAATACTGCTATCACTAGAGCCTTTAATATTACAGCTAGCTATAACATCCCATAAAGCAATTTGATGGCGTTTTAAAAAAGCCTTTTTATCAGCAATTTCCTCAGGTACAGTATCTTGATAAACAGCTGCTAAAACACGCCAAAAACGATTTTGGGGATGATGATAAAAAAAGTTAGCTTCGCGTGATTTAACCGATGGAAAAGAACCTAAAATTAGTATTTTTGAATCTTTATCATATATCGGTTCAATCAAATGATACTCCTTCATAATTTAATCCCTCTTTCATTTTTAAAAACTACCAATAAATGATATAATTATCATATCAATTATTAATTAATATTAAAAGGAGTTAATTTAATTATGAAAGAATATTCTCTTAATAACATTGAAAATGCTAAAATAATTTTTAAAACTAAATCAAAACAAAAAATATTAGATGTCTTTTACCAATGTAAATCTATTTACAAATTAACACCTGAAGAACTAATAATCATTGATGATCAAATGTGTTTACCTATTAACCTTGATAAATGGACAGATATTGATAATCCAGATAATAATTTTTTAAACGTTTTAAAAGTTTTAGAAAAAATCACTTGTGCTAATGTTCACCACTAAGTACCATTAATGCAACTTTAATTGGCTTTGACAAAGATAGAGATTTATCATTTAGCTTTAATGGTGACTATATAAATGGTAAACATGTTCTAACTGGTAGTTACAGCAATAATGAAAAAATGCTTTATCAAGAAAAATTATATCTAATAGAATAGAGGGATAACCATTATCCCTCTATTGTTTTAAATTTCAATATTTATATAAATACATTTCTTGACTAAAATATTAAAAATTGGAAAAATGTGTAGAATAATCTATAAAATTATAGAAAAATGTGAAAATAACACTTTAAATATAGAGAAAAATGTGTTTAATAACACTATAATCTTTCGGAATTTTGTGATAAGAGAAATTTGTAACAAACAAGAGGTGATAATATGGAGCGATTAAGACGTAAAGTTGATAAGATTCTAGAAAATTGGAAAAAAACAGATAATAGATATCCTTTAATTATAAAAGGTGCTAGGCAAATAGGTAAAACTGAAGCTATAGAACATTTTGCTAAAAATCATTATAAATCAATTATTGAAATCAATTTTGTTCTTCAAAAACAATATAAAACTATATTTGATGATGGTTTTGATGTAGATACGATAATAAGAAATATTTCTCTTATTAATCCTGAATTTCAATTCATCGAAAACGAAACATTGTTTTTCTTTGACGAAATACAAGACTGCATCAACTGTGCGACAAGCTTAAAATCTTTTCAAATAGATGGACGATATGATGTTATTTGTTCTGGTTCACTGATGGGAATTAATTATCAAGAAATAGAATCAAACAGTGTTGGATATAAACAAGACTATGAAATGTATTCCTTAGATTTTGAAGAATATTTATGGGCAAAAGGTTATAAAGATGAGCAGATTGAAAGTTTCTATAAAAAAATGCTGAATATTCAACCATTATCAACATTAGAATATAATATTCTTCTAGATAATTTTAGAGAATACATGGTATTAGGCGGCATGCCAAAAGTTGTTTTTACTTTTGTGACCCAAAAAAATTATAGTGGGACGCTTCAATTACAAAAACAATTATTATTAGATTATGAAGAAGATATTACTAAATATGCAGGCGGCCTAGACAAAGGAAGAATCCTAGATATATACAGAAAATTCCCTATATTTTTAGGTAGTGACAACAAAAAATTTAAAATCTCTAAGATAAAGAAAAATGCTAGAAATAGAGATTATGTAGGAGTTGTAGATTGGCTATCCAATGCGGGTATCGTAAATGTTTGTTATTGCATGGGACTTCCAGAACTGCCATTAAAAGGAAACTACAATCCCGACAATTATAAATTATACTTTGGCGATACAGGATTATTGATTGGATCCCTCGATGAAGAAGTTCAAGAAGATCTTCGTTACAATAAAAACTTTAATACCTATAAAGGGGCAATATATGAAAATATCATATCAGAAATTCTTGTTAAACAGGGATATAAGCTTTATTTTTATAAAAATGAAAAAAGTACCATTGAGATGGATTTCATGATACGAGATAGAAACTCTCTTATTCCTGTCGAAGTAAAAGCAAATGATCAAGCTACAACATCACTTAATAAATTAATTAAAGACCAGAAATATTCAGATATTCATTACGGAATCAAGTTTGCTAATAAAAATATTGGATTTAATGATTATTTCTATACTTTTCCTTATTTTTTAGCATTCTTTTTAAAAAGATTCTTAAGAGATAAAAATAATATTAAATAAAAAATTAAAAAACAAATATCATCAAAATGATTAAATTGTCAAGCAAAAAACAACTATACTCCGGCGAAGAAAATCACAAATATAAATATCTATCTAAAATATAATGGTACTATGAATAAAAAACGTCCGACTGATATACTTATTATTTTCACCTAAATCAATTTTCAATCAGATAACGAAAAACGCCAAAATGGCGTTTTTTATATGATATTAAAAATAATATACTTATTATTCAATTCTAAGCATTCGATATCCTACTCCAACATGAGTCTGGATATATTTTGGCTTAGCAGGATTAGCTTCAATTTTTTTCCGAAGTGTTGCCATAAATACCCGCAGGGAAGCAACATCACTTTCCAAAGTATTCCCCCATATTTCTTTAGTAATAAAAGTATGAGTCAATACTTTTCCAACATTTTTAGAAAGCAAGCATAATAACTTATATTCAATTGGTGTTAAATGCAGTTCTTTATCTTTTAAATAAGCACAACCACTAGCATAATCAATTCTTAAATCACCATTAACAAACTCACTGCTTTCAACTGGCTGATTTTGATTATAACTTAGTCGTCTTAAAACAACTCTTAATCGCGCCAATAGCTCCTCAACTGAAAATGGTTTGGTTAAATAATCATCAGCTCCTGCATCTAGCGCTTCAATTTTATCATGATCTTCACTACGAGCACTAATTACGATGATTGGCATATTAGTCCAGGTTCTTACTTTTTTAATTATTTCTACTCCATCAATATCAGGCAAACCTAAATCTAATAACATAATATCAGGTTTTTTTGAAGCAGTTTCAATAATCGCTTGTTTCCCTGTTTGGGAAGTATGATATTTGTAATCATGAGTTTCTAATGTTGTAACAATTAGATTTCTTACTGCATTATCATCTTCAACAACTAAAATTACTGGTTTATTCATGAATTTCAACCTCCTCAATTGGTAACGTAAAACTAAAGATAGTTCCTTTTGGATGATTGTCAGTTACTGTAATAGTTCCATTATGGGCAATAATAATTGTTTTACACAGGGCTAGACCTAGTCCTAAACCACGTCTAGCATCACTTGTATTATGTTTTACCGTATAGAACATTTCAAATAGTTTTTCTTTATCACTGTCACTAATTCCCGGTCCATTATCACGAATCTGAATTTCAACAAAATGATCTTTTTTTATCGCTTCAATTTCAATCGTCGATCCAACCGGTGTATATTTAATCGCATTATCAATAATATTAATAATTACCTGAATTATTAATCTAGCATCAATTTTAGCTAATATAAATTCATCGTTATTAATAAATACTAGATGATGCTGTTCAATTCTTCGACTAATATGATTTAATGCTTCATTAATAACTTCTTCAATCAATTCAGTTTCTAAATGTAAACTAACGGTACTATCTTCTAATCTGGTTACACTTAAAAGATTTTCAACTAGATTGATCAACCATAATGAATCATCATAAATCACTTCATAAAGTTGCTGCTTTTTTTCATCATCAAGATTTTTAGATTCATTTATTAAAACACTGGCATTACCAGAAATACTAGTTAACGGTGTTCTTAAATCATGAGAAATTGAACGTAATAAATTGGCTCGTAATCGCTCATTTTTAGCTTCAATTGCAGCTTCTTCACGTTTTTTATTAAATAATTCTTTTTCTAAAGCCTGAGCGCACTCACCTACTATTGATAAAACAAGATTGTTTTCAAAAGCATCAATGATCTTATCATTTAATACAATAATAATAACACCATATATATCATTAGCACTAACTATTGGTAAATAATAGTTATCATCCTGATATGCTTTTTTACTATGATATACATCTAAAACGTTTTTACAAACCTGCTTATCATTAGTAACATCAATATTATCATTTCCATAATTTTCATATTCAATTTGATTATCTTGATTAACCTGACAAATAATTACCGGCATTTCTAATAATTTAATTATTTGTTTAGCCGTTGTCTGTTTAATCCCGGCAATACTTTTTTCTTTTTGTAATAAACGATTAGTTTCTAATAAAACTTTGGTTCTATAAGCATATTGCGCTGATTGTTTAGCCTGCTTTTTAATTCTAATCGCTAGAGTACTAGTAATAAAAGCAGCAATAAGCATAATTGCAAAAGTAACCGGATAACCAGAACCATAAGCTGCAAAAGTAAAGCGGGGATTAGTAAACATAAAATTAAAAATCAAAACACTTAAAATTGATGATACTAAACTAAATATTCGATTAGAAGTTGATACAGCAATAATCAAAACTCCTAAAATATAAATAGTAATAGTATTAGCTTCACTAAAACCTAACCAGTGAAATAACATTCCAATTGCTGTTGCCAGTAAAAGAACTAGAATTGAAATTAAAAAGTCACTAGTTTTATAAATAAATTCTTTTTTCTTTTTATTACTTTTTTTTGATTCGCCACTTTGGTGATAAACAACATTGACATCTAAGTCACATAATGTTTCTAATATTTGTTTATCTAAAGCATTATATGAGATTCGCCATTTTTTTCTTTGACTATAACCAATAAATACTTTGGTAACTTGTGAGTTATGACAAAATTCATTAATTTGATAAACAATATCTTCACCAAATGCCGTTTCGATATTAGCCCCTAATTGTCTAGCTAAGTCAATATTAGCCTGCAATTGTTCACGATCTTCTTTACTTATTTTTGAATTATCAGGCGTTTCAACAAATAAAGCAGTAAATACTGCTTTATTATCTCTAGCGACAGCTGCGGCCATTTTTATCACATCACGATTATATATCGATGGTGATAAACAAATTAAAACATGTTCTTGTTGTACATCCATAAATTAACCCCTTTATGGTTAATATTATAACACATTTTTACTAGCGCGTAATTTCTTTAATTGATTTTGCTGTTCCCATAACAATTAGTGTTTCATCGGGTTTAAAAACATGAGTTGGTTGCGGCAATGGATAAATCTTACCATCTTTTTTAGTTGCTAAAATACTAACATGATAGCGAGTTCGAACTGCTTTTTCAACGATTGTTTTACCTAGCCAGCTGTTTGGAATCCTAATTTCATAAATTGCAATATCAGAAGATAATTCCACATAATCAAAAATATTTTTAGAACCATATTTGATTGCAATTCGTTCAGCAATCTCTTTTTCAGCATAAACAACATAATCAGCACCATTACGTAATAATAACTTACGATGAACTTCACGATTAGCACGTGCAATAACAAACTGAGCTCCATAATCTTTTAATAATACTGTAATTTCTAATGCTGTTTGGAAATTATCACCAATTGCTACAACACAAATATCAAAATTATTAACACCTAAAGATTCTATAAAATCTTCATTAGTTGCATCACCTATTTGAATTTCATTTACAATATTAACTGCATTATCAGCTCTTGTTTCATCCTTTTCAATCGCTAATACTGCATTACCTTCATCAATAAACTTTCTTGATAAATGACGTCCAAAACGTCCTAATCCAATTACTAAAACTGATTTCATAATTCCTCCATATTATCCTATTTGAATTTTTTCGGCTGGTGCTTTGGCAATTGGTAAAGTTCGATTAGAAGCAAAAGCAAGTAAAAAAGTTACCGAACCAACGCGACCAATAATCATCAATATTGCTAATAGTATCTGTGAAAAAGCACTTAACTGCGTAGTTATTCCAACTGTTAATCCAACTGTTGCCATTGCTGAAACACTTTCAAACAATGCGGAAACAAATGGAACATTGTCAATTTGACAAATAATCAAACCAACTGTTACTGTAAAAACTAAATATGCCATTAATACACAGCTAGCAGTTCTAATTATTTCATCACCAATGCGACGATGAAATACTTCGACTGCTTTTCTTTGTTTAAATAAATTAAAGATATTAACTAATAATACTGCAATAGTTGTTGTTTTAATCCCACCTGCAGTTGATCCAGATGAACCACCGATAAACATTAAAATTACTAAAATCATTTGTGTACTTTCTCTAATTTTTGATAAATCAATACTATTAAATCCAGCTGTACGAGCGGTAACTGACTGGAACATTGATTCTAATACTGTTGCATTTCCTTGTTCACACAAATAAATAACAAAAGTTCCACCAAAAATCAAAATTAAAGTAACAGTGATTACTAATTTAGTATGCAAGCGCATTTTTTTAAAGTTAAAGTGACTATCAACAATATCACGCCATACTAAAAAACCTAAACCACCAATTACAATTAATGACATAATAATCAAATTTACATACCAGCTATCTTGATACGAAATAAGTGAATTAAAGGGTTCAATAGTTCCCATAAGATCAAATCCAGCATTACAAAATGCCGAAATACTATGGAAAATTGAAAACCAGATTCCTTTTAAAAATCCAAATCGTGGGCAAAATACTAATGATAATAAAAAAGCCCCAATTGCTTCAATTATAAAAGTGCCCCCAATAATGAATTTAGTTATTTTAACTATCCCACCAACTTGTGGTGAAGAAATAGAATTTTGCATGATTGAACGTGAAATAATTCCGATTTTCTTTTTTGCTAAAGTTAAAATATAAATACATAAGGTCATAAAACCAATCCCACCAATTTGTATCAAAGAAATAATTACAAACTGACCAAACCAGCTCCAATGACTATAAGTATCTACTCTAATCAAACCAGTAACACAAGTTGCTGAAGTAGCCGTAAAAAAAGATGTCAAAACTGAAATTTCTTTACCTTCCTTTAAAGAAACTGGTAAACTAAGTAAAACTGTTCCAATAAAAATAATTAAACAAAAACCTAAAAATATTATCTTCATCGGTGAATAACTATGCAACAGCTTTTCTGTCAATTTCTCCTTAATTAGACATCCCCCCCTATTATCCTTATTCTTTATAACTAATATACTTGATTAATTATAAATATAAAATAAAGATTATCTGGTTAATATTAAGATTGTATAAAGATGAAAAAATTTTTATATAATCTTAATTCTTCAACTAAATACCTAACATCATTTTTATACTTTTTTTGCTATTTTATAAGTAGAAATAGAGGTGTTATATATGGAAAATGTTGCTCTTATTGGATTATTGGTGTTAATTTTTAGTGGTGGTTATTTCTTATTTAAATTTTCAAAGTTTTAAAAAAGCTAATTAACAGGTCTTCCCTGTTAATTAGCCTAATAATAACTTATTATAATACACTAGTTAGTGAACTTACATAATCATGCAAAGGTTGATGGGCATGATTTTTATTTTCTTTAATAATATTAACAATAGCACTACCAACAATAATACCATCAACAAACTGGCTAAAATATTCAACTTGTTCTACATTATTTATTCCAAATCCCAGTGCTATTGGCGTATCGGTTACTGTTTTAATAGTTTCTACAATTCCAGCAATATCACCATCAATTCTTTTACGCATACCAGTTACTCCCATTGAAGAAACCAGATAAATAAATCCTTTAGCCTGACTGGCAATCTGGATCGTTCTTTTTTTAGATGTTGGTGCAATCATGGAAATAAAATCAACATCATATTTATAACATACTTCAGTAACTTCCTTACTTTCTTCAAAAGGACAATCAGGAATGATAATTCCATCAACACCGACTTCCTGACATTTTTTAAAGAATTTTTCATAACCATAATGAAAAACAGGATTTAAATAAGTCATTAGACAAATTGGAATATTAGAACTTTTACGAACTTCTAAGACAATTTCAAAAACCTGATCAGTTGTCATTTTCTTAGATAAAGCACGAATATTAGCTTCCTGAATGACTGGACCTTCAGCAATTGGATCACTAAAAGGAATCCCAATTTCAATTAACGAAGCCCCAGCTTTTTCCATTTCTAAAATATATTCTATCGTCGCTTCTTTACTTGGATCACCTGCAGTGATAAAAGGAATAAAAGCCTTTTTATTATTAAAAGCATTTTTAATTCTATTCATGAAGATCCACCCCCCGGTATCTAGCAATCGCAGCAACATCTTTATCACCACGACCTGACAAACAGATAATTACAACGTCATCTTTTTTCATTGTTGGTACTAATTTACGAGCATAGGCAACAGCATGAGCACTTTCAATAGCACAGATAATTCCTTCAGTTTTAGCTAAATATTCAAATGCTGCTACCGCTTCATCATCAGTTACTGGAATATATTGAGCCCGACCAATATCATGAAGATAAGCATGTTCTGGACCAATACCAGGATAATCAAGTCCCGCTGAAATTGAATATACTGGGGCAATCTGACCATATTCATCCTGACAAAAATATGATTTCATGCCATGGAATACGCCTAAAGTCCCTGTTGCAATCGTTGCTGCATTAAAAGCTGTATCCACACCTTTACCTGCTGCTTCTAAGCCAATTAACTGAACATCTTTATCATTTATAAAATTATAAAACATCCCCATAGCATTGCTGCCACCACCAACACAAGCCATGACTGCAGTTGGCAGTTTACCTTCGTATTCTAAAATCTGCTCTCTTGCTTCTTTAGAAATAACACTTTGAAAATCTCTAACGATCATTGGAAATGGGTGTGGTCCCATAACTGAACCTAAAACATATAAAGTATCATCGATTCTTTTAGTCCATTCCCGCATAGTTTCGTTTACAGCATCTTTTAAAGTCATTGTGCCAGTAGTAACACTATGAACCTTAGCTCCTAAAAGTTCCATTCGATAAACATTTAAGGCTTGTCGATCTGTATCTTCTTTACCCATAAAGATTTCACATTCTAACCCAAGTAATGCAGCAGCAGTTGCTGTAGCTACGCCATGCTGACCTGCTCCTGTTTCTGCTATTACTCGTTTTTTTCCCATTTTTTTAGCCATTAATACTTGACCTAAAACATTGTTTATTTTATGGGAACCAGTATGATTTAAATCTTCTCTTTTTAAATATACCTTAGCCCCTCCTAAATCTTCGGTCATTTTTTTAGCATAATATAATAATGAAGGTCTATTAGCATATTCTTTTAATAACCGATCTAATTCTTGATTAAATTCAGGGTCGTTTTTGTAATATTCATATGCTTTTTCAACATTATGAATTTCATTCATTAATGTTTCTGGAATATATTGCCCCCCGTGAATTCCATATCTACCTGCTGTCATTTTTGATTCTCCTTACTATTTCTTTTATTTTGTTTGGATCTTTAATACCGTTAGTTTCTACCCCAGAACTAACATCAATAGCATAAGCATTAATTTTAATGGCATCGTCAAGATTACCTGAATTAATTCCACCTGCTAAAAAGAACGGTTTATCTAATTTTTTAATTAATGACCAGTCAAAAGTTTTACCACTACCACTAATAACGCTATCTAGTAAATAATAATCTACGGGAAAACTAATTGTTCTTAAATCCGTTTCTGGTGTCATTTTAATAGCTTTAATTATTGGTACATTTATTTTAGCTTTCAACTGTTTAATATAATCAATACCTTCATCACCATGTAATTGTACTAAATCAATAATTTGATCATTTACTAATTTAACGATTTCATCGATTGAAGCATCGACAAATACCCCAACTGTCTTAATTCTTTTATCTAACTTACTAGACATTACCTTAGCCTGATCATAACTTACTTGTCGTTTACTTTTAGCAAAGACAAAACCAATATAATCAGGTAAGGTTTCATTTACATAATCAATATCCCCATTTTGAAATAGACCACAGATCTTAATTTTCATTTGGCTGACGAAGCCCTTGAAGAATTTCAAAAGTCTTCCGTTTATCATGAGAACGCATCAATATTTCTCCAACTAAAACAGCATCAACTTTATTTTCTTCCATTAACTTAATATCATCATAAGTTGTAATGCCGCTTTCAGAAACAAAAATTACATCCTCAGGTACCATTGAACGAAGTTCAACACTGTTATTTAAATCCACTTCAAAATTTCTTAAATCACGATTATTAACCCCAATTATTTTAGCACCAACTCGAAGCGCTTTTTTAATTTGCATTGAACTATGAGCTTCAACTAAACCACTTATTCCTAATTGTTCCGCTAGATTTAAACAACGCATTAACGTAATTTCATCTAATACACTACAAATTAATAAAACAGCATCAGCTCCTAATAATTTAGCTTCATAAATCATGTATTCATCGATTACAAAATCTTTTCTTAAGACTGGTATTTTTACGATTTTTTTAATTTCTGCTAAGAAATCATCATCCCCTTTAAAGAAATCCGGTTCCGTAACAACAGAAATAGCTGCTGCTCCAATATCTTCATATTCTTTAGCAATCGTTTTATAATCAAAGTTTTGAGTAATAACCCCTTTTGATGGTGATGCTCGTTTAACTTCCATAATATAAGATAAACCTGGTTTTCTTAACGCTTTTTCAAATGGAAAGTCATTATATATTGGTTTTGCAAAAGCTAGTTTTGCTAATTTATCAATTGAATTTCTCTTTTTATTTTCTTCTACCCGTTCTTTTGTTTTTTCAATAATATCATCAATAATCATACTTTAACTCCTTCTACATATTAGTTTCCTTTATGAACTCCTCTAGTTTAGTTAAAGCTTTCCCTTCATCAATTAACTGTGTAGCCAAGTCAATTCCCTCTTGCATTGTTTCAGTCCTTCCGGCAATATAAATCGCTGCTCCAGCATTCAATAATACTGCATCACGTTTTGGTCCTTTAACACCACGTAAAATATCACGAGTGATTTTAGCATTAAACTCAGGACTACCGCCAATTAGATCTTCTTTTTGACAGCGAGTCATCCCAAATTGCTCTGGTGTTATTGTATAGCTAATATAGCTGCCATCTTTTACTTCACAAACAGTAGTTGGTGCCGATAATGAAATCTCATCTAAACCATCTTGTCCATAGACAACCATTGCTCTTTTTACCCCTAAATTTGATAAAACCTCAGCTAATGGTTCGACTAACGCTTCTTCATATACGCCCATTACCTGCATATTAGCACCAGCAGGATTAGTTAATGGTCCTAAAATATTAAAGACCGTTCTAATTCCTAGCTCGCGCCTTACCGGTGCTACATATTTCATAGCAATATGATAATTTTGAGCAAATAAGAAACATATGTTAATCTTGTTTAATATTGTAGCACTTTTTTGAGGAGATACATCAATTTTTATTCCTAAAGATTCTAAAACATCAGCTGCCCCACATTTAGAACTTGCAGCACGATTACCATGTTTAGCTACTTTAACGCCACTAGCTGCTATTACGATTGATGAAGTCGTCGAAATATTAAATGAATTTGAACCATCACCGCCTGTTCCTACGATTTCTAAAACATCTTCATCGTTTAATAATTTAATACAATGTTCTCTCATCCCCGCAGCACTACCAGTTATTTCTTCTATTGTTTCCCCTTTTAAACTTAATGCTGTTAAATAACTGCTCATTTGCACATCACTAGCTTGACCATCCATAATTTCATTCATACAAGCTCTAGCCTCACTAGCTGTTAGATCCTGTTTTTTAGCTAATTTTAAAATCGCTTCTTTAATCATTTTATTACCCCCAAAAAATTTTCAATTATCTTTTTGCCATCACTTGTTAGTATTGATTCAGGATGAAACTGTAATCCATATACTGGATAATCACGATGTTTAACAGCCATAATTTCACCATCATCACTAATAGCCAAAATTTTCAATTCACTAGCTATCGTTTCTTTTGCTACTACAAGTGAATGATAACGAGCTACTGAAAATGGTTGAATAATCCCCTTGAATAATTTATCATCAACTGTTTTTATCAAAGAACTTTTACCATGCATTAACTTTTTAGCATACGTTATCTTACCATTAAATACCTCACATAAAGCCTGATGACCTAAACAAATACCTAAAAGTGGTTTTTTATCATAAAAATATCTAATCACATCTTCAATTACTCCAGCATCTTTAGGTCGCCCTGGTCCTGGTGAAATTACAATTGCTGCTGGATTTAAAGCAGTAATTTGTTCTACTGTCAATTCATCATTACGAATAACTTTAATATCATCAGTGATTGAACCAATTAACTGGTATAAGTTATAAGCAAAACTATCATAATTATCAATTAATAAAATCATCTTAAATTCCTCCATCAGCTTCATAAATGGCATTGATCACTGCTTTAGCTTTATTTAAACACTCTCGATATTCATTAACTGGAATACTGTCATGAACAATTCCAGCCCCCGAGCAAACATAAACATCTTCACCTTTTTTATAAGCAATTCTAATTGCAATACAAGTATCTAAATTACCAGTAAAATCAATATATCCAATTGCACCACCATAAATACCACGACGAGACTTTTCTAACTCATTTATAATTTGACAAGCCCTGATTTTAGGAGCTCCTGATAATGTCCCAGCTGGTAGCATTGCTCCAATTACATCAATAGCATCTTTATTTTCTAATGCCTTAGCAACTACTGTTGAACCAATGTGCATGACATGAGAAAACTTCAAGATTTCTAAATATTTTTCTACTTTAACACTATTAAATTTAGCAACCCTTCCTAAATCATTACGCCCTAAATCTACTAGCATATTGTGTTCTGCTAATTCTTTTGGATCAGCTAATAATTCTTTTTCTAGTTTTTGATCTTCATTTTCATCTTGTCCCCGTCTTCGTGTTCCAGCTAAGGGATAAGTATATAAATTCCCATCTTCCATTTTAACTAACGTTTCTGGCGAAGCTCCTGCAATTTCCTGGCTTGGACTTGAAAAGTAAAACATATAAGGCGATGGGTTAGTTGTTCTTAAAACTCGATAGCTATCAAACAAACTCCCGGTAGCTTTAGCTTTCAATCTGTTAGCTAGAACTACTTGAAAAATATCACCTTCTTTAATGTAATCTTTAGCTTTTTTTACCATATTGCAATATTGTTCTTTGGTAAATAACGCTTTAAAATCACTTGTTAAACGCAATGGTTCAATTTCAGCTTTGCTGCCATTAAAAATCAATTCTTCCAATCGCTCTATTTTATCAACCGCTTTTTGATAACCAGTCTTTAGATCATTACACTTAGCATTTGCAATTAAAATTATCTTTTGACGATAGTTATCAAAACAAATCACTTGATCAAATAACATTAAATCAACATCATTAAAACCATCACTTTCTACCATTAAATTTAATGTCGATTCATTATATTTAAAATAATCATATGCAAAATACCCTACTAAACCACCAGTAAATGCTGGTAACTTAGGTATTTTAGGACTTTTATATTTTTTTAAGATCTGTTTAATATAATCTTGCGGATGCTTAGTTTTATAAATCTGACCATCTATTGTTACAACATTATTTAAACAGGTAATTTCACTTATGGGCTCAAACCCCAAAAAGGTATAGCGGCTCCATCGTTTTGTATCATCCACACTTTCTAACATGAAGCAATGCTCACTATAGTTTTTTAAAATTCGCATTACTTCAATTGGAGTAATTCCATCTCCATAGATTTCTTTACTAACTGGAACAATGTCATAATCCCCATTAGCAATAATTTGTTTAGCTTGTTTTAATGTTGGATAATACATAAAATTTTTCCTCCTTGATAAATAAAAAACCGTCCCGACAGAAAATAATTCTGTCAAGGACGGATAATAAACTACACTTATTCCGCGGTGCCACCTTGCTTCACGATACACTCGTGCCCTTACTAGATGCTATCACATCTATGACTACTTACGTAAGTCTTACGTCAAAGAATACTCAGCCTCAGCTTTTCACTTTGCCCTCCGTGGTCCATTTAATAGGCTGCGTTCTGCTTGCTTCCACCATCCAAGCTCTCTATAAGTGCACGATCTATTTTTATCTCCACTTCAACGGTTTTCTTGTTTATTATGATATACTGGATAATTATAACTGTCAATAAAATATTTACATTTTAATAAATGTTTTTATCCAAAAACAATTTTTATCATTATTATAAAATTAAAAAAACATTGATTAAATCAGCAAAAAAAAATTATTTTTTCAATGAAAGGGCTTCCATTTTTAGCGGATATGTGCTATTATAATGGTGAGGAAAGGATTAGACGAAAGGAGTTGATAATATGAACGAAATGTATATTATTTCAGTATTAATGCTTTATACATTAATTGTATTAGTAGATGTATTATTACAAGCGTATCAACTATTTGGAACTGGTCTAGTAGAAGATAGAGAAACAATTTTATCTGTCAAACCAAAATTAATCGCATACATTTCTAGTAAGATCACTTCAATGAGTCTAAGAATTAATTGGAAAAAAGACTATCGCCTAAATATGAAACGTAGACCCCCAATTATATCAGTGGCTCACTAAGGTTGAGTCAAAATAGAGTGGTTTTAGAATATAGATTGTAAAGTTTGAATATAAATTAGATGTGGTTTCACATAAAAATTTCTATAAAGTTGATAATAAAGCCGTATGTTAAAAACATACGGTTTTTAATTTATCAATCTTATTAAACTTTCTTATCAATATACTTTAAAAATTCATCCACATCATAATTAACAATCAGTTCTTTAGGAAAATCAATTTCTTCTAAAATTCCTTCAATATGATCAAAATTCATGATGTCAAAATGAATATGAGCATCACTACCTAAAATAATCTTCACTTGATGTTTTTTACATAACTGCAACATTTCAATTACATTTTCACGTGAATTTAATCGTGATGAACTTCTTAAGGCATTATTGTTGACTTCTAATAATGTATGATATTTTTTAGCTGCCAAAACAACTTTTTCATAATCTAGCGGGCAATAACCATCATCAGGATGAACAATAACGCTAATATGCGGATTTTTGATTGTTTCAATTACTGCATTTGTATTTTGTTCAATTGATCCCGGTTTGTAACAATGAAAATGAATTCCAGCCATGCAATAATCAACACATTGGTAAAGATCATCACTAATACTTAATTTACCATCATAATCTAAAATATTAACCTCAATTCCTAAAATTATTTTTAAACCATTAAAAACTCTTGGAATCACATGATAATTTTTAAAATATATTGGATCACAAGTACCTGGTATTCCCACATCATGTTCAACCATCCCTAATAACTGCAAACCTTTAGCTTTAGCCTCATTTACCATTTCATTCATCGATGAATAACTATGACCGCTTGCAATAGTATGTGTATGAACATCTAATTCTATTTTTCCCATATAGACCTCCTAAAATAATGTAAAAATAAGCAAACTAAATAGAGCGATTGAAGCAGCTGGGGCATCTACATGACTATCTAAATCAGTATTAAAATAGGTATTAAAAACAATAAAAAATAACTGTGCTAAAACCCCAAAAATTGTACTAATAGCTAATGAATTTGTTGCTACCATTGCATAACCAGCAATTAAAGTAGTATGATGAGTAGCTGGAAAATCCGGAGTCGAAAAAGCAAAAACCAGACTTAAAGCACTTAATGAAAACCCTAGACTAGCAACACCAGTAATTCCTACAAAATAAGCTGTTATTAATGATAATACTGCGGCAAATATTATTTGAAAACACCAGTAATTAGCCTGTTTATAGCTAAATAACGGTTGGCTGGGATGATGGATATATTTATTAGTCCCAAACAATACTCTAATCAACATATTTAGTGATAGTACAACTAGTGCACCAATATCAATAGGAAAATTCCAATATGTAAACAATGAAAATAATCCATAGCCTAATAAGCCAAAAATTCCACCAATAATTAAAACTAAAGGATCACCAGTAAAATATAATGAACGATTCCCATCAGCACCATTTATATCATAATGTTTAACATTAGCTGCATATGCCAATCCTGCTACCGCACCATTAAAACAAACACAAGGCATAAATAATAAATTCAAGACCTGATTTGTTAATAGATGAGTGTTAGCTCCTAACCCATCTAAGATAATTACAATAAGACCTACTAAACCAGTAATGACAAATGAAGCTGTTCCACCAATCATTGTCCCAAGACTTCCAGAAACAAAAGCTATTAGATAATTAATCATAGCCCATCTCCCCTCCTTTAAATTTGCTTTATATTATATAATTATATCATTGATTATTGTTCATTTATAGACAAAAAAAGATTATTAAATAAAAAAAGATGCTAAAAAAGCACCTAAAATTCAATATTATTTTGAAGCGATTCTATAAACAAGGATCCTAAAAAACTTCGGTTAATATCTCTATGAACAATATATCCAACTTTAATTATTTCATCAACAGCTAAAGGAATTGCAATTATGTTTTTCCCATTTAATTCCTCACTAATAATACCGGTAGATATTGTATAACCATTTAATCCTATCAATAAATTAAATAAAGTAGCTCGATCACTAACTCTAATAATTTTACGGTGAGTTAAAGTACTTAAAATTTCTTCTGAAAAATAAAATGAATTATACTCTCCTTGTTCAAAACACAAATAAGGATATGGTTCAATATCTTCTAAAGTCACAATTTTCTTAACAGCAAGTGGATTAGTATTACTTACAAATATATGGGGTTTTGCCTGAAATAATTCCTTAAAAACAAGATTATTTTCTTTTAATAATTTAGTAATTACTTTTTCATTAAAATCATTTAAATATAATATTCCAATTTCACTTTTTAATGTTTTAACATCTTCAATTATCTCATAAGTTCGTGTTTCTCTAAGCGTAAATTCATATTCACTATCACGATATTTTTTTACTAGATCAACAAAAGCATCAACCGCAAAAGAATAATGCTGTGTTGAAATACTAAAACGTTTTTTTACTGTCTTTGTTTCCAAGTAACGCTCTTTAAGCAAATCAGCCTGTTCAACGACTTGGCGGGCATATCCTAAAAATTCACGTCCTTCTTCACTTACAACTATCCCTTTATTAGTCCGTGAAAAAATAACAATTTGCATTTCTTTTTCTAATTCTTTAATAGCGTTAGATAAACTTGGCTGTGAGATAAACAATTCTTTAGCTGCTTCGGAAATAGAACCATTTTTAGCTACGGTAATAACATATCTTAATTGTTGCAATGTCATAGTCTCACCTCCACAATGTTACTATTGTAACATACTAAAACAAGTTTGAAAAATATCTAATTCTAATATTTGATATAGCTTCTAACTATAAAAAAACAGCCTAAGCTGTTTTGTCTAATTTAACTATATTTGGTTTCTTTTCCGTGTGCATTAAAGAATAACTATACTGTATAAAAGCAATCGCCATAAAACAAAGTCCAAATAAAATATCTTTTACAACTAGATAAATAATATCACTATGCATGATAAAATTCGGTGTTAATATAATTGACTGGATCAAACTATCAATTCTTGTCGCTAAAAAGATTTGTAAGCTCAAGCCAAAGAACTCAGCCACTAATAAACTAACAACACTACATAACCCACTAATTATTAGTCCTGATAAAGATAATCGTCCTGCAAATTTTTGATAGCCTAAAATTGCAAGTAAAGCAATTATATAACCAGTTATACGACCAAAGGCTGTAAATTGATAAATTAATATCCAGATCAAACCACCAAACAGTGCCCCTAAAACAGCCCCTAAAAAACCAATACTATATTTTTCTTTAGGAACTGATTGTTTATTCTTTAATTCATTGAAACAATCTTTACAGACATAAACAATTTCACCATGATAAAGACAAAATGAAACCGGCTTATTGCAATGGCAATGACAGCACGCTGGCTGATATCCAATCTTACGAATGATCATTGTTATATTCTTTAATGTTTCATAAACATTATTTAAGTTTTGACTTATTATAGAAATAGTAATTATATCATTACTATAATTTATTGTTTTTAAAAATCCTAAGCGCTCTAACTTAGCAAAGTAATTATCAATTCTTGAACGTTTATTACCAGCAATACTAATTTTTATAATTGTATTTTCTGGTAAGACCTTAATTACAACCGGAAAGTCATTAAATAATCCGTATATATTGTTACCCATAACATCTAAATTATTTAATAAGGCAAATTCTTGGATTTCTTTACTATTATCTTCATTTTGTATTTCTTCTAAACCAAAATACTCATTTTCCAGTATGATAAAAAATCTACTAAGAGCTAATAAAAAATATGGTAATGCCCAAATAAAACCAATCAAAAATGTAAAGATACCTAAAATAAACCAGCCAGCAAAACTTAAAATTAAAAGTAACAAATCCTTCATTTTATTTAAAGACATCATCTGCCAGCTTGTTTTTAAAATATCAATAACATTCATTTCCTGATGATTTGCAAGCAAATACGGAACTGGCAAAAACTTTATCAACAAAAAGATTCCAGGTAATATAAACAAAAACATTCCTAAAAGATCGATAAAAAAGATTAACCAGCAAATAAAACCATTTCTAATATACGTTATAAACGATGTTTTTAGTAAGTTTAAATCACTATTACCATTATTAATAATTTCCTTGATATAACAATAAAACTGTGTTGAAAAACCAGCACTAAATAAATATGCCAGTAAAATAGCTAAGACAATTACAAAATCCAATACACCAATAATAGATGTTGTCTTTAAACTCAATAGCCAATTAAAAATAAGAATCAAAGAAACAATTAATCCTAATGTAACTAACAATATTATCAATAAACATTTCCAAATTTGCCAACGATGATTATTAGCTTCTTTACGAGCCCATAATTTCAAATCTTTCCGTTCCATAAATACTCCTCTTTACTTCAACGCCTATATTATACATGATTCTAACTAACTATTCATTATTTTTTAACTGATGTTTTACTTTAAAAACTTGAATAATGATCATAATTAAAGTTGGGGCAATAAATAAACCGATTATTCCAAACCATTGCATCCCCAAATACATTCCTATTAATGAAACAATTGGACTAAGACCAAGGTTTTTCGCTAATAGTCGAGGCTCTAATATATTTTTAGTAACAACAACGATCAAATAAATTATCAGTAAAGCTATCGCTAAATAAATATTATTAGTTAACGCATTAATTATGATCCAAGGCACCATGATCATATCTAATCCTAAAACAGGCAAAAAATCAATTACTGCAATAATACAAGCAAGCATGGCACTTTGCGATAATCCAATTAAAACAAAGCCTAAGTATAATTCTACAAATGTTACGATCATGATGATAACAGAAGCTTTAAAAATATTACTTAAAACATTTTTTACTGTATCAACTACCAAAGAAGTCACCGGATATTTATTTAAAACATATTTTTCAATTAAATCATAATCTAATAAGATAAACAAAGAAGTAATTACCACAAACATTAAATCAAAAAGAAAACTAGGTATTTTCATTATAAAAGTTATTAAACTAGTAATAAAACTAGTCGAAATATTTTCAACTAAACTCATTGAGCCACTATAAATAATATCTAAATACTTACCAGCATCAATTATATAATGATTATTACTTAATTTTTGATATAAATCATTTAAATACTCAGGCATAATTTCTAGTATTTTATAAATTTGAATTACTGTAAAAACTACAATAACAATGATGACTGTAATAAAAAATAAATAATTCAAAACAATAACTAACTTAGTTAAAAAAGAATTCTTTATTTTAAGTAGTTCAATCTCTTTAGCTAATAAAGGCTGCAAAACCAAAACAATTAAAAAGCTAAAAAATAAAGGAACTAGCCAGTTAACTAATGCATATGCAAGCAAAACAAATATTATTACAAGCAACAAATAATAAGCATACTTAATTAGTTTATCTTTCATCCAATCACCATTAAATTATATGAATTACTAGAAAAACAATGACTATTATCGTTAATTTACTACACTATGGTGGACTACATAAGAACTATCATCAATAGCTTTAAAAACATATCCTTTATTTTGATAATATTCAATAACTGGTCCTAAAGCTTTAATTGTATTTTCTTTTCCATTAGCATCATGAAATAATAAAATAATATTATTTTCATCTGCTGCCGTAGCATTTTTGATTAACTGTTTTACCGACAATTGTCCAGAACCATCTTCACTATCTTCATTCCAATCATAATATTGATAACCACGATTTAATACTTCTTTAGTCAACTTACTCATTATCCTATTACAATACTGCTTAGAAATTTGATTACTGCTCCCACCAGGAAAGCGAATATATTTAGGGATGCTACCTATTTGATTATAAACCAAATCCTCGATTTTCTTTAAATCCGCAAAATAAGCAGATGTAGAACAATAAATCTGATCATATTCATGAACATAAGTATGCAAACCAATTGTATGTCCAGCTTCATAAGCTGTTTTTATCAAATCAAAATATTCCTTATTTGTTCCGGTTACAAAAAAAGTAGCTTTAACATCATAAACATCTAAGATATCTAAAACCTGCTGCGTATTTTCTGAAGGTCCATCGTCAAAAGTTAAATACACTACTTTTTCATCACTAGGAACTGTTGTTCCTATTTTTTTATTTTCAACTACTGTAACTATACATGTTTCTTTAGTAACATTTAAAGAACGATCTTTAGCATAATAAGTTATTTGATAATTACCGATTTTAGAAATATCCAGATTAGAACTATCGATTGTTAAAATTGGATTATCATCTTGATTATCACTAACACTAACACTTGATAATAAATCAATATCACTATCTTTTAAAACTGTTAAATTACGTACTCCATTAATTACTGGTGATACATTATCTTCTGGCAAAACATGAATAACACTTTTTTTGGTTACACAATTATTATTACGACAAATCCGAATTGCAACTTCATAATCTCCAGGTTTATCAAATTGATAGTCTTCTTTAAAAGATACTTCAGTTCTTTTACTATCATAATAGTTTTTAATCAAATCACTAGCCTTAACTTCCATATTTAAATCAATTGTTAACTCTTGAACTTCAAGATCAGGAATAATTGTATCTTGTAACTCTAAAGTTACTGTAGTTTCAATGTTATTATAACGATAAGTAATCGGATATTTACCAGTCTTAGTAAAATCTATTTTACTAGTATCAACATTTACATCACTAACTTTACCACCTATTACTCTTTTTATGTTTTCATAAGGATCAAACTTTTGTGAAATTTCTGCAACTGGATGATAACTATATAAAACAATTGGGTTAGTTGGATAAATTAATAAAATAACTATTGAAAAGATCAAAACAATTATAATCAATAGTATTTTTAAACTTTTATTCACTTTCATCCCCTCATCAAAACATATTCATCCTAAATAAAAAAAGAACCCATAATAAAATGGATTCTTTTAAAATATTATTCTTCTTCTAATTGTTTTAATTCAGTTTCACCAGTAATATATTTTAAAATTTCTGTTGCTGCTTCTTGTGGCCCGCGATGTTCGTAACCTTTAATACCCAAACGAGTTCTTAATTGACCAACTTTAATACCTTGTTTAAACATACGATTAAAATAATCATGTAATAAGATTTCTGTTTGTTCTTGACGTTGTACTGGACCAAATGGATTTGCAAAGAAACTTCCAACTAATCCATATTCAGTAGTTGTTCCTTTTGACATACGATTTCCAGCTCTAAATACTTTTAAAGCACTATCAACATCATCAAAGAAACTTAATGCTTCGCCACCTTCTTCATAGTTGTTTGCATATAAGAATAAATCAACTTCATGAGGAGCAACAACATCTTTATAATCTGTAATTGGAATTACAATTCGAGCATTTACTTTATCAGGATTCATAAATACAGAGCGGTCTAATTCTTTGAAACTATAACCAGCATCTAAATCATCTAAACGCACGAAAGCCCCAATTTCTGTACCTGATGATTTAATTTGTCCTTTATCATCTAAGTATAGAACACCCATATCATCATATACAGTTACTAAATCACGGATATAAGCGGCACCAAATACTTTAATTTGTTCAATTGTTTCCGATTTACCAGCACCACTATCACCCATAACAACGATATTTTTAACTTCACCAGAATGTAATGTAACTTTAACCATTGCCCCATGAATTGGTAATTGACGTTGATTAATTTTACGAACATTGTGTAAAGTTAACATCATTTTCTTCATATATCCAAAGTAATCGAAATCATCACTTGCAGATAATAAAGCTACCATCATATCATTTTCATCATCTTGATAGAAAGCCTGGTTCTTTTCACCATCTTCATAACCATATACATAGATAATATCTGGTTTACGATTACGATATTCTTCTTCACTAGCTAATTCAAATAAGTTACATAATGCAACCCCTTGAGCCATGAAAGCAACATTGAAATATACAAATGCTAATAAGTTACCAACTTTAGCTGGATAACAGAACCATTGTTCAGAATCAAATTTTAAATCTTCAATTGGATTATGTTTAATTTCAGGGAAAATTCCATCACGTTTATTACGTTTTGAATAAGTAATAAATGGTGGATGAATAATCACTGTTTCAATAAAAGGAATATCATCTAAATTACGGTATTCATATGGTAAAAAAGAACGCATATTTGTTACTCTTAAACCAGCATTAACACCAGCTGTAATTTGACGATATACTTGATGACGATATCCTAATGCTGTTTCTTCAATTGTTCGATATACTGATAATACTAATTCTTCGAATTTTGCTTGAGCATCCGCAAATTGTACATTTTGATACCCTCTACTAGTTGTTTCGTTATATACTACACTGTAACGTTGTAATTTACGCCAGAATAAATATACTTCTTCAATTACTTTAACAAATTCATCACGATCTCTAAAATATCCTTCAAAATGAGGATATGAAGATAAAACTTCTTCAACTGACATTACTAATAACAATTTAAAAATCGTTCTTAAATCATTTACTATATCAATACTTTCGCTTTTAACTTCTCTTAAATAAGTATAAGTAGTATTTTCTTTTCTCTTTCCTTCGTTGACAAAACCACGTAAAACTCGTGCAAAAGATTCACTTTCAATCAATTGACAACGTGATTGACAATATTCTTCAGAAAAGTTTAAAATTGCATTTCCGCGTACGATTTTAAATTTATATGACATTTTATCACCCTTTCTTTTATCAATAAGCATCATACCCCCACTTATTGATTTGTGTCATTTTAACATAAAAAGTACATTGTATACAACACTTATTTATAAAAAAATTATTTTTTCAAACAAAAAAAGGTCGCTTTAGACCTTTATTAATTTAAAAGAAAGGAACCGTAAAGAAAACCTTACCAATAACATCATCTTCAAAATCAAAATAACCTAATCTTCTCGAATCAAGACTATTATTTCGATTATCTCCCATTACAAAAACCTTGCCTTCAGGAATATCAATTGACATATCTTCATTATTGGTCATCGTTCCATTAATATAATCCTCTTGTAATAATTCACCATTTAAATATACCTGATTATCTTTGATTTCTAGATGATCACCACCAACAGCAACGACCCTTTTAATAATAAAAGTTTCATTTTGATTAGCATCACGGTAATCAACAACTACAATATCATTACGCTCAGGTTCACCACGTTTATAAAAAACCTTATCAACTAAAACAATATTACCTTCGTGAAAAGTTGGTACCATTGATGTTCCATACACTCTAGAAATCTGAACAAAATATAAAACCCCATAAGTAACGATTAAAGTAATAACAATAACCCTTAAATATTCTAATAAGACTCTCTTTTTACTCTTCACTGTTTCTTCCATATTATCACCTGAGGACATTATATCATTTTTTACTATTCATTCAAGTGACTACGAAGCTTTGCAATAATTTTCTTTTCCAAACGCGATACTTGAACTTGCGAAATATTCAACCTTCTAGCTACCCGTTCTTGATTAAAATCAAGATGATAGCGCATATATAAAATAAGTTTTTCTTTTTCATCAAGCTTATCAATTTCCATCTCTAATGCAATTTTTTCAAACCACATTTTATTATTTTTGTTTTCAATTCTTTCTTCCATTGAAATCGAAGAACCATCTTTTTCATAAATCGGTTCACTTAATGAAGTTGGATAATATGATGAATCAATTGCCTCAACAATATCCTGTTGATCAACTTGTAAATAGTTAGCTAATTGTTCAATCGTTGGATCATGACCAGTTTGATTAGTAAGCTGTTCACGAGCCTTGTTTATTTTCAAATTCAGTTCTTTTAAAGAACGACTTACTTTAATAGTCCCATCGTCACGAAAATATCGTTTAATTTCACCCATAATAATTGGTACTGCATAGGTTGAAAATTGCACTCCATAACTAGTATCAAAATTATTAATTGCTTTCATTAAACCGATACAGCCAATTTGAAATAAATCTTCTTTATCATAATAGTTATTTTTAAATCGATGGACAATTGACCAGACTAATCCTAAATTTTGAGAAACAACTAATTCTTTAGCTTGTTCATCCCCGCCATGAGCCTGTTTAATTAGTTCAATTGTATTATTAGTCATTGAAATTATTATCTTTCAAATTCTTTTTAATTGTTAGTTTAGTTCCTAAATCAACAGTTGAATGAATTTCTAAATCATCACAAAGAGCTTCAATAATTGTTAACCCCATACCTGCATGTTCAAGTTCTTTTAATGAAGAATACATTGGTTTTCTAGCTTGATCGATATCCTCGATCCCCTTACCATAATCTTGAATAATGATTTTGATTTGGCGGTTATTTTCGATTGTAACCTTAATAACAACATTACACTTAGCGTTATTTTGATAACCATGAATAATAGCATTACTTACCCCTTCGCTAATGATTGTTTTTATTTCAACCAGTTCGTCAATCGTTGGATTTAATGCTGTAATAAATGAAGCTACACTTGTTCTTGCAAATGGTTCATTTTCTATTTTAGCACTAAAACTTAATTCCATTTGATTCATTACCCCTTTACCTCCTCAACATACTCCATTAATTCAAACATTCCTGATAATTCAAACACTTTATACGCCGTTTTAGATAAATTAGCTAAGTATAATTTACGATCATCTAACTTTAATTGATTATAACGTCCTAAAACCAAGCCGATCCCCGAACTATCAATAAAGCTAGTATTACCAAAATCAAAATAGACCGGACCATTTACTTTATCTAAAATACTATTTAATAAACTGCGATATTTAGTTATGTAACTACAGCTAAGTTCACCATAAAAATATACTACAATTTTATCATCGATAATCTTATATTCTATCTTATTTTCCATTATCTCATCTCCTCGAACCTATCTTACATCTTTTAAAAACATGATTAAATGCTTTCGACAAAAGTAGAAGAAAGTAAACAAAAAAAGTCTTATAACTAAATGATGTATTTTTATCAAACTTGGACATATTATTTACTGAGGCGATAAAATTGATGAAAAAAATCTTAATTATTTTATTAATCTTTTGTATCTTACCAATCCAGAAAGTCAATGCTGTTGATGATGATATAACTCCTAATGCTAAAAGTGCCATCTTGATAGAAGCAAATTCTAAACAAATCTTATATCAAAAAAACGCTCAAGAAAAACTGTATCCGGCATCAACAACTAAAATTATGACTATGATTTTAATGTTTGAAGCTATAAATGATCAAAAAATCTCTTTCGATGATGAAATAACAACCTCTAAATATGCTGCCAGCATGGGTGGTTCTCAAGTTTATTTAGAAGTAGGCGAAAAAATGAGCCTTCAAGATATGTTTAAATCAATTGCTATTGCCAGTGCTAATGATGCCAGTGTTGCTGTTGGGGAATATATTGCCGGAAGCATTGAAAAATTCGTTACTATGATGAATGAAAAAGCTAAAGAATTAAACTTAAAAAATACTCATTTTAAAAATGCTACCGGTCTTCACGACCCAGATCATTATACATGTGCATATGATTTAGCTATTATGGCAGCCTATTTAATTAAAATCGGTGGTGAAGATTTATTAAATGTAACTTCGCTATATGACAGTTATATTCGTGAAGACACCAAACAAAGCTTTTGGCTTGTTAATACTAATAAGCTACTAAAACTATATGATGGTGTTGATGGTTTAAAAACGGGATATACTAAAGAAGCTGGTTATTGTTTAGTAACTACTGCTAAAAGAGATGATCAAAGAATTATTGGGGTGTTAATGAATGAAAGTGCACCAAAAACTCGAAACGAAGAAATGTGTAATTTATTAGATTATGGTTTTAATAACTATCAACAGATTACTTTATTTAAAAAAGATAGTGTTATTGAACAGCATCTAGTTGATAAAATGGATAATCTTAGTATTGATGTAAAATGTAAACAGAATATTGTTTATACTAAGGCTAAAAACAGCAATGAAAAAGCAACAACAAAAATAACTTATCAAAAAGATTTATTACCAGTAAAGCAAGGTGATCCGGTGGGTAATCTTGAAGTTATCGTTAACGGTAAAACAATTGCTAATTATGAATTATATAGTGGCAATGATGTAAGCAAAGCTACTTTTTTATCAAAGGCAATTAAAACATTTAAATATTTATTTTAAACAGCCTATAATAATTATAGGTTGTTTCACAAAAAAACAGGATTTATAATCCTGCATTAAGCGACAATAAAAAATTACTATCAACCAGTTGTTCTAAATGACAATAAACACGAGGAATCTTAATTTCCTGATATAGTTTTTCAACAACCTCTTCATCATCATCCATATAAACTGTATAGCTTCTTTTTACAATTTGTCCTTTTATAACCAAATAATTAAATCTAAAACTAATATCTGTAATTTTATTAAATTGATAATCACTATAATTATGTTCATCACGATTAAAGATTCCTAATTTTTGGCCTACGATCTTGATCAAATTATTTTTATGACGATAGATCATCTTGTCAGATTCAATATCAATAAAAGTTGGCTGCATAATTACTATTTGCCATAAACAAACAACTAGAAAAACGATCCCAACAAACAATAAATAAATGATTGGATTGTCTTTTTCTATTAAAAATATCACAACCGTTAACATCAAAACAATTAATAATTGTGGAATAATAAAATACTGAAAAAATTTAACTAACGAAAACCGATTAATTGCTTTACTATCCATTTTTATCACCCTTCTTTTATACCCTAACTAAATATTACTGATATTAGTAATAGAAACTAGTAGAAATAAGTAAAAAGAATGTAAAGAATTAATTAGTTATATTATTGTAAATCGATTTTTCCAATAAATTTCATATCATCAGGTATATCTGCAAAAACAGTTATTTTCTGATTAAAAAAAGGATGATTAAATTCTAATTTATAGCCATGCAACGCTACTCTATTAATCAATTTACTGTTAGTTCCATATAAAGGATCACTTAAAAGCGGATGATTAATAGAACTTAAATGAACTCTAATCTGGTGTTTACGGCCAGTTTGTAGATCACATTTTACAACCGTATAATTACTTGGAAAACTTCTTTTTAAAACATGAACTTTAGTCACCGCTTTTTTACCATTATTACTAGTACGCATTCTATTTTGATGACGATCTCGACTAATTGGTTTATTAATTATTAGATCCTTTTTTACTATGCCATCAACAATTGCTAAATAAGTTCGTTTAATTTCTTTATTTGCCATCATTATATCTAACTTAGGCTGTAAAAAGGCACATTTACAAAACATAACCAAACCAGTAGTATCTTTATCTAAACGATGAATATGTCTAACTGGAATATATTGATTAGTTTCTAGATAATAATTAGCAACGTAATTACAAAGCGTATTTAAACCATTTTTATCTTCTGGATAAATAGCAGTATTTATTGGTTTATTGACGATTAAAATAAAATCATCTTCATAAACAACCGTTAAAGGATATGATTGAAACTGATAGTCGATTCCCTGATCAAATGCTAAAACCTTTAATGAATCACCTTGTTTTAAAAGAGTATTACTAGTTACAAAATTGTTATTTAAAGCATATTGTTTATTTTGTTTTAATAAATGAATCGTTTTTCTTGATAAATGAAAATAATTGAAAAATTGTTCAACCGACATTCCTACAAAATCATCATTAATTTCAATAATAAGATAATCACCTTTAATTTGATACTTCATAATGTTCCCTCTTTCAAAGCGTATTATAACATAATTTCCCAAAAGACCAATTAATATCGATATTGTAATACAACTTAATAATATGATATAATGTTTCAAAGGAGGCCAAGAATATGAAGTGTCCTGTATGTAAAGATGTTACTTTATTAATGTCAGAAAAACATGGTGTTGAAATTGACTATTGTCCCGAGTGTCGTGGTATTTGGTTAGATCGTGGTGAATTAGAAAAAATTATTGAACGTTCAGGTAGTTATAAAAAATCAAAATCTGATTCTGATCATTATGATTCACACAAAGATTCTTCTGACAATAAACGCAAAAAGAAAAAAGGATTTAATCTTACAGATATTTTAGAAATATTTGAAGGCGAGTAATTAAAGCGGTTTAACCGCTTTTTTTTATCACTAAAAAGACAGTTGTTTTCAACTGTCTTCTAACTTTTACTAATTATTTCTAAACCTACTTGAACTACCACCACTTGATCGAATAAACTAACTTCAATATAAGCAATTCGCTTATGACGATCAATCTTTTTTATTTTTCCTTCATATCCAACTAAAGGACCACTAATTATATTAACTTTATCACCAACAATATAGCCCTGAGACATTTCTACTAAGTGATTTTCTTTACCAAATTTCATTAAAAACCTAGCTTCTTCTTTTAAAATTGGACAAATAAACTCGCCATCATTTCCCAACACTTTAGTAAGATCGGGTACCAGTTTTAACTTATTGAACAATTCTTCAATATGATCTGTAATCATAAAAACGTAACCCTTAAACAATATCTCTTCTATTTCCCTCCAGGTTCCCTGTTTTTTGCGTAAACGAACACTACGAGGAATAAAACATTCTTGCAAAATATCCTTTGGAATCGATCTTTCGCAAGTATTTTTTATCTCGTCTTCTTTTCCACTTCGTACCTGAATTACATACCAGTTTTCACACATACTCATTCCTCCATTTGGGTATGCGCAATTAGTCAGCAAATACATGCCGACTAACGCTTCATTATTACAAATTATCTTTAATAATGCGACTTTGCGACAATTACCTTTAATAATTATGTTTTATACTTCTACTGTTTCTTTAGGCCTTTCAACTTCTTTAACTATTGGTGTTTTATTAGTTTTAACATTATAGTGATAAGTTGGAACCATTTTTTTAACTAATATGCGAATATCGTCTACTTCTTCATAGGCCTCTTCTTTTAACTCTTTTAAATCTTCAAAAAAACTCTCTTCATCCAACTCAATTGGCTTTCCAATATGAATCATATGATTTGGGGTATCCTGTAATCCCTCTTCTTCCATCAATAGCTCTTCATACAGCTTTTCTCCCGGTCTTAATCCGGTATAAACTATATCAATATCTACATCTGGTTCATATCCTGATAGCTTGATCAGGTTTCTTGCCATATCTGCTATCTTGACTGGTTCTCCCATGTCTAATACAAAGATCTCGCCACCTTTGGCATATGCTCCGGCCTGCAGTACCAGACTTACTGCTTCAGGTATCGTCATAAAGTATCTGATGATATCTGGATGCGTTACCGTTACCGGTCCTCCTTCTTTGATCTGTTTTTTAAATAACGGAATTACTGATCCATTTGATCCTAAGACATTTCCAAATCTTACTGCTACATATTCCGTTTTTGATTTTTTATTATATGTCTGTACGATCATTTCACATAACCGTTTCGTTGCTCCCATGATGTTCGTTGGATTTACTGCTTTATCTGTTGATATCAATATGAATCTCTTTGTTTTATATTTATCAGCTGCTTTTACTACATTCAGTGTTCCAAAAACATTGTTCTTTACTGCTTCATTAGGACTATCTTCCATCAACGGTACATGCTTATGTGCTGCTGCATGGTAAACAATATCCGGATGATATGTTTCAAACAGCTTATCTACTTTTACTGAATTTCTAACTGATGCTATCATTGTTTCCAGATGCAAATCAGGATATTTACGTCTTAATTCCAGCTGAATATCATAGGCATTGTTTTCATAGATATCAACGATTATCAAAGTCTCTGGCTTATTGGCAGCAATCTGACGGCATAATTCACTTCCAATTGAACCACCGCCACCAGTAACCATTACTACCTTACCGGTTACATAACCCATGATGTCATCAAGATTGACTTTAATCGGTTCTCTGCCAAGTAAATCCTGAACTTCAACATCCTTAAAATCACTGATATGGATATCATCATTGATAAACTGATAGATACCAGGAAGTCTTTTGATCTGGCATCTTGTTTCCTTACAGATATTTAAAATATTAGCTAATTCCTTTTTACTGATTGAAGGCATCGCAACGAGGATCTCACTGACACCGTATTTTTCAACAGCTTCAATGATCTTGTTACGACCGCCATAGATATCAACACCATGGATCTGTCTTTTCCATTTGCTAGGTTCATCATCGATAAAGCAGACAACTTCTTTATAGATATGATTAGAGTTATTGATTTCTCTTAATACTTTTTCACCAGCTACTCCAGCTCCAACGATTAAAACTTTTTCTAGTGGTCGTCTTTCTTTTTCGGCTATTACATGTTGTTTATACATTCTTATAAACCGATATAAAAAGCGAGTCCCACCGACCATCAATACTAACATTAAAAAAAAGATTATATAACAGCTTTTAGGTTGCCCATTCCCAGTCAATTCACAAACGACTGTATTTATTATGCAATTTGTAAATGCGGCAATAATAATATTTTTTAATTCTGTAATTGAAGCAAACTGCCACAAACTATGATATAAACGAAAACAAACAAAAATTGAAATATCAATTAAAACTAGCAAAATGATTATATTGTTAAGTCTTGATAAAAACATTGGATCAATCGGTCCATTAAATCTTAAAAACAATGATCCATATGCTGCAATTAAAATACTAATGATATCTAAACCTACTAACAGAAATCTTCGAGCATTTAATTTGGTCTTTTCTCCCATATCTCTTCCTCCCCCTAAAATGCTAAAAAAATAAATCACAATTTTATTTCATAAATTTACATTTCTGGTCAATATCATATACAAAATATATTATTTTAAATAATGATTAAAAAGTCAAGTAATTTCAAATACTTTATACACTTTATAAATTATTTTTACAATAAATAACAAAAAATTTAACATTTATTACATTTAGATATAAAGCAATAATAACAAATAATTGTACCTAATATAACCATTTTAATTATTTTCTAATTTTTTTGTTATTTAAATATGATTTTTTTAAGATTTTTCCTAATAAATTATTGCTTTTTTTTAACTTATAAAGGATAATACTATGCGAATAGTTATTTTATTTATGTTAATAATATATAAAATAAAAGTATATTGTTGGGAGGAAATATGGAAAAAACAGAATTAAATGATGAAGTTGAAATTGACTTATCAGAATTATTTAAATTATTCAAAAAAAATATCAAATTAATCATAATTCTAGCGTTAGTCGGGATAGTCATTGCTGTATCTTTAACTACCTTTTTTATTGATAAAAAATATGCTTCTCAAGGAAGTATTTTATTAAAAGCAGAAGTAGTTGATGGTTCAATCGACTCATCACAATTAAACGCTAATAACATGATGGTAAATAACTATATTGAATTATTACAAGGAAATGCAATCCAAAATCAAGTTGCTAGTAATCTAAATATTACTGGTGATGAAGTTAATAAAGCTTTAACTGTTACCAATACTGCTGAAACACAAATTATTGAAATTAGTGCAACAACAACTAATCCAGAACTATCTAAAAATATCGTCGAAGAAACAATCACAGTATTTACAACATTAGTTCAAGAAAAACTTAATGTTACTAACTTGACAATTGTCGATCAGCCAGAAATAAACGCTAACCCAGTTTCACCAAGCATGACTAAAAATATTTTAATTGGTGGCATCATTGGGATCGTGATTTCTTTAGCATACATTTTGTTGACATATTTATTAGATACAAAAATCAAAAGCGGCGAACAAGCTGAACAAATTCTTGGAGTACCATTATTAGGAACAATTCCTTATTTTGAACAGTAACAATGGAATTTATTGATATCCATAGTCACTATACCTGGCATGTTGATGATGGCATTCAAGATCTTGATGAAGCCTTAGCGGCCTTAAAAGCTGCTAAAGCTCAAAATATTACTAAGATTGTTGCAACACCACACATCACCCCAGGAACAACGACCATCCAAGAATTTAATAAAATTATTCTGCAAATTGGTAAATTAAAGACATTAGCTAAAAGTTTAGATATCGAAATATATGAAGGTTGTGAAGTAATGTTAAATAGCGATTATTTAACACTACTAGAAAACAACCATTATTTGACTATTAATAATGGTCCTTATTTACTTGTAGAATTTAATGTAACTCAAAAATTACCTGAAGACTATGATGAACGTCTTTATGAATATAGTTTGAAAAACAAGCTGGTAATAGCTCATGTTGAAAGATATTTTCATCATCACTTAAACGAAAATATCATTAAAGAATGGATTGATCGTGGCTATATTATTCAAATCAATAGTTCAAGCATCTTAAATCAAGGTACTAGCCATGATTTTGCTATTAGATTATTAGAATTAGGAATGGTTCATGTTATTGCTAATGATGTACATCGTAGCAGCGGATTACGAAGCCCTAATTTAAAAGAGACATATGATGTTTTAACTAAAAAATTTAATAGTGAAGATATTATTAAGTTAATGTATGATAATCCCTTAGCGATTATCAACGGTCAACCTATAGAATTAATAAAAATTCGTAAAGTATCGAAAATACCATGGTTTAAAAGGAGAAAGTAAATGTTAAAAAATAAAAGAAACAGTGTAGAAAAACAAACTTTTTTAATCACACAACCAGAAAACAAGCATAGTAAAATTGATTTTAAAGAAGTATATCGTCATATTAGAACCGGAATTGAATATTCAACGGTCGGACAAAATGTAAAAGCGATAAATGTGACCTCATCAATTCCAGGTGAATCAAAAAGTACTACTTCAATTAATTTAGCTATGATTTATGCAACTAAATATGATAACGTTTTATTGATTGACTGTGATTTAAGAAAATCAACGATCCATCGTTATCTTAAATTATCAAATTCACGTGGTTTAACTAATGCTTTAATGGAATATGATGAAAGTAAAAAAATCAGTTCTAAATATTTTCAATTTTATGAAGATGATTCTTTTGTAGGAAAATTATCAGTTTTAACTTCTGGTGTTAAGGTTCCTAACCCTACCGAATTAATCGGTAGTACTGTTTTTAAAGATTTTATTAATGATTTAAAAGAATTGTATGACTTTATTATTATTGATTGTCCACCAATCATGTCAGTTAGTGATGCCATTCCAATTGGTAATGTTGTTGATGGAACTATCTTTGTTTGCTCATCAAGTATTACAAATCGTAAAGATGCTAAAGCATCAATTGAAATATTAAAGAAAAACAATGTCAATATTATTGGAACAGTATTAACCCAAGTTGAACAAGATAACAGTAAAAACGGTTATTATCACTATTACTAAAGATGAAAAAGCATAATAATAAGTTTTTTATAATTATTGTTCCAATATGCATTATTTTAATTTTAGCGATGATATTTTATGATCGTTACCAGACTAGTCAGCTAGCAAAAAAATATAACGATACAAATAATCAAACCACACAAGTATCATCAAATAATGATTTAGCGACGATTTATTGTGTCGGTGACAGTCTAACTCTTGGCACTAATGATGTTACTAGTTACCCAGATTATTTAAAAGAAAGTCTTAAAAATGATATCGAAATAATCGGTGATAATCATATTAATTCTCAAGCCTTAGCTATAAAACTTGGTAATCAAGACGTATATGTAAACAACTTCACTATTCCAAGCGATACTAATGCCGTTAGTATTACATTATTAAATGAAAATGGTGAAGTTATCGATGCTCTTATCAATAGTCAAACCGGTATTGAATCATGTATTATCAACAATATCGCTGGAACTATTAGTTATGACAGTAACTCTAATCAATTATTATTTAAGCGTTTAGAAGCTGGTGATTCATCAATGATTACTACATTAACTAAAATAGAAATTACAAAACCAGAAATTCTTAATGACAATATTTTAATTCTTTTTACTGGTTCCTATGAAGAAAGCATTCAAGGCAGCTTAGTAAATTATCAAAAACAAATAATCGATAGTTTCAATACCGATAAATACATCGTCGTATCACTAACGATGGATAATCATGATGCTACAAATAATTTACTAGCTAATACATATGGTGAACACTACTTAGATTTTAAAAATTATTTACTTACTAATGGATTGAATGATGCTAAGATCACTGCTACTAGTGAAGATCAAATGGCACTTGCAAACAATAGTGTTCCTTCAAGTTTATTAATTGATGATATCAACGGTAATAATTATTATCATCAATTATTAGCTAATCAATTGATTAATAAAATGCACGAATTAGGCTATATAAACTAAAAAACAGGTACAAATGAAGTTGTTATTTGAACACTAAAATAACGACTTCATTTCAAAACCTGTTTTTTTAATTTATATCAAACATTTTTATCATCATTTCTGTTTCTTTGACAGTTCCTTCAATCATAATTCTAGCCACTAGCATTTCAAAAGCTTCAAAATCTAAATTTGTTTTTTGTAACCTGTTAAACATCTTTTTACAGCTTCCATTACAACAAATCAATAACGGTAGATAAGCTTCAATCTGCAAATATTTACAATAATTTAAATAATTTTGAATACTAAAATCACCATCATTTTCAAAGCGATAAATACTACTTCTACTAACTTTGATCGCTTTAGCCATTTCATCTTGAGAAACCTGTCTGGTCCTTCTGATCCACTTTAAAACCTGTCCTATATGCAATATAATTCCCCACAAATTATATATTAAATCAACTCTAATTTTTTCATGCTCTTATAAATACCATCATTATCAGGATCATCAAAAGTATCATCAGCAATAGCTTTTAATTTTTCCGGAGCCAAATAAGAAACAACACCATATCCCGCATCTTTTATCATTTCATAATCATTCATACTATCACCAAAAGCAATTGTGTCTTCAATCTTACCACCCAAATAATCAACTGCCTTTTTAATAGCATCACCTTTAGTACAATTCTTTAAAATAATTTCACCATTAATAAAATCATCACTTTCTTTAGAAAAGATAACAATATTAAAAAATTCACTTAAATATTTTACACAATCATAAAATGCAATTTTATCTTCAGAAATAAAGCAAACCTTAGTAACTTTATGTTTTAAAATATCAAATTCACTAATTGGTAAACGAACTTCCTCGTTTTTTCTTTCCTCTAAAAAACGAGCCAATTCTAAGTTGTTTTCCATAATTTTACTATTCTTTTTATCAAAAAAATCCTTAACACCAGGAGTTTGATACAAAGCATCTTTTGTCTCTAAACTAAATAAAATTTTCTTATTAGTAAATAACAGCATTACTTCAGATAAAACATATTGATTAATAAAATTTTCAAATATGTATTTCCCACCAATGTTTACAAAACCACCAGCAGAAGAAATAATCCCATCAAAACCAATTTTTCTAATTGATTTCATAATTGACACCGGTGCTCGTCCCGTACATAAAAAGCACTTATGTCCATTTTCACGTGCCTGCTTAATTCCATTAGCAGTCTTTGGCGTAACCTGTTTACTAGGTCCCATCAAAGTTCCATCAATATCAAAAAATAAATATTTACCCATTTTGTACCCTCCATTATGATATGGCAATATTATACCTAATTTTTTTGATTTGACATTATTTTTTCATAAAATGATTTATATTTTCTTATTTAGTAAAAAATAGAAGCAATAGCGCTTCTATTCAAATTTGCTATCAACGGCAAATATATTATTTCCATTTAAATAATCTTTAACTAGCATTCGTTTTTTACCAGCAATTTGTAATTCAGTAATTAAGTATATTCCATCACCAGTTTTAACACCAATGGCATCTTTAAAGATTTTTACGATCGTTCCATTTTCTTGATGTTCATGATGTTTTTTAGCGTTTGGACAATCATGAATATCACCGGCCCAGATTTTAACGTTTTTACCTTGATAAGTTGTAAAAGCTCCTGGCCATGGATTTAATCCTCGAACTTTATTATAAACCTGTTTTGCACTTAAGTTAAAATCCAGTTTCTCTTCTTCCCTTGAAATCGTTGGAGCATAAGTTACTAGACTTTCATCCTGAACAATTGATTGATTAGTACCTGCAATAATATCTGGTAATGTTTCTAAAAGTAATTTTGCTCCCGCAACACTTAAGCGATCATATAACTGGCCAGTTGTTTCTTTATCACCAATAGCAATTTCCTGCTGACTAATAATATTACCGGCATCCATCTTTTTAACCATATACATAATAGTAACACCAGTTGTTGTTTCACCATTAATGATTGCATAATGAACTGGTGCCCCACCTCGATATTTAGGTAACAAAGAGGCATGAACATTGATACAACCTAGTTTTGGCGCCTCTAAAAGAGCTGCTGGTACTAATTGACCATATGCTGCCGTAATGATCAAATCAGGCTGTAAATCAATAATTGACTGATAATCATTTTTAATATTTGCTGGTTGAAAAACAGGAATATTATACTCTAAAGCTACTTCTTTAACTTCAGGCATCGTTAATACTTTCTTTCTACCAACATAACGATCAGGCTGAGTTACAACACCGATAATATTATAATCATTTTCTAATAAGTTAACTAAAACTTCTTTAGAAAAGCTTGCCGTTCCCATGAATACTATTTTTGTTTTTTCCATTTAAACACCATCACTTTCTTCTATTTGCCTCAATTATACCTTGTTTTAATTTTTATTTAAACATAAAAGTGCCCATAGGCACTTATTTTAAAACAAACTACTGATAATATTAGAAATAATTAAAACAAAAGTCTCAATTACCTTAATACAGCCATCACTAATTTCTTTAACTACTAGCGATAATGTATTTTCCTCATTATCACTAACAGCTCCATAATCACTAGAGATTATTTGATTATTTTCAATCGTCTCTTCAAACTGTTCAAGATTCTGGTTAAAAACTTCTTTTTGAATTCCATAATCATTAAACAAACCATTAATCATAAAAATCAACATTCCCACCAAACATAAATCAATCAAAAAATTTTTCATCCTAAATACTCTCCTATTGTTCTTGCAATTACATCAACTGTTGCTTGTACTTCTTCTTTTGTATTACTTTGAGCCCCTACTTCAATTAATACCATATTATCAGTTGTTCCTTGATTATAATGAGAACTTTTAACATAAACACCACGACTTATTTTAGGAACCATGCCATTAGCAATATCTGATAAACTTTGAGACAATTGATTTACAGCATCAAACTTCCCACTGCTTTTCCCTACTACAAACATTATTTTGGCATAATTCTTATTTTCATGAGTTATCGTTGATAGCTCTTTAGAAATCGAATCACGATGAAAATCAATTACAAGATCATAACCACCCGTTAGCTTCAAACTCTCCTCTAAATACATTTTAGATACCGTATACGACTTGTTGTAAGCAATATTATGAACCGCCTTATAATTTTCAAAATCATTAGCTTCAACATCGCATTGATACCCCATTGTATTTAAACACTCTTTTAAATAGCCAGCTCCCAAAACCACATCATAACCATCATATTCTTCGCTTTGATGAGTATTATAAATATGAATTTTTTTATCCTTAGTTGCCACAAAATCACTATTATCAGTATTAAGAGCTACTGTTTGACTATCAGTAGAATCAATCGCATTAATTACTTGAGCATTATAATTAGTTACTTTTGTCGGTAAATATACAATTAATCCTGCTATCAATGTCAGTTTACCAACAATCAAGATACTGTTTTTTAGCCTCATTTCCATCACCCGCCATACAATTAATTGTATGCACGAATATAACTATTTAGTACCTTAAACTATTAATACTTTTACTAATTATTTTTGCCATGATCTCACATTGTTCATCAATCTGTTTATCACTTAAGACAAAATTACAATCAATTGGATCTAATACCTCACTAAACAACAATTCCAATTCACTATCATTTAACTTACCAATCTGCCCTAGCATCATCTCCTTTTGTTTAGGTGATAAATCTCCCTGGTATTTATCCCTTTTGCCTACTTTCAACTTATTAACTGGATTTAAACTATCACCAAAATAATCCAGTGTATAATTTAAAACATCACTAACAAGACTGCTTGCATATATTACTGTTGGTACCCCAATAGCAATTACTTTAGCACCAATTGTCTTTTCATTAATAGCCTGACGATAATTGCCAATTCCACTACCAGGATTGATCCCAACATCATTAATTTGGATTACATGAGCTAATTTATGATAATTACGGGCACATAAAGCATCTACAACGATTACTAAATCGATATTTTCTTTTTCTACTAACGCTTTTACGATTGCAGCACTTTCCATACCGGTTTGTACCATAACTCCTGGTACGATCCCTAAAATGTCATAAAAACGATTACTTAATTTTTCTTCATCATCTAAAAAATGAGTTATTCTTAAATCTCTTAAAGTACGCGGTCCAATGGCATCGTTGGTTAAAAACTGATTTCCTAATCCAACCATTAAAATTTTAGGATAATCAATTTTATCAATCAGTGGTTTTAAATTTTTAGTTAACTCTTCAACAATTACTCCTTGTTGTTTATAATCAGGAAAACTTATTTCAATATAAGTGCCAATTCCTTGATTAATACTATGATGTTCTTTTAAAATATTAATTTTTTCGATTCGAACACCATTATTTACATACTCCTCACGCTGGTAATGATTGTCTATTTCTAACTGTTCTAACGATTCTGTGGCTAAATCACTACGCATATTTTGAAAACTCATCATATCACCTGTTTTAAATATTGCCTAATCACTAAATTTTAATCGCTCAAAATCAAAAAAAAGTTGCATTTATCCAATTATTTATATATAATGAATGGGCAAGAAAAAAAGCGAGGTGAAAGATCATGGCAAATATGAAACAACAAATTAAACGTTATAAAAACGATAATCTAAAAAGAGCAAAAAATCATTCATATAAATCAGCTTTAAAAACTGCAATCAAAAAAGTATTAGCAGAAGTTGAAGCTGGAAATAAAGAAGGTGCAGTTGCTGCATACAATGTTGCTGCATCAAAATTAGATGCTTCTGTATCTAAAGGAATTCATCACAAGAATTATGCAAGAAGACAAAAATCAAGACTAGCTAAGCTGGTAAACTCTATCTAATGATAGGGTTTTTATTTTATTAAAAAAGGAGAAAATTAAATGGAACGAAAAGATATCGATATTAAAGATACCTGGGATTTAAGTACCATCTATTCTAGTGATCAAGCTTTTTACCAAGATCTAGAAAAAGCTAAATCATTAATAAATGATCTTGTTAGCTTCAAAAATAAAATCACTAATAGTATTGATAGTTTTTATAATTTTATGACTTTAAAAGATCAAGTCGAACGCATTATCAATAAATTATACTGTTTTGCTCATTTAAACTGTGATGTTGAACCAAACAATCAAACTTATCAAACCATGATGGCTAGTATTATGGGTATTTTAGAAGCCTCTTCAGTACAAATTTCTTTTGTCGATAATGAAATTATTGAAAACGAAGAAAAAGTCTTAACCTATATAAAAGATCCAAAGTTACAAAAATATAGCTATAAGATTCATTCTTTACTTTCATATAAACAACATATATTACCAAAAGAACAAGAAGAACTACTAGCTAAAGTCGATAGTATTTCAGATACTTCAAGTCAGGTCTTCGATGCTTTAAGATTGGAATTTGAAGATGTTGAAGAAAACGGTAAAAAGAAAACATTAAATAATGCTACTTTAAATAAATTTTTAAAAAGTAAAAATCCTGAAGTTCGTAAGCAGGCTTATACAAATTTCTTTAAAGAATATCGCCGCTTTGAAAACGTTTTTGCCCAAACTCTTTCAGGCGTTATGAAAAAAGATGCTTTTTATGCTGATGTAAGAAAATTCGCTAATTCATTGGAAGCTAGTGTTTTTGATGATGATGTTCCAAGTGATTTATTCTTTAAAGTACTTGAAAGTGCTAATGTAAAATATCGTCATCTATTCCATCGTTATAATCGTCTAAAAAAAGAAATCTTACAGATGGATACAATATACAATTATGATTTAAATATTCCTTTAGTTTCTTCAATCAATAAAAAATATACTATTGATCAATGCTTTACGATCATCAAGGAATGTTTAAAACCATTTGGTAAAGAATACTTAGAAATAATTGATAAAGCCCGTCAAGAACGCTGGATTGATTTCTATCCAACAACTGGTAAAAGAATAGGTGCTTACTCTAGTGGCTGCTATGATTCTAATCCTTTTATTTTAATGAATTTTATCGGTGATTATAATTCACTTTCAACTTTAATTCATGAATTAGGTCATAGTGCTCATAGTTATTTGTCAAACCATAATCAAGAGTTTGTAAATGCTAATTATCGCATCTTTGTTGCTGAAGTAGCATCAACAGTAAATGAAACTTTATTGATCAATTATATGATCAATAATGCCAAAACCGATGATGAAAAAGCTTATTTTATCTATGAGCAATTAGAAAACTGTGTTGGTTTAATCTTTAGACAGCCAATGTTCGCTGATTTTGAATATAAACTTCATACTATGGCTGAAAATAATGAACCATTATCTTCAAAAGTAATTACTGATTTATATGCTAAATTAAATCAAGAATATTACGGTCCTGATGTTACATTAGATGAATTAACAGGCTGGTCTTGTTATTATGTTCCTCATTTCTACTATGATTATTACGTTTATAAATATACATTAGGAATGACTGTTGCTCTAGCAATCGTTAAAAGAATTTTAAACGGTGATCAAAAGCAAGTTGATGACTATCTAAATTTCTTAAGATCAGGTGGCAGCAAAGCTCCAGTTGACTTATTAAAAACAGCTGGTGTTGATCCTCTAGATGATCAAATCTATGAAGATGCTTTTGCTTATTTTGAAAGTTTATTAAATCAATTTGAAACATTAAAAAAAGCTTAGAAAATTCCCCAATTAGATCATACTAATTGGGGATTAATTTTATTATTTTTAAACTATTTTATCAAAAAATCCCACCATCATAGATATTATCTACTTTAGTGGGATCATATCATTTTTAAGCTTTTTTATTTTCTTGCTTTTCTTTTTTCTCTTTTGGTAAAAATAAGCTTAAAAGCAATGATACAACAAATACCCCTGCTACAGCATTACCATTAAAGATATCACCAACAACTGATGGGAAAGCAGCAAAGAAATTTCCTGAAGTTTGAGTTAATCCAACTCCGATACAAAAAGATAAAGATACTATGATCATCGTACGATCATCAAATTCGTTATCTTTAAGCATCTTAATTCCTTCATACATAATTGAACCAAACATCATTACTGTACACCCGCCTAGAACAGCTTGTGGTAACGAATTAAAGAAAGCTCCTAGTGGTGGGAATAATGAAGCTAGAATTAAAATTACCGCCCCAACAAAAATTGTAAAACGATTAATTACTCTAGTCATTGTAACCAAACCAACATTTTGACTGAAAGATGTTAATGGTAAACATCCAAAGCATCCAGAAATTGCACTTGAAAAACCATCAACAGCAAGTGAACCTTGTAATTCTTCCATCTTTATGTCACGATCTAAAGCCCCTTTACAAACAGCAGTAGTTGCCCCTGTTGTTTCTGCTGCTGATACTAAAAAGACAATAGCAATCGTAAAAAATGCTCCTAAATCAAAAACCGGCTGATGGCTTGTAAAGAAAACTAGTTTAGGAATACTAAAATACCCTACTTCCTGAATTGTTTTGGAAATCCCTGAAAAATCAACCATTGGTGCAATATCAGCTACTGTAAAAACAATTGATAATAAATAACCAAAAACCAATCCAACTAGAATATTTAAGTTTTTGTAAACACCTTTTAATAAATAACGTGAAACAAGACAGACAATTAAAGTAAAAGCCCCTACAAATAAATGATACCAGGCCCCAAAATCCTGAGCGTTTGTTCCACCACCCCATGAATCCATACCAACAGATAATAATGAAAGCCCAATAGCAATTACTACGCAGGCTGATACTACCGGTGTTAAAAAGCGTTTCCAGTACTTAGCACTAAGCCCTACTAAACCTTCAAAGATACCACCTAAAATAACAGCTCCAATCATACCTTCATATCCAAGTTGTGGATTTGTACAAATTACTAATAAACTTCCTAAAAACGTGAAGCTAACACCCATAACAATTGGTAATTTAGAACCAATTTTCCAAATTGGATATAATTGCATGCAAGTTCCTATCCCGGCTGCAAACATCGCACATTGTAATAGCGAAGTAATCTCTGCTGAAGTTAAATGCTCTCCAGTTCCTCTTACAACGGCCGCACCACAAACGATCATTACTGGTGCCAGATTAGCAACAAACATTGCTAGAACGTGTTGTAACCCAAAAGGAATAGCCTTTTTTAAAGGTACTCGACCATTTAGTTTGTAAATATTTTCTGTACTTACAGACGTAACTTTCTCTTCCTTATTAATTTCCATTTCGAACCTCTTTTCAACCATATTTTTACTTAATTTTTATAAAACGAAAAGATTTTAACATAATTATTGTAAAATTTCATTATCTTTTTTTCTTTAATTAACTAAATAAACAAATATTTTATAACCTAAAAGGATATGATATAATAAATTTAAGCAAAATCAAAAAAATTAAGCTAAATCGGTAAAAAATTATCATTTAGATTTATATAAATTGGAGGAATTATGAAAAGAGAAGAAACAAGATCAATTAAAGTTGGTAATCTTACAATCGGTGGTAATAATGATGTCATCATTCAATCAATGACCAATACTAAAACTCACGATGTAGAAGCAACGGTAAAACAAATCCAGGATTTAACAGCTGCTGGCTGTCAATTAGTCCGCCTAGCTGTATTAGATCAACGTGATGCCCTGGCAATCAAAGATATTAAAAATAGAGTCGATGTCCCTCTAGTTGCTGATATTCATTTTGATTATCGTCTAGCCTTACAAGCGATTGAATCAGGTATCGACAAAATTAGAATCAATCCTGGTAACATTGGTTCAATCGATAAAGTAAAACAAGTAGTTACCGCATGTAAAGAACACCATATTCCCATTAGAATTGGTGTTAATGGCGGTTCTTTAGAAAAAGACATCTTAACCAAATACGGTAAACCAACCGCCGAAGGAATGATTGAAAGCGCTAAAAAACACGTTGAAATTTTAGAAAGTCTTGATTTCCACGATATTTGCATTTCATTAAAATCATCAAGCACTTTACTAACTATCGAAGCCTATAAACTTGCCAGCGAAACATTTGACTATCCACTACATTTAGGAGTTACTGAAGCTGGAACAAAGTTAAGTGGTACAATTAAGTCAAGTTTAGGAATTGGAACATTGTTATATCAAGGAATTGGTAATACAATCAGAGTTTCTTTAAGTGATAGCCCAGTTGAAGAAATCAAGGTTGCAAAAACACTTTTAAAAGAATTAGGATTAATTAAAAACGTTCCTACTTTAGTATCTTGTCCAACTTGCGGCCGAATTCAATATGATTTAATTCCTGTCGCTAAAGAAATTGAAGATTTTTTAAATACTATCAATGCCGATATTACAGTAGCCATCATGGGTTGTGCTGTAAATGGCCCTGGTGAAGCTAAACATGCTGATATTGGTATTGCCGGTGGTGTTAATGAAGGGTTATTAATTAAAAAAGGTGAAATTATTCGTAAAGTTAAACAAAGTGATATGGTTGAAGAATTGAAAAAAGAAATTTTATTGATGATTAAGTAGTGCTTTTTAGTACTACTTTTTTATTTGGTGCATATATTATATAAAGGAGGTAACTATTGGTGAATAATTGTTATAGTGATTTATTTGCATTAGATTTTAAAAATTTTAAACAGTTAGTTTATAGTCAGGATATTGATATTGACGAAGATCAGCTACTAATTATTTATAATTTAATTCAAAATAACCGTTATGCTTTAATTGATAGTCATTATAATGAAGTGCTTTATAATTATATAAGCGAAAAGACAAGTACTGCGACTTGTCTTAAAATTAAAAACTTTTTAGATAACTGTCCTGCTTACTTTAAATTAGGATTAAATGTTTGAGTCTTAAACATTTCTATTTCTTCTTTATATGGTGCAATTTTATTATTATATGGTGTTTCTAAAATCTTAGGAACACTTTTTAATTTAGGATGATGAACAATTTTATTTAAAGTTTCAAAACCAATTTTACCATAACCAATATTTTCATGACGATCTTTATGAGCCCCACGTTCATTTTTAGAATCATTTACATGAACAACCAATAATCTATTTAATCCAATTTTTTGATCCAATTCACTTAAAATATCATCAAATTTTGTTAAATCATATCCAGCATCATGAATATGACAAGTATCTAAGCAAAAACCAAGACATGAATTATCTTCTACATGATTAAAAATATATTCTAATTCATCAAATGTACGTCCACATTCACTACCCTTACCAGCCATTGTTTCTAGAGCAATTTTAACATCTCCACAATCTTTAGTAGCTTCATTTAGACCTTTTACAATTTGATTTAATCCAGCTTCTACTCCCGCTTTAACATGAGAACCAGGATGTAAAACTAATATTTTAGCTCCAATTACTTTACAGCGTTCGATTTCTTTTTTTAAGAAAGTTACCGCTAATTCATAAGTTTCAGGTTTAATAGTATTAGCTAAATTAATAATATATGGCGCATGAACAACAATATTATTAATATCAATATTATTTTCTTCCATCAATGCTTTAGCCTCAGCAATTTTTAGCTGTTCAATCGGTTTTCTAACTGTATTTTGTGGTGCTCCAGTATAAAACATAAAAGTATTAGCACCATATGATAAAGCCTCTTTAACTGAGCCTAATAACATTTCTTTACCAGACATTGATACATGGCTACCAATTAACATTAAATTTCTTCTTCCTTTCTTTTAGCGATTTGAGCAGCTCTAGCTCGTTCTTTTTTCTGACGACGAATATCGTTTTGAATAATTGCTCGTTTTTGTTTACGAACTAGTTTTTCAATTTCTCTTTTTCTTTTTTTCTTATATCCTGGTTTAACTTTTTGAGGACGACGAATAATTTTTTGAACTTCTTTTTCTAATTCTGTTTGTTGTTTAACACGTTTAGTTCTTTTTAAACGTTCACCAAGGTCAACAAACTTGTTATTTTTGATCCCCATATTTTTAAATTCAATACCACGACGCTCTAAGATCTTTAAATTATTTTCATCAGTAGAATCATATAAACTATAACAAATACCAGTATATTTACCACGTCCACAGCGACCACTACGATGAATATAGAAATCCGGTTCTTTAGGTAACTGATAATTAATTACATGTGAGGCCCCATCAATATCGATTCCTCTAGCAGCAATATCAGTTGCCACGATATATTGGAATTCGTTATTATTGATTCGACGCATCATTTGTCTTCTTTCACGTGGTTCTAAATCCCCATGAATCTCACCAACTTTTAAACCATCTTCACGTAATCTTTTAGCAATACCAGCAACTTCTTCACGAGTATTTGCAAAAATCAAACAAATATAAGGATCAATTAATGATATAATTTTCTTTAAAACATCATAGCGGTCATGATGTTTAGTTGCTAATAAAATATTTTCAACATTTTGATTAGTAATAGTCTGGTTTTCTATTTCTACTAATACCGGTGCTTTTAAATATTTCTTTAAAAACGGACGCATAATTTGTGGAATAGTAGCTGAAAAGACCAGCATTTGTAAATCTTCTTTCATTTTAGAAGCAACAGCATCAATATCTTCTAAATAACCAAATTCAAACGTCATATCAGCTTCATCAATAACCATAATATCTGCTGTAGTTATTTTTAATGCTTGTTCATCTAATGATAAATCTTTAATTCTTCCTGGTGTTCCAATTACAACATGTGGTTGCGTGGTTAATTTTTGAATAGTCTTTTGACGATCGTTACCACCTATAATTAAAGATACTCGTAATTTAGGATTATATTTTTCAAATAATCTAGCATTATCAAAAATTTGTTGTGCAAGTTCTCTAGTAGGTGCAGTAATAACAGCTTGCACCATATCTTTTTCAGGATCTATTTTATCCATAATCGGTAATAAAAACGCATGAGTTTTTCCAGTACCTGTTTGTGAAATACCAATGACATCTTTATTCTTTTTAATCAAAGGAATTACTTTTTCTTGAATTGCTGTCGGCTTTTTAAACCCAAGTTCATTAATTACTTGATTACAAAAGTCCGCTAATTTAAACTGATTAAATGTACACATTTTTAAACATTCCTCCTTTTCTTAAAGTCAATTAATTTTATCATAACAAAATAAAAAAGCAACTATAATTACTTATTAATAAAATCAATCACAAAAGATTTTCTCATGCATAACTTATTATAGAAGGAGGGATAAAATGAATCCATTTTATGATGAAAATTATTACTACAATAACTTTAACCCTCAAATGTATCCTATGAATCCACAATTTCCAATCAACAAAAAAATGAGGAATAAAGAAAACCTAAGAAAAACCATTCACTATGCCACTAGAACAATCTATACTATCAACCAGATTATTCCATTAATATATCAAATTCGTCCCATCATCAATAATACTAAAAACGCTTTTAGAGTCATAAATGCAGTTAGTCATATTAATGATATTGATTTTGATGAAGTAGAAAACAGTATTACTCCGATTGAAAAACAAAAAACCGAAAATAACCAGGACAATAATGACGTCACCTTTGAAAATATGATACAATAAATTTCGAGGTGACTTAAATGAAAGTATATCCAATTAGTCCAAGAGGCTATTGTAAAGGCGTTGTTAGAGCTATTCAAATAGCTAAGCAACAAGCAAATAAAAAAGATGTTTATATTTTAGGTATGATCGTCCATAACCAGTATATTGTTGATGCCCTTAAAAATCTTGGTATTAAAACCCTCGATAAAAAAGGAGCATCACGATTAGAATTACTAGACCAGGTTGATCATGGTACGATAATCATCACTGCTCATGGTGTTGATGAAAAAGTAATAAAAAAAGCTAAAGAAAAAAAACTAGAAGTTATTGATGCAACATGTCTTGATGTAATCAAAACTCATGATTTAATTAAAGAATATTTAGCTAAAGATTATGAAGTATTATATATTGGTAAAAATGGTCATCCTGAATCTGAAGGTTCATTAGGTATTGATCCTAAACATATTCATTTAATCGAACAAAATCTCGATATTGATAAATTAGATCCTAATAAAAATTATGTAATTACTAACCAGACTACAATGTCATTATATGATGTTTATCAAATTTGTAATTACGCCAAAGAAAAACTTCCTAATTTAACAATCGCTAAAGAAACCTGTCAAGCGACAACTATTCGTCAGGAAGCTATTGCAAAAATTCCTCAAGAAGTTGATATTGTCTTTATTGTTGGTGATCCTCATTCCAATAACACTAAAAAATTAGCTAATATAGCTAAAGAAAAATCTTTAAAAGAGACATATATGATTGAAAGTGTTCATGATATTGATATTGAATTGCTTAAAAACAAAAAAATCGCTGCTGTTAGTTCTGGGGCTTCAACACCAACATATTTAACTAATCAGGTGATTGAATATTTAAAACAATTTGATTATCAAGATCATAATACTTATCAAAAACCAGAACTTGATATGAGCAAAATAATTTAATTCATAATTTGAAAATAATAATGTTCTAATTACAACGATGATATAATGCAGGATGTTAATAATAAATAATGGAGAAAGAATATGGAAAAAAAGATTATATTTTTTGATGTTGACGGTACTTTAGTTGCCGGAGTTGATGGGGTTGAATATGTCCCTGAATCAACTAAAAAAGCAATTGCTTTAACTAGAGCTAAAGGAAATCTAGTATATTTATGTACTGGTAGAAGTAAAGCTGAAATCTATGATTTTATCCTTGATTGTGGTATTGATGGTGTTATTGGTGCTGGTGGCGGTTATGTTGAAATCGGTGATACCATGCTTTATCACAAAAAAGTTACTAAAGAGGCTGTAAATCATATGGTTGATTATTTTGAAGCTAATAATTTTGATTACTATGTTGAAAGTAATGGTGGTTTATTTGCTAGTAAAAATCTTGTAAAAAGATTGGAGCGTATTATTTATGGTGATATCGAAAATGATTTAGAAGCTAGAAAACGCTGGCAACGTAAAGAAAATCACTTTATTAATGCTTTGATTGAAGGTGAAGAATTACGCCGTGATGATATTAATAAAGCTTGTTTTTTAGAAAATCCAAATATTCCTTTTGATGATATTATTAATGAATTCAAAAATGAATTTAATGTTATTCATTGTACAGTACCTATGTTTGGTGATGACAGTGGTGAATTATCAGTTCCTAATATTCATAAGGCTAATGCTATTGAAACTTTAATTAATCATTTAGGAATTGATCGTAAAAATACTTATGCTTTTGGTGATGGCATGAATGATAAAGAAATGCTTGAATATGTAAATGTTGGTATTGCCGTTGGTAACGCTAAAGAAGGTTTAAAAGCGGTTGCCGATGAAGTAACTGATGATATTACTAATGATGGTATCTACAATGCCATGAAACGCCATAATTTAATTTAATGAAAAACAGTGTTTAGAATTTAACTAAACACTGTTTTAATAATATTTAAAATAATCCTGGCTTTTTGCACTAATTGCTTCAATATCCAATTCGTTTAAAATTTCAACTAATTTATCTTCCATGATAACTTCTAAATGATGAGGAACATCAATTAATACAATGTCATGATCTAAAGCATACTTGGCATGACGATGTTTACTATCACCAGTAATATAGGCATCAACACGATTAACTAATTGTTGCAAATCATCACTACCACTACCACCACAAATAGCTACTGTTTTAATTAACTTTTCTTTTCCCGCTAAACGTACTGGCACGTTATAAACTTTTTTAACTCGATCAACAAGTTCACTAGTCAGACATGGTTGTTTTAATGTTGCCATTTTTCCAACTTCAAGTTCATCATAACATTTAACATCAGTTACATCCAAAGCATTAATTAACCAGTCATTCATTGAAATTCCATTTTGACCACGGTCTAAACAAGTATGTAAACTATAAACTAAGATATCATTTTTAAATGCTAATTCCATAAACTTACCATGATGATTATTAGTATTTAAGTTATTAACTTCTTCTAACCAGAATGGATGATGAGTAACTAACATTTGACAATCGTTATCAATTGCTTTTTGTAAACTGATAATATCAGCATTTAAAGCTACCATAACTTTATTAATTTCTTTATCAACATTACCACATTGAACCCCACATTTATCCCAGGACATTTGTAAATGTAAAGGAAAATATTTTTCTAAATGGGCAATGATATTAGCTCCGTTCATGTAATACCTCCTCTATCATTTTCATTTTATCACTAATTTCATGATAACGGGGATGATCGTGTGGTAAAGTAGTTTGAATTTTTTGATAAACACGATATTGTTTTTCCCATTTTTCTTTAAATAAAGAGCCTTGATTATTAATCAGAATCGGTCCAAATTCTTCATCTTTTCGCGTATAAGTAATTGCTTTATTTTTTCGACTAGTAACAACCATCACTTCATATATATGTCCAGCATCTTTAACCATTCTTTCATCAACAATGATCCAGTCATTGGCAAAGAGATACTTGCGTAAGTGATCATTATTAGCATTAGCTTGTAAAAACATTACTTTAACTCCTCTTAAATACTCACGATGAGCATCTAAGATTTCACTAATCAAATAAGAACCCATGCCACTAATACTTATCATATCAACCTGGCGATTAATAAGTGGATCTAACCCATTTCCTAACAGGGCAAAGACCTGATCTTCTAAACCATGCATTTTAATCGTTTCTTTAGCTGACTCTAATGGCCCTTTAGCCACATCACAAGCATAAGCACATGTAATTATTTGATTTTTTACTAAATAACAAGGCAAATAACCATGATCACTGCCAATATCTGCTAAAGTGCTTCCTTGTTTATATTCACTAATTACATCAGCAATTAGCTGTAATCTTTTTGATAGTTTCATTTTAGCGATCTAAGAAATCCTTTAATCGTTTTGAACGTGATGGATGTTTTAATTTTCTTAAAGCTTTAGCTTCAATTTGACGAATTCTTTCTCTAGTAACACTGAATTCTTTTCCAACTTCTTCTAATGTTCTAGTACGACCATCATCAAGACCAAATCTTAATCGTAAAACTTTTTCTTCACGATCAGTTAACTCTAATAAAACTTCATTTAATTCATCTTTTAAAAGTTCGTTAGCTGCATAATCATCAGGAGACATTGCCCCTTCATCTTCAATGAAATCGCCTAAATGTGAATCATCTTCTTCACCAATAGGTGTTTCTAATGATACTGGTTCTAAAGAAATCTTTTGAATTTCACGAACTTTTTCTGGTGACATACCATCAACTCTTTCAGCAATTTCTTCTGCTGTTGGTTCACGACCTAACTCTTGAATTAATTGTCTTTGAATTCTAGTTAATTTATTAATTGTTTCTACCATATGAACAGGAATACGAATTGTTCTAGCTTGATCAGCAATTGCTCTAGTAATTGCCTGACGAATCCACCATGTTGCATAAGTTGAAAATTTGAATCCTTTAGTATAATCAAATTTTTCAACAGCTTTAATAAGCCCCATATTTCCTTCTTGAATCAAATCCAAAAATAACATTCCACGTCCCACATATCTTTTAGCAATAGAAACAACTAAACGTAAATTGGCAGCTGCTAATTGTTTTTTAGCTTCCTCGTCACCTTCTAAAATTCTTTTTGCTAAAGAGATTTCTTCATCATGCGTTAACAGTTCAACACGTCCAATTTCTTTTAAATACATTTTAACTGGATCGTTGATTTTAACATTGCTTCCTAATTGATTTTGATCCATTTCAGCATCAGATTCAGCAACTTGATACATATGAATTGTATCACCAGTCATCATATCAAAATCACCAGCAAAATCTAAATCAGGTGTATCATCATCCAATCCTAAGTCATCATCAAGACCTAAATCATCATCTAATCCTAAATCATCAGGAACACCAGCTAATAAAACATCATCTTCAACATCTAAATCATCTAATCCATCGTCAGAAATAACAATATCATTTTGACCGATGAATTCTAGTAAATCTTCAGCCATTTCATCACTTAGATCATAAGTAGATAAATAATTATCTATTTGATCTTGTGTCAAAATACCATTTCCTTTTTTGGCATCATTTAAAACAATATTTTTCAAATCATCAAACGATAGTGCAGTTACACTTTTTTTCTTCATACAATTACTCCTTATCTTTCAATGCTATGATTTCTTTTAAAATCTGGGCTTTTTGTTTAGGATCAAACGTATTAGCCAAAGCATCTGTTAATTCCTTTTTACGCATAATTACAGTTTTTTCTTTAATTACTTTTATATAATCATCAATTGCTTGATAATCCTTCAATTCTGGTAATTCTAATTGCGAAATTTCAATAATATTTTGGACTAAATTCTCATCTTCAATACTATCAATAAAATCTGCAATTTCTAAAACTGGATTTTGGCGATAATAATCAACAATGTATGAAGCGATAATTCGATAATTATCTTCAATCATAAATCCAATCTTCGCTTCATACTTTAATGCGACATTTTTATCAAGCATCATATAATATAATAAATCTTGTTGAGCTTGAGTATATTTATCAAGCAATTTTGTCGATTGCTTTTTAACTGGATAATTAACCTGTTTAACCTGATTAACTATCTGCATCGTATTTTTATAAATTAATTGTTCAATAATATTTTTAGAAAATCCGGATTTTTTCTCTAGTTTCTGGACATAATAATCTTGATCAACAATATCATCAAGATTGCTAATATCTCGAGCAATCATCTCTAAATACTGTTTACGATTTTCATAATTATTCATATTAGTCATTTCATAATAATAATCCATTTTAAAATCTAAAGCTGATAACGGATTATTTACTAATACTTGAAGTGCTGCTTGTCCTTGCTGATTTAAAAACTCATCAGGATCCAAACCATCTGGCAAAGCAATAACCTTAACTTTAAAACCAGCTTGTAACAATATTTCCATACTCTTTATTGTTGCATTACGTCCAGCCCGATCGCCATCTAAACAAAGATAGATAGTTCGTGTCAATCGTTTTAATAACTGAATATGACCATTAGTTAAAGCAGTCCCCATAATAGCTAAAACATTTTTTATTCCAGCTTTATAAAAGGCAATAACATCCATGAACCCTTCAGTAATAATTACATATCCAGCCTGACGTGTTGCTTCACCTACTCGGTGATAATTATATAAAGTATTCCCTTTAATAAATATGGCTGATTCTGGGGAATTCATATATTTAGATTCATTTTGACTAGGCTGATAAATTCGCCCACTAAAACCAACGACTCTTCCAAGGGCATCGTGAAGCGGGAACATGATTCGATCAACAAAGCGATCATAGCCATTACCAGCTTCGATGATCAAACCAGATTCATACATTTTTACTTTATCAAAATTCATTTTTTCAAAAGCTTTTAATAAAATCTGGTTAGAAGGTGCATAGCCAATTTCAAATGTTTCAATTATTTCATCATCCATTTGTCGTTTATCTAAATACTCTTTAGCTGTTAAAGCAAGTTTTGTCGTCAAATAGTGACGATAAATCTTATTGGCCTCTTCATGCATTAAAAATAATGGTTCTAATTTTTCATCAACATGTTTAACCCGATTTTCTAGGTTATATTGACTAATATCAACATTACCCATTTGAGCTACCATCTTGACAGCTTCAATGTAGGGGATTTTTAGATAATCTTTTAAAAAAGTAAAGACATTACCAGCATGATCACAAACAAAACACTTATAAATCTGACGTTCTGGTGAAATTGACATTGAAGGATTAGAATCATCATGAAAAGGACATAAAGCAAGATAATTACGCCCCTTTTTTTGCAGTGGCAAATATGTACCAATCACATCAACTATATCAACACTTTGTCTAATTTCCGTGATCTTTTCCGGTGATAGTCTTGGCATCTAATCAGCTCCTTATTAAAAGATTAATTTTTTATTTAAATAATCAACTAATTCATCAATTGGTAAACGAATTTGTTCCATTGTATCACGATCACGAACTGTTACAGTATTATCATTTACTGAATCAAAGTCAACAGTAATACAATAAGGTGTACCAATAGCGTCTTGACGACGATAACGTTTTCCAATTTGTCCAGCGACATCAAATTCACAATTAAAATATTTTGATAATAAATTATATACTTCTGTTGCTTTATCACTTTGTTTTTTAGTCAGTGGTAAAATTGCTGCTTTAAATGGTGCTACACAAGGATGTAAATGCATTACTGTTCTTGTATCGCCACCTTCTAACTCTTCTTCTTCATAACTATCACAAAGTACTGATAAGAATAAACGATCAGCACCAACAGAAGGTTCAATTACATATGGAACATATTTTTCATTTGTTGTTGGATCTAAATATTCCATTGATTTATTTGAATAATTTTGATGTTGTGTTAAATCGTAATCAGTACGATCAGCGATTCCCCATAATTCACCCCAACCAAATGGGAAATTATATTCAACATCGCAAGTTGCTTTTGAATAGAAAGATAATTCTTCCTTTTCATGATCTCTAAAACGTAAATTTTCTTCTTTTAATCCTAAATCAAATAAGAATTTTTGACAATATTCTTTCCAATATTCAAACCATTCTAAGTCAGTATCTGGTTTACAGAAAAATTCCAATTCCATTTGTTCAAATTCACGAGTTCTAAAAATAAAGTTACCTGGTGTAATTTCATTTCTAAATGCTTTTCCAATTTGTCCAATTCCAAAAGGAACTTTTTTACGTGTTGTTCTTTGAATATTTTTGAAGTTTACAAAAATCCCTTGAGCAGTTTCTGGTCTTAAGTAAACTACTGATTTATCATCTTCAACAACACCCATTCTTGTTTCAAACATTAATTTAAATTGACGAACGTCAGTAAAATTACTTTTACCACAATTAGGACAAACGATGTTGTGATCTTTAATATATTGAACTGTTTGTTCACTTGTCCATCCTTCACTATGAACGTTTGGATCATAAGCTTCAATTAATTTATCAGCACGGTGTCTTGTTTTACATTCTTTACAGTCGATTAAAGGATCTGAAAAGCTGCTTACATGTCCACTTGCTTCCCATACTTTAGGGTTCATAAAAATTGCAGAATCTAATCCAACATTATAAGGTGATTGTTGAATAAAACGTTTCCACCATAATTGTTTAATATTGTTTTTCATTTCCACACCAACAGGACCATAATCCCAAGTATTTGCAAGACCATCATAGATTTGTGAACCTTGGTAAACAAATCCCATTGTTTTTGCGTGATTTACTAATTTTTCCATATCTTTAGCTGCCATAAATTACTCCTTTTTCTTGATATAAACAATGAATGACTTGAACACAGTCAAGTCAAATAAAGGCAATAAGCTGTTTAATATCTTTTTTTCGTGCACATATAAAATACCCTTATAGTGGTTATTTGTCAACCAACTATAAGGGTTCTAAATGAAGGTCCGATTATTCAACCAGTCTAAAATATCCTGGTATATTTCTAGACGTTGTTTATCATGTAACAAATCATTATGACTATCATTATAAAGTTTTAAAGTTATATCTTTTTGTCCTTGAGCCTTTAAATTATCATATAACCATTTAGGTCCAATCCCAAAATCACCGAAAGGATCTTTAGCTCCAGAAAGAATTAAAATAGAAACATAGTTAGGTATTTTTTTTATATTTTGATTAAGTGATACTTCACGTATCAATTCTAACACTTCATTATAAGCATTATTTGTATATGTAAAATCTGTAAATGGATCTTCTACATACTGAGCCATTTCCCGGTTATCCCCAGTTTGATAATAACTATCTTTATCATGTGAAAACAGCTTATTGATAACATTTTTACGAACTGTTTTTGAGCGATGCATTGGTCCTTTAAATAATATATCACCTTTAATAATCAATTTTTTTAATTTAATAAAATGCTGTTTACCACAAGTTCCTAACAATATAGCCCCTTGAACAAAATCCCCATAATTAGCTAGATATTGTCTTAAAACCAGCGATCCCAATTGATTACCAATCATAAAATATGGTAAATCCGGATATCTAGCTGCCATAATATTTCGTAACCGATGCATATCTTCTACTAATGTCTTGGTAGCATCGCCAATTCCAAAATAACCTTGTTCATAATTAAACAATGAAGTTCCATGCCCTGGAAAATCACTTACAACTACCACAAAACCTTCATGTGCCAAATATTCAGCAAAGCGCTCATATCGTCCCGAATGCTCAGACATGGCATGATGAATCTGGACCACAGCTTTATAGCGAATCATTACAGTTGGCAAATAAACATCAAATTTTACATGTGTTGCCGTCGATGAAGAATATCGTTCTGTAGATTTCATGCCAATATTTCCCCCTCATTTATTTTACTATATTGTTATATTATATACATAATTTGTAAAAAAATAAACAAAATCCACAAAACTTAACAAAATAACTGCTAAAAAATGATGATTTAACCATATTTTTTTAATAAACCTTCAAATTTAGTATTTATAAACCAAAAAAGCTCTTGGATTTCCAAAAGCTTTTTATAAAAAATCTTTACAAGAAACTAGTAAATCTATTTTTTGCCATTGAACTTCTTCATCAATACAGTTTCCCTCTTCTACTGAAGCAAAACCGCATTGTGGCGATAAAGCAATATTATCACCAACTACTTCTTTTGCTTGTAAATAACGTTTTTTAATTTCATCATGGCTTTCTAAAACAGGATTTTTAGTAGATATTAAACCAGCTACAAATGTTTTATCACTACCTTTTAATATTGACCATGGTTCAAAAGAGCCAGAACGTTCATCATCATATTCAACAAAAAAGCCATCATAAGGGATTTGACAAATAATTGGTGCTATCGAATCATATAATCCGGCAAACAATGGATAACCCTTAAAATTACCTTTACAAAAATGATTAGCGATAATCATATCCTTAGGTTTATTTTCTAACGCTTTAGTAGAAACAGTTTTAAACCATTGTAAAACTTCTTCTTTTTGATAACCTAAATCACTAACTTTTTTACAAAAATCTGCATCGATCATATAAGTCCATGATGTATCATCAATTTGTAAATAACGACAACCATGATCATAGAAATCCTTGATCGCTTCTTGATAAGCAAGAGCAATATCATCGATCAAAGCATTTAAATCTGTTCCATAATAAGGAATTTCTTTTAACCCAAGTTGTAAAAAATGATCTACTAAAATCATATTAGGACCTGAGATACATTTTTTAGCTTCAACCCCAGGATATTTTTTAACTAAATTATATAAAAAATCCCACGCCTGTATTTCTGGATGGTTAGCACTACGATCATAACTTATTTTTCCACAAACCATTCCTAATTCAATCTTATTTACTTGACCATTACGCTCTTTTTCTAAATGTTTAGTCGTAAAACCATCAAATTCTTTTAACCAGTCTAAATGCCACCAGCGACGTCTAAATTCACCATCAGTAACGATTTTTAATCCATGTTCTACTTCTTTTGCTACTAATTTTTCAATTTCTTGATCTTCAACTTCTCTTAACTCTTCAATACTAATTTTACCATCAAAGTATTTTTTACGTGCTTCTTTTATCTCTTGTGGTCTTAAAAAAGACCCAACAATATCATATTTGATCTTTAACATTTTTCTACCACCTTTTTTCTAAAAAAATGGTATCGTTTTTTTAGAAAATTGTAAAATATTAAAAATATGAGCTTTGCTATAGTTTTAAACTATAGCCATTTTCTAAAATCAATTTCGATATATTACCATTAAAACTCAATAAAACAGTAATGCAAGGATATATTAAACGTTGTTTATATCATGGAAATATACAAAAAAGGATAAGCCTTTTTTCTAACTAATAAACTACTCAAAAAATAAACTAAAAAAGCGTTAATACACATCTAATTAAAAATAGTTAATCTATTTTTAAATCATTTAAATTTTCAAGTTCTGTGTTAACAAAGTAATTATCATTATTTAGCCCTATCAATGATCTGTCCATTTAATCATTTTTATAAATAATTCATGTAGCAACGACTACATAAATTGATGCATGACAATCAAACATTCAATCCATCAATCACAAGACATTCTTTGAATGAGGAACAATTTTTAAATTTCACGATTGTTCCAATGCATTTTCACTAATTTTGCTTACCATTTATTTTGAGGAGAGTTGCCTCATATAACGATTAAAAAAAGAACATCTGTTATTTTCTAACATCTGTTCTTTATATATTAATTATTGAAAAAATTTTTCCATCTTTAAAAAGAATTGATTATTTATCCTAAATAATTTTAAAAAGAAAGCAATATTATCATGATAATCTTTTTAAATATTTCTTGTCCTTGATTAATTTTCTAAAAATTAATCATAACTAATCTTTTATATAAAATAACCAATAATATTTTAAAAATCATCATTAAATTTAAAATTCCTATAATAAAATACCAATTTATACATATCCTTCATAATATAAATTATGATTAAATTAAAGAAATCATAAATTCATATTCGTCAGAGTCCGCTCCACTTATACAATATTGTGGTAAAATTGGTGCTCCCCAACTATCATCACCACCAACTCCCATTTGTTTAGAAGCAATGGTAACATATGTATAATAAGAAGGACTCAACTCCTCTTGATGCAGTGACTGCTGAAGTTCCTCAAAACTATAAGGTAATACTGTAGCTTCAAATGGTTGCTTTAACATTTCAAACCTTATCCCTTTTTGATTATCATCAATCAAGTCTAAATATCGAACACCACATCTATTCCCGCATTCTTGTGGTTTAAGATATGGAGTCACATTTTCTAAAATGTTCTGTTTATATATATCTAGTTTTGTTCCATTCTTTCTGTCAATATAATTTTCTTGTGGTCCTAAACCGTAATATTTAAAGTAATCTGTTGTCTTATACAATTTAAAACGCATTCCAATTAATGGGATTTCAGGTAGTCCTTCTTGGCCATAATATTTCATATTTACTTTAATAAACTGATGAGCGCTTACTGTATAAATAACATCGACTTTTGTCTTTGGTAATACTGGCAATTCATAACGATACAAAATACAAACACTTTTTCCATCTTCACCAATTTGATATTCAAACTTCGTACAATCAAAAGCAATTGAAGCCCCATACCAAGCAATAGAATGAACATCATGTTTATAACCCTTCTCATTATCAGTTGTTGCACGCCAGAAAACTGGTCTAGGTGCTCTTGCGATATATTCAATCCCATCATTTTTTAATGAAATCAAGCCCTCACTATTAGCAAATAGCGCCTTAAGTTTTCCACATCGCACTCCAATATTGCCATCTCCAACAACAATTTTCAACTCATCTTCATGATGAATTTGGTTATGATATGAACCAACTACCGACTGCCCATAAGCAACTTCATATCCGGCCTTTTCCCATAAAGTATCTTTCTTTAAGATTGCACTGACAATTTTAACAGCTTCTTGATTTTCGACGCTTAACCAAGGAATTTCAATTTCTTTTGTCTGCCCAGGTGCAATATCAGTTTTTACTGTTCCTTTTTGTAAAATATGATCACCTTGTTTTAACACGTAAACAAAATCATATTGATTTGTATTGGTAAATAACATTTTATTTTTTATCACCACACCCTTTTGTGTAGGTGAAATGACAATATCCTGATATAAATATTTAACTTCCTGAACCTTTGGTGAAAGAGTTCTATCAGCAAAAATGATACCATCACCACAAAAATTATAATCAGTAAAGCGATCTTTAAAATCACCACCATACCCTAAAACTTTATTTCCTTGCTCATTAACATAATAAACAGCCTGATCTATATAATCCCAAATAAACCCACCTTGATATTGGTCATACTGATCTTCTAAGTCAACATAATGCTTCATTCCACCAAGTGAATTTCCCATGGCATGCATATATTCACAGCTAATATATGGTTTTTCAGGATTTGTTCCCAAATATTCTTCAATATCAGCAACTTTTGCATACATACGTGATTCCATATCAGTAGCATCATTATAATCTCTATTCCAAAAACAACCTTCATAATGAACTAGTCGACGCGGGTCATGTTCTCTAAAAAATTGCGCCATGGCTACAATGTTTGTCCCAGCGTATGATTCATTTCCACATGACCAAATAAGAATAGACGGATGATTCTTATCTCTTTCAAACATAGATTGAGCACGATCAATAACAACATCTTTCCATTCCGGCAGATTTCCAGGAATATTCCAAGATGGATCACATTTTCCTAGTTTTTGCCATGATCCATGCGTTTCTAAATTAGTTTCATCAATTAAATAGATACCATACTCATCACATAAATCATACCACAATGATTGATTTGGATAGTGTGATGTACGTACTGCATTAATGTTATTCTTTTTCATAAACTGGATATCAAACAACATGTCCTCTTTAGTAATAGCCCTTCCTCTATCCGCAGAAAACTCATGGCGATTAATACCTCTAAAAACAATTCTTTTGCCATTTATTTTCATAATACCATTGTCCATTTGAAATTCTCTAAAACCAAATTTTTGAGGTACTACTTCAATTAAACGACTATTTGAATCAAATAAACTAAATACAAATGTATATAAATATGGATCTTCAGCAGACCATAAATGAACATTATTTAATTCGAAATTAAGATTCTGAAAGTTATCCTGCTTCATTTGATAAACAGTGTGATTATCTCTATCTAAAATATCCAGGCTTAAACTTCCATATTCCGCTCCAACAACATCATATTCTACTCTAACTTGAGCATTTTGATAATTATTTTTTAAATCAGTATATATAAATAAATCTCTTATATGTAAATCGTCATAAGCATACAAATTTACATCTCTAAAAATACCAGAAAAACGCCAAAAATCTTGATCTTCTAACCAACTTGCGCTTGAACGTTTGTAAACTTCAACGGCTAGTTTATTTTTTCCTTCTTTTAATACATCAGAAACATCAAAAGCAGATGGTGTAAATGAATCTTCACTATATCCAACAAATTTTCCATTTAACCAAACATAAAAAGCTGTTTCAACACCATCAAAAACCAAATTAACTTTTTTGTTTTGAAGTGCACTATTCAGTTCAAAATAACGAACATAGCTTCCTACTGGATTATATTCTTTAGAAATAAATGGCGGTCTAAGTTCTTCGTGTCCATCCCATGGATATAAGGTATTTATATACTGCATTTGATCATAACCCTGCATTTGAATATGACCAGGAACAGTAATTTCATCAAAATCACGACAATCTCTTTCCTCTTTATAAAAATCTACATCTCTTTCTTGAGAATTTTTTGCATATTTAAATTTCCATATTCCATTTAATGATTGTTTTAATTCCATCGATTTACTATTCAAAGCATCATCAAGATTTTGATAATATTTATGATTGCTTGTTGCATCTAATCTATTTACTGCAAATATTTCCGGATTTTCTAACCAATCTAACGTAGGCATTATATTTTTTTCTTTCATTTTTACCCTCCTTATATAATATATTTTATAAAGATTACTGGCTATCTTTACAGATTTATTTCAAAATGAAAAAATCCTAAATCATTAGTAACTCTATTATTTAAACTTAATCTTTAATTGTTTCTTCGAATATGTTATTTGCCAGTCCCTTAATTTTTGATACAAATACAATTGGTTTTAAATCATGATCTGACCTTTCAATATTGAATTGCCATCTTAACATACAATTTCTTTGACCTATCCACCCAGTTTCACTTTCATCAACATATTTTCTTTTTCAAAGATAGATATTCGTTTATAAGTAACCGGTTTCCTCTAATACTGATTTTACACTTTCTCCATCTTCAAAGCAACTATGAAACACAGAGAGTTTTGTGTTCTAAAGCAAGATATAGATTTATCTGAATAGTCAACATGACCTTTATCTTTTTCAATATTTTTGTTTTTGATTTCTGAATAAATATCCCATCTAAAAAGCAGTCAAATTGGTCGATAACTATAGTTAGTGAACCACTTTCAACATCGTATGCAAATCCCTGTTAATTTTTACAATTTATAGGTACCCAACATTCTATGAAAACTTACTATTTCAAAAATTATCAGTCTTAACAATGATTCTACATCATGTATAACTATAGACAAAAATACCTCTCGACAGCAAATTTGACAAGATAAACTATTTACCAAAGATAATTTTGCAATCAAGAGGTATATATTAATTTTTATAATTGTCCAATGAAACAATCAAAATCTATTTATTTCGTAAAAGCTTTAAAGAATATCTATTATACATTTTCTTCTTGTTCTAAAAGATACTCTTTATCAATTGCTTTAATAAATGGCAAATAAATAAACACACCCAAAATAATCAATACAACTTGTAAGATTGAACCCTGCCAACCACTGGCTAAAAAACCAGAGATGATAGGTGGGGTTGTCCAAGGTAAAATAACACCATTTGTAATAGGAACCAGCCCAATAAACATCGTTATATAACTAATTACTATATTAATTAATGGTATCAAAATAAACGGAATAGCTAATGTTGGATTCAAAACAATCGGCAATCCAAAAATTACCGGTTCATTAATACCAAAAAAGCCAGGTAAGATGGCTAACTTCCCTAATTGCTTAATTCTTTTTGATTTACAGAAAAAGAACATTGCAAGCAGTAATGACAAAGTTGAACCGCCACCACCGTATGTGGCAAATAAATCCTGAAATTGCTGATTAATGATATGTATAGGAGCTTGACCAGCAGCTACCGCAGCCTGGTTTTCTGAAGACAATACAATCAAAATTGGATTAAACACAGATCCAGTAACATTTGTTCCATGAATACCGAACAGCCATAATACATGAGCAACCAAATAGACGATTATCATAGCTCCTAAAGAATCTCCAACATTTTGAAGCGGTGTTTGTAATATTGTATAAACAAAAGTAAAAGGATCATTCCAAGGTGTCAATACAAATAAGACGCGGACCATTAAAAAAATAATAACAACCATGGAAATAGGAATTAAATCGGAAAATGACTGACTGACAGTTGGTGGAACACCATCTGGCATTTTGATTACCCATCCTTTATTAAAAATATATTTATATAGTAAAATAGATGTAAAGGCACAGATAATACCAATAAAAATTCCTTTAGCTCCTACCCAATCAAGCGGAATACTAGAAACAGAAAAAGGAACACTATCTTTTGGTAACAAAGAAACAATACTATCATCTGGTGTAAACAAAGTTGTAAATGGCATTAAAATAAACCAGGTTAAAATAGCAGTAATTCCACCAGAAGATGGACTGATTCCTTCCTGTTTGGCAAAGTTCATCCCGATTCCATAAATAATGAATATAGCCATAATAGAAACAGTAACTGTTGATGGAATAGAAAGTAAAGACGATAATGATTGACCATTAATCGTTGTTGCTGCTAACCAATCGGTCCAGGCAGTGATTGGAAAATTGGTAATCAATGTAAAAAACGAACCAACAATTAATAACGGCATCGCAAGTGTCATTCCATCACGCAGTGATACAAGATATTTATTTTGTCCGATCATCGCAGCAATAGGTAACAGCTTGTCTTCAAACTTCTCCATAAAATTCATATAATTTCCCCCTTTTATTAATTTACCAAAGATAAATAATCATGATGATTTTAAATACTCGATTCTTGTCGATGCAATGAAATCATGTAAAGCACGTCCTTTTATCAACACAAATAGACAAGAAATAAATGAAAGTACATATGCAAATATCATCAGATTACTTGAAGTAAAAATACTTGTATGAAAAAGTAAATCAAATAATTGTCTTATTGTTCCTGTTAAAGAAATGATTACACCTTCTAATACAGTAAGTCCTATAATTTGCCTTAAAAATAGGCTGAAAAAAGAAATATCTTGACCATTATTATTAATAATTTTTATTTTTAAAATTCGTTTTCCTAATGTTTGTCCTGGCCAAATGAAAAATGGTATAATAAAAAAATAGAATATACCAAAAACAACTCCTGCAATTCCAGCCAAATAAGCTACTAATAAACTTTCTTTACTTATTTCCAGTAAATTTGTCTGCATCTGTGTTTGGTTAAAAACGCACCCATAAATCAATACGATTGGTATATTTATAAATATTCCCCCGATATACCAATCTATTACATAGGCAATAAAACGTCTGCCAATTAATTTCACTAACTTATTCAAAAAACTCACCCCTTTTTATCCTTGGCATGTCATTATCTTAATACAGCAAAATATTCATGTCAATAATTTTTTATCACTTTAATATATATTTATTATTTGTACAATTATGAATCCGTTTACACTAAATAAATAGATGATTTTATCTATACTATTTAAAAAATGACCAAAATTTCATACTTAATTCAATAGGCAATTACTACCTGACTTTTTAAAAATCTAGATATCAAACACAGTTCACTAGATTATATTTGTAATAAATACCCCATCAAATACGAAATGATAAATCTAACTATTATTTTCTCATTGAGATACCTTCTTTGATTCCTATTTATTATTGTCATTATTATATCATTGTCGATTTTCTCACCATCGCTCAAAACATTTTTAAACATATATATCATCTAGCTGCTCTTTTCTTTTGAAAATCCAATAAATCCTGATACACTTATTTTCAGCGGTATTTCTACCAACATATGCACATGATCTTTGCATACTTATGTTCCCATAAAATACCATTCTACAATATTTTGGTGTAAATACTACATGATATTTATAATTCCACTTTGTATGTGATAGACTATGTAAGTCATTTGTTTGATTTTTTTCATTCATCTGACTCTCTCCTACTGTTTTTTAGTTTTGCAGTTTTCCAGGCCGCAACTCTATTATATAGGTGGATTTTTACATTATCACTACGCTAAAGCTTTTCTATGACCTACAGACTATCTGTGGTTTTTATTGTAATATAAAAAGAGAAATCGAAAACGATTTCTCAATTATAATTAAAAATCTAACTTTATTTCATCAATTAAATACTTTTCTAGTTTACAAACATTACCATTGTAACAATATCCAGCCATTCCTGCTTGTTTAGCACCATCAACATTAGCCATGACATCATCAATAAAAATTGATTCTTCAGCCTGCAAATAAAAATCATTTAAAAAATCCTGATAAATTTTAACATCTGGCTTCATTAATTGATGTTTTGCTGAAATATAAAATCCATCAAAATATTTAAAAGCCTCAACTTTATAACTATATTCATCAAACTGCTTACTGCAGTTAGACAACAAGTAAATTCGATAATTGTTAGTCTTCAATCTTTTTATCAATGGTATTATTTCTGTAAATGGTTCAAAGTAATCATGCCAATGATATAAAGCATATTTTAATAATTCACGATGCTTTGAGCTAAAACTAGCAACCGTTTCTTCAAGACTAATTTTACCTTCATCAAGTAAAGCCCATTGTTTAGAAGCAAATAATTCATTAATAATAATTTCTTTTTCCTTTTCATTATTACTTAGTTTTTCAGCAATATATTGAGGATCCCAGCGCAATATTACATTCCCCATATCAAAAACAACATTTTTAATCATGCATCAATTCTCCTAATATTGCCACTCCTTTAACAATATCTTCATCACTTGGCATTGAAAAATTCATTCTAAAAGATTGACATGGTTTACTATCATCATCATAAAAAGCATTACCTGGTACAACAGCTACTTTACGTTCAATTGCTTTTTGAACAAATTCAAGCATATCAATTCTTTCAGGTAAAGTAACCCAAATAAACATCCCACCATCTGGTTTAGTCCATTTACAATCCTTACTAAAATGCTTTTCAATTTCATCGAGCATCAAATGACATTTTCGATCATACACTGCTTGTAATTGTTTTAAATGGGCATCCATATCAGTTTCTTGTAAAAAGCGTGCCATTACACTTTGCGCCCAGGCATTTGTATGAACATCATTAGTCTGTTTAGCGATAGTACACTTAGCTAGTAAATCTTTATGTCCAACCATGATAGCTACACGCATTCCTGGTGAAATAATTTTAGAAAAACTTGCTGCATAAATAACTAATCCTTCATCATCTAAAGATTTAATTGAAGGAATCGCTTCATTTTTAAATCGTAAATCACCATAAGGATTATCTTCTAATATTGCTACTTGATATTTTTTGGCTAAAGCATAAATAGCTTTTCTTTTAGCTAATGAAGTAGTAATTCCTGTTGGGTTTTGAAAATTAGGAATTAAATAAATTAATTTTGGTTTCTTTTCACCGCTTAAAACTGCTTCTAATTTTTCAAGATTAATTCCATCATCTTCCATTTCAATTCCTACTAATTTAGCACCATTGCTTTTAAAAGAATTTAAAGCACCTAAAAAACTAGGATTTTCACAAACTACTAAGTCACCTTCGTTACACAAACATTTTGTCACAAAATCCATAATTTGTTGTGAACCAGAAGTAACCATAACTTCATCATAGTCATTAACAATTTTTTCATTTCGTGACAAAAACTTGATTGCAGCATCTTTAAAACTTTGATTTCCTTCAGTAATACCGTACTCTAAAATTGAATTAGGCTGTTTATCAAAAATATCATCACTAATCTCTTTTAATTTACTTACCGGAAAAGTTTCGCTAGCTGGATTACCACCACCAAAACTAATAATTTCTGGATCATTCATTAGTTTTAGTATTTCTCTTACTGCCGAAGCTTTAACCCCACTGATTCGATTTGAAAATTCAAACTTCATATAATTTGGCCCCCTTTAATATATTGTTTATTATAAACTAAATATTTGTTAATGCAAAGAACAAGAAATTAGTTTATAATATTTAAAAAGGAGGGGATCTGTTTGCAAGCACTTTTTTTAGTTCTTCATAAAGTCGAAAAGCTTGATGACTTACTATGCGTACTACAAGATAATGGTATTAGCGGGGGAACAATTATTGATAGTAAAGGGATGTTAAACACATTAAAAAGTAATGATAGCTTTATTATTGAATCTTTACGGATCTTTTTAGAAGATCCTCGTGAAAGCAGCAAAACTCTTTTTTTCATTTTAGATAAAAAAGATGTCGAAAAAGCCCGTAAAGTTATCGATGAAACTTTAGGTGGTATTAATAATCCAAATACTGGTATTATGTTTGGCATCGATTTAACTTTTGTCGATGGTTTAAATGGCAAATAATATTATTTAAAAAAGATTCGAATAATTCGAATCTTTTTTTACCACTGTAACATTGTCATATAACTTTCTGTTGAAGCTAAAGCTTTTTGATAGTCATCTAAATTTACCATCTTTTCTTTTTTACCGTCAATAGAAGCAATATATACACTATTATATTCACTTTCTAGTAATAGAGATTGTTGATAATAACTCAATTGGCCATTTACAATCTGATATGTTTTTTTACCATCTTGATTTTGATATTCAACTATATCACCTGTTAAAACTAAAATATATGCTTCATGACTAGGCTTTTGACTACTATGATTAAGTAAAGGAGCATCTTCACCAGGTGGCAATAACTGCATTACTTTATTGAAACTTTGATTTCTTGCTATTTTATAACCAAGAACTTTTTCACCCTTTTCAATTCTCATAATTACTTCCTGATAACTCTCTAGGTAATTTCTTTCATTTACCAGTTCTAACAGTTCAACTTTTAAAACCTGATTTTCAGCTACAACATTACTAATTTCAACATTCGTTTCTTCTTTTTTTATAGTATTCTCACTGCTATCTTGATTAAAAATAACAAGTAATAATAAAGCTACAACCAAAACAGCTATTACAATTGCAAAAAAGCCCCGTTTTGTTAATCTAAGTGTTTTTCTAGCCATGACATTCACCTCGATTAAATTATAACATAATAATTGACGTTTTTCTTATTGTTTAATAATTAGTCATAATTAAAAAGAATATATTTACTCAAAAAATTAATATTTTAAAACAAACTACGATTGCACAATATTAACTGTATACATGCTTTTTCTTTTTTATAAAAAATAGAAAAGGAACATCATGTAATGTCCCCTTATCTACTTGAAATATTTAAATTTTTCAAATTATAAAACTTTTTCTAGATGATTAACAATTTCACCTTCAGGAACAAAACCTGTAATTTGATCAACAGCTTTTCCATCTTTAAAAATAATTAAGTTAGGAATAGCTTGCACTCCATATCTTCTAGCAATATCACTAGAATTATCAACATTTAGCTTATAAAAAGAAACATTTGTCATTTTATCGGCTAACCCTTCAATTACAGGGGCTAACATTTTACATGGTCCACACCAGTCAGCATAAAAATCAACTAGAACAACTCCACTAGCAATTGCATTATCAAATTCATTACTTTCTAATATTTTCATTTATTATCACCTCACTTACATTATCCCTATTTATAAAATAATTACAACTAATTTGCTTTAATTTTATTATATTCCTGAATTGTTCGATCTAATGGATCGTTATAACTGTATGAAATCAAGTCAATTGCCTTATCTTCAGGATCATATCCAAAATATATACTACTAGGACTACTCTTTTCTACTTCATTTAATAAACTATGGTCATTTTCAAAAGCCTGTAGCTGTTGAATTAAAATATTTTTGAATAACTCAATATCTTCACTATTAATAATTTGTTCATCAATATTTTCAGATTCATCAGCAAAATCAATTTGATAAATAACATCAAGCATATCTACTAATTGATAATAATCATAATACCAGACACGAATCATTTCCTGATTAAACTTTTCAACGATTGCTTGGTAATCATTATAATTAAGCCAATAATTACGCACTATTTGTCTTCCATTTTTTAACTGATAAACAATTCCAATCTCATAATCACCATAACTGCATTTGGTATCTAAAATTTCCTGATGAATTTCAACGACAGTATCAATCATATTTTTATCTTTTAAATAAGCATTTTTATTTAAAAGATTCTTACTTAAAGCAAACTGTATATCATGATTGATCGTAACCGATTCAATATTACCTGGAATATAATCTTCAATAAAACTTTTACCCCCAAGAAATAATCCCAAAGTTATAATAGAAATAATACTAGCCTGTAATATATTTGCTTTATATTTTATTTTCTTTGTATAAATATATTGTATTAAAAAGACAGTCATGAAAGTAGCAATTATACTAATTGCAAATAACACACTTATCGACATAGAGGGAACATCTGTTAATCCCGTGAACATCCAGGAAATAACAACAATTATTACCATTTTAATAATTTGAGCAATTACATTATTAGTAAAACCATGATAATTAGTTAACGAATTTCTTTTTAAACAAGCAAGAAAACCACAAATAGTAAAAGCAAGACTATAGAAAATACAGATCAATATTTCATTTATAGCCACACTTTCAATGCCAGCTTTCATCAATGAATAAATAGGAATCAACAAATCCAAGACCGTATCTGGTAACGCTGTAATAATAATGCCCCTGATAAATGTTTGATAAACCGCAAAGATACAAATAAAGATAATAATTGGTGCTACAAAAACAATGACCTGGAGACAAATATTCATGATTATTGAAGTGGTTAAATAAGCTGTTAAATTACCAAGTGAATAATATATCCCAATAATCATAAGTAAAATAATCAAAACATTACCAAAATTATGTAAATCAAATATAAGAGCAATTAGACTATAAAATACAAGTGGCAATAAAAGAACGGTTAATCCACTAAGATATTTGATTATAAATGATTGTTTTTTAGTAATTGGTAATGATAAATACTGTGAATAATTTCCTGAATCAAATAAATAACGTAAATTAAAAGCTGGAACTATGATTGAAGCAATAAATACTATTGCTTTTAACATCGTAACTGGAAAATCGTCTTGATAAGAAGTAAAGTATAAAACCAAATCGAGTAAAATAAAACCACTATAAATAATAAAGACATTTTTTAATTGCTTCAAATCATTTTTATATAAGTTATTCACCCAATTCACCTGCCTCGATTGAAGTTACGACAAAGGTATCTCCATTTTTTTCTGCTGTATATTTTACAACTATAGAGTGTTCTTCATCACTTCGAGTAACAACGTTGTATAAACTACTATAAATTACCTGAGTATCAGAAAATTCCTCTAAACCAAAATCATATTCAGTTTCTGTATTTAAATAATATAAACTAATTTTTTCACCAACAACATTTTCTAAAACTGCTTGGAACTGCGGAGCATAACTAGTACTAGCAATTTCTGATGTCAAATCGTATAAATATGTATTAGCTTCACCGACAAAAATACTACGTTTTAAAAATGCCTCATCTTTAATAATATCAAAAAGCTGATCATCTAATGGAATAATCCACTTATCATGACTACCATAAAATTCAATAAAGTCTTTTTCTATTAAATCTTTTGGTACAATTTTTTGATTATTGATAGAAGCCATTAATTTATTGATATCATCTTGATTAAAATAAAAATTTATCCCATGATATTCATCAAAATTTATATACGTTGATACATATTTTTCATCCACAAGATCATCATATTCAAAAAGCTCATCAAAATACTTGTTTCCTTCATTTTCAAAAAAATCAACGATTAAATCACTATCAGTAAATAGATCATAACTTACATTATCATTATAAATATGCAAATACATTCGTTCTTTTTGTTTTTCAAAATACTCATCAACATATACCTTATTACGATGTTTACTTAAATAATCTTGAACGTCTCTAACCATTTCAGTATCTAATTCCAATGAGTAATTATAATCGCTAAGATAAATATTATTAATACTGCCTAAAAGATTTTCTTCATTTTTATAAAAATTAAGATATCTTTCATTAACAATCAAGTAATTTAATCCAAATACCATTGCAATAACCGGGATATAGATCGCTAAATTACGATAAATATGATTTCCTTTAAAAATAACCTCTACTATTAAAGATACTAGAATACCAATAATCATATAGATTAAAAACATCATCAATATTCCAGATATTCCATAGTTAAGATCAAATTTAGTCGCTATTAGAATCAAACAAAAAAACAATATCGTTCCAACAATAATCAATCCCATTTTTAAAAAGATACTAATTTTAAAGAATACTAGCGGTTCACCAACATATTCATTTTCACGATGTTTATAAACATAATAACTAAGTATTAATAACAAAACAGCTGTTAAAAAATGTATTAAAAGGTAATGGCTGCCATTTTGAATAAAACCAATTCCTGCAGCTAAAGGTATCATCATAAAATAATACCAGGAATCAACACTTTCGATAGTCATCGGTACTAATCTAGGGCTAATATAAGTAAAACCAGCAATTAAAATTAACGGCATACAATAAAACATAATACTAAAAGCAACCTGCCCTAATCTTTTTCCAGACATACAACAAACTAAAAAGGTAATGGTATAGTAAATAAATAATAAAATAATTATTGTTAGTAAAAAACGTAAATAAAGATTATTAGGAATATAATCAAGTTTTAAAACAAACATCATTATAACTAACATTATTCCTTCTAATAATAAGGTAACTAAAGCTATTAAATAACCTGCTAAATAATTTGTTAGCCAGACTGTTTTAGTATCTAATGGTAATGAAACAATCAATGCTGATTTATTTTTATCGACCAGATAGCTTTGTAAATAGCAAGGGTAGATAAATGTCAAGATTACAGCACTAAAAGCAAAAACTATTAAACAAATCACATTAAAATCACTGTTGATCACTAACAGCGATAATAAATAAACAGCGGTAAAAATAATTAATGATATTTTAGCTGGGAAAAGATTGTTTTTGATGATTAGTTTTAGTAATGAAACATTAACCCATGACTTCCTTAAGTTCATCATACTTTCCTCCTAAAGTATACAAGAAGATATATTCTAATGATAAAGGTAAAACTTCACTAATAATTGGATGATATTTAGCGACCGTCTTATTAATTTTTTCAATATTTCCAACTATGATCAATGTATGAACTCTTCCCATCATTTGATGTGACAAAACATTTAATTCTTGTTCCAAAGCATACATTTCATCACCATTTTCTAAAACAACCTGTAATTTATGATACCCTTCTTTTAATTTTTCCAATGATTCTCCAAAAACTATTTTCCCTTTACTTATTAAAGCAATATGATCACACATACTATCTAACTCATCTAAATGATGTGAAGAAATAAAAATTGTCATCTCACGTTCACTAACATCTTTTATCAATATATCCCAAATAACTTTACGAATGTGAGGATCTAAACCATCAAATGGTTCATCCATAATCAAATAATCAGGAGTAATAGATAGTGCTAAAATAAACATTACTTGCTTTTTCATTCCTTTTGAAAACTTACTGAAATTTTCCCGTCCTGTATACTTAAACATCTTCATTAATGTTAAATATCGAATTTCATCAAAATTAGGATAAATTCCTTGATACAAAGTTTTTATATCATTAATATTTCTTCCAAAGACATCAAAAAACTCATCAGGAATATATACCATCCTAGCTTTAGCTTCTGGATTTTCATATACACGCATCCCATCTAATTCTACAAAACCAGTATCACCTTGATAAACACCTACTAAGTGACGAATCAAAGTAGTCTTACCAGCACCATTTTCACCAATAATGCCATAAATAGAACCTTTAGGTATATTTAAATTAATATTATTTAAAATTTGTTTATGACCAATTTTTTTCGATAACTCTTTTACAACTAACATTGCTATTCCTCCCATGCTCGCTCTAAAAGCTGACATAATTGTTCAAAAGAAAGATCAACATATTTGCTTTTTACAACGATTTCCTTAATAAGTTCATCAATCTGATTTTTAAAAAGCTCCGTTTGTAATGTCTGCTTACGACTAACAAAACTCCCTTTACCAGGTAAAGAGTGGATAAATCCCTGCTCTTCTAATAAACGATATGCTTTAACAACAGTATTAGGATTTATATGTAATGATGATGAAAGTTCTCTTACAGAAGGTAACTTATCATCAGGGCGTAACAATCCAGTTGTAATATATTTTAATAATTGATGATAAAGCTGTTCATAAATTGGAATATTACTATTATGATCAATTTGCATAAAAAGCCCCTTTCTTTATGATTCTAATTGTAGTATAACAAAGTTACAACTGTATTACAAGAAATAGAACAGTATAGACATATTCAATAATATGTCTATTAATTTTCATAAATCTATTAAATAGTTTGCATTTTTTATGATTTTAAGTAAAATATGGTTTATAGATAGGAGGCTTTTTATGAGTAAAGTTGCAATTATTACCGATAGTAATTCTGGAATAAGCCAAGATGAAGGTAAAAAATTAGGCATTAAAGTTTTACCAATGCCCTTTACTATTGATGGCAAAACATATTATGAAGATATCAACTTAACCCAAGATGAATTTTATGAAAAGCTGATGAATGGTGCTGAAGTATTTACAAGTCAGCCATTAGTTGGTGATGTTAGTAAACTATGGGATGAAGTACTACAAGAATATGATGAAATTGTTCATATTCCAATGTCTAGTGGTTTAAGCGGTTCTTGTCAAACAGCAATCATGTTAGCTAATGAATATGACGGTAAGGTTCAAGTAGTTGATTCTCAAAGAATATCTGTAACTCAAAAATGGGATGTTTTAGATGCTATTGAAATGGCTAAAAATGGTAAATCAGCCAAAGAAATTAAAGAAATTCTCGAAGCTAATAAATTTAATGCTTCTATTTATATTACTGTAAATACATTAGAGTATCTTCGTAAAGGTGGGCGAATTACACCTGCTGTAGCAATTTTAGGTGGAATGATGAAAATCAAACCAATTCTTCAAATCCAAGGCGAAAAATTAGATACTTTTTCAAAAAGTAGAACAATGTCAAAAGCAACTAAGATCATGATTGATGCTATTAAAAAAGACATTGAAGAACGAATCGATCCTGAAGGTCATGGTAAAAATGTTCATTTATGTGTAGCTTATACTTTTGACCGTCAACAAGGATTAGAATTAAAACAAGAATTAGAAGCTCTCTATCATGATTCAATAATTTTTTGCGATCCGTTATCATTAAGTGTTTCATGTCACATTGGACCACATGCATTAGCAATTGCTGCATGTAAAAAGATTATTTAGACAAGAAACTTTGTTTCTTGTCTTTTATTTTATGTTATAATTATTTAATAAAGAAGACAAAATAAAACAAGGAGGAAATTTATGCAAGAAAGGCCAAAGACATATAATAAACAAACTGGCAAATCACAGATAAGAAAAAAGAACTATTCTAAAAAAAGCAATAATCAAAAAACAAATAATAACATCGATACTAAAGTATTTGCGTTAGGTGGCTTAAATGAAATTGGAAAAAACACCTACTGCTTTGAACATGATAATGAAATTTTTATTGTTGATGCTGGGGTTAAATTTGCAGAAGAAGGCTTACCAGGAATCGATTATGTTATTCCTGACTACACTTATTTAAAAAGAAATGAAAAGAAAATTCGTGGTTTATTAATAACTCATGGTCACGAAGATCATATTGGTGGTATTCCTTTTTTACTACAAATAGTAAAAATACCATTTATCTATGCAACTCCTTTAGCTAGTGCAATGATAAAAAGAAAACTTGAAGAACGACGTTTAACTAATGCAACTAAGATAATTGAAATTGATGATGAATATCAAATTCATTCACGTTATTTTAATATTGGTTTTTTCAAAACCAATCACTCAATTCCTGAATCATTAGGAATTATTATTAATACACCAAATGGACGAATTATTGAAACTGGTGATTTTAAATTTGACTTATCACCTGTAGGTGATCCTGCTGATTATCAAAAAATGTCATTTTTAGGAGAAACAGGTGTAACCTTATTAATGAGTGATTCGACAAATGCTGAAGTACCAACTTTTTCGATCAGTGAAAAAATAGTTGCTAACAGTGTTCAAGAAGAATTTAGAAAAACTGAGGGGCGTTTGATTGTAGCAACTTTTGCCTCTAACGTTCATCGAGTTCAACAAATTGTTGAAGCAGCTGTAAAATTTAATCGTAAAATTTTAGTTTACGGACGTTCTATGGAAAATAATATTCAAGTATCTAGAGCAATGGGATACATTAAATGTCCTGATCGTTTTTTCATTAAAAATGATCAAGCTAAAAAATTACCTGATAATGAAATTTTAATATTATGTACTGGTTCCCAAGGTGAAGCCTTGGCTGCCTTAAGTCGAATTGCCAATGGAACTCATAAATTTGTTAAAATCAAACCTGGTGATACTGTAGTATTTTCATCAAATCCGATCCCTGGTAATGCCTATAGCGTAAATGTCGTTGTTAATAAACTATTTAGAGCTGGTGCTCGAGTTTTAACTAATACGGCTTTTAATAATTTACATACTTCAGGGCATGCTTCACAAGAAGAACAGAAATTGATGATGCTACTTACAAAACCAAAATACTTTTTCCCAGTTCATGGTGAATATCGAATGTTAAAAATTCATGCTGAATTATCACAAGATGTTGGTATTCCACCAGAAAATACTTTTGTTTTATCAAACGGGGATACTATATTATTAAACAATGGAACAGCACGTTTAGGTCCAAGAATTCATGTTGAAGATATTTATGTTGATGGTAATGATATTAGCGGTTTATCAACTGCTGTATTACGAGATCGTCAGATTTTATCTGAAGATGGTATGGTTTCAATCTTGATTAGCATGGATTCTCGTAGTGGCAAATTATTAAGTCGACCAGTTATTATTTCTCGTGGTTTTGTTTATATGAAAGATAGTTTTAAAATGATCAGGGAAGCTGAACACCTAGTTGAAGTCAATTTATCAAAATTATTACAAGGCAAAACTACTTTTGGAGAAATTAAAAATACTACCCGTGATATTTTATCTTCTTATTTTTATCGTAAAACCAAACGTAATCCAATGATTATTCCAGTAATCATGAATAAAAAGGTATGATGAAAAAAAAGATTAGAATAATTAAAGTATTAATTTTAGTAATTATTATTCTCTTGGCTGGATTTACATATTATTACAGTCATTCTATTGCCCCAGAGGGCTATGAAATTCAAGAATCAACTATTACTAATGATAGTTTACCTGAAGAATTTAATAATTTTAAAATTGGTTTTATAAGTGATATTAATCTTGAAGATAGTAGTGATATTGAACGATTAGGAGAAATTGTGGCTTCGCTTAATGATCAAAATGTTGATATGGTGATATTTGGTGGTGATTTATTCCAAAGTAGTGCTTTTGAAACTGAAAAAGTAATCAGTACTTTATCAAACATTAATTCTAAATTCGGTAAATTTGCGGTTTTAGGTGAAAAAGATTTAACAATTGCTACTGATGTTACCGCCATATTAAATGAAGGTGGTTTTGAAGTTCTTCACAATGAATATCGACCAATCTATTACAAAAATGCTTCGATTAGCTTATTTGGTTTAGAAAGCAATGGTGATATTAGTGGTCTATTAAACGATAACAACAAAGATAGCTATAAACTAGCTGTCGTTCATGAACCAGATTATTTTACAACAACTGCTAAAAGCGCTATTGCATTGCAGCTATCAGGACATACTATGGGCGGTTATATTCGATTACCAATAATTGGTGGTTTGTTTACCAAAACAAATGGATCTACTTATGTAAGTGGTCGACATACTATCGATGATAGTGAACTAATTATTTCTAATGGTTTAGGAATGGAAAATGGTTATGAATATCGTTTATTTTGTCCTAATCAAATTAATATTGTTACATTAAAAAAATAACGAAATGATGAAAATCACTTCGTTATTTTTTAATTTCTGTTCCAACACCATTAGTTGTAAAAATTTCTATCAATAAACTATGTTCAAGACGACCATCTAAAATATGAACCTTTTTTACATCTTCTTGAACAGCATCTAGACAATTCTTCAATTTAGGAATCATTCCCCCAGTAATTACCCCTTGTTCAAACAACTCTTTAGCTGACTTAGTATCAATAACCGATATCAAAGTACTTGGATCATTTGGATCTTTTAAAACTCCTTCAATATCTGTCAAAAATACTAATTTACTTGCTTTCAAGCCGCGAGCAACAGCTGTCGCTACATCATCAGCATTAATATTATAAGCATTATATTTACTATCTAAACCTATAGTTGAAATTATTGGCGTATAATCTTTTTCTAATAATGTTTCAATTAAATTAATATCAACATTAATAATTTCACCAACATAACCTATATCTTCACCTTTAGGCAATGCTTTTTTTACTGTAATTAAATTACCATCTTTCCCTGACAAACCAACAGCATGTGTTCCAATTCGTTCCATATGCTGAACTAACCCTTTATTAATTTTGCCTGATAAAACCATTTCAGCAACTTCTAAAGTTTCTTTATCAGTAACCCGTAAACCATTTTTAAAATTACTTTTAATTCCTACTTTTGTTAACCATTTATTAATATCATTACCACCACCATGAACGATAACCGGTTTGATCCCTACTGATTTTAATACCGCGATATCTTTTAAAACACTATGTTTTATTACTTCATTAGTCATGGCACTGCCACCATATTTGATAACAACAATGTTCCCATTAAATTTTTGAATATAACTTAAAGCATCAACCAATACTTGGGCTTTACTTTGTTCAATCGTTCTTGTTTGTACCATATATTTCCCCCTTATTAACTATGAGCGATAATCAGCATTGATTTTTACATAATCATATGTTAAATCACAACCCCATGCTGTCGCTTGATAATTTCCATTATGAATATCAATAATTGCTTTTACTTCACTGCTCGACAAGATTTTTGTTGCTAATTCTTCACTATAATCAGTTGCCATCCCCTTAGCTACTAATTGTAATATTCCAAACTCACTAGCAATTTTTAAATCAACATTATATGGGTCAAATTGTTCCCCTGAATAACCCATTGCACATAGCAATCTTCCCCAATTGGCATCATTACCATAGATTGCTGTTTTAACTAATGGTGATGTACAAACGCTTTTAGCAATCACTTTAGCCTGATTAATACTATTAGCGCCATGTACCTGTACTTCTAATAATTTAGTAGCCCCTTCTCCATCACCAGCAATTGCTTTAGCTAAAAATTCATTAACATAATATAAAGCCTCTTTAAATACTTGATAATCAGTATTTTCTTCATTAATTTCTGGATTATTAGCCAATCCATTAGCTAATAATAATACCGTATCATTAGTTGAAGTATCTCTATCAACTGAAATCATATTAAATGTATCAGGAATAATTTCTTTTAAAGCCTTATTTAATAAAGTTTTAGAGATATTACAATCAGTAGTAATAAAACCAAGCATTGTTGCCATATTAGGATGAATCATTCCTGAACCTTTACAGCAAGCCCCAATAGTTACTGTTTTACCACCTAATTCAATTTCCACAGCAAGATGTTTAGCTTTAGTATCTGTAGTTAAAATAGCTGTTGCTACATCCATCCCACCATCTTCTTTTAATAACGGTTTAACTTGTTCAACCCCATTTTTAATAACTTCCATTGGTAATTGTTTACCAATTACTCCTGTCGAACAAATTAATACTTCTTCTTTATTAATTGAAAAATTATCAGCTACTATTTTAGCAAACTCTTCATTATTTTCGATTCCTTCTTGACCAGTACAAGCATTAGCAACCCCACTATTGATTGCAATTACTCGAGCATGGTCATAATTTTCAACGATCATTTTATCCCATAATACTGGTGCCGCTTTAACAACGTTTTGAGTAAATGTCCCCACAGCTTTAGCAGCTACAGTACTATAGATTAAAGCTAAATCTTTCTTTTCTTTCTTTATACCAACATGTTCACCAACACCAAGAAACCCTTTTGGTGAAGTAACAGTTCCTGTTTCAATTATTTTCATTTCTATTCCCCCTATAAAATTGCTGGTGCTAACATTAAACCTTCTTTTTCATCAAGACCAAACATAATATTCATATTTTGAATAGCCTGCCCAGCAGCACCTTTAACTAAATTATCCATAGCGCCCATCATAATAACTCGATTAGTACGTGGGTCAATTTGATAATTTACATCAACAAAATTGCTTGCCTTAACACTTCTTACTTCAGGAACAACTCCTGGTTTTAATACCCTAACAAAATATTCATCATCATAACATTGATAAGCTTTTTCAACATCTTCTTTACTAACACCTGGTTTCAATTTAGCATAAGCCGTTACTAAAATGCCACGATTCATCGGTACTAAATGTGGTGTAAAATTCAATAAAACAGTTTTATTAGCTACATAGCCTAGCTGTTCTTCAATTTCTGGTGTATGGCGATGTGTTGTTACCCCATAAGCTTTGATACTTTCATTAACTTCACAATATAAATTAGCAACTTTAGCAGATCTACCAGCACCGCTAACTCCGCTTTTAGCATCAATTATCAACGTATCTGTTTCAATTAAATTTGCTTTTACAAGTGGATATATTGATAAAATTGAACAAGTTGGATAACATCCTGGATTAGCAATTAAACGAGCTGCTTTTATTTTTTCACGATTAATCTCACATAATCCATAAACAGCCTCATCAATAAATTGTGGTGAAGCATGCTTAATTCCATACCAGGCTTCATATGTTGCAACATCTTTGATACGATAATCAGCACTCAAGTCAATCACCTTGACCTTATTCAAGACATTTTCATTAACTGTTTTAGCACATACCCCTTGTGGTGTTGCAAAAAATACAACATCAACATCATCTAAATAATCTTCAATATTTTCATCAACACATTTTTGATCTAATAATTTAAAATAACTTGAATAAACAGAACTATACTCTTGATCAGTGTATGTCCTTGATGAAACCCATTTAATCTCAACGTCTTTATGTGTTAATAAAAATCGTACTAGTTCACAACCACCATATCCAGTTGCCCCTACTATACCTACTCTAATCATTTTGTTAGTCCCCCATTTCTTTAATATAAATAAAAAACGTCTCTTGAACCAAGAGACGAAATTAACCGCGTTACCACTCTAATTATCATAAGTTGACCTTATGACCACTTTCATCGATAAGGGCGATAACCCGAAAGTGATACTATTATTTCCCACTTTCCTCTCGTAAATGCGCTTTATCTTAACTAGATTACTAACCTTCCACCAACGCTAGCTCGCTAAAACCATCATTAAGACTACTCTTTTAGTCATCGAGTTTGACTAATATTATAATACGGAAAATGATTTTGTCAAACAAATTTTAACATTTCTTATTTACAAGCTTAAAATTTAGCGAATTGTTTAGCACCCCAGGTATTCAATAAATAATAGCCAAAGATATCCAAAACAATTAGAATTACTGCAATTAAATACGTATAATTAATAGCACTAATAAACTCATTAAATAACAGAATATAACCACCGGCAACCAAGACAACAAAAGCCATTGTTCCAAGCATTGCAATCATTACAGCCATACTTTGTTTAACAACAATTGTCTCATTTACCCAATCAAATTTTGGTTTCCATAAATTTATCAATAAACCAAAAATTGCTTCAAAAACGATAAAGATCACTGGTACCAAAATCACTATTAATGCATCAACAATATCAAGCGAAAAAACATATATTCCCGCTAAAGAGAAGATAATAGCTGGTGGTATACAAAGTACGATATGCAATAACAATTTACTATCTAATATATCTTTAGTTTTAAGTGGTAATGATTTAATGATCCATAATCGATTTCCCTCTAAGGAAATCAAGCTAGCACTAATATAGTTAAAAGAACTAACCCCTATAATTACTAAACACAAACCAGCAACGAGCCACTCACTTAATGTTCCTTGCAATAAAGGAGATATTGATTGAACAATAATTTTTACATCATTGCTTTTTACAATTAAAGCCCCAGCTAAAAAAATTGTAAAAGCAATTCCAATAGCTGAATTCATCATTACCATTGGATTAGAGGTAAAATGTCTTAACTCACGCATAAATAATGATTTTTTCAAACCATTAGTTTTAATATCTGTTTGTTTTAATTTTCCTTTCTTTACTCCTGATTTTGAAGTCGTTAATTTAATAAAATTTAATGACAATAAATAAATCACAAGTACAAACGGTATTAAAGCCGTTGATAAATAAACAATCAGACTAAATAAATTCATATCACTAATAGCTTTAGCTAAGTGATAAATTGGATATAATTTACTTTCTACAATTTCACCGATCGTTTCACCATTTGTTATTAAAGAAGCTAGATATTCAGGCATTTTATTTACTAAATAAAAATACGCTACCAATACTCCTAATGATAAAACCATCGTAATAAAAGTTTTACTAGGTATCTTCTTTAAAATCATTGTTATTAACCAGCCAAAAACACAACTTAATGCTAAAACAAATAATGGCAAAGTTACAAAAACAATTATAAAAATAAGCATTTGCAAACCATTAAAAGGCTGATGTAAATAATAAACAATAATTGCCGGTAAAGCAATTAAAGCTTCATAAACATAATTCAAAAGTAAAACTACTAAAATTCTACTTAATAAAATATCTCTTGTTTTAATTGGCATCGATAACAACAAATCATTATCTTTAGCCCCATATATTTCCTGTTGAGTATAAAAAATACTCCCCAAAAAACAAAACAAAATAACAACCAAAGCCATTAATCCAAAATACAACCACTCATAACCACTTGCAATAAATGGTTCGATTATTAAATCAAAAAAATATCCAAAAACAGCTACCAGGACAATTCCTAAATAGATAAAAAGCAACGAAAATAAAATCATCTTTCCAATACTAAGTTTTTTCTTTTTACTTCCCATCATTGACTTTAAAAACAAGCCCTGAAAACGAATTTTCACTAATGTTTTAAGCATGGTCATCCTCCAACTCTAAAAATACTTCTTCTAACGAATCATCACCAATGACTTCTTGAGTATTTCCAGAAACAATTAATTTTCCCTTTTTTATGATTGCAATTTGATCACATAGTTTTTCAGCAACTTCCAATACATGGGTTGAAAAAAAGATTGCGCCACCTGCTTGACATAAATCATGCATCAATTCTTTTAACAAATGAGAAGCTTTAGGATCAAGACCAACAAACGGTTCATCCATAATAATCAATTTAGGATCATGAATCAATGCTGAAATAACTGCTAATTTTTGTTTCATCCCATGTGAATAAGCACTAATAGGTTCTTTTAATGAATCAGCAATTTCAAACATCTCACTATATTTTTTTATTCTTTCTTGACGATCTTGCTGGCTAACACCATAAACATCCGCAATAAAATTTAAATACTTAATCCCTGTTAAATACTCATATAAATCAGGATTATCAGGAATATAAGCCATGATTTTTTTACATTCAAGCGGCTGGTTTTTTATTGATTTACCATCAATAAAAATATCACCCTGATCAAATTGTAGTATTCCGGCAATTGCTTTTAATGTTGTAGTTTTCCCAGCCCCATTATGACCAATGAAACCATATATTTGCCCCTTTTTTATATGCAGTGATAAATTATCAACTGCTTTTTTACTACCAAAAGTCTTACTTAAATTTTCAATTTTTAACATATAAGTCCCCCTCAAATTATCAAATCTAAAAATCTATTTAGATTATTTTCTAAATAGATTATAGCACATTAAAATATCATTTAGAACACCCCAATATATACTTTAATAGAATCTTAATAAAAATGAGGTTATCATTCGATAACCTCTACATTCTCCTTAACTTTCAGTCGCTTCTCTCTATTTTTTACTTGTATTTTAACTAAAGAATAAATTACAGATACTATTGGTACTCCTAATAAAACTCCGGTAATCCTCCATAAACTACCACCAACCGTTACTGCAAATAAAACCCAAATTGAAGGTAAGCCAATTGTAGACCCAACTACTCGTGGATAAATCAAATCACCTTCTAATTGTTGTAAAATAACTAGGAAAATAATAAAGATAAAAGCTTGCATATAATCAACCGTAAAAATCATAAATGCTCCAATTGCCCCACCAATAAAAGCACCGATAATTGGAATAAAGGCTGTAATTCCTACTAAAGAACCCACCATTGGAGCATATGGCAATCCTAAAATAATCATTCCAATTGTACATAGCGCTCCTAAGATAAAAGCTTCTACTGTTTGTCCAATAATAAAATTAGAAAAAGTAGTTCTAGAAAGTCGTGCTACTTCAAATATATTATCAGCTACTTTGCTTGGTAGATAAGCATTAATTAATCTTTTAGTCTGATCCTTTAATGTTTCTTTAGACATTAAGATATATATTGCAAAAACTAGTCCTAAAACAAAATTTACAATCCCATTTACGATAACAGCTAATATATCAATGGTCGAATCAAGCACACCACTAAATTCTGTTTTAGCAAATTTTGATAACTCATTTCCTAGACTTTCAACATCTATTTGATTAATCAGATTTTCTAGTTGTGGTAAATAGATGCTATGACTATCCGTCCAGTTTTGTAAATTATCAATTACTTCCGGTAAAGAAAGAGCAATCACTTTAATAGCGCTAACAAGTTCTGGAATAATTAAAATAATGATAATGGCCACTACTCCGACAACCAGAGCAATTGAACCAAGAATACTTAAAACCCGCTTAAGGATTTTAAGCTTAGGATTTACAATAACTTTTGATAATTGTTTTTCAATTCTTATCATTAAAACATTTAAAACAAAAGCAATCATGCACCCAATAATAAATGGCATTAAAACTGATAGTAATTTACTTAACAAAGATAATACTATTTGATAATGATTCAAAATCCAATATGCAATAATGGCAATTATGACAAGTTTTAATGTTTTTTTATAATCTATTTCTATTTTATTCATAAAGCCCTCCCGATTTTTAGATAATTTTATTTTATCATTATTACTATAATATGAACAATTAATAAAATGGTTATTATTACGATAAAGCATTGCAATTTTAAACACTTTAGTTTATTATAATGATAATTTAATGTTACTTTAAGGGGGAATTTTAGATGAAAGAAAAAGTTATTCTTGCTTACTCTGGCGGATTAGACACAACTGCAATTATTCCTTGGTTAAAAGAAAATTATGACTATGAAGTAATCTGCTGTTGTATCGACGTTGGACAAGGCGATGAATTAGACGGCCTTGAAGAACGAGCAAAAGCTTGTGGCGCAACTAAATTATATGTAAAACATGTAGTTGATGAATATGTTAAAGACTATATTATGCCTACTGTTCAAGCTGATGCTGTCTTCGAATATAAATACTTATTAGGAACTGCTACTGCAAGACCTTTAATTGCTAAAGTATTAGTAGATGTAGCTAGACAAGAAGGGGCTACTGCAATTTGTCATGGGGCTACTGGTAAAGGAAATGACCAGATTCGTTTTGAGCTTGGTATTAAAGCCTTAGCACCTGATTTAAAAATCATTGCTGCTTGGCGTGATCCAAAATGGACAATGGATTCTAGAGAATCTGAAATTGAATATTGTAAAGAACATGGTATTGATTTACCATTCTCAGCTGATTCAAGTTATTCACGTGATCGTAATATTTGGCATATTTCTCATGAAGGGTTAGAACTTGAAAATCCTGAAAATACACCAAATTATGACCATTTATTAGTTTTATCTAATTCACCAGAAAAAGCACCTGATGAAGCAGAACATGTCGTACTTGAATGGGAAAAAGGGGTCCCAGTTAAAATTAACGGTAAAGCTAAATCACTAACTGCTATTTTAGAAGAATTAAATGAATTAGGTGGAAAACATGGAATTGGTATTGTAGATATCGTTGAAAACCGTGTTGTTGGTATGAAATCTCGTGGTGTTTATGAAACTCCAGGGGGAACTATTTTAATGGAAGCTCATCGCCAATTAGAAGAATTAGTTCTTGATCGTGAAACTTTAAAATATAAACGCTTGGTATCTGTAGAGTTTGCAGAATTAGTTTATGGTGCTAAATGGTTTTCACCACTTAGAGAAGCTTTAACTGCTTTTGTTGATAAAACTCAAGAAGTTGTTAGCGGAACAACTAAATTTAGATTATATAAAGGTAATATTATTAAAGAAGGTACTACTTCACCATATTCATTATATGATGAAGATATCGCAAGCTTTGCTACTGGTGATTTATATGATCATCATGATGCTGAAGGATTCATTACTTTATATGGACTTTCAACTAAAGTTAGAGCAATGAAATTAAATAATAAAAAATAAAAAGGGCTAATGCCCTTTTATTATAAGGAGGAAATTTATGAATCTATGGGGTGGACGTTTTACTAAACCTACCAATCAATTAGTCTATGACTTTAATGCATCAATCAGTTTTGATCAAACATTCTATCGTCAAGATATTCAAGGTAGTATCGCTCATGTTAAGATGCTTGCCAAACAAGGGATTTTAACTAAAGAAGAAGGTCAACAAATTGAAACAGCATTACAACAGATTTTAGCTGATATTGAAAATGGCACATTAAAAATCGACAATACTCAAGAAGATATTCACAGTTTTGTAGAATCAACTTTAATTGATCGTATTGGTGATACTGGTAAAAAAATACATACTGGTCGTAGTCGTAACGACCAGGTTGCTTTGGATATGCGTTTATATACCCGCGATCAAATTTTGATGTTAAATACTTTAATTCATGATTTATTAACTACTATTAATGACATCATGAAAGAACATATCGATACAATAATGCCTGGCTTTACTCATTTACAAAAAGCCCAGCCAATTACTTTAGCTCATCATATGGGCGCATATTTTGAAATGTTTAAACGTGATAGCAGTCGTTTAGAAGATATATATAAACGTATGAATGTCTGTCCATTAGGATCTGGAGCCTTAGCGGGAACAACTTATCCTCTAGATCGCGAATATACTGCTGAATTATTAGGATTTGACGGTCCATGTTTAAATAGTATTGATGGCGTAAGTGATCGTGATTATTTAATCGAATTATTAAGTGCCATGGCGACAATGATGATGCACATGTCAAGAATTAGTGAAGAAATAATTATCTGGAATACTAATGAATATCAATTTGTTGAACTAGATGATACTTTTTCAACTGGATCTTCAATCATGCCACAGAAAAAAAATCCTGATATTGCTGAATTAATCAGAGGAAAAACTGGACGTGTTTATGGTGCTTTAACTAGCTTACTTACAACAATGAAGGGTCTACCACTTGCATATAATAAAGATATGCAAGAAGATAAAGAGTTATTTTTCGACGCCCTAACAACTACTAAAGGATGTTTACAATTATTAAATGATATGTTAAAAACAACTACATTTAATAAAACAAAAATGCGTAAATCAGCTACTGGTGGTTTCACTAATGCTACTGATGCCGCTGATTATTTAGTTAATAAAGGCGTTCCATTTAGAGATGCTCATGGTATTATTGGTAAATTAGTTTTATATGCCATTGAACAAAATAAAGATTTAGATGATTTAACTATTGATGAATTTAAAGCTATTTGCGATGTATTTGATGAAGATATTTATGAAGCAATAAGTGTTGAAACTTGTGTTAATAAACGAAATACAATCGGTGCCCCAGGAATTGAGGCTATGAAAAAAGTAATTGCTTTAAATGAACAATTTTTAGCTGAATTTGCAAGCAAATAGGTCAAGAAATATTTCTTGACCTATTTTTTTAATCGATATTCTTTACCAATAATTAAACACTTTGAATTTCGACTATGTCCAATATCATCCGTTTTAGCAATCGCTAGATTTTTATCATTAATAATTCTAGTTGCTAAAGCTACAATATCAGGATATTCATTATTCTTTTCCATCTCAGTAAAGGTTCCTAATAACAATCCTGAAATTTTTTGAAAAACTCCCATTTGTTTTAGCTGGGTTAAATAAGTAGTCATTAACGCAACATCTCCACTATAACTTTCTAAAAATAAAATTCGATTAGAAAAATCCGGTAAATACTTAGTTCCAGCCAGCTTTAAAAAACAGCGAATATTACCACCAATTACAACTCCTGACATCTGGGTCTGTTGAATAAAGCAATATGAAAAATCATATAAATCATTTTGATTTAAAAATACACTATTATTAAAATCATCATATTGCTGTTTTAAAAGAATATTTCTAATTTGATACAAATATTCACATTGACCAGTTTGATGATATAAAGCATTAATAACAGTTGTCAAATCACTATAACCCCAGAATGGTTTCGGGTTTCTTTTAATCAAATCATAGTCAAGTAAATCCAGTATTTCATTTGCAATATTTCCCCCAGAAACATCAAATATCGCTTTGATTTCATTATCATTATAACTATCCATAAGCACTTTAGCACGATTTTTAGCATCAGTGGCAAACACTGATTCTTGCCGGTAAAGATATGGACTTAACACCGGTATTAATCCAGCTTTTTTTAAAATCATATATAAGTTTTCAATCTGCTTGCTTTGGCTATCTAAAAGGCCATTAGAACAGGCAATTATACTTATTTTATCACCTTGTTGTAACATTTTATCCACCTGCCTTGAACCTTTATTATAGCATAAAAACTAATTTTTAAGATTATATTAGCTAGTAAAAATCTGATTCAATTTTTCAATTGCCTGATCATCACCAAAAGCTAAAATATTCTGTCCCGCTTCAATTACTGTATCACCATGAGGAATTAATAATTCATCGTCTTGGTAGATAGCGATCAATAAAGCGTTATTAGGCATATCAAGTTGAGATACTGTTTTTCCAACATAACTAGAATGATAATCTACTCGAATACGTACAATTGAATAATCACCTTTTGATAATTTTAATAAAGTCATTAAAGATTGATAATTCATTTCATCAGCAATCATATGACCAATAATATCTGCTTGATTAATCTTAGTATCAATTCCCATTCCTGAGTTAAATAACCAGACATTTTTAGGATTATTAACACGTCCAATTACTCGTGGTACATCGTATTCAAATTTAGAAACCATTGCTGCTGTTAAGTTTATTTCATCAAGACCAGTAACACAGACCAAAGCATCACATTCTCTAATACCAGCTTTTTCTAAAACATCAACATCGGTACCATCACCAATAACTAGTAATTCTTCTGGTAGATTATAGTTTTTAAAATTTTCAATTGATTTAGGACGATTTTCAATTACTTTAACATCATGATTTTCATATAGCAAACCAGCAATATAAGTTCCTACCTGGCCACCACCTATAATAATTACTCTCATATTATCCTCCATAATTATAAAATAGCTTGTTTAAATTCATTAATTGATTCTTCTAATACAGTAAAATAGACAACATCATTTTCCATAATTTTAGTATCTTTTAAAGGAATCATAGTTGTTCCATAGCGTTCAATAGCAATTACTTCAAATTCGCCATGACTAGTAATTTCTAAAACTGTTTTACCAATCATTGATAAACCAGCTTTGATTTTTACAACTCTAATTTCACTATCATCACCGATTTTTTTAATTACCTGCAAACGACTAGTATCAATATAATCCATAATTCTTTCAACACCTAATCCTGTTACTGAAATAATGTGGATTCCCATTGATCTAAAAATTCGAGCTTTTTTATTATCATACATACGGGCAATTACATTAGGAACATGATAAATATTATGAGCAATATGACTTACTACTGCATTTACTGCATCACTGCTTGAACAGCTAACTAAAGTATCTGCTGTTTTAATACCCGCTTTTTCTAAAATATCTTTGTCATAACCAATACCTAAAATAGTTTTCCCAGTAAAGTTATCATCTAAATTATTAAACGTTTCCTGACGGTTATCAATAATAACAACATCATGATTTAATCCATTTAAATATTTCGCTAAACGGGTTCCAAAATTCCCACAGCCAACAATTATTATTTTCATATTCTTCTCCTTTATTTTTTTCTTTTTTTCACAATTTTCTTTCTTAATTCTTCAATTCCAAATAGAATAAATGGAATTGGGATTAAATATAACCATTCATAAATTCCTAGTGGTGCTGTACCAAAAACACCATTAAAAAAAGGCACATAAACAATTAATAGTAAAATTACTATTTCAACTACAAAACCAAGATTTATATAATGGTTAGAAAAAATACCACGCTTTAAAACTGACTCTGTTTCAGTACGATTGTTTAAAGCCATTGCAATTTGTCCAAAAACAACACCTGCTAACATCATTGTCGTTGCTTTTTGATAAACAAAAGTTCCTTCAGGAGCCAATGAAACATTTGGCCAGCCATATAAGTAATTGACTAAGAAATAACCACCTAAAGCAAATACAGTAAGCAATAATCCATACCAAAGAAATCCTCTAATAATTACTGATTTATTTAATAACCGCTCATCTAATGAACGTGGTGGCTGATTCATGATATTATCTTCACCATGCTCTGCACCTAGTCCTAAAGCAGGAACCATGTCAGTACCAATATCAATCGTTAAAATCTGCATGATCGTTAATGGTAAAGGAACTAAACCACCAGAAAATAGATATAACGCAGGAGCAGCAGCTTCTGGCGTGTTACTATCGAAAATATAACGTAAGAATTTTCTAATATTATTATATACCGTCCGTCCTTCTTTAATAGCACTAACAATTGAAGCAAAGTTATCATCTGTTAAAATCATATCAGCTGCTTCTTTAGCTACATCTGTACCAGAAATACCCATTGCAACACCAATATCAGCTTTCTTTAATGCTGGTGAATCGTTAACTCCATCACCAGTTACCGCAACAATATTTCCTAATTCCTGTAAGGCACAAACAATTCGATATTTTTGATCTGGAGCCATACGTGCAAATACAACTTCACCTTTTAATACTTCTTTTAACTGGTCATCATCCATTTTTGCAAGTTCAACACCAGAAATAATTTTAGCGTCTTCACTTTGAATAATCCCAATTTTACGAGCAATACTTTCTGCTGTTAATCCATAGTCACCAGTTATCATAATAATCTTGATTCCAGCGCTACGGCATAAAGCAACTGCTTCTTTAACCTCTTTGCGAGGTGGATCTTGCATCGCAACTAAACCAAGAAATGTTAAATCACGTTCAATATTTTCTGGGGTATATTCCCTAATTGCACTTGGCAAACTTGGATCATTGTGTGATAAAGATCGATAGGCAACCGCTAATACCCTTAAACCTTGTTTAGCGTATAAATCATTAGCTGCCATAATTTTTTGACGATCATCTTCACTTATTTGATTAGCTTTACCACCACTATAATATTTATTACAAAGTTCCATCACTTCTTTTGGAGACCCTTTAATAAAAGCAATCCGGTTACTTCCTTCAAATGGTTCCTTTAATTGATGAATTGTTGTCATTCTCTTACGATTTGACTCAAATGGCAACTCTAAAATTCGAGGATACTCTTGATTTAACTTTTTATAGTCAATGCCACCTTTTTTAGCGACAACACCCAAACATGCTTCTGTAGGATCACCTAAAACAGTATAACGAGCATTAGCACTGTTTTTACTTGGTGGTACCAACTTAGCATTTGAACATAATGCAGCTCCACTTAATAATAATCTTAAAGTGTTACTTTTATTAACTGTGATGATATTATCACCATCATGAATATTACCTTCACTACTATATCCTTCACCACTAACATCTAATTTGCTTTCAAACGTCCATAAATGATTAACCGTCATTTCATTTTGAGTTAAAGTACCGGTCTTATCTGAACAAATCACATTGGTACAACCTAAAGTTTCTACTGCTGATAATTTTTTAACTAAAGCATTTTCTTTAGCCATTCTTTGAACTGAAAGTGCTAGTGATAAAGTTACCGCTGGTAAAAGACCTTCAGGAATAAAAGCTACGACCATTCCTAAAGCAAAAATAAATGATTCCATGATTGGATCTTGGATAATGAAAACAGCAATCAACATAAATGCAATCCCAACACTTAAAGCAATTGCAGCAATCTGTTTAGTTAAAATATTAAGTTCTTTTTGTAATGGGGACAATGTCTTTTTAGTATTTTGTGTTAAATCGGCAATCTTACCAAATTCAGTTGCCATACCAGTTTTAACTACAACACAATGACAAGTTCCTGAAGAAACAGTCGTCCCTGTAAAAATCATATTTGCAGCTTCAAGATAACTAGTCTCTTCTTTTAAAGCTTCATAATTTTTTCGAATCGGATTACTTTCACCGGTTAAAGTTGATTGGTCAACTTTAAAATCACTACAACGTAAAATTCTAGCGTCACCACTAATCCGATCCCCTTCTTCTAAAATCATAATATCGCCAGGGACAATATCCTCCGCTAATATTTTTACTTCTTGATTATTTCTAACTACCCTTGCATATGAAGGCATCATTTTTTGCAAAGCACCAGTAGCCTTTTCTGCTTTAAATTCTTGGAAAAATGAAAAAAAGCCGTTTATTAAATTGACACAGAAAATAGATATCCCAAGTTCAACACTACCAGATATAATTGCAATGATTCCACCACACCATAAAAGCAGTGCCATCAAACTTGTAAAGTTCGATATAAACTTTTTAAATAATGAATCCTGCTTTTTCTTGGTGATTACGTTTTTACCATATTTTTCTAATCGTTGACTTACTTGAATATCTGACAATCCTTCCATACTAGTCTCCATTGACTTGTATGCTTCGACCGGTGTCATGTAAATAATTTGGCTTTCAACTAATTCGTCTTTTTTATTTAAAACCATATAAAACTCTCCTAATTACTATAATAACTAAATAAATATTTAAAAATTTCTAACTTAAATTACCACTAAATAAAATTCTTCCCCCTTTCAAGGTCTGTCAAAGATAAAAGATTTAACATAAATTCTTTTACTAATAGTAATTTACCTGTAACTTTAAATACCGTTATTTAAGTAATCTTACATTGAATAAATAAAGCAATCGCTTTATGACAGACTCCACCACTTATTCAACGAACCATATCTTAGCACGCAAGATATTAAGAATGTATAAAGATTGAAACTTTAATATTAAAAAAGTACTAACATTTTGTTAGTACTAAAGATCTTTAATTACTTGTTGAAATTTCTTCCCAACAGGAATAGTTATCCCATTTTCTAATTTCAATTCACGATTATTTTTTTGTTTTAAATAATGCTTATTAACTATATATGACTTATGAGCCTGAATAAAACCATATGGTTTTAACTTATCTAACGTTGTAGAGAGCTTTTCTCTTACCCGCACATTAGCACTTTTACTATGAATAATTAAATAATGAGCAAAAGATTCAATATATACAATATTATTAATTTTCATTCTTACCGTTTGATAGCTTGATTTAAAATCAATATATGACTCTAATCCTTGCTTAAAATATTCTAACTGACCTCTAATAAAATCAATATCTTCTTGCAAATGATCCTTACGAATAAATGCTAGTGGTTTATATTCTAATAATTCAAACATATACTTACCATCACTAACCATAAAAACAAGCCCCTGATAATTAACTAAATTAGAAATCCCATCAATATTATCATCTATTTCTTTTATTATAATACAATTATTATCTACCATTTCTTCATCGATAAACTCAACAGTTTCTAAACTATTTTTAAGTAATGATTTCAACATTTCATTACTTTCCTTTTGACAAACTAACAATACCTTTAACATTTTTCCAAATCCTCAATTTCTTTAATATGCAAATAGAAACTGTTTTTATCATTTAAAACACTTCTTAAATTAAATTTATCAACAATTGTTACCCCATTTTCCTCTAATAATGAAAATGCCTGTTCGAATCTTCCTTTTTTCATATCATCAATACCTGCTGGTAAAACAGAAAACAAACTACCATCTTTTAATAAAAATGTCATTTTTAACTGATAACCAGCTTGTCCATAAAGCATCGTAAAACGTACATAAGATAATTGTACACTATAAATTTCACTAGTTTTTATTTCCAAATTACACAAATCAGGTTTTTTCATTATTATCATAATAGCTCGATACCACTTTTGTAAATAACTACCAGCTCGATAATGACATACCTTTTCATTAGAAAACTCTAAATACTCATTTGCTCCAAAAAGTGGAGTTACTAATAACACAACTACTATAAAAATAATCAATGATACTAACAAATTAACTCTAGAATCACTAATGAAATAACGTCCAACCAAATTATAAAATCCAACAGCTCCCATCAAGCCAAATATGCTCCATTCTACATATCCCGCTAAAATAGTTTTGATTCCAATCCTTTCACCAATAATAACTTTTTCTTTCATCCTAAATCCCTCCTTACACCTTCATTATATTCATTAAAAAACTAAAGAAAATGACTTAGGCATAAACGGCGATTTTGATGACATCAACGTTATAAAAAATTAAATACATTAATTTTCATCATCTTTTTTAAACCTAGAAAAAAGAGAATCGGTATTTCTTGGATTATCTAAATGATATTTTTTAGCCCACTTTTTAAAATGAATATCTAAATACTTATTTAACGCTACTGCATCTTTATTTTGATAAAGAGTTACTAAATCTAATGGATCATTTATTTTTAAATTATTCTTTTTAAAATATTTGAATAACATAACTATACTATCATTATTCAATATTTGAAATGAATAGGTATCATAACTAGTACGAATATCAATATCAACATAATAATTTAAATAAACCCGAATAATATCTAACGGTCTTAATTCACTACACATTGATAAATCAATTTCTTTTATTTCATCAATCATGATCTTTATACCGTTATAATCGATACTACGTAGATTACAAAATAATGTTTCTTTATCAACCCAATTAGTAATTGATTGATTATTAAAACTAACTTTAACCCGATTTCTTTTTATATAATCATTGATCTTTTGATCAATATTATCTAATTCTATTTTATTATGTTCAATAAATTCTTTTTTCTTTTCTAAAGCCTCTCTAATTGAAAGTTTGTTATCCAATATTAACTTTATTTCATCAATTGATATCTCCATTTCTCGTAACAGCTTAATTAACTTTAAAATTTCAATATTATTTTGACTATAATTACGATAATTATTATCATCCCTTGCTACTGTAATAAATCCCTCTTTTTCATAATACAATAAAGTCTGTTTAGGAATTCCTACCATTAATTCTACATCATGTGCTTTCATAATATTCATCTCCTTTAACCATATTTAACACTATATAGTAACTATATCGTCAATAGTTTTTCATGTTATTTTTTTATTTCTTACAATTTTCTTAAATAGTTTTTAATTATTTGTATTTTTTAGTAAATTAAGCTAAGATGAAATCGAGGTGGTATTATGGCTTATAATATTTTAGTTGTTGATGATGAACAGTCTATTGCTGACTTAATTGAATTATATTTACAAAACGAAGGTTATCAGGTGTATAAATATTATCATGGTAAAAAGGCATTAGATAGTTTAGATAAAAATCACTATGATTTAGCTATTCTTGATGTGATGATGCCTGATTTAGATGGGTTTAGTTTATTAAAAGAAATACGACAAAAATATTTTTTCCCAGTTATTATGTTAACGGCTAAGAGTAATGATATGGATAAAATCAACGGTTTAACATTAGGTGCTGATGATTATCTAACTAAACCATTTAATCCATTAGAATTAGTTGCCCGTATCAAAACTCAAATTCGTCGTTATACGCGCTATAATACAAATGATATATCTACTAATCAGCAAGTATATGATTTTAATGGGTTGATGATCAATAATGATACTCATAAATGTACCCTTTATGATCAACCGTTAAATTTAACACCAATTGAATTTTCTATTTTATGGTATTTATGTTCAAAACGTGGCACTGTAGTAAGTTCTGAAGAGTTATTTGAAGCTGTTTGGCAAGAGAAATATTTAGATAACAATAATACTGTAATGGCTCATGTTGCAAGACTACGCGAAAAAATGCACGAGAATGCTCGTAAACCAAAGTTTGTAAAAACTGTATGGGGTGTTGGATACACAATTGAATAATTCTCATTTTAAACAAAGTTTAACTACTAGTCTAATCAAAAAAATAGCTATTACTGTAAGTATTACATCCATCGCTTTTATTATTTTATTATTATATTCTTATGAAGTATATCACTTATATATTTGGCAGGAATATGATTTAGTCTATCAATTAGCTCAAATAATTAAAGATAATTTAGTCACTATTTTTATTACTATGATTGCTGTTGATGCCATCATTATCTTTTCATTTCGTTATCGTGAATCAATGCAATATATTGAAAAAATGCTTGAAGCTGGTAAAATATTAGTTGCTGATAATGATACTATGATCAAACTACCATATGAATTAAAAGAAATTGAAGATCAAATGAATCAAATCAAGCGCGAATCTTTACAAAACAAACACGCTATTAAACAAGCTGAACAACAAAAAAATGATTTGTTATTATATTTAGCCCATGATTTAAAAACACCACTAACATCAATCATTGGTTATCTTAACTTATTAGTTAATCAACCAGAGTTATCAGCTAAAGAACGAGCTGATTATACTAAAATTGCTTATGATAAAGCAATTCGCTTAGAAGAATTAATTGAAGAATTCTTTTCAATCGCTAAATATAATCTTAGTGATACGGTAATTGAAACAGAAACCGTTAATTTATCAATTATGTTGGCACAGATTTCATATGAATTTATGCCTTTATATCAAGAAAAAAATTTGAATTGCCTTACTCAAATTACTGAAAATTTAAAAGTCCAAATTGATATTAATCAATTTGAACGAGTTTTTGATAATCTAATTCGAAATGCCATAAATTATAGCATTGAAAATTCTGATATTATAATCAGTGCTAGACAGGAAAATGATGATATCATCATCACTGTTTCCAATGCAATTGATAAAAATAAAACCTATAACATTGACCACATTTTCGAACCATTTGTACGGCTTGATGAGTCTCGTAATAGTAAAACTGGTGGTTCTGGACTAGGTTTAGCAATAACAAAAAAAATTGTTGAATTACATCATGGTACTATAAGCGCTGCTATTGATGATGGTAGAATTACTTTTACTATCAAATTGCCTACTGTAAGATTTTTGTAAGAATTTCTTTAGAGAATAAAAAAACATTAACTATTCGACTTTGATATTATAATCATGTCGAATAGTTTTTTTGTTAGGAGGGAATAATTTGGAAAATAAAAAGAATAAACTATATCAAATACTTATATTTCTATGTTCAATCCTTTATCTAGCTTTATTGATAAAAATTATAATTTTAAAAAACGGAGCTATTTATCATAATAATATTAATTTACAATTATTTTCTTTTCTTCGTGAATACCAGCATTTAGGATTGACATTTAATTTAATTGTTAATGTTATAGGTAACATTGTTCTATTTATCCCTTTAAGTATTATTCTAAAATATTATTTTAGTTTTTTAAGTAATGGGCATATTATTTTTATTGGAACATGTACTAGTTTATCGTTTGAACTAATCCAGTTAGCAACTAGATGGGGTATTTTTGATATCAATGATATTATTTTAAATGCTATTGGCTGTATCATCGGTATCTTGATTTATATAGTAATTAAAAAATTAAAAAGTTCTAATTTAGTTACAACTTTATTTTTATCTAGTTTTACTACAATGAGTATCTTATCTGTTTACACGTATTATCCACGTTTTATCATGATGTAAAGGAGCTTTATTATGACAGAGAAAACAAATTATAAAAATATCTTACTAATTATTTTAGCTTTGGGGACAATCATCATTTATTCAATTATCACAAAATATTTCTCAATGAATCTATGATCAAAAAAATTCCAGCGTTTATTGGGTTTATCGCTATATTATTGATTGGCTATTTATTTCTTCAAATAATCCCACCACTACTTTATCAAAATGATAATGATATAACCCAAACAACTGATTGTCCCCAATACATAATAGATTTTGTCGCTAAAAATCCACAAGCTAGCGAATTAAAAGATAATTATACTACCAAACAAAATAATGAACCTATCGAACTGGCAAGTCCTGATGGAATTCCTTTATATATCCAATGGGATTCACGCTGGGCTTTTAACAAATATGGTGATGAAATAATCGGTACTGCCGGATGTGGACCTACTTGTCTAGCTATGGTTAGTGTTGGTTTGACTGGCAACATCGAATATAATCCCCGTTATATTGCTAACTATGCACAAAATAATAATTATCTTGAAGGCAGTAAGACATCATGGTCTTTAATGCAGGAAGGTTGTCGTGATTTTGGTTTAAAAGCAACTCCAGTTACTTTAAATAAAGCTGCTATGATCAACGAACTTAATCAGGGACACCCAATTATTTGTAGTGTTCGTCCGGGAGATTTTACCGATACTGGTCATTTTATCGTTATTACTAAAGTTAAAGATAATAATTTTATCGTCAATGATCCAAATAGTCGTGAAAACAGCCAGCGACAATGGAGTTATGAACGATTATCATGGCAAATCAAAGCTATGTGGTCTTATTCTTTATTATAAAAAATACAGCATGTAATACATATCTTATCTACTTGACAAGGTATGTATTAATGCTGTATTTTAGTTTACTTTCCTTTTGCTTCAGTTCCATATTTTAAATGATATAATGCTTCCAATACTTCAAAAATATAAGTTATTGAAAACTTCCCAATCAATGAGTGATGATCAGTGCCTACTTTTAAGATCATATCCACTTTATCACTATAGACAAAATCATCTAATTGTGAAATAACAATTTTATAAGCTGGACTTTTAGAAATAACTCTCATAACATCCGGATGATCAATCATAAATCCTCCGGCAATACTAGAAACAATAATAACATCGTTTTCATCTAAGCTTTCAATTATTACAACCTGCTGTTCTAATGGATACATTCCGCTACATTCTTTTCCTAAATATGATAATTCAATTTGCAGCTGCATTGATACTGATTGGGTAAAAAAATTACCAGCGAAACACACATTATTAGCTTCATGAATTTTATCAACAATAAAATCTAAGTCATCATATGAAACACTATCATATGTTTTTTGTAGATTATCTAAAATATTATCAAAATGAGCTTTAAAAACTTCTTTCCCTTTATGTAAATATTCCCTTTTTGGTAACTGATGATCAAATTGTAATCTTAAAGTATCACGATTAAAATAATTTAAATTCATCGTAACATCCATTTTAAAATCTGCAAAAGACTCATAATTCAATTTTCGACATAACCTGGATATCGTAGCAGTTGAAACAAAACATAAATCCGCAACATCTGTAATTGTACATTCAGGTATTAAATAAATATTTTGTAAGATCTTTCTAGCTGCATTAGCATAAACATCATTTACATTAGTTGTATTTATAAAATTAATTAAATTATAAAAAGCTCCCCTCATCATTCGCTCCCTCCTTTTTAATAACTGTAATCTTACCATCATTTAAACATAAACAATTTAACTGGCCATAAATACTGCCACAAGCCAATCCACCATCAATTCCGATTTTATTTTGATTAACTGTATCAAACCAGATATTAAAACTACGATCTTCATTTAATAAAACTGTTGGTGTATGACCAAAAATATATACTTTGGTTAAATCACCACGAGCATAATAGAAATCATTTCTAATCCATAATAAATCCTGAACCCGCTGTTTTTCTAGAGGATAACGTGGATTAATTCCGGCATGTACTAAAATAAATCTTTTTTTATTTACCGTTATTTCTAAATAATTTGGTAAATTGACTAAATATTCATAAAGCTGTTTTAAAAAAGCATCTCTAACTACTCGATAATCATCGTGGGTTAACTTATCTTTTTGTAAATAGCTGCGAATACTTTGCATTGTCGTATTACCGCCATTTGCCATCCATATTTTTAAAGCTTTACTAGGATAATCGAAATCATTATAATAAATACCATAATACAAAGCTTCTTGCATCATGTATTCATGGTTTCCTTTTAATAAAATTATATTATCATGTTTTTGAATATAAAATATAAGTTTTAATGTATCTGGCCCACGATCACAAATATCACCGATTATATATAATAAATCATCTTGATTAAAGTTAATTTTTTCTAATAATTTAATAAATAAATCATAATATCCATGGATATCACTTACTACATAGATTCTTTTTGACATTTTCTCACCTAACTATAATTGATATTTAAAATTATACAACTAATTATAGTAACTGTCATTGGTTTTAGTTTATGGTTTTTAATGAAAGCGGTTTCTATTTTGGAAAAAATCACATTTTTTCTTAATTTTTGTTTATACTTATTTTTAAAGGAGGGGTTAATATGGTTGATGAATTTTACTCAGATATCAATTTAGAATTGTTTTTTCAATGGATAGTTGGTAATCAAAATAAATATGATCAGAAAATGGAATGTTTTACTACTGATATTGATGATCGTGGTAAAAAAATTAATTTCATTTACCATAACATTAAAGGTGCCATCGTCATTTGGACTAGCGGAATTGTTGAAGAACAAATAGTCGATGAAGATGAAAATATGTTATTTTATCTCCATTATCAACTAGTAAATCTCTCACAAGGACAAAAATTATTTTATGATTTCTATGAAGCCTTAACAAAACATCAAAAACAATTTCCGGTAAAAATTGTTCTTTGTTGTTCTGGTGGTCTATCATCAACATTCTTTGCAACTAAACTTGCTGAATTAATCTCCTTGAAACATCTAAATTATGAAATCATTCCGATTGGTTTCTATCAGTTAGACAGCAGTTATTTAGACTGTGATGCCTTATATTTAGCACCACAGATTTCATTTTTAGAACCTAAAGCAATGAATATTGTCAAAAATAAAGTTCCTGTCCGCACTATTTCAGCTAGTATCTATGCAACGTATAATTATCGTGGTTTATTAGATATGATTACAAAAGAAGACTTCTCTAAATAATAATTGACTCCTCTAAAAAAGCGGAACGAAATAAACCTCCATTATTTGTATGTCCAAATAACAGGGTTCATTTCAATGTCCCGCTTTTATTTTCCTAAAGTTGCTACCATAACTGCTTTGATAGTATGCATCCGGTTTTCAGCTTCATCAAATACTACCGAATTTTCACTTCTAAAGACTTCGTCTTCAACTTCACGAATATCGATACCTTGTCCATATTTTTCTTTAGCTAATGTTGTTTCAAAATCATGGAAAGATGGTAAACAATGCATAAATAAAGTATTAGGATTACCTGTCTTAGCCATCATTTCTCTAGTTACTTTATATGGCGTTAACATTTTAACTCGTTTTGGATATAATTCTTCAGGTTCCCCCATTGATACCCAAATATCTGTATAAATAACATCAGCATCTTTAACAGCCTCATCGACATTATCACTAACTGTAAAAGATCCACCTGATTTTTTAGCTTCATTTTGACAATATGCTACTACTTCAGGATCCATTTCTAATTCTTTTGGACCTAATGCCACAAAATGCATTCCCATTTTAGCAGCACCATACATTAATCCATAACATACATTATTACGAATATCACCAGTAAAAACAAATTTTACTTCATTTAATGGTTTGTCTAAATGTTCTTCGATTGTTAAAAAGTCAGCTAATGTCTGTGTTGGATGATCAACATCAGTTAAACCATTCCATACTGGAATCTTTGAATGTTTAGCTAAAGCTTCAACAGTACTTTGTTCAAAACCTCTAAATTCAATTCCATCATACATTCTTCCTAATACTTTAGCTGTATCTTCAATTGATTCTTTTTTCCCCATTTGTGAATTACTTAAAAATGTTACATTAGCTCCTTCATCATGACCAGCTACTTCAAAGGCACATCTTGTTCTAGTTGATGTTTTTTCAAACAATAAAACAATATTTTTTCCTTTTAAACGATCCCCTAAGCGTCCTTCTTTTTTTTCTTTTTTTAGCTGATGAGCTAAGTCTAGTAAATATCTAATTTCTTCTTTACTATAATCTTTTAAGGTTAAAAAACTTCTTCCGTGTAAATTCACTTTAAAACCTCCCTTGGCATTAATAATATTTTTAATTCTAGCAAAAAAATAAGCAATAATCAACTAATTGATTATTGCCGGTTTATCTTCTTCTTTTTCGAACATTTCCTTAATGTTATCTTTAGATTTAATTACCAATTCTCTAATTTGATGCAATGTTTCATCAGTAACTAGAATATCAAATGCTTCTTGAGCCGATGAAGCTTCCACTGCAATTGATAAATCTAGACGAAAGAGTTTTTTATCATCCATGATAAGACCTCCTTTAATTTTCTAATAAATACTGTTTATATCTAACAATAAAACCAGGATGAGCAGATATTTTCATATAAATACTATTTTCTAAATACTCAGATTCTAACACTAAACAATGCTGATGTAAATACTTAAATACTTCACCATCTTGATATGGAATATTTAATTGATAAATAGCATAATCTTTAAAGAGGATAGCGCTGATGTTTTTTTCTAGCTGATCTAATCCAATATGCTCCTTAGCCGAAATAAATACGTATGGCTCCTTAGGAATAACTAAACCATATTTATTTAAATCAATTTTATTATAAGCATAAATCATCGGCGTATCCTTAATTCCTAATTCCTTTAATACCTGATTAGTAGTTTCAATACATTGGTCATAATTTTCATTAGAAGCATCAACAACATGGATCAATAAATCAGCTTCTAATACTTCTTCTAATGTTGAACGAAATGCATCAATCAATTGATGCGGTAAACGATTTATAAAACCAACTGTATCACTCATTAAACAAGGACATTTATTTATTTCAATATATCTAGTAGCAGTCTGTAAAGTTGCAAATAACATATTTTTCTGTAAAACATGTTTTGATGAATTATTACAAAAAGCATTCAATAATGTACTTTTACCACTATTTGTATAACCAACTAATGCAATTACTGGTAGTTCATTATCTTTTCTTTTTCGTCTTTGAGTTTGACGCTGTTTGACAATTTTAGCTAATTGTCGTTTAGCTTGTGTAATCTGATTGGCAATCAAACGGCGATCTAATTCAATCTGCTTTTCACCACTACCTCGAAATCCAAAACCACCTTGTTGACTATATAAATGTTCTTTCATTCCCGCAAGTCGTGGTAATAAATATTGTCCTTTCGCAATTTCAACTTGAAGTTTAGCTTCTTTACTTTGAGCCCGAACTTCAAAGATCCTTAAAATCAAATCAGTTCGATCAGTTACTTCAATATCTAAAATATCCGTTAAATTTTTTACTTGAAGTGGTGAAAGCTCCTCATCAAAAATAACTATATCAATATCATCTAGATCATTTTTGATTTCTTGGACTTTTCCAGTTCCAAGATATAAAGAAGGATTAATTTTATCTAAATTTTGAACAACTTTTTTAGCTACCTCGATATTACAAGCTTTACATAATTCGACTAGCTCGTCTAAAGACTTATCGATATCATAGCTCATATTATAATATTTTACACCTACAATTAATGCCTTCATTATTTCACCCTACTATATTTTACATTATCAAAATCAAGAAGGAAAGCTTATGAAAAAAATTAATTACTATTTTACTTTGATTTTAGTTGCTTTTATTACTTTATTTTCTTTTTTTAATATGTTTCAAATTGTCGCACTATCAAATAACGTAATTAAAATTGTTATCAATAATCTACTACCTTCATTATTACCATTTATGATTCTTATTTCCTTATGCCTTTTACTTGGCTTATTGAACTTCTTTAGTTATATAATTCAATGGTTTTTTAAACCATTATTTAAATTATCACCAATCATGTCTTCAATATACTTTATTTCTTTTTTTTGTGGTTATCCAACCAATGTAAAAATGATCAAAGAAGCCTATGAACTAAAATACATTAACCTTCAAGAACTGCAGCATTTATTATCCATTGCTTCTTTTGCCTCTATTTCTTTTATCTTTGTATCTTTAAATTTAGAAATACCACTAGTTATTTATATCTGTCATTTAATACCTAGTATAATAAAAGCCCTATGCTATCGTCAACATTATTCTTTTTTAAGTTTACAAGAAGCAATCGCTAAAATAAAACAACCGCATTTAAATTTCGTTGATGCCCTAAAAAAAAGTATCTTATCATCATGTTATGCATTTATTTTTATTTTAGGATACATGTTAGTATTTCAATTTATAGGTTATGCAATTAGTCACTTTATCAATGATTCCTTTATCAATGCTGTTATTTTAGGAATTTTAGAATTTAGCTCCGGCAGTCTTGGTTTATTACAGTTTGAACATACGCCATTAGTCTATAGTTTGATTTGTTTTAATTTATCATTTAGCGGGTTAAGTGTAATGATGCAAACTGATAATTTATTAGATGAAATCGATTATAGTTTTAAAAAATATTTCCTAGCTCGTTTATACCATGGTATTTTTTCGTTTATACTTTGTTATTTATATTTGAGTATTTGATATAATTTTATCAAATTACTTTATTATATATCAGAAAAATTGACTTATATTTTCATTTTTGATAAAAGCAATTATTTTATTTGTGAAATTTAGTATAATGGATACAGCGAGGTGGAATTATGGAAAATAGTTATAAAGTAATTATTATGGATGTTGATGGCACTTTAACAAATAGTGAAAAAATTGTTACGCCAAAAACAAAAGAAGCATTAATTAAAGCAGAAGAAAAAGGAATTAAATTGATTTTGGCTTCAGGACGGCCAACTTCAGGATTAGTTGATTTAGGAAAAGAACTAGAAATGGATCGTTATCATGGTTTATTTGTTTGTTATAACGGAAGTAAGGTCGTTGATTGTCAGACAATGGAAACATTGTTTAATCAGCCATTATCAGTTGCTGAAGGTAAAGCAGTCTTAGAACATATGAAAAAATTTGATCGAGTTCGTCCAATGATTGATAAAGGTGAATATATGTATGTAACAAATGTATATGACAATTATATCAATTTTAATGGTAAACCATTCAATGTTTTTGAATATGAATCACGTGGTGGTAAATATAAATTATGTGAAGTAGATGATTTAGCTAAGTTCGCTGATTTTGAAATTAATAAAATTTTAACTACAAGCGACCCTGAATATTTACAAGCTAATTATCAAGAAATGATGGCGCCATTTAAAGATACTCTAAGCTGTATGTTTACTGGTCCTTTCTATTTTGAATTTACTGCTCAAGGAATTGATAAAGCTAAAGCATTAGATGCAGTTTTAAAACCAATGGGTTATAAACAAGAAGAAATGATTGCTTTTGGTGATGGTCAAAACGATGCCTCTATGGTTAAATATGCTGGTTTAGGTGTTGCAATGGCTAACGCTGTTGATGAATTAAAAGAAATCAGTCAATATATCACTGGTTCAAATGATGAAGATGGTATTGCTGATGCATTATATAAATTTATCCCAGAATTAAATGATTAAAATAAAGCAGGATTAAAGACTATTTGATATAGTTTTTGATCTGTTTTTATTTTTAAAAGCATTATTATATACATAAAGTTGTATTATAATGCTTATTTATGTAAAATATAAACGAACGAAAGGAGCAAAATAAGTATCTTTTCTTAGACATTACTATTTTTCAAATGGGTTATTTATAAATTTAATAAAATAAACATTAATATTAATATCTTTTTTAAAATTGATTAAAGTTTCTAACTTATGCAAAACAGTTGACTAAACCAACAAAAGAATATATTATAATAGTAACCATTACTATTTATGTAAAGGAGGTAACAATGCCAAAAACTAGATATTCCAAGCAACGTGAACTTATCTACAACAATTTAATTGCAAGACATGACCACCCAACTGCTGAAGCAATTTATAGTGATTTAAAAAAGGATCACCCTGAATTAAGTTTAGGTACCGTATATAGAAACCTTAACTTTTTAGCGGATGCCCAAATGATCAGAAAACTTGATGTTGGCCAAAACATAGTCCATTTCGACGGGGACTTAAGTGACCATTATCATTTTATCTGCAATAATTGTAAAAAAGTTTTTGATATTAATTACCAGGATGAAAAAATTAGTAATGTTGTAAAACAACAAACAAACCATCGAATTGAAAAAATAGAAATTGTTTTCAGCGGTACATGTGAATGTTGTTTAAAAAAAGAAAATTAGGATATGGAGGAAAATTTACTTATGACACTTAAAGGAACAAAAACTGCAAATAATTTAATGCATGCTTTTGCAGGAGAAAGCCAAGCTCGTAATCGTTACACTTACTATGCTTCAATCGCTAAAAAAGAAGGATATGTACAAATTCAAAATATCTTCTTAGAAACAGCAAATCAAGAAAAAGAACATGCTAAAAGATTAATGAAATTCTTAAATAAAGATTTAGCTGGTGAAACAGTATATACTGAAGGAAATTTCCCAGTATTACTTGGAAACACTGCTGAAAATTTAAAAGCAGCTGCTGCTGGTGAAAACGAAGAATATAGCGAAATGTATCCAAGCTTTGCTAAAACTGCTCGTGAAGAAGGATTTGAAGAAATCGCTTCTGTTTTAGATAGTATTGCAATTGCTGAAAAACATCATGAAGCTAGATATTTAAAATTATTAGAAGCTTTAGAAAATGGTACTACTTTCAAACGTGAAGCACCAGTAGTATGGAAATGTAATAACTGTGGATTCATCTATGAAGGTTTAGAAGCACCTGAAAGATGTCCAGCTTGTGATCATCCTCAAGCACATTTTGAAGTTAATACTTTCTTTTTAGGGTAATAACTATAATGGCTAAATAAACGGTCTTTGTAAAATAAGCTATCATTAATAATGATTGTCCTATTTTACAGGACCTTTTTTCTTTACTAAAATTATGTATAATATTAGTGAAGAAATTCATTTTTATTAGGAGGAAAAATGAGTAAGTTTGAAAATGACGCTCAAGAATTATTAAAATATATTGGTGGAACAGCAAATATTCGTGCTGTAACCCATTGTGTAACTAGGATGCGTTTTGTCTTGATTGATTCAAGTGTTGCTGATATCTCTAAAATTGAATCTATTCCATCTGTTAAGGGGACATTTAATCAATCTGGACAATTTCAAGTAATTATTGGTAATGAAGTAGCTAATTTCTATAATGATTTTATTAAAATAAGTAATATTGAAAAAAATGACCAAGAAACAATAAAAAATAATGATTCTAAACAAAACCATGTTCAAAGAATAGTTGCGATACTAGGTGAAATCTTTGCCCCATTAATTCCGGCTTTAATTTGTGGTGGTTTAATTTTAGGTTTTAGAAACATTATTAGTGAAATTAATTTTTTTAATAATGGCACTCAAAGCTTAACAGATATTTATCCATTTTTAGCTAGCTTTGATCATTTTCTATGGTTAATTAGTGAAGCAATATTCCCATTACTTCCAGTAGGAATTGTCTGGTCAATAACTAAAAAAATGGAAACCACACAAATATTAGGAATTATATTAGGTCTAACTTTAGTTATACCACAGTCAATTTCTAGCTTGGAATTAGGAGTTGTTCAAATTTCAATAACCGATTATCAAGGACAAATCGTTACGGCTATGCTAGCAGGTTTTATGCTGGTATTTATAGAAAAATCATTTAATAAAATTATTCCAAATGCTATTAAAATGATTATTGTTCCCTTTTGTTCTTTAATATTGACTGTATTTGTTACTTATGTAATTTTAGGTCCTATTGGTTTAATCATTGAAAGTATTATCGCAAATGTTGTTAATAGCGCTTTTACTTCAAACCTGGCAATAATTATAGCTGCTATAATTAGTTTTATTTATGTTCCTTTTGTCATGACGGGATTGCATCATTTAACAATCATCATTGATACTATTTTAACTACTACTTTTGGTGGTACTATTCTTTGGCCAATGATTGCTTTGTCTAATATAGCTCAGGCTTCTAGTGTATTAGCGATGTTTGTATTACAAAGAAATGACAAAAATGCTCGTAAAATAAATGCCCCTGCCTGTATTTCCTGTTATTTAGGTGTTAGTGAACCAGCTTTATTCGATGTAAATATTAAACATCATTTTCCATTAATTAGTGGTATGATTGGTTCAGCGATTGCAGCTGCAATCTCAGTTGGGTTTGGTATCCAGGCTTTCAGTATTGGAATTGGTGGACTACCAGCAATTATTTCAATCAAACCAGAATTCTGGGGTTATTATTTATTAGCGGTGGCTGTTGCTATTGGTATCCCCTTTATTTTAACTTATGTATCTGGTAGAAAAAAATTAGCTACCCCTGCAAAATCAAATAAAGAAAAAGATTTTATTTGCCCAATGGCTGGCAATCTAATACCATTATCTAAAGTAGAAGATCAGGTATTTTCACAAGGCTTAATGGGTGATGGCTTTGCAGTAGAATTAAAAAACGGTGAAATTATTGCACCATTTAGTGGTGAAGTGATAATGACTTTTCCTACCAAACATGCTTATGGATTGAAACGTGATGATGGATTAGAAGTTTTAATTCATATTGGTATGGATACCGTCCAGTTAAATGGTAAGGGTTTTGAATCTTTCGTTAATCAAGGAGATTGTATTAAACAAGGACAAACTATCGCTAAAGTAGATCTTGAATATGTTTTATCACAAAAAAAATCGGTTGTTTCTCCGGTTGTATTTACTAGTGGCGAGCATATTGAATGTAATGAGCAATTTGTACAATTAAAACAAGAAAATATTTTTAAATGGAAAGGATAATAATAAAATGGCAAATTTTCAAGATAAAGTTGTATATCAAATTTATCCCAAATCATTTCAAGATAGTAATAATGATGGTTTTGGTGACATTAATGGAATTATTAAACATCTAGATTATTTAGAAAAACTAGGTGTTGATTATATTTGGTTAAATCCTATTTTTGTTTCACCGCAAAATGATAATGGTTATGATATTGAAGATTATTACGCTATTGATCCTAGCTATGGCACAATGGCTGATTTAGAAAAGTTGATCAGTGAAGCTAAAAAACATAATATCTACTTAATGTTCGATATGGTCTTTAATCATACTTCTACTAATCATCAATGGTTTAAAAAAGCATTAAATGGCGAACAAAAATACAAAGATTATTATATTTTCAAAAAAGGGAAAAATGGTAATCCGCCAACTAACTGGCAATCTAAATTTGGTGGTAATGCCTGGAAATATGTCGAAAAATTTGATGAATATTACTTACATTTATTTGATGAAACTCAGGCAGATTTGAACTGGAAAAATCCTGAAGTTAGAAAAGAAATGGCTAATATCGTTAATTTCTGGATTGAAAAAGGAATAAAAGGATTTCGATTTGATGTCATTAATTTAATCGATAAAGAATCATTTGAAGATGATTATGAAGGAGTTGGAAAAAGATTCTATACAGATCGTCCTTTAGTTCATACATATCTTCAAGAATTAGCTCAAAATTCTTTTGGAAAATATGATGATATTATTACGGTTGGGGAAATGTCAGCAACATCAATAGATAATTGCGTTGGTTATACCAATCCTAATAATCATGAATTATCAATGGTATTTAGCTTCCATCATCTAAAAGTAGACTATAAAAATAAAGAAAAATGGACTTTAATGCCTTTTGATTTTCAAGAATTAAAACAATTATTAAATGATTGGCAACTAGGCATGCAAGAGGGTCATGGCTGGAACGCACTTTTTTGGTGCTGTCATGATCAGCCCCGAGTTCTTTCACGATTTGGGGATGATAAAAACTACCCTAAAGAATCAGCTAAAATGCTTGCAACAACAATTCATTTACTAAGAGGAACTCCTTATATCTATCAAGGAGAAGAAATTGGAATGACCAATGCCTACTTTGATAACATTGAACAATACCAAGATGTTGAAAGTTTAAATGCTTTTAAAATCTTAAAACAAAATGGCATGTCAGAAGATGAAATTTATCAAATCTTACAAAGTAAATCTAGAGATAACGCACGAACACCAATGCAATGGAATAATCACCGTTACGCTGGATTTTCTAATGTAGAACCATGGATTGCTGTCAATGAAAATTACCATGATATAAATGTTGAAAACAATTTAAAAGATTTAGATTCAGTGTTCTATTACTATCAAAAACTTATTAAATTACGTAAACAATATTCAGTTATCCTACAAGGTGCGTATGAGCCATTATTACTTGATCATCCTACTATTTTTGCTTATAAACGAATTGATCAAAATGATGAAATAATTGTCTATAATCATTTCTATGATGATAATCAATCAACAATTACTGTTGATGCTAGTCAATATGATATTTTACTTTCTAATGTTCAAAGAAACACATTAGAAGATACAATAATTTTAAAACCATATGAATCGTTAGTTTTAATCAAAAAATAATATATATCGATTATCAAGAGATTTTTTAGTGAAATAAGAAATCTCTTTTTTATTATAATTTAAAATTAGTAGTTTAATTTTAATAATTATTCAAAACTGTTGCTACCGATTAACAAATTTAACTGATATAATAATAGAAGATACAGTATTACCCTAACGACCTATTAACTATTATAACCCACTATACTTTATTGATCTTCGATTACCCTTTTTATAATTAAATAATTTAACTATTACATCTAGATAAATTTTTAGTTATAAATGGAGGGATAATATGATTGCCATCACCGATAATAGCGAATATTTTAATGTTGAAATAACCCAAGAATTATACGACTCAATAATTAAATTAATCAATTTTAAAAAGATAAGGTGTACTTGTGGTCAAAAAGGCACTTTAGTTAAAATTGGTACATATCCTCGTCATTATAAAATTCCCGATCGAAAAATCTGTATTCAAATTCAAAGAGTAATGTGTAAACATTGCGGTAGAACTCATGCAGTTCTTGTTCAAAATATGGTTCCTTCTTCAATGCTTTTAGTAGCTACACAAATCGAAATATTGAAATCATATTATAATCATTCATTAGTTGATTTTTTAGATCAGCATAGTGCCATTGATTTATCAAATATCTATTATGTAGTCAAGAATTATGAAAAGAAATGGAAAATCTATTTAGAAAGTGCAAATTTATCTTTAGAAAGTAATGAATCTAATATTGTAAATTATTTTCTTGATCATCATCATAGTCAATTTATGCAAATGAAAAGAAATATTAATATCATCAAATATTAAAATAGTGATTTGCTTTATTGCAGATCACTATTAGTTTCAATACCAATAATTCTTAACGTATTTTTATCAAATTGCCCATCATAAAATTTATCAATAACTTGTTTAAAAACTTTGTTTTTACTTGCCACATAAAATAATGTCATTGATGATTGTAACTTTAAATTATCAGGATAACCTAAAATTATAACTGGATTATTATTTTTTAATTCTAATAATGCATTACTAATTTCGAACAATCTTTTATTTAAAATAGGATTTTGGAGATATTCTTTAGCCTCATCTAAAGAATCAATAGCATAATAAACTGCAGTTGAACTATGCCCCAATCCTTTAATCTGTGGGAAAATATACCACATCCAATGACTAACCTTGCAGCCATTTTTTATTTCTTTTAAAGCTTGATCATAGCTATTTTTTTGAGCATCAATAAAACGTTGTAAATCAGCCATTTAATCACCACCTATATTCATCATATCATAAATTTTAATTTATTTATTAAAATAGAGCTTAAAACTAAATACTACAATAGCAAAAAAATCTTTAATTCTTTTCATATTGCCACCTCCTGATAAAATTCTAGCGCATTATATCTAGTTATATCACTGTATTTAATGATAATATTCTTACAAATTTATGATAAAAGAAAACATTTTATAAATTGTTTTTCTTATTAATATAGATTAACAAAGAGGAATTAGTTATAACATTAAACTAATTCCTCTTTGCTTCATTAATTATTCTTTCTATTGTTATAGTAGTTGGTTTTCCATTTATATAGCCTTCTTTTAAAGTTAAATCTTCAATCAGTTTATCAATAGTTTCCTTGATTTCATCTTTTTTTACTAATCCAACTATCTCCATTGCTTTTTTCAATGAAATATCTGTTTGTTCTAATAGACTTATTAATATTTCATATTTTTCTTTAGCGCGTCCTTCTAATATTCCTTCTTTTTTTCCTATTTGTCGTCCTAATGCTTGATTTTCAATTATTAATCCTTGCGCTAAGTTACACATATTTTCAACTCCTTTCTTTAACTCTTCACTCATTTTAAAACCATATTCTTTTTCTAAAATTCCCCTTATCTCTTGAACACTTCTTCCACTCATTCCAAACAGTAACATCACCACTCTTAATAATTCATCATTCT
>NZ_NFKR01000019.1 GCF_002160495.1 Erysipelatoclostridium sp. An173 | reverse complement strand
TCACATTGTGATTTCAAATCACCAAATGAATATGAATACAACTATCTAATCAGTAACAATTAATTAAATTTCTCATATTTATGTAGTCCGAAATCTTGACATAGTACCAATTTTGACTTTAAAACATGGATCAAAGAACATGACAGCGATGATTATCAAGTTGAAGTTGTTAGTGATGAAACTATTAAGTTAAAAACTGAATATGGTGAAGCTAAGATTAATTTTATCAAGATTGAAGAAAGCCTAATAGTTGAATTTAAAATATTATCTAAAAAAGATGATTCGGTTAAATTCTACTTACATTTTGAATTAAAAGATGAAGAACACGCTAAACAATTATATGATGAAATGGTTGGAACTTTATTATCATTAAAAAATGAAAAAACAATAAAAGTTCTTTTATCTTGTACTGCCGGTTTAACAACATCAATGTTTGCTGAAAATTTAAATTCAATTGCTGGTATGATGAATTTAGATTATCAATTTGATGCCGTATCATATTTGAATATTTATGAAGAAGTAGATAAATATGATGTAGTATTGATTGCACCGCAAATCGGTTATATGTTACAACGATTACAAGACAGTTTATCAGATAAATTAGTACTACAAATTCCAACATCAATCTTTGCAAGCTATGATGCTTTAGAAGCGTTGAAGTTTGTAAGTAGCGAGGTTGAAAAATATTATAGTAGAAAAGCGGAAACTGAAGATAAAAAAGAAAAAAGTCATTGTATTCAATATGAAAAAAGAATTTTATCGATTGTCATTTCTACTGATCAAGCGCAAACAAGAATTTATTATCGTTTAAATGATAAGTGTGAAATAATTGATAGTAATATGATAATTAAACCAACGATGAATGTTTATGATTTATACGATATTATTGATACAGTTTTATTGAAACATTCATATATTGATGTAATTGGAATTGCTATACCGGGGATAGTTAGAGGAGATAATCAGTTAAAAAGCTCAATTGATGGTAAAAACATTGATTTAAAAAATGATTTTGAAAAGAAATATGGTATTGAGGTGTTTACTTATAATAATGCTAATGCAACTGTTGTTGGTTTTGCTTTGGAACATCCTGAATATAAAAATATTGTTTTCCATTCACAACCATTTGGCTATGGTGTTGGTGGTCAAGGGATTATCTCTAATGGTAATTTAATTACTGGAAAAAACGGTATTGCTGGTGAAATAAGATATTTTATGCGTAGAATGCAATTTTCTGATGATATTCAAAAACTGGCATGGAGTGAACCGGGCGTTTTAGAATTAGTAACTAAAGCCCTTTTACCTACTATTTGTGCTGTAGGACCAGAAGCAGTAGCTTTGTTTTCACCAATGACACCAGATATGGATGAAATAAAAAACAAGTTGAAATCATTTATTCCAGCGGAATTTTTACCAGAGTTTTATTGTATTAAAGAAGTAAGTTCATATTTATTAGATGGAACTACTAAATTATGTGTTGATGATATTAAAAATAGTCAAAACGAGGCATTTGAGTAAGATGCCTTTAATATTTATCAAATATTTTAAAAACAAATCTAGAATTGTGGATATTAAAAGCCATTAATTCTAGATTTTTTTAGTAGTATATATGCTTTATAAGTATAGTTACTACTTCAATATAAGCATTTGATATTAAAAATATTGAAATATATAATTTAATAAAGCTAAACGGTATTGATTATAAGAATATATTTAAATAAAGGAGTGTAATGATATGAAAATAAAAGTGACAAATCAATCAAAACAAATTATTTTTACTTTAAATGAAAGTGATGGAGCAAAATCACTATATCAACAATTACCATTAGAAACAAAAGTAGAAAATTATTCAAATAACGAAAAAATTTTTTATCCATCTAAGTCTTTAGCTACCAAAAACACGCCATTATTATCAAGTGGACAAGAAGGTACTTTAGGTTATTTTTCACCATGGAAAAATGTTGTTATGTATTATGATCGATGTGGCAGTTATAATGGTTTATATGTTTTAGGTGAGGCCATTAAGGGAAAAGAAAATATTAAAAATTTATCAGGTACGATCCTTATTGAAAAGGTGGAAAATGAAGATGAGTAAAATATTAGTTGTTGTTGGTAGTGGAAACGTTCATGGTAATACTGATCAATTATCAGATGCTTTTATCAAAGGGGCTAAGGAAGCTAATCATGATGTTACTAAAATTATATTAAATAAAAATATTATAGGCTGTCAAGGTTGTCAGGCTTGTCAACATAATGGACATCAATGTGTTATTAAAGATGCTATGCAAGACTATTATTCTTTATTTGAAGATGCTGATGTGCTTGTTTTAGCTTCACCGCTTTATTTTTGGAGTATTTCTGGAAGGTTAAAATCATTTATTGATCGTTTATATGCTATTTCTACAGATGATAAATATCCTAGTAAAGATACAGTATTATTAATGACAAGTGGAAGTGATGAATTTTATGCTTTTGAACAGTCAGTATCATTTTATCGCTTTTTAACAAAGGCTTTAGGCTGGAATGATAAGGGCATGGTACTTGCTGATGGTTGTAGTGGACAGATAGGAAATAAAATTGTTGATAAAAAGTTTTTAAATGAAGCTTATGAATTAGGAAAGAGTATAGTTTAAAAGATTAGTACTGGTTATTTGTTTAAAGGATTATCGTTTTGATAATAATTTAATTTTATAATTATTATCAAAAGGGGAGAAAATTATGATTAATTTTGAAAGAGAAGTTAAAGATCCAGTATTAATTGAAGAAATGTTAAAGATGTTTAATATTGTAAATGTGGGTATCAATGGTGATGATGGTTATCCTTATGTCGTACCACTTAATTTTGGTTTTGAGGTAAAAGACAACAAGTTTATTTTTTACACTCATTTTATGAAAAGAGGCTTGAAAGTTGATTTAATCAAAAAAAATCCAAAAGTATGTCTGGAATTTAGTGCTTTTAATGATTTTCCTGATCATAAATATAAAGGGCATTATCATGATTATCGTAGTGTTATTGCCAAGGGGACTATGAAATTAATAGATGGTAATAAAGATTATGAAACATTTAAACGAAGATATGATTTATTGTATCTATGTAATAACCGTGAAATAAAATCATTAGAAAATCGCCCAGCCATACCACCAATGTATATTGGTATGGTTGAATGTGATTTAGCTAATATTACGGCTAAATCTGAATTCCCGCTACATAGTGTTGAAGATGTTCCGTTTATTGATGTATACTCTAAAGAAGCTGATTAAAAGAAAAAATAAATAAGGATAAAGGATGCTAGTTGTAGCATCCTTTATTAAAAAGTAAAAATTGGAGAAATTGTAATAGTGTCTAATTTGTTATCATTAAAGTCATAGACTACTTTGATGTTAGCTTCATTATAAGTAATACCGATTTGTCCAGAGACAACATTATCTTTTTGATCTTTGATAATTTGACTATAATATTCCTGGTTAAAAAGATCACAAATATCCTGGTAATTCATTTTTGTTTTTGCCCCATTATCTAATTGATAATGATCAGTTTTTAAAACAATTTCTTGAATTAAGTTCGAAGGATCCACGGTTATTACCATATCATCGTTTGAATAAATAGTAGTATCATTATTTGTAGTAGTTAGAAAATCTTGATTAAAAAAGCCATCATGATCATCTATGTTATGATTAACGGTAATTATATTACTATCATCAATGATAACATTATAACCACTATCTTGATTATTGTTTTGACAACCAGTAAATATAGTTAAAACAAAGATCAGTGATAAAATTATTTTTAATTTTTTCATTTGTCCTCCTTTTATAAAAGTGGTGCTAAAAAGTTTAATTGTTTTTCTAATTAAAATGTATCAAATTAGATTGACTTTGACAATTAGTATCGTTCTTGTTTTTTAAAAAAGATAATGGCATAATAAAACAAGGAGGTAAGCTACTATGCTACAACAAGAAAGACATAATCAAATTTTGGCTCGATTGAATTTAGAAGGTCAAGTTAGAGTAAAAGATTTAAGTAAAGATTTTAATGTTACTGAAGACTGTATTAGAAAAGATTTAAATATTTTAGAAAAAGCCAATAAATTAAAAAGAATTCATGGTGGGGCAACCTGCATGCGTTCAAATTTACATACAGTAAATGTAAGTCAACGACGAGATGTTCGGGTAGAAGAAAAAAAGGCAATTGCTTTAAAAGCGATTGAGTTAATTAAACCAGGGATGATGATTTTTTTAGATATTTCTACAGTTACTTTAGAAATCGCTAAATTAATTTATCAGCGCAATTTAAAAATAACTGTTGTTACAAATATGATTGATATTATGGAAATTTTTACCCGTGATTGTAATACTAATTTGATTTTTATTGGTGGTGAATTGAATCGGGCTCGTGATGGATTTATTGGTGCTATTACTATTGAACAAATAAAGAAATATAAGTTTGATCTTTCTTTTTTAGGGGTAGTTGGAATTGATGTTTTTAATAATAAAGTAGCTACTTATGATATTAATGATGGTTTAACAAAAAAAGAAGTTCTTAATGCCAGTCGAAAATGTTATATGGCAGGTGAAACGATTAAGTTTGAATTAGATGGTAATTATTTGTTTGGTGATATTAGTGATTTTAGTGGTTATATTTGCGAAGGTGGACTAGATAGTAGAATAGAAAATAAATTAAAAGATATTGGAATTGAAATCATTTAGCGATGATTTCTTTTTTTTATTGAAAAATTAGTGAAATTTATTGTTTTTTATTTATTTTAATAAAAAACAATGTATAATTAAGATGTAATCAATAAAAAACAATAAAAAGGGGGTTTCTTAGATGGATGATTTGTACCAAAGTGAAAGAATTGGAATTTTAAAAGATAAGATGCTAAAGGCACCGCGTTATGCTTCGATTGAACAAGCTAGAATTATTACAAAGGTTTATCAAGAAAACGAAGGGTTATCAATTAGCAAAAAAAGAGCATTATCTTTAAAAGCAGCTTTAGAACAAATGGAAATAGCAGTAGAACCAGAAGAACTAATTGTAGGGAATCGAACTAAAGGAGTTAGAGCGGGAGTTGTATTTCCTGAAAGTGGTAGTTCCTGGGTAGTAAAAGAGTTTGAAACTTTACCAACTAGACCTCAGGATAAATTTTTAGTTAATGATGAAGATATTAAAGAATTTAAAGAAAAAATTTATCCTTATTGGCAAGGTAAATCATTGGAAGATAAAATTAAACAAGAGTATGGTGATAAAATTAATGCAATTAGTAAAGTTGTAAAAATTAATCAAAAAGATCATGCTCAAGGTCATATTTGTCCTGATACTGCTTTATGGCTACGTTTAGGACCTCAGGGTTTGATGGAAAAAGCCCAAGAAAAATTGAAAACTTGTTGTAAAGAACATCAAGAATTTTACCAATGTACTATTCTAGTCTTACAGGGCGCTTGTAATTTTATGATTCGCTATCATGATTACATTATGGAGATTATTGATGATGTTGATTTTAAATATCAAGAATCATTAAAGCAGGTTGCTAATAATTGTTATAACTTAGCTAAAAGACCGCCCGAGACTTTTCATGAAGCTATTCAGTCACTATGGTTTTTATTTGTAATCTTGCATATGGAATCTAATGCTTCTTCGTTTTCACCAGGACGAATTGATCAATATTTATATCCATATTATTATCATGATATTACTAATAATATAATTACTAAACAACAGGCTTTAGAAATATTAGAATGCTTATGGTTAAAATTTAATCAGATTGTCTATTTAAGAAATCAAAACAGTGCTAAATATTTTGCCGGTTTTCCAATTGGTTTTAATGTAGCTATTGGGGGACAAGATGAAGATGATAATGATACGTACAATGAATTATCATTGTTATGTTTAAAAGCACAATATCATCTAGGATTACCACAACCTAATTTATCAGTGCGATTAAACAAAAATACATCACATGAATTAATGCAAGAAGCAATTAAAGTAGTCGCTAAAGGTAGTGGCATGCCACAGTTTTTCAATGATGAAGCAATTATTCCAGCGATGATCAATGATTTAAAAATTGAAGAAAAAGACGCTCGTAACTATGCTATTGTTGGATGTGTAGAACTAACAACCCATGGTAATAATTTAGGCTGGTCAGATGCAGCGATGTTTAATTTGAATAAAGCATTAGAATTGACATTAAATCATGGTAAGTGTTTGCTTAGCGGAAAACAAATTGGTTTGGATTTAGGCAGTTTAGAAACATATAATAATTTTGAAGAATTAGAAGCAGCATTTAAAAAACAAATTGATTATTTTATTGATGAAATGATGAAAGCTGAAGAAGTAGTTGAAAGAATTCATCAAGAATGTTTACCAACAGCCTTTTTATCTACTGTAATCGATGATTGTTTAGAAAATGGTATTGATGTTACAAGAGGCGGTGCTAAATATAATTTATCAGGTATTCAAATGATTCAAGTTGCCAATTTAGCTGATTCATTAGCCGCTATAAAACAATTAGTTTATGATAAAAAAATGATTTCAAGATCTCAGTTACTAGAAGCTTTACAAGCTGACTTTAAAGGTTATGAAATTATTCAAACAATGCTATTGCGTAAAGTTCCTAAGTATGGAAATGATGTTAAATGGGTTGATGAATTAGGTAGTAAGTGGGCTGGATATTTTAGAAGTCGAATGAATGACTATACTAATTATCGAGGTGGTCTATATCATACTGGTATGTATACTGTTTCTGCCCATGTACCAATGGGAGAAAATCTTGGGGCATCACCAGATGGTAGAAATGCTTTGACACCTTTAGCTGATGGTGGGATGTCACCGGTTTATGGTCGCGATTTAGCGGGGCCAACAGCAGTATTAAAATCAGTATCACGGATGAAAAACTCATATACTACAAATGGTGGTCTTTTGAATATGAAGTTTTTACCAGAATTTTTTGCTACTAAAACTGGAATGCAAAAATTTGAAAACTTCTTGCGGGCATTTGTTGATTTAAAAGTACCTCATATTCAATTTAATGTCGTTAATCGTGAAGATTTATTAGATGCTAAAATTCATCCTGAAAGACATCGTTCTTTAACGATTCGGGTTGCTGGATATACTGCATATTTTGTTGAGTTAGCCGATAAATTACAAAATGAAATTATTGAAAGGACGACTTATAGTGACATCTAAAGCATTAGTGTTTGATATTAAAAGGTTTGCGGTTCATGATGGTACTGGACTTAGAACAACGATATTTTTTAAAGGATGTCCTCTTAGATGTAAATGGTGTCAAAATCCCGAAGGATTATCACCTAAAAGACAACCGCTATATTTTAAAAATGATTGTATTCATTGTCAAAGATGCCTTGAATTTAGTAAACCTGGTCAAATAGAATATTTAAAGCAACGACCATATTTTAATTATGATTATATAGGAAGTTTTGACAATTTAATTGATGCTTGTCCTAGTGGGGCGATTCGTTATGATAGTATTGAATATGATGTTGAAACTTTAATTGAAAAAATTAAAGATGATCAGGTTTTTTATCGTGATGATGGTGGGGTTACTTTTTCTGGAGGTGAACCATTATTACAAGGGGCGTTTTTATTAGAAATATTGAAACGTTGTAAAGATGAAAAAATTCATACGGCAATTGAAACGACTATGTATGCATCTTTAGATTTAATTAAAAGTATTTTACCGTATTTAGACTTAATATATATTGATCTAAAGTTATTTGATGAAAAGTTGCATCAACAATATACAGGTGTTTTACCAAAACTGATTAAAGAAAATATTACTTATGTTTTAACGAGTCCTTATAAAGATAAAGTAATTATTAGAACACCATTGATACCATCAATGACGGCAACAGATAGTAATATTAGTCAAATTGTGCAGTTTTTAGTAAATATATATCCAGATGTTAAATATGAATTATTAAATTATAATCCACTAGCAGCGTCTAAATATGAATTAATAAATGAGCAATATACATTAGATAGTAAATTAAAAATGTTTAATAATGAACAAATGGAACATTTTTATCAGCTAGTTAATCAAAATGGATTAAAAAATATAATTAAAGAATAGGAGATAGTTATGGAATTTATAATTGATACAGTAGATTTAAATGAAATTAAAGAAGCAGTAGAGTATTTACCAATTATGGGGGTTACTAGTAATCCTTCAATAGTAAAAGCAACTAATCCTGAAAATTTCTTTGATCATATGCGTAAAATCAGAGAAATGATTGGAATGGAAAACAGTTTGCATATCCAGGTAACTGGTTTGGATTGTGAAACTATGGTTAAAGAAGCTAAACGAATTGTAAAGGAAATCGATGATTTAGTATATATTAAAGTACCAGTTTCATATGAAGGAATTAAAGCTATTAAAGAATTAAAAAATCGTGGCATGAATGTAACGGCGACAGCTGTTTATGATTTAATGCAAGCCTATATGGCATTAGAAGCCGGAGCTGATTATATTGCTCCATATGTAAATCGTATCGGTAATCTAGGAAGTGATCCATTTGAATTGATCCATGAATTATCATCAAGAATTGAAGTAGATGGATATGATTGTAAAATATTAGCAGCAAGCTTTAAAGGGGTACAACAAGTTCGAGATGCCCTTAATAGTGGCTCACATGCAATAACAGCACCAGTAGCTGTATTAAATCAAATCTTCAAGAATCCAAACATTGAAAAAGCAGTAGCAGATTTTAATAATGACTGGTATGCAATCTATGGTGAGAATAAAGGAATTTGTGATTTATAAAAAATTATGATTGATATAAGCTCTGGTATTTAGGTATTTAAATACTAGGGTTTTTATTATGCGTTATAGTAATAGTTTTATTAATTATTGATATTGTACTTTTATATTTTGATATATCAAAATATGATAAAAGGATGGCGATAAAATAATGATTAATAAAATAAGAGAAATTGAATTTATAAATAAAATTCCTGATTTGTATTTTAAAAAAGCTAATAATAAAGGAACAGTTATTCATGTATTTTATGATTCGGTTGATTACACAATTAAAAATAACCCAACCAGCTTATGTGTATTTACCATTTGGTTATAATAAAAATCATCATCACATTAAATATAATATTTTGTATTTGATGCATGGCTGGAGCATGCAGGTGATTTTTTTGACCGTAAAAAAGGAAATTTAATTAATTTATTAGATCGAATGATTGAAAATAAAGACATTCAACCACTAATTGTTGTTAGTGCTACTTTTGATGCTTTAAATCAGCCCCAAAATTTTATGCGCTCTGTAGCAGAAATTCAAGTATTTAATCAGGTCAATAGCCAGATGGTAGAAATGATGCAAAGTCAAACTTTTAATGAAAATAATTTTTGTTATGCTATTAGAAAAAATGGCCGCCATAATATTGCTACATGTGAAGAATATCTATATCATGCTTTAAAAATTATTTTTAAATATGAAAAGTAATTCTAAAAATCATAGCTTATAGGCATTGTATATATTTACTATAGGTATTAGACATTTTAAATTGTGCTAGTTAAAATATAAGTGTCAAGAAAAAAGATACTTAGAAAGGAAGATAAGTTATGGAAAAAAGAGAATTAGGTAAAAGCGGTTTAGTTACTTCTAAAATGGGCTTTGGTTGTATGGGGTTAAATTATCATCGTGGTGTCGCTAAAGATCGTAATGAAATGATTAAAGTTGTCCATGAAGCAATCGATGCAGGTATTACAATGTTTGATACAGCAGCAGTTTATGGGCCATATACAAATGAAGAATTAGTAGGTGATGCTTTAGTTGGATACCGTGATAAAGTGCAGATTGCTACTAAAGGTGGTTTTAAAATTGATGGCTTAAATAATGAATTAGATAGTCGTCCTGAATCACTTAGAAAACAATTAGAGGATTCATTAAAAAGATTAAAAACAGATTATATTGATTTATATTATATTCATCGTGTTGATCCTAATGTGCCAATTGAAGATGTTGCAATGGCTATGAAACAATTTAAAAAAGAAGGATTAATTAAACATTGGGGATTATCTGAAGCTGGTGTCGAAACTATTCGTCGTGCTCATAAAGTTGAGCCATTAGCAGCTGTTGAATATGAATATTCAATGTGGTGGCGTGAAATTGAAAAAGATGTTTTACCAGTGTTAGAAGAATTAGGAATTGGTTTAGTTGCATATAGTCCTTTAGGTAGAGGTTTTTTAACTGGTAAATTAGATAAAAATACTACTTTTGGTGAAAATGATAATCGTGCAGATTTACCAAGATTTACAAAAGAAGCTATGGCTGCCAATCAAGTAGTTATTGATTATATCAATGAGCTTGCAATAGCTAAAAATGCTACTGCCGCTCAGATTGCTTTAGCATGGGTCATGGCTCAAAAACCATGGATCGTTCCAATTCCAGGAACTACTAAAATTTCTAGAATTCATGAAAATATTAAAGCAGCTAATATTAAGTTCAGTGATGAAGAAATGAAGACGATCAATGATGCTTTAAGTAAAATTGAAATTGTTGGTGATCGTTATCCAGAATCAGAAAAAAGAAGAACTGGTAATTAAATATTTCAAACAAGAGCGTAACCGCTCTTGTTTTGGTATACCTTTAAGGTATAGAAAGGATAATTAATAAGTATTAGACATATATAAAAAACAGGTTTAAGATAATATTGTCAAAAGAATACAATTAGAAAGAAGTGAGATTATGAAAATAGTAAATCAAAATTTCGATGAAGAAAGAGCTTTATATGGGCTTCATGATAGTGAAGTAATTAGTTGTAATTTTCAAGGTCCTCAAGATGGTGAATCACCATTTAAAGAAACCCATGATATTCTTGTAGATAGTTGTTATTTTGCATTAAGATATCCATTTTGGCATGTTAATCATGCTAAGATTATAAATACTGAAATGACTGATTTATGCCGGGCAGCTTTATGGTATGATAATGATGTCACTATTGAAAATAGTAAATTACATGGTATTAAAGCAGTCCGTGAATGTCACAATGTTTCATTGAATAATTGTGATATTATTTCACCAGAATTTGGCTGGATGAGTGCTAATTTAAAATTGAGCAATTGTAAATTAACTGGTGAGTATCCATTTTTACACAGTAATGATATTGAGTTGGATCATTTTGAGTTAAGTGGTAAATATTCTTTTCAATATGTAGAAAATATGGTTATTAAAAATTCATATTTAGATACTAAAGATGCTTTTTGGCATAGTAAAAATGTTACTGTTTATGATAGTGTTTTAAAAGGAGAATATTTAGCCTGGTATAGTGAGAATTTAAAATTAGTACGTTGTAAAATCATTGGTACTCAGCCGCTATGTTATGCTAAAGGATTAATTTTAGAAGATTGTGAAATGATCGATACTGATTTGAGTTTTGAAAAAAGTGATGTTCAAGCAACAATTAAAGGAAATATTGTTAGTGTAAAAAATCCTGAATCAGGTTATATTTGTGCTGATAGCATTGATCAAATCGTATTAGATGCACCAACAAAATGTCAAATTCATTGCTGCAATGTTATGAATTTTAATCAAGAATGCAAAGAGTGTACTATCACAAATTAAATAGAGCTTAAAAACTAACTTATGATAGGTTCCCGCTAAAGTAGATATATAAAATAAATGTATCTGCTTTAGTGGGATTTTTCTATATTATATTGATTAATATTTACTCTGTTTATTTGATGAAAACTAGATTATTATAGTTAGCCGTTTTTGTTTACAACAAGCTAACATCAATGATAAAATTAAATAAAAATTGAGGTGATCATGATGGAAATACGAGTTTTAAAATATTTTTTAGCTGTAGCTAGAGAAGGAAATATTACTAGAGCTGCAGAAGTATTACATATTACCCAGCCAACCCTTAGTCGTCAGTTAATGCAATTAGAAGATGAATTAGGTGTAGCGTTATTTATTCGTGGCAAAAGAAAAATGATTTTGACAGATGTTGGAATGTTATTAAAAAGAAGAGCTGAAGAAATTGTTAGTTTAGCTGAAAAAACCGAGCTGGAAATTAGTAATCAAGATAATGATGTGAGTGGTGAAATTGTTTTAGCTTGTGGTTTAACTGAAGCAACTCAAACCATGGGAAGATATATTAAAGAATTTAAGGAAATATATCCAGATGTGGTTTTTAAAGTAAAAAACGGAAATTCTGATTTTATCATGGAAGCAATCGATAATGGTTTAGTTGATCTGGGTTTTGTTATTGAACCAATTGATTCGGAAAAATTAAATTTTTTGAAAATGAATCAATTAGAAACATGGGGAATATTGATGAAAGCCGATTCACCGCTAGCTAGTAAAGATTATTTAGAAGCATCAGATTTAATAAATATACCATTAATAAATACCGCAAGAATTGAAACACAAAATCAGTTGAAAAACTGGATGGGAAACGATTATGAAAAACTTAATTTTGTTGCAGTCTCTGAATTATCATCTACTGCGGCTACTTTAGTAGAAAATGATGTAGGTTATGCAATCGTTATTGAAGGTTCTACAAGCAATGTTATTAGTGACCAGCTATGTTTTAGACCGCTTTATCCTAAAATGACAACAGCTTCAATAGTTATCTGGAAAAAATATCAGTCTTTTAGTTATACAATTTCAAGATTTATTGATTTTATTTCTAAAGAGATTAAAGATGGTAAATAAAAACAAGTTTGATATTATCAAATAATATCTACTTGTTTTTTTATTCTTTTAAAGATTGATACAAAAAGATGAATTTAATAAAAATATGGTTTTTTAATAAGTCAACAAGGCTGAATATTAAGTAAAAATATGATTTTTATTGATAGAATGACTATTAATTAGGTTTGAAAGTAAAAAAATTGCTTTTCATTTTTTTGATATTTTGTTAGAATAGGGAGCGGGTCCAATCCAACAATTTTTTAAGTTTTACTGATTTAATCAAGATAAGTAGTCGATCATAGTAAAAGAATACTTGTTTTGATTACTATATATTTTTACCAGCACTCTGAAAGCGTTATCATTTTTTGATGAAATGCACCTTTAATTATGATATAATGATTTTATCTTAGAAAAGGGGGAGTGACACATGCTCGATGATTTTTTGATTCACGTATTTCATAAAGGAAATACTTTAGAGGCGTATAAAATTTTTGGTGCTCATTTGGAGACAAACAACCATAAAAAAGGTGTCCGCTTCACCGTTTATGCACCTAATGCACGTAGTGTACAAGTCGTAGGTGATTTTAATGATTGGGATGGAAGCAATCACTATATGGAAAAATATACCGATGGTGGTATTTGGACTTTGTTTATTCCTGGAGTTAAGGAAAAAGCATTGTATAAATATCGAATTGAAACCCAAAATTTTGCGACTGTTGATCGTGCAGATCCATACGCTTTTTATAGTGAATTACGGCCTGGAACTGCATCAAGAGTATACAATATTGAAAATTTCCGCTGGTCGGATAAACGCTGGTTAAATGCCAGAACTAAAAACTTTGATAAACCAATGAATATTTATGAAGCAAATATTGGTTCCTGGAAAATGAAAAAAGATTTTACAGATGAAGAAGATGGTGAATTTTATACTTATGAAGAAATGATAGACTTGATCATTCCTTATTTAGTTGAAAATCATTATACTCATCTTGAATTAATGCCATTAACTGAGTTTCCATTCGACGGTTCTTGGGGATATCAGGCAACTGGTTACTTTAGTGTAACAAGCCGTTATGGTGAACCAAAGGGATTGATGAAATTCATAAATGCTTGTCATAAAGCTGGAATTGGTGTTATCATGGATTTTGTTCCAGCTCATTTTGTAAAAGATGGACATGGTTTATATCAATTTGATGGCGGTTTTGTTTATGATTATCCAGATATTAATCGCCGTTATACAGAATGGGATAGTGTTTATTTTGATGTTGGGCGCGAAGAAGTACGCAGCTTTTTGATGAGTAGCGTTGGCTTTTTTGCTAAATATTTCCACGTTGATGGAATTAGATTTGATGCAGTAAGCAATTTAATTTATTGGAAGGGAAATAAAGAAGCTGGTCTAAACGACGGAGCAGTAGAATTTATGCGTAGAATGAATAACCACATGAAAGGATATTTCCCTGGGGTTATGTTAATTGCAGAAGATTCTAGTGATTTTAATGGCGTTACTAAATCACCAGACGTTGGTGGTCTAGGATTTGACTACAAATGGGATTTAGGTTGGATGAATGATACTTTGAAGTACATGAAATTGGATCCAGTATATCGTCAAAGTGACCACAATTTAATTACTTTTTCAATGGCATATTTTTATAGCGAAAACTTTATATTGCCATTTTCACATGATGAAGTTGTTCATAGTAAAGGTACCATTGTTGATAAAATCTGGGGTACTCATGAACAAAAATTTGCGCAATTAAAAACGCTATATACTTATATGATGATTCATCCAGGTAAGAAATTAAACTTTATGGGAAATGAATTAGGTGAATATAAGGAATGGGACGAAAAAGTGGCATTGGGATGGAATATTTTAAAATACCCAATTCATGATTCTTTCCATCATTTCATGATTAGATTAAATGAAATCTATAAAAATTATCAATGTATGTATGAACAAGACTATGGCATGGACGGTTTTGAATGGCTTGTTGTTGATGATCGGGCTCAAAGCGTCTTTGCAATAGAAAGAAAAGGAACTGATGGTAGTTCATTGATTGCAGTAATGAACTTTACTGCTAATAAGCATGAAGGTTATAAGATTCCAGTAAACAAACCAGGATCTTATAAAGAAATTCTTAATAGCGATACTGATATTTATAGTGGAAGTAACTATACTAACAAACGTGCTATTAGAGCTAAAAAAGGTCAAACTTTAAATAAAGAATATTATATACCAGTGAATATTGCTCCTTTTGGCAGCATGATTTTCGAATATAAAGCACCAAAATAAAACTGGTATCAAAAAGGAGATAATATGTTTAAGAACAAAGAAGAATTTAAATTTGAGTTTTCACGTAGAATTATTGAATCATATGGACGTACTGTTGAAGAAAGTCATATTACTGAACGTTTCTTAGTATTAGAAACAATGGTTCGTGACTATGCTTCAGTTAACTGGGCAACTAGTAAAGCTATGATTCGTAACAATTGTCAAAAACAAATGCATTATTTTTCAATGGAATTTTTAATGGGACGTCTTCTAGTAAATAATATGATGAATCTTGGTATTTATCAAATTGCTAAAGAAGGATTAGCTGAATATGGTATTAACATTCATGATTTAGAAGAATTAGAAAGCGATGCTGGACTTGGAAACGGTGGTTTAGGTCGTTTAGCAGCTTGCTTTATGGATTCTTTAGCTTCATTAAAATATCCAGGTCATGGACATACTATTCGTTATGAATATGGTTTATTTAAACAAAAGATCGAAAATGGTTATCAAATTGAATTACCTGATCAATGGATGCAGGTAGGATTTAACTGGGAAGTAAGAAAACCAAAACATCGTGTACCAGTAAAATTCTTTGGAAAAATTGTTTTCAATGAAGAAACAGGAAAATATGAACATGTAGATGCTGAAGAAGTATTTGCAGTTCCTTATGATGTACCTATCGTTGGTAATGATACAGTAACAACAAACACATTACGTTTGTGGTCTGCAGAAGCTAGTGATAATATTCCTGCAAATCAGGATTTTAGACAATACGTTCAAAATGTTCGCGATATTTGTCAAATGCTTTATCCTGATGATTCAACACCAGCAGGAAAAGTGTTGCGTTTAAAACAAGAATATTTCTTTACATGTGCAGGATTAGCTTCTATTGTTAAAGCACATTTAAGACAATATCCTAGTTTAAGTAATTTCCATGAAAAAAATGTTATTCAATTAAACGATACTCATCCAGTTTTAGCAATTCCAGAATTGATGAGAATCTTAATTGATGAACATGATTATGAATGGGAAGAAGCTTGGGATATTACTACTCAAACATTTGCTTATACAAACCACACTATCTTAGCTGAAGCAATGGAAACTTGGCCAATTGATGTAATGCAATCATTATTGCCAAGAGTTTATCAGATTATTGAAGAAATTCATCGTCGTTTTGTTGGGTATGCTAAAATGGTTAGTGGACACGATGATGAATTAGTAGATCGAGTAATGATTTTACGCGATGGTACTGTATATATGGCAAAACTTGCAATTGTTGGAAGCTTTAGTGTTAACGGTGTTGCTAAATTACACTCAGATATTTTAGCTGAACGTGAATTAAGAGATTTTGCCGTTTTATACCCAAATAAATTCAACAATAAAACAAATGGGGTAACTCATCGTCGCTGGTTAGCATATTGTAACCCTGAATTATCATCATTAATCACTGAATATATTGGTGATAGCTGGATCAAACATCCAGAAAAATTAGAAGATTTACTAGATCATGTTGATGATCCGGTACTTCAAGAACGTTTCTTAGATGTTAAAAGAGAAAGAAAACAAATTCTTGCTGACTATATCAAAGAACATAATGGTATTACAGTAGATGTTGATAGTATCTTTGACATTCAAGTAAAACGTCTACATGCATATAAACGTCAATTATTAAATGTATTACACATTATTGATTTATATTTTAGAATGAAAGATAATCCTGATTATCGTATTGAACCAAGAACATTCATTTTTGGAGCAAAAGCAGCAAGCGGATACTATTTTGCTAAAAAAGTTATCAAATTAATCAATAGCGTTGGAGAAGTTGTAAATAACGATCCAGAAACTAATAAATACTTAAAAGTTGTTTTCTTAGAAAACTATGGAGTAACATTGGCAGAAAAAATTATGCCAGCAGCTGATGTTTCAGAACAAATTTCAACAGCAGGTAAAGAAGCTAGTGGTACTGGAAATATGAAATTCATGATGAACGGTGCAATTACTTTAGGTACTTTAGATGGTGCTAATGTTGAAATTTCTGAACTTGTTGGTGAAGATAACTGCTTAATCTTTGGTTTGAAAGATTTCGAAGTAAAAGAATTACGTGATAGCGGAACTTATCGGGCATGGGATTACTACAACAATAATCCAAGATTAAAACGTGTTATTGATAGTTTGATGGATGGAACATTCATCGATAATCGTGAAGAATTCAGAGTTATTTTTGAAGAATTAATGAACAAAAATGATGAATACTTTGTTTTAGCTGATTATGAATCTTATTGTGAAACACAAAGAAAAGTACGTGATTTATATCAAGATCGTAATCGCTGGGCTAGAGCATGTCTTGTAAATATTGCTAAAAGTGGATTCTTCTCATCAGATCGTACAATTCAACAATATGTTGATGATATCTGGCATTTAGAAAAACTTAAATTCTAGTTTTAAGCTAAATATTAACAAGGATAAATCGATTGGGGATTTATCCTTGTTTTATTGAAAATAACTAAATTATTTTTTATAAAAAAGTTATTTAAATTATATTAATAAAATCTTAATAAATGGCTTGTTAACTTCACTCATTTCATTGCCTTATTGTAAATGATAAGATATAATGAGTTCGAGATGAAAGGATGAATGTCATGGAAAATAGTGCTGTAAGAATGATTGCTAAAATGATTTTAGCAAACAAAATGGAAGTATTACTAGTTAGACAATATTATGATGGAAATTCAGATAGATTTTATTTACGCAATGTATTGACTGGTGATTTACAAGAAATTATGATTTCAGCTAAATATGTTGAAGAGAAGTATACGCATTATTTTTTTGATGATGTCAATATTGATTTTACACAAGTTTATCAAGTTTTAGATGCTTATGGTTTAAGTGAGACATTACAGTATACCCCACTTATTAATGATCCCGAGTTTATGAAAGTTAATTATTATGACGGACATGATTTAGGAAGTACTTACTATCCTGATTATACTGTTTTTAAAGTTTGGGCGCCAACTGCTTTAGAGGTTAAGGTAATGGTAAAGAAAAACCATGAGTTCATTAGCTATGACATGAAAAGAGTAGAAAATGGCGTTTTTAGTTTATATTTATCAGGAGATTATGATAATTGTGAATATCTTTATCAAGTAAGGCATCATGATAGTTTTATTAATGCATTAGATCCATATGCATATAGTTCTTCAGCAAATGGTAGAAGTAGTATAATAATTGACTTGAATAAATGTATGATCGATTTGAATCGTCAATATTTAAAACCATTGAAACAAAAAACGGATGCCATTTTATATGAACTTAGTGTCCGTGATTTTACGATGTATGAAAATAGCCCAAGTAAACATAAGGGGAAGTTTTTAGGTGTTAGTGAAGCTGGCTTAATTACTAAACATGGAAATAACGCTGGATTAGATTACTTAGTAAATTTAGGGATTACGCATGTTCAGCTAATGCCGATTTTTGATTTTGCAACGGTTGATGAAAATCAGCCTCATCTATTATATAACTGGGGTTATGATCCAGCGCAGTATAATGTTCCTGAAGGAAGTTATTGCAGTGATCCTAATGATGGTTATAGCCGTGTTTTAGAGTGTAAAGAAATGATTGCTCGATTACATCGTCATGGTTTAAGAGTTATTATGGATGTGGTTTATAATCATATGTATGATGTAAATGCTAGTCCATTTGAACGAATTGTGCCTGGTTATTATTTTAGAAAAAATATGGATGGTACTTTGTCAAATGGTTCTTGGTGTGGTAATGATTTAGAAAGCTGTAATTATATGGTTCGTAAGTATATTATTGATATGTCAAGAAGATGGCAAAGTTTTTATGGTGTTGATGGTTATCGTTTTGATTTAATGGGAATCATTGATATTGAAACAATAAATCAAGTATATCAAATTTGCCATTCATATGATAAATCATTTATGGTCTATGGTGAAGGATGGAATATGCCAACTAGTTTACCTGATGATCAAAAGGCGATGCAGTTTAATCATTATAAAATGCCAAATATTAGTTTTTTCAATGATGAATTTCGTGAAGTTATTAAAGGTGGCAGCAGTGATGGTGTTTTGGTTAATAAGGGATTTATTACTGGAAATCTTTATGAAACTGAACGAGCACGTAATTGTATTATGGCATGTAATCGTTATACATCACCAGATCAATCTATAAATTATGTAGAATGTCATGATAATGCAACTATCTTTGATAAATTATATATTTCTAATGTTGAAGAAGGGTTAAATGGAATTTTAGAACGGCAGAAAAATTTAACTATTGTAACATTACTATCACAAGGTATTCCTTTTATTCATGCTGGTCAAGAATTTTATCGTACCAAAGGAGGAATTGGTAATAGTTATAATTCTCCAGATAATATCAATTCTATAAATTGGGATTTTCGAGATATATATAAAGATGATGTTGAAGACATTAAAAAGATTATTCAATTAAGGAAAAATAATAAATGCTTCCGTTATTCTACGGTAGAAGATATAGAAAAAAATATAATAGTTGAAAATATTGACTTTAAGATGTTAAAATATACTCTCAAACAAGATGAGGGAGAATATCAGAAATTTGTAATCTATATTAATCCGTCTAATTTTACGTTTGATTATGACGAAACTGATTATCAGCTTCTTTATGGATTGATTACTGATAGTCAAATTGGAGCTAAAACAGTCGTTGTATTAGCTAAATAATATTAGATAAGGAGAATTAAATTGAAATTAATTGTTGGACTAGGAAATCCTGGTAAGGAATATGAAGCAACACGTCATAATTGTGGTTTTATGGTTATTGATGAGCTTGCCGATAAATTAAATGTAACAGTTGATCAAAAGAAATTTAAAAGTTTATATACTAAATTTAAATATCATGGTGAAGATGTTATTTTATTAAAGCCGCAAACATATATGAATTTATCAGGGGAAGCAGTTATTGCTGCAATGAATTTTTTCAAAATTGATATCGATGATATTCTAGTTATTTATGATGATTTAGATATGCCGGTTGGTAAATTACGTTTACGTAAAAGTGGAAGTGCCGGGGGTCATAATGGAATAAAAAATATTATCTCACATGTATCATCACAGAATTTTAAACGAATTCGTGTTGGAATTGACCGTCATCCCTATATAAAAGTAGTAGATTATGTATTATCAAAATTTACTAAAGAAGAAACAGCGGCTATTAGGGAAGGTATTGATCGAGCTTGTGATGCTGTTATAGATTGTCTGGATCATGATTTTGATTATGCTATGAATCATTATAATTAGAGGTAATTATGAAAAAAATAGATGAGATTTTAAAGAAAAATCTGGCTTTTAAGACTCTGCTTAATGGCCAGGGAAGTATCGTTGTAAACAATGTAAATGATGAGGCACTATTAATAGCTGGTGCCTTTTTGCACTTGAAAAAAGATATTGTTGTTATTAAGCCGAATCAATATGAAGCCAATCTATTGTATCAGCAATTAGCTTTGATCAATGAACAGGATTGTTTATTTTTTCCAGTTGATGAGTCATATCGAATTGAAACATTGGCTTCATCACCAGAATTATTAGGACAAAGAATTGATGCATTATATCAATTGAGCCAAAATAAGCCTAAAATTTTAATTACTCACGGTCAGGCACTGGTTCGATATTTACCAACAAAACAATTATTTTGTGATAATTGTTTGGATATTAAAGTTGGCGATCATATCGATATCTATCAGTTACAAACAAAATTAATTAATGCGGGATATCAAAATGCGATGCGAGTCGATCAGCCATTTTATTTTTCTAAGCGTGGTGGAGTTATTGACGTTTTTTCGATTCAATATGAAAATCCAGTTAGAATTGAGTTTTTTGATGATGAAATTGATAATATTCGTTTCTATGATCAAAACAGCCAGCGAACAATTGAACATGTAAATCAAATTACAATTATACCTGCTAGTGATATTTTATATGAAGAAAAAGAAGTACGAGCAGTATTAGGAAAAATAAATGATTTACGTGATCAGCAGTTTGAAGAATTAGAAGAAATGTATCAGGATGAATATTTAAACAAGGTTGCTATTGACCAGGAAAATTTACGTAATCATGATACTAGCTTTAATATGTATAGCTATTATAATTTGTTTAATCAAACTGCTAATTTGTTGGAGTATGTTAATGATCCATTAATTATTCAAGTAAATCGTCATGATATTGAAATAGCATATAAGAATTACTTAGAAGAAAACTTTTATTATTATCAAGAACTAGCTAGTATTGGTAAAAGTGTTAAAGGATTAAATTTATTTAGTGATTTGTATCAAATTTTAGATCAGGATGCAGTATTCTTTAATCCGTTTGCTAAAGATGACAAAGATGTCTTCTTTAATGCTCGGGGTATCATGTTAGATAATAATGATGAAAATCTGTTGATCAAAGAAATTAGGGATTATCTAAAAGTTTCTAAAGTATTAATTGCATTAGATGATGAACATCAAATAAAACTTATGTGTGAATTATTTGATCGTCATGAAATGTTATATACATTAGTTGGTATCAAGGATGAATTATATCCAGGATTAAATATTGGTATTTATCGATTAAATGCGGGGATTGAGTTAGTTGATGAAAAACTAGTAATCATCAGTGCTAATGAGTTATTTAAAACTCGTAATTTAAATAAACCTAAGTATTTAAAATATAAGAACGCTAAGATAATTAAAGATTATCAAGAGTTAAATGTTGGTGATTATGTAGTTCATGACAACTATGGAATCGGTCAGTATTTAGGAATCAAAACTTTAGAGGTTCAAGGTTTTCATAAAGATTATTTGTATGTGGCTTATGCTAATAATGATACTTTATATATCCCAGTAGAACAATTTAAATTAATTAGAAAATATTCAAGCAGTGAGGGAAAAATCCCTAAAGTTAATAAATTAGGAAGCTCTAATTGGCAAAAGACTAAGGCTAAGGCCCGTAATAAAGTTGATGATATTGCTGATAAATTAATCGAAATTTATTCAGCGAGAATTAACCAGCCTGGTTTTGCTTTTCCGCCAGATGATCAAATTCAATTAGAATTTGAACAGGCATTTGGTTATGAATTAACGCCTGATCAACAGCGTTCAGTTGATGAAATAAAGGCTGATATGGAAAAGCCAACTCCAATGGATCGCTTGTTATGTGGGGATGTTGGTTTTGGAAAAACTGAGGTAGCTTTACGGGCTGCTTTTAAAGCAATCTTAGCTAATAAGCAGGTAGCTTTCTTATGTCCAACGACAATTTTATCGATGCAGCATTATAAAACCATGGAAGCTAGATTTAAAGATTTTCCAGTAAGGATTGCTTTATTGAATCGTTTTACTTCTTCAAAAAATAAAAAACAGATTTTATCTGATTTAAAACAAGGTAATATCGATTTATTAGTGGGAACACATCGGATTTTATCTAAAGATGTTATTTTTAAAGATATTGGTTTATTATGTATCGATGAGGAACAGCGTTTTGGAGTACGTCAAAAAGAACGTATCAAAGAATATCGAAAAACAATTGATGTTTTAACATTGACAGCAACACCAATTCCACGTACTTTACAAATGTCATTGATGGGAATTAGGGGACTATCACAAATTGAAACGCCACCTAAAAACCGTCAACCAGTACAAACATATGTGGTTGGTAAAAGTAATGTTTTAATTAAACAGATTATTGAACGTGAATTAGCACGTGATGGTCAGGTTTTCTATTTATATAATCGAACTAACCAAATTGCTAATGTTGCATATAATATTTCTTTGGCAGTACCTCAAGCTAAAGTGGCGATTGGGCATGGTCAAATGGATAAAAATGAACTTGAAGATGTTATGATGCGCTTTGTAAATAAAGAGTTTAATGTTTTGGTTTGTACAACAATTATTGAAACTGGAATTGATATTCCTAATGCGAATACTATAATTGTTGAAGATGCTGATCGTTTTGGTTTAAGCCAGTTATACCAGATTAAAGGACGCGTTGGCCGCAGTAATCGTGGTGCTTATGCTTATTTATTATATAATCCAGGCAAGATTTTAAATGAAGAAGCTAGTAAACGTTTAAAAGCGATTAAAGAATTTACAGAATTGGGTAGCGGTTATAAAATTGCAATGCGTGATTTAGCGATTCGTGGTGCTGGTGATATTTTAGGTGGTACTCAATCTGGATTTATTGATTCGATTGGTTTTGACATGTATATGAAAATTCTTCAAGAAGCTGTTAATGAAAAAATGGGTAAAGTTAATGAGGAAAAAGAAATTAAGTCAGTTAATGTTAATGTTGACGGTTATATTCCTCATGACTATGTTTCAAGTGATATTGAAAAATTAGAATTATATCAACGCCTTGATCAGGCTAAGACAATTGTAGCTATCGATCATTTAAAATCAGAATTTATTGATTATTATGGTAAATTACCTAAAGAGGTTGCCGTATTAATTGAAAAGAGAAAGTTAGATATTTTAGCTAATAGTGAAATAATAGAAGATATTGTTGAAGTTAAAGGGAAAATGCAGGTTACTTTTACAAAACAATATAGTAAAGAATTAAAAGGTGATCAATTATTTGAATTAGTTAATCGTTTATTTACACGACCTGGCTTTAAACAAAGTGGTGGACAGGTTATGTTATTATTGCCTAAATCTGATCAATGGTTAGAACGAATTAATCAATTAATATCAACATTAAGTGCTTCTTAGGATATTAAAAATTAAATTTATGAAAACAGAAGTGGATATCATTTTTAAATGATTTTAAGCTTCTGTTTTTATTTTATAATTTTAAGCAATAAAAACATCAAATATTTGATGTATATAATTATTTTTTTACTATATTTAATTTTTTATAAAAAATTTTAAAATTTATGCAATAGAGCAGGATATTAAAGCATTGATATAGTGAAAAGCAAAACAAAAGAAAATTGAAAGGGGAAAATAAAATGAAAAAGGTTAGTTTATTAATTTGTGGAACGATGTTAATGGTTATCTTGAGTGGCTGTGGTAGCAATACAGCATCAAAGACAGAAACAATAGTTACAATGGATGTTAATCCAAGCATCCAATTTGAATTAAATCAGAATGATGAAGTAGTTGGAATTAGTGCTGGAAATGAAGATGCTAAAAAGATTTTAGAAAAAGTTGATGTTGAAGATGATGATGCTAATAAGGCAGTTGATAAAATTGTTGATTCTTTAGTAGATGAGGGGCATTTATCAACAGAAAATAATACTGTTTTATTATCAGTTGATAACGATGATGATGATAAAAGAATTGAATTAGAACAAAAATTAGGTGAAACAATTCAATCATCATTAAAAGAAAATTCAATTGATGGCGCAATCTTTTCACAAGATATGGATATTGATGACGATGTTGAAAGTTTAATTAAAAAATATGATATTTCTTATGGTAAAGCTACTTTAATTGAAAAGATCTTAGATGAAAATGATGATAATCAAAAAGCTTATAAAGTTGAAGATTTAGTAAAATTAAATGCTCAGGAATTAATCATGATTTATCAGTCAATGGAAAGAAAAGATGATGATGATATATTATTAGGTAGTGTTAGTACATCAAAATACATTACTAGTGATGAAGCTTTAGCAGTAGCATTAAGTGATGCTGGTTTAGCTCAAAATCAAATTGCTGATTTAGAAATTGATTATGATATTGAAAATGGTGTTTTAACATATGAAATTGAATTTAAAGGTAATGGTAAAGAATACGAATATGAAATCAATGCTTCTAAAGGAGTTATCGAAAGAGAAATAGAAAGTGCTTCTTCATCACCAGCAACACCAGCAGTAACACCAAATGCCAGCTCTAATTCTGGTGGCGGTAACTATGATGATAGTGACTATGGGCCAAATAATGATGGTGTAACAAATTATGATGATACTGATTATGGACCAAATAACGATGGTGTGACAAACTATGATGATACTGATTATGGACCAAATAATGATGGTGTAACAAACTATGATGACACTGATTATGGACCAAATAATGATGGTGTGACTGATTATGATGATAACGATGATGATGGGGATACTAACTACGACGATACTGATTACGATGATTAAAAAAAGTGAATCATATGATTCACTTTTCCTGATATTTTTATAAAGTTGAGATTAATTAGTGATTAATTTATGATTTAAAAAAGATTGTAAATTATAGGTTAAAAATAGTGGAAAATCATGATCGTAAAATTTTAGTAATGTAAAGATATTTATTGGAAAAACGTAGTAAAATCCAACGTTTTCTTAACATAATTAATACAAAATTTACATGAGCTTAACATAGCGACATTGTAAATTTGCTATAATTTTTTTGAAATGGGAAGGAAAGAAGTTGGATGGTTAAGGATAAACGATTAGATGAATTATTAAATTTATTAAAAGAAAAAAATCAAGAAGTTTTTGCAGAATTATATGATATCATGCATGATGAAATCTTTCGATATATTTACAGTATAGTTCGTAATAAAGAATATGCCCAAGATTTGACTCATGATACTTTTATTCAAATATATAAAAACGCAGGACGTTATAATCAAAAAAGTCATGCTAAAGCATGGATGATAACGATATCTCGAAATATAACTTATATGTCTTTACGTAAATCTAATCGGGAACTGCTTGTTGATTATGAAATTGATCATCCAGATCAAGGAATGAAAGAAACAATTCATGATAAAATCTTAATTGAAAAAATGATGACATTATTAAATAATGAAGAAAGGGAAATTATTGTTTTGCATATCATTGAAGGATTTGCCTTTCGAGAAATATCTAGCATCATGGATATTGGCTTATCAACAGTTCTTAGTAAATATCATCGCTCATTAAAAAAATTAAGAAATAGCATGGAGGTGTAAAAATTGAAAAATCGTGAAATTAAAGATCAATTAAAAAAAGAATTTCGACAACTCCAGATGAATGATATAAAAAAGGAATTACTAGATGAAATTAAATATGTTAAACAAGTAGAGGCTTCTAGTAGTAAAAAGACTCATCGTAAACTGGTTAGTCATTGGAAAATGAGTGCGATATGTTTATCAATGATAATTATATTAAGTTTTGTAACTGTTAATTTTAATCAAAGATCACATGATGGTTGTATTGTTTCTTTTGATGTAAATCCTAATATTGAATTAGAAGTTAATGATGAAAATCGAGTAACGGATTTTGATTATCATAATGAAGAAGGTAAATTAGTTCTTAAAGATATGGATCTAATTGATACTGATATTGATGTTGCTGTTAATGCTATTATCGGTAGTATGTTTAAAAATGGGTATATCGATGAAATTAAAAACTCTGTTTTAGTTACTGTTCAAGGGGATGATCGTAATACTCGTGAAGAATTGAAAAAACGGGTTGCTAATGATGTAAAAGAAGTATTAGATGGATATTCAATTCAAGCATCAGTAGTTTCCCAGGATATTGATTACTCTAGTAAAGTAAAAAAATTAGCTGATGAATATCAGATTTCTGTTGGTAAAGCAACATTAATTCAAGAGTTGATCAATGCCAATCCTAGTTATGAGTTTAGTGATTTAACTAATTTAACGATCAATGATTTAAATACACTTGTTCATTATAAAAATATTCAGTTTAAAACTATTACAATTGATGGTGTTGAAAGTCATGATGGATATTTAAGCGATGAAGAAGTAAAAGAAAAGGTTTTAGAACATGCAAAAGTATCTGAAAATGAAGTTATTAGCTATCAATCAAATATGGATTGTGATGATAATCGTTTGATTTTTAATGTTCAAATGCAAGATTCTTATGCTATTTATAATTATCAGTTAAATGCTATTAGTGGTGAAATTATCACTTTTAATGTTGAAGTAAATGTATAGGAGTTTATTAAAATAAACTCCTAATTTAATATAAGGAGAACAGTTATGCTACTTGAAAAAGAGCCAATTTCTTATCGCCATGAATTAAAACATCGGATGAATAGTGGTGAGGATTTTTGGATTTCAAATCGATTAAAATTGTTATTTGACTTAGATGATCATAGCAATGAAGATGGGATGTATCAGGTTAATAGTTTATATTTTGATACTCCTGAAGATAAAGCGTTATTTGAAAAATTGAATGGTGTTAAAAAACGTGAGAAGTTTAGAATACGTTATTATAATAATGATTTTAGTTTTATAAGATTAGAAAAAAAGATAAAAAATAATGGATTATGTGCTAAAAGAAGTGCGCAACTTAGTAAAGAAGAAGTTGAAAAAATATTAGCTGGAGATATTGATTTTCTATTGGCTAGTGAAAATCCGTTATTAATTGAATTTTATAGTAAGATCAAAGGGGAAATGTTACAACCTTCAGTAATAGTTTTTTACAGGCGGGAAGCTTATCGTTATTTACCAGGAAATGTAAGGATTACAATTGATCGTGATTTACATACGGAAACAAATGTTTTGAATTTCTTTGATTTATCAAATGGAATTGCAGCTGATCTAGGTGTTTCTATTTTAGAAGTTAAATATGATGAATTTTTACCAGATATTGTATTAAAAATGGTTCAAGGCATTTCTCAAAAAACAGGAGCATATTCAAAATTTGCTCAATGTCGATTGAAACATTGGTAGGAGAGGAAAAATGAATTTTAGTGATATTTTTAAATCAAGTTTTTTAGAAAATGCTACAGCAATTTCTTTGTTTGATATGCTAGTGGCCTTATTATTGGCATTTAGTATTGGTTTGTTTATCTTTTTTGTGTATAAAAAAAGTTATAGTGGTTTAATGTATTCAGCGAGTTTTGGTACTACTTTGATAGCTTTAACGATGATTACAACTTTAGTAATCTTAGCTGTAACTAGTAATATTGTTTTATCACTAGGGATGGTAGGGGCGTTATCAATAGTCAGATTTAGAACGGCAATTAAAGAACCAATGGATATTGCATTTTTGTTTTGGAGCATAGCTGCTGGTATTGTTTTAGCAGCGGGTTTAATTCCTTTAGCGGTAATTGGCAGTGTTATGGTTGGGTTAGTTTTGATAATTTTTTCTAATCGGAAAAATGTCTTACGACCATATATTTTAGTTGTTCATTGTCAAGATGATGAGATTGAAAAAAAAGCAAGTCAGTTTGTTAAAGAACAGGTAGATGCTTTTTCTTTGAAGAGTAAAAGTATAAAAAAACAATCAATTGAATTGAACTATGAAGTAAGAATAAAAGATCAAAGTGCTTTATTTATAAATGAATTATCGAATATGGAAGGAATCACATATGCGGTTTTAGTTTCTTATAATGGTGATTATATGGGATAAGTTATGATTAGGCATAAACATTTTGATAAAATTGTTATTGTAACAACAGTTTTAGCATTGATTTTTGCAACTGGACTACTTTTTAAAGGACAATGGGGATTACAGTCAACTGATTCTATGCCACCATATGCAAATAAATTATTTGATGATAGTTATGTTCATCAAATTGATTTGCAGTTTAATGATCCGGAAAGTTTTTTTGCAAATGCCAAAGAGGAAAAATATGTTGAAGCAACAATTACGATCGATGGTGAAGTATTTGAAAATGTAGGTTTACGAGTAAAAGGAAATAATTCATTACGTTTAGTTGAACGTTATGGTTTGACAAGATATAGTATGAAAATTGAATTTGATCATTATAATAAGGATTTAAATTACTATGGTTTGGATAAAATGTCATTAGATTGTTCGTTTCAGGATAATAGTTATCTAAAAAACTATATGACTTATCAGATGATGAGTTTTATGGAAGTACCATCATCGTTGTGTAGTTATACCTGGGTAACTATTAATGATAAGGATTGGGGGCTTTTTTTAGCGATTGAAGAAGTAGAAGAAGCATTTGTAAAAAGAAACTTTGGCAAAAATTATGGTAAATTATATAAACCAGGTTATCGAAGCTTAGATGATGAAAATGCTGATATTGCCCTTAAATATATTGGTGATGATGTTGAAAATTATAATAATATTTTTAATAATGCTCGATTTGATATTACATTGGAAGATAAAAAAAGATTGATTGAAGCAATTAAAATACTTGATAGTGGCAAAAACTTAGAAACAGCAGTTAATATTGATGAAGTGTTAGCATATTTTGTGGTTCAAGTGTTTGTTGTAAATATGGATAGTTATTTAGGGCGAACTGGTCATAATTATTTTTTGTATGAAGAAGATGGTATTATGACAATGATTCCTTGGGATTATAATTTAGCTTTTGCTACTTATTCACTTGGAATGCCTAATCCTATTAATGATGCAACGTTATATGTTAATTATCCAATTAATACGCCAGCTTCAGGAACAATTATGAAAAATCGTCCTTTATACCATCATGTAATGAAAAATGATGATTATTATAAAAAGTATCATGAATATTTTGATTATTTTGTAAAAGAGTATTATGGAAATGGTTATTTTGAAAAGAAAATAGCTAAAACAACTAAAATGATTGCTCCTTATGTAAAAAAAGATCCAACTGCTTTTTGTAGTTATGAAGATTATTTACTAGGGATAGAAACTTTTAAAGAATTTTGCAGTTTACGCTTTCAAAGTGTTCGTGGTCAATTAGAAGGCAAGATTGCTTCAACCTGGAAAGAACAAGAAACAAATACTACTAAAATAAATGCTGATCATATTTGGTTGCCGGATATGGGAGAAATTGCTGATTTGAAGGATTAGTTAATAAAAGGCCAGATAAAATTGTAATTAATACAGTTTTACAGGCCTTATTTTTATTCTTTGATATAGTTTTCTAAAATAGTATCAAAATCAATACCAGCTTTAAATCCTAACGTAAAATAATCATCAACACAATTTTGGAAAGCTTCAAAAGTATATGTTTCATTGATTTTTAAAGCATTTTGATAAACTTTGATTAATTGATTAGCGATACTAATCTGGTCATTTATTTCCTGATAATTTTTTAAATTATCAACATGCAATTCAAAACCAATTGACATTAACATATGCAATCCATCAATATAATAATCAATTAAATCCTTACTATTAGTTGAAGAATTATCCCAGAAACTAAAAATATGTGCTTCTTCACCAAATTTACCAAGTTCACATAAGAATGCTAAAACTTTAGCTTCTACTTTATCCTTGTTTAAAATGGCATGGTCAGGAGTACTGACTAATTTTAGTTCATGAGTAACGTGTTGTTGATAAATTTTATTAATCTCATTCATTGATTTTCACCTCTTATTAAGTATTATACTCTTTTTTATGACCTTTTCATGAATTTTGTTCAATATAGTCATCATGAAGATATTCTTTTTTGTAGGTGTTATTAGTTAAATCTTGAACGACATCTAAAAAATCCAGATTTTCTAGATAACAATAATAATTAACACAATCTAAATATTCTTTATTTATACATTTTATTTGATGAACTTTTAAAAGATGATCAAATTTTTTAGTATAAGAATAATCAATTGTAATTTTATATAGTGGTACCAGATGTTTTTCAACGATGTCTGCTTCTTTTAAAGCATCGGCAACACTTTGACGATATGCCCTAGTTAGACCGCCAGCCCCTAGTTTGATTCCACCAAAATAACGGGTTACAATTGCAATAACATTAGATAAGTCATTTTTTTCTAAAACATCCAACATTGGTAAGCCGGCAGTACCGCTAGGTTCACCATCATCATTAGCTCTTTTAGCATTTTGAACGATGTATGCAACACAGTTATGAGTAGCATCATGATATTTTTGTTTATATTCATCAATTATATCATTAATTTGTGCTTCATTATTGCAAGGTATTAAAGTACAAATAAATTCTGATTTTTTAATCGTCCAGCGATAAACGGTAATTTCACGTACTGATTTCATCTAATCCCTCATTTCTTTATTATCATAACACATATTACTAGCAAAAAGTTAATAAATTTGGTATATTAGAAACGTAATTATAGGAGGCATACTATGAAAAAGATAGCAGTTTTAGCTGATAGTGGTTGTCAATTTCCAATCGGATCATTAGAAGCTGAGGGAATTTATATTGTTCCTCTTACAATAACAATGGGAGAACAGTCATATTTAGATTTAGAAGAAATAAGTGCCGAGGAAGTTTTTCGGCGTATGGAAAGAACTAATGAGATGGTATTAACATCACAACCATCAACTGGTTCAATCCAAAGAACAGTTCGTAGAATCAAAGATGCAGGTTATGACCATATTATTGGTTTACCAATTGCTACTGGTTTATCTTCTACCTTAAATGGGATGAAGTTAGCTTGTGATATGGTGGGAATTCCAATCACTTTGATTGATACTAAGGCAACAGCTTGTATTCAGCGTTATTTAATTAGAGTAGCTAAAAAATTGATTGATGATGGTAAAAGTGTTGCTGAAATTGAATCTATTTTAACTTTATTGGTTGAAGATTCCGGAACATTGATCATGGTTCCTAATCTTGATCATCTAAAAAAAGGCGGACGTATTACTCCAGCGGTTGCTATTTTAGGAAATTTATTAAAAATTGTTCCAGTTATGAAACTGAATTATAAACTTGGTGGTAAGATTGATACTTTTGATAAAGTAAGAACAGTAAAAAAAGCAAACTTAAGAATTATTGATCATTTAGTTAATGATTGTGGAGTTAATAATAAAGATTATGTTATTGCCATTGAACATGTTTTAGTTAATGATCTTGCAAATCAAATGAAAGAAGAATTAATTAAAAGAATTGGAGATTGTTATATTACAGTTCGTGAGTTACCAGCTGTAGTTGGTGCACATATGGGTGTTGGCGGTATTGGATATCAATATATACGTAAATATCAAGGGTTATCATGGAACGAATAACAAGTTTTAGTGTTGACCATACTAAATTAACTAAGGGAGTTTATATTTCTCGAGTTGATGATAATTTAACTACTTATGATATTCGTATGACTTCACCAAATATCGAACCGGCTTTAAAACCAGAAGCAGCTCATACAATTGAACATATTGGGGCAACGTTATTAAGAAATGGTAAGTACCGTGATAAAATAATTTATTTCGGGCCAATGGGTTGTATGACAGGGTTTTATTTAATTACTAAAGATTTAGATTTTGATACAGTTATTGAACTTGTTAAAGAAACTTTTATCCAAATTGCCAACTGGGATCAAGAAATTCCGGGGGCTAAAAAAGAAGAATGTGGTAATTATACATTTATGGATTTAAAGACAGCTAAAAATGTGGCAACCAATTTTCTTGAAAGCAAATGGGAACATCAGTACCATTATTTATAATAGAAATCTTATAATCACTGGCATTGTTTGTCAGTGATTTTTTATATAATAAAACGTGAGTTTTAATCTCACGTTTAACTAATCAATTCAGATACTTGATCATAGATCAAGCTTTCCTGTGCTTTATCACACATAACGATAATACTATCACCGCTTTTTAAATATGTATCGCCACGAGGAATAAATTCTTTTCCATCACGTTGTAAAGATACAATTAAACATTGACTAGGCCAATCAACTTCTTTTAAAAGACAGTTTTCAAGCTTACAATTAGGAACAATCATAAAATCTAAAAGTACTTTTTCACCAACTCCTTGTGGGATAGGGAAATTCCGTTTTTTCAATAAATTTGTTAATAGACTTTCATAAATTGGTTCAGCTTTTAATAAATCAGCTACGATATAAGCAACGATTGTAACTAAAGCAATTGAAAGAAGATGATTTAGTGAACCGGTCATTTCAAAAATTAAAATTATTCCAGTCACTGGGGCTCTAACGATTGCGGTAAAATAACCAGCCATAGCTAGTAAAACAAAATTATTGATATATTGGGCTTCTAAACCAAGATAAATATGAGCAAGATTACCCATTAGTCCCCCAATCATACAGCCAATAACTAATAACGGGAAGAAAATTCCGCCTGGAGCGCCAGAACCAAAACTAATTTGAGCAAATAGAAATTTGCCAATTAGAAAAAATAAGATCAAGGAAACTGTAAGTTTACCTTCTGTTAATAAGTCAACTAATGTATCACCATTGCCGATTAATTCTGGAATAGTAAACCCTAAAACTCCTGCTAAAATAAAAGGAATTAATAATTTTTTAAAAGGAGTCAGATTAAAATGACTATAGAGATTTTGGATGTAAAGCAATGATTTATTATAAAAAGCGCCTAATAATCCTAAAACAGCTCCTAAAATTAATAACATCCAGTAATAATTAGTTGGGATGGTGCTAACTACATTAAAATTAAAAACAGGATCCATTCCTAAAAGCTGGCTCATTACATAATCTGCAGCAATTGATGAAGTCATTACCGATACTAATAATGGTGCGGAAAAATGTTTATGAACTTCTTCTAAAGCAAACATTACACCAGCTAATGGAGCATGAAAGGCGGCAGCCAAACCGGCACTAGCCCCACATGTCAATAAATATCGTTCTTCAGTTTTATTTCTTTTTAAAATATGACCAATTCCTTTACCAGTCATTGCCCCTAACTGGATAGAAGGACCTTCACGTCCTAATGCTAGACCGGCAATGTTTGATAAAAAGCCACCAGCAAATTTACATATTAAAACTCGCCACCAGTTAGCATCAATTTTACCACTAAGTTCACCTTCAAGCTGTGGAATACCACTTCCTGATATCAAGGGTTCAAAAGTCACTAGTTTAGAGACGATCTTAGCAAGTATTATTAAAATTACAAACCATAATGCAATTGTAAAAATTGATTCTTTACAAAAGGTTAAAATTTTATTAAGCCACAGGGCACCCTGGCTTAAACAAACTCGATAGCCAACAATAATAAAACCACTGGCAATACCAACAATTAATCCCTCCAATAATAAAACTAACTTAAATCTTTTTGAATCTAATATTTTTGTTAATCTGTTTTTCATAAAATTCCCCATTTCAAAATTATTATAAATCGAAATGTGTGAATTAGTAAAGGCTGTTTTTTATTTGGTGAATAATTGTTTTATTTCTCAAAAAAATAAGGTACAATTAAAGTGGTGATAGAAGTGAGTAGACGTTTAGATGCAATTGAAACCGTAGTAGCAGTTTTTAACGAAGCAATGGCAATTCAAGAAATATATTTAAAAAAAGGTAAGTTTAAAGAATTGTCGATGAGTGAAACCCATGTTCTTGATGCCATTGATAAAGTCGATTTTCCTTCAATGACAAATGTTGCTAAAGAATTGCATATTACTGTAGGTACTTTAACAACTGCTGTAAAAAAGATAGCTGAAAAGGGATTTTTAGTTAAAGAACGTTCTACAAAAGATCAACGAGTTTTTTTATTGAAATTAACCAAAAAAGGGCATGAAGCTTTAGTAGTTCATGAAAATTTTCATCGTGAATTAGCTAATATTTATAAATCAGCAATTCCAGACGAACGACTTGACTGGGTTTTTGATACTTTAAAAAAAATTAAAATTGATCTTGAAAGTTTCAAAAAAGAATTAGAAGCAAAATAGTGGCGTGATGCCACTATTTTCTTTATCACTATATTACATATCATTAGTGAAATATCTGGTGTGTGATATCATGTAAACAAATTATCAATTTGATTACTTGCCAAAACAATGATTGAAATCGATTTGGGGTGAAAAGATGCAATTAGATTTGCACAAGCCATGATAGTATTACCAGATGTAATAACATCATCAAAAATAATTACATCTTGATTAAATAATCGATGACCATCTTTAATTTTGATATGCTGTTTAATTAAACTACGATCGTTTTGACTAGCTTGTTTATATGAAGAAGTTTTATATAAACCAGTAAAAATATTATTACTAAAACTTTGAACGATCATTTCATTAGGATTAAAACCCCGTCGCTTATTATCTTCATCGCTACTAGGAACAATGGCAATTAAGTGACGCCGATATCGGGTTTTAAAATCATAGAAAGGATTTAAAAAGGCATCTTTTAAAGCATAATCATCTTGTCCTTTGTATTGAAATAATATTTTTTTAAAAAAGCTATTGTAATAATATAAAATAGTCAAAGGATAATTGTGAAAGTAGTGTTGTTGATTATAGATATCAAATTTGTTAAGGCAATCTAAACATAGTGATGACTGGTGACAAAAATGATATAAACTAGGCTGGCTTTCAATTTCTTGAAAACAAATTAAGCATTGTCTTGCTTTATTGTAGATATGCATTTTTTTATCGCCTTAGTTTTATATGGGGTAAAAATACTTATCGAGCCATTTGGGTGATTTATATTTCGTCCCACTCGTCCACATATTTGAATCAAGGTGCTTTGATTGAAAACACGATTATTGCCTTGTAAAACAATTACTTGAACATTATCAACGGTAATTCCGCGCTCTAATATTGTTGTTGCAACGATAACATCAAGTTTTCCGTTTTTTAAAGCAGCTAATCTTTTTTCAATTTTAGTAGTTTTAGAACTACATTCTAAACACTTCAGCTTAAATAATTTAAAGATTTTAGTGCATTTGTAAGTTTGTTTAATACTGGGAACAAAAACTATTGTAGGCTTGCTGTTTTTTACATTTGCTTTTATTTTAAAAACAGCAATTATGTAAGCGAGCCAGTTAGGTGTGATATAACATTTAGGGATGTCTAATAAGTGACCGTGATAACGTTTAGTCATTAATAAATCCGGGTTATCATTCATTGTTGCTGACATATAAATATAGTTACCTTTAATACTATTTTCTAAAATACTTTGAAGAACGTCATTGTTGGCATATGGGAAAGCATCTAGTTCGTCTAAAATCAATAAATCAAAAGTATTGGGATATCGATAAAGCTGATGAGTTGTACAAATAATAAATTGTCCTGAGGTGATTTTGGTATGACCACCATAAACACATGTAATGTCAATGTTTGAAAATTGACTTTGAATTCGATTAGCTAATTCAATTACTAATTCCTTACGTGGGGTCGTAAAACAAACACAATGATTATTGTTAAGGGCATATTTGATTACTTCATAGGTTATTTCTGTTTTACCGGCACCGCATACCGCTTTTAAATTAGTATTTTTGTTGTTAATATAGCGATTTAAAAGATCTTTAGAAATCTTTTGTTGTAAGGGGGTTAGCTGATAGTCTAAATGATAATCTATCTTGGCTTTTGGCAGATTAAAGCTGTTTTTGACTATTTGTTTGCTACCAACATTAATGCATTTACGGCAATATGTTATTTGGTTGAAAGTATAAAAATATTTTGGATCTTGATTTTTACATCGTGGACAAATCATCTTTATCACCTGACTATATTATAACGCAAATTGTGGTGATTTTTGTCTTAAATTGGTGATAAATTTGTCTCGTTGATGTTTTATTTTTGTTTAGTTAAAATATGATAATTTTATTTGTTTTTTTAGTTATTGATTGTTATTTTGACAATGAATAAGCCAAAATAAGCTAAAAAAGGTAACGATGCATTTTTTGTCGAGTGAAATTAATTTATCTTAAAAAATAATAGTAATATACTAAAGTTGACCAGATGATTAAAGGGGTGAATGAAATGCAAGGAAAAGTAAAATGGTTTAATGCGGAAAAAGGTTTTGGATTTATTGACCGTGGCGATGGAAAAGATGTATTTGTACATTATAGTCAAATCTTACAAGATGGATATAAAACTTTAAATGAAGGCGAATTAGTTGAATTTGAGCTTTATAAAAGTGATCGTGGGATGCAGGCCAAACATGTAGTAAAAGTTTAAAAATATTTAAAAGCCAATAGACTTGAAGTGATTCAAGGAATATTGGCTTTTATTTTACAATTTATAAACAATAATTTAATCTTGATTTTACATCGTAATTAGAATATAATTTACTAATTCACTTAAGGGGTTTAAATTAATAACTTTAAATGTTATAATACGATAGACAAAGAATAAGGAGCGTATTTCATGGCAAGTAGAAAAGAGCAAATTCGTAGAGAATTGAAAAAGAAACAAGAAAAAGAAGGACTTAACCCAGATGCTGTAAAAGATATCGTTGATTTAAAAGATGATACTGGGGAAGATATAAAAGTAGAAGATTTCCATGGTGAATATAACGGAGAAGTAATTCCTTTTAGTACTACGCCTCATTCAACAAAAAAAGGATTAGTTGCTAAGATCAAAGGAGTCTTTGATGATGAAAGAAAGCAATTAAAAAAATTAGATAAGATGGCTGATGAAGTTTTAAGCTTAGAACCTAAATATCAAGCAATGAGTGATGATGAATTAGCTAATCAAACTAATGTTTTTAAAGAAGCTTTAGCCAGTGGAAAAACTCTAGATGATATTATTATTGATGCTTATGCAGTAGTTCGTGAAGCGGCTTATCGTAAACTTGGCCTTAAAGCATTTAAGGTACAGATTATGGGGGCTATTACTTTACACGAAGGTGATATTGCAGAAATGAAAACTGGTGAAGGTAAAACATTAACATCAATCTTTCCAGTTTATTTAAATGCTTTAACTAATAAAGGGGTACATGTTGTAACAGTTAATGATTATTTAGCTGGACGTGATGCCCAAAATAACGGTTTAGTATTTAATTTTTTAGGACTTACAGTTGGTTTAAATAAACGTGAATTAACCCCATTACAAAAACAACAGGCTCACGGATGTGACATTACTTATACTACTAATGCAGAATTAGGTTTTGACTATTTACGTGATAACATGGTAACTCGTTTAGAAGATAAAGTGTTAGTAAAAGGGTTAAATTATGCATTAATTGATGAGGTTGACTCAATTTTAATTGATGAATCAAGAACACCATTAATTATTTCTGGTGGTAGAAAGAATACTGCTGCCCTTTATTTACAAGCTGATAAGTTTGTTAAATCTTTACAGGCAGATAAAGATTATGAAGTTGATATTGAAAGTAAAACAGTTGCTTTAACTGCTAGTGGTATTGCTAAAGCAGAAAAAGGATTTAAATTAAATAACTTATATGATCCACAACATACATCATTAGTACATCGTATTAATCAGGCCTTAAAAGCTAATTATGTTATGACTCGTGATGTTGAATATATGATTGCTACTGATGATGGTAGTCATGATATTAAAAATGCTAAGATCATGATCATTGACCAATTCACTGGTCGTGTTATGCCAGGACGTGCATATTCAGATGGATTACATCAAGCAATCGAAGCAAAAGAAGGAGTTCCAATCAAAGAAGAAACTGAAACTCGTGCCACAATTACTTATCAAAACTTCTTTAGATTATTTAATAAATTAGCAGGGATGACTGGTACTGCTAAAACTGAAGAAGAAGAATTTAGATTAATTTACAACATGCGTGTTATTGAAATTCCAACTAATCGACCAGTTATTAGAGATGACCGCAATGATAAAATTTATTCAACTAAAGCAAATAAATTTAAAGCTTTATGTGATGAAGTTGTTGCCCGTAATTCTTATGGACAGCCAATTTTGATTGGTACAGTATCTGTTGAAACATCAGAAGTTTTATCAAAAATGTTAAATCGTCGTAAAATTAAACATAACGTTTTAAATGCTAAAAATCATGCTAAAGAAGCTGAAATTATTGAAAAAGCTGGTCAACGTGGAGCAGTTACAATTGCTACTAACATGGCTGGTCGTGGTACTGACATCAAATTAGGTGAAGGTGTTGCCGAAATTGGTGGTTTAGCAGTTATCGGTTCTGAACGACATGAATCTAGACGTATTGATAATCAGTTAAGAGGACGTTCTGGTCGTCAAGGAGATCCTGGGTATTCAGTATTCTATGTATCTTTTGAAGATGAATTAATGGAACGTTTCGCTGGTGAAAGATTAAGTTCATTTAAAGATTATTTAGATGATGATCAGGCAATTGAAAATAAAATGGTTACTAAAGCCATTGAAAGTGCCCAAAAACGAGTTGAAGGACAAAACTTTGATGCTCGTAAACATATTTTGGAATACGATGATGTTATGCGTCAACAACGTGAAATTATGTATAAAGAACGTGATGATATCATGTCTGAAGATAGTTTAGATGATATTGTTAAAGGAATGTTCAATCAAGCTATTGAAATGACAGTGCGTCAATATACTAAACATGATGGTAAACATGATACGATTGATGTTGCTGGAGTTGTTGATTTTGTTGCTAAAAACTACATGTTATTAGTAGAAATTCATGCTAATAACTGTGAATCCTTACAACATGATCCTAAAAAATTAACTGATACCTTAACAGATTTAGTATTCAATCAATATACTAGTCGTTTTAATAAAGATTTACCACCAGAAAAGAAATTACAATATGAAAGAAGTATTCTTTTAGGAGTAATTGATTATACTTGGATCAATCATATTGATGCCATGACTAAGTTACGTAATGGTATTTATTTGAGAGCTTATGCCCAAAAAGATCCTTTAGCTGAGTATACTGAAGAAGCATTCTATATGTTTGAACAAATGACTAGCAGTATTGCTGATACGATTTCTCGTAATATTGTTCATATGGGAGTGCGTCCAGGTAGTGAAACTGAGCAAAAAATTCCTCATTTAAAAATGGAATTAACGTTTAAATAATGGAATTATATGAAATTAAAAATGGGCTTTCTAAAGCCCATTTATTAATAGATGAGTTTTATCAATCAATCGATATTGAAGCATATCGTCGAGAGATTGAAGGACTAACTGTTATTACATTACAAGAGGGATTTTGGAATGATGCTAATAAAGCTAAAGGGATTTACGATAAGTTAAATCGAATGAAAAAAACAGTTGAACAATATGATTCACTAAAACAAAAACTTGATGAATTAAATGAAACTTATGAATTAGTAAAAAATACTGAAGATAAAGAGTTCATGGAAATTCTTGAAAGCGATTTTTTAACTTTTCAACATGATTTAGGTGAGTTTGAAAAAACAATGTTACTATCAGGTGAACATGATGATTTAAATGCTATCGTAGAAATTCATCCAGGTGCTGGTGGTACTGAAAGCCAGGATTGGGCCGATATGTTATTTAGAATGTATCAGCGTTATGCAACCAATAAAGGCTGGAAAGTTGAAGTTCTTGATTATTTAGATGGTGATGTTGCTGGTATTAAGTCAGTAACTATGCTGATTAAAGGCGACATGGCATATGGTCATTTAAAAGCAGAAAAAGGTGTTCATCGATTAGTGCGGTTATCACCATTTGATTCAGCTAAACGGCGTCATACATCATTTGCTTCTGTTGATGTTATGCCGGAGTTTAATAATGAAATCGAAATTGAAATTCAAAGTAGTGATTTAAAAATTGATACTTATCGTGCTAGTGGTGCTGGAGGACAGCATATTAATAAAACTGATTCTGCTGTTAGAATAACGCACTTACCGACAAATATTGTTGTTACTTGTCAAAGTCAGCGTAGTCAAATTCAAAACCGTGAGCAGGCAATGATCATGTTAAAGAGTAAATTATATCAATTGATGTTAGAAAAACAGGCTAGTCAATTACAAGAATTAAAAGGTGAACAAAAAGAGATTGCCTGGGGTTCGCAAATTAGATCATATGTATTACATCCATATTCTTTAGTAAAGGATAATCGTAGTAATTATGAATCTAATAACCCAAAAGCAGTTTTAGATGGTGATTTAGATGATTTTATTTATGCATATTTAAAAACAAGTTTATAAGGAGGGTGTAATGAAGAAAATATTAAAAGAAACATTAATTATTATTTTAGGTAACTTTATTTTAGCACTAGGTATTTGTGCATTTATTACACCGGCAGGATTTATTACTGGTGGTGCTTCTGGTATTGGGATTGCAGTTAAAGCAGTAACAGGAATCAACATTTCTTATACTGTTTATGCAATTAACATCATTATGTTTATTATTGGGTATTTTTACTTAGGTAAAAAGTTTGCTTATGGAACATTATTGAGTACTTTTATTTATCCGACTTTTTTAGCGTTATTAGAACGAGTTGATGCATTTTCAACTATTACTAATGACCCAATCTTAGCGACAATTTATGCGGGACTTTGTATGGGAATTGGAGCTGGGCTGGTTTTTAGAGTCGGTGGTAGTACTGGGGGAATGGATATTCCACCAATGATCATTAGTAAAAAAACTGGAATTTCATTAGCCTGGTTAATAAATATATTTGATTGTTTAGTTTTAGTAATTCAGGTAATCTTTTGTCCAATTACAATCGAAGAAGTTTTATACGCCATAGCTGTTGTTATTATCTTAACAATTGTAATGGATCAAGTAATGATGCTTGGTGAAACAAAAGTTCAAGTAACGATTATTTCACCGAAATGGAAAGAGATTCGTAAAGTTGTTTTCGATAATATTAATCGTGGCTGTACTTTATTAAATATTACTACTGGATACCAGCAAAAAGATCAATATGCAGTAATGTCAGTAGTATCTAAACGGGAATTACATTTATTAAATGATATGGTTCTAGAAATCGATCCAACGGCTTTTATCATTAGTAATGCTACTCATAGTGTAAAAGGACGTGGCTTTACGCTACCATCAATTGATTTATAAATTAATTAAAGTGTTGATTTAAAAAGTCAACACTTTTAAATCATTATCAAAAATATTTGGTTTCTTTAAATAAAAAAGAAATCTCGCGATTTCTTTTCTACCGTTGATTTATTTATTATGACTATTTAAATCGATGTAAAAATCAACGTGGCCACAGTTAGGACAATAGCAGCTTTTTAGTTCATAGTTAGTTTTTTTTAAATCATCATTTTTAATAATTAACTCAAGATAACTTAGACTTGACATGCCATTGTCTTTGATAAAACAATTATTTTTTAGTTCTGTTTGGCATATTGGACATATTCTTTTCATATTGTCACCTCTTTATTTTATTGTATCAAAAATTAAGTGATAATGACAGTATTTATGCCCTTATTTGACAAAGTGTGCTATAATAACCGTGGAGCAAAAGGGCTCTTGGAAAATTGAATATTTGAAAACTAAATATATATAAATAAAAATAAGAAAGGAGATAGTCTAAACGACAACAATATGATAAAACTTACAAACGTTACAAAAATTTACAAAACTGGTGTAAGAGCACTTAATAACATAAATCTTACCATTGAACCTGGTGAATTTGTTTATGTCATCGGTTCTACTGGATCAGGAAAGTCTACTTTTATCAAATTATTATATCGGGAAGAAAAGGTTACTTCAGGGAAAGTAGAAGTAGTTGGGCAGGATGTATCTAAATTACGTAATAGTAAGATCCCTTATTTCCGTCGTAATATCGGTGTAGTTTTCCAAAATTTTAGATTATTACCTAAAAAGACTGTATTTGAAAATGTTGCTTTTGCCTTGGAAGTAATTGATACACCAAGAGCTGAGATTCGTCAACGTGTTAGAGCTACATTAGAATTAGTTGGTTTAGAGGATAAAGTAAATTCTTTTCCTCATGAATTATCAGGGGGACAACAACAACGGGTAGCAATTGCTCGTGCGATCGTTAATCGTCCTAAAGTATTAATTGCTGATGAACCAACAGGGAATCTAGATCCAGAAACATCTGAAGAAATTATTAAGATCTTAGAACGAATTAATGAAAAACAAAATACCACTATTCTAGTTGTTACTCATGATAGTAAAATTGTTCAAGAACATAAAAAGAGAACCATTTTAATTGAAAATGGATGTATTAATGCTGATACTAGTTTAGGAGGTTATGAAATTTAATGAAAGAATTTGTTAGCTGTATAAAAAACTTACCGAGACATTTTGTAACTGCCGTTCAAAATATCTGGCGTAATGGAGTTATGTCATTTTCATCAATTTTTGCTGTTACAATTACATTATTGTTAATTGGGGTAATTGGTGTTTTAGCGTTAAATGTTCAAGATATTAGTGCTAATATTGAAGAAGGTGTTAGTATTTATGTTAAACTTGAACGAAATATTGATAGTGAAGCTGAATTAGCTGTTGGTGATCAAATTAATGCGATTAATGGAGTAACTAAGAGTACTTATTATACTAAAGATCAGGAATTGGATAAATTAATCGAAAAACAAGGTGAAGATGGAGCAGAGTTATTTGAATCATATCGTGATGAAAATCCATTAGGAGCAGCTTATGAAGTAGAAGTTAAAGATGCTAGTCAAATCGAAGCTATTTCTAAAAAAATCGAAGAAATTCCTAATGTAAATAGTGCTACTTATGGTGGGGAGTCAACTGAAAACATGGTTCAAACATTACAAACAATTCAAACTGGTGGAACTGTTTTCATTGTTGGATTATCTGTAGTTGCCCTATTCATGATTGCAAATACAATTAAGATTACTATTACTGCAAGACAAACAGAAATTAGTATCATGCGTATGGTTGGTGCTAGTAACTGGTATATTAGAATTCCATTTATGCTAGAGGGAATGTTAATTGGATTGATTGGTTCTATTATCCCGATTATTGTATTAATATATGGATATCAAACGATTTATGATTATGCTGGCGGTGCTTTATTATCGGCGATGTTAGCATTAAAAGAACCAATGCCTTTTATTCGTGATTTCTCATTAATTCTTGCTGCTATTGGTGCAGGAGTAGGTTTAATTGGAAGTTTTGTATCAATTAGACGTTTCTTGAAGATGTAATATTATTTATTAAAGACAGGATAGATTGAAATCAATCCTGTTTTTTTTAGGAGATAAAATGGATGAATTAATATCTAAACAATTGAAAAAAGATTATTTAAATAATGTTGATTTTATTTATGTTTATTTTCATGGGGCAAAAGTTATTTGTTGTAATGAAAATTTAATTGTTATGTATTTTAATGGTACTTATTTTATTAAAGGAACTAATCAGCAAATAGCCAAATATTTAAATCAACTACCAAATTGCAAGTCGTTAGTCATTCATAATAGTATTTTTGATTCACTAATAAAAGATAAATTTAAATTAGATAAAGTAATTAGTGCTTATCAATATAGTTATTTAAAAGACGATATTTTCCCAATAAATAATCCTAAAGTTAAAATTAAATTGCTTGATAAAAACTATTTAGATTTTATTATGGCTAATTATAAAGCACCGGTTACTAAAGAGTATTTAATTACGCGACTAGAAGCTAATGTTTTTATTGGGGCTTTTATTGAAGATGAAATTGTTGGTTTTGCTGGTATTCATAGTGAAGGAACGATTGGTTTTGTTGAGGTTCTTGAACAATATCGGCGCATGAAAATCGGTACGATGTTAGAAACGACATTGATTGCAAATTTATTAAAAAATAAAGAGATTGTTTATCTTCAAGTTGAGTGTAATAATTTTGGATCAATGAAATTTCATGAAAAATTAGGTTTTAAAAAGGCTGATGATATTATTAGCTGGTATGAATAAACAATTCCCGATTAAAATTATCGGGAATTGTTTTGACTTTGTTCTTGTTTTTCTAATAATTCTAACCAGCGTTCATTTTTTGCTTCCAATTCACTGTTTAGTTTGCTGGCAAGATTTGAGATTTCAACTAATTTATCATAATAGTTTTGATATAAACTCATTTGTTGATTTAATTCATTAATTTGATTTTCTAAATCTAAAATAGTATCTTCCATTGTTTCTAATTCTTTTTGTTCTTTAGAAGTTAAGCGGACTCTTGTTTCGCGCTGTTTTTGCTTTTGTTCTTGATAACGTTTAGCACCATCACTTTTTTCTTTAACTTTATTTTCTTCTTTTAAATCAATATAACTGCTATAACCGCCGTTATGATAAGTTATTTGTTGATTTTTAAAGACGAAAAGGCCATCACAAACTCGATCTAAGAAATATCTATCATGGGATACAGTAATTACTAACCCATTAAAGCTATCTAAATAATCTTCTAAAATAGTTAAAGTTGTAATATCGAGATCATTGGTTGGTTCGTCAAGTAATAAAACATTAGGAGCCTGCATTAATATATTTAATAAGTATAAACGTCTTTTTTCACCACCGGATAAACGCGAAATTTGAGTATGTTGTAAAGTAGTATCAAATAAAAAGCGTTCACACATTTGTTTAGCGCTAAAACTTCCTTCGCTGGTTTGCAAATAGTTACTAGTTTTTTTAATATAATCGATGACAGTAAGTGACTCGTCAAGATCATCACTCATTTGTTTAAAAAAACCAATTTTTACTGTTTGGCCATGAATTACTTCACCATGAGTAGGTGGCAATTCTTTAGCGATTATTTTTAATAAGGTGCTTTTTCCACAACCATTATTACCTAAAATACCAATTCTAGTATTGGGATTAAACAAGTATGAAAAATGATCAAATAAAATATTGTTTTCATAACGCATTTGTAAATCAACTAATTCAATGGTTTTTCGTCCTAGTCGCGAAGCGATATTAATCATTTCTACTTGATTAACAGTTTCGATATCAGCAATATTGCTTAGCTGATAAAAACGCTGAAGCCGGTCTTTGCTTTTAGTTGTTCTAGCTTGGACCCCAGCTCGAACCCACTCTAATTCTTTTTTCAAAAATTGTTTTCGTTTATGCTGTAAAGCTAAATCATTTTCTTCTCTAATTGCTTTTAATTCTAAAAACTTAGTATAATTAGCTTCATATTCATAAATTTTAGTACGATCAATTTCCATTATTTTATTAGTTACCCGTTCTAGAAAATAACGATCATGGGTAACCATGAAAATTGCTTTATTGAACTTAATTAAAAATTTTTCTAAATATTCAATCATCTCATTATCAAGATGGTTAGTAGGCTCATCAAGAATTAATAAATCACCGGGATGTAATAAAGTTATTGCCAGGGCAATTCTTTTTTGTTGACCACCAGATAGTTCGCTGATTTTAGCTTGATGATTAGTAATGTTAAAACGATTTAAAATGGCCTTTATTTCATATTCATTTACTTTATGATCTTTTAAATCGTGATGTACTTGTTCAAGGACTGTATTATTAGGATTGAAATCAGGATTTTGTGGTAAATATGAAATCGAGATATCCTTTTTTTGTAATAGTGTACCTTCATAGTTTTCCTTACCAGCCAATATTTTTAAAACAGTACTTTTCCCGGTACCATTAACACCTACTAAAGCGATTTTATCATTTTCTTCAATTGTAAAAGAAACATTATCAACTATTTTTTTAATACCATTAGATTTTGATAAATTATTAACAGTTATTAACATTTTCTTTCCATCCTTTGCTTTTATTTTCTATGTTATTGTATTATAACATGATACTTTAATTGTTGATAAAAAAATTTATATATTCTATTTTAAAATCATGATAAAATAAAACTAAAAGAAGGGAGTATTAGTGATGAAATGTCCAAAATGTGGTTTTGAAAATGAAAAAGCTAGTTTTTTTTGTGAAAACTGTGGTACTAAACTAGGAAAAAATAGAATTGATAATAAAAAGATTAAGATAATTATTATAACGTTGATTATAGTAATTGTTGTGGGAAGTGGTGGCTATTTTTTATACCAGAATGTTTTTAAAAATGATAAACCGGAATATGATACAAATAAACAAGTTACTAAAGAGCAAATAACAAGTTTAGAAATAACACCAGAAAAAATGGAAATTGATGTTGGGGAAAATCAATTTATTGAAACTAATTTAAAAGATGTAACTTTTAAAAGTGATGATCATAATATTGCAACAGTATCTGATTCTGGTCGAGTTAAAGGGATTAAAAACGGTACAACGACAATAACAGTTACTGCAGGCAATCAAAAAGAGACCTGTCAGGTTACGGTTAAATCTAGCCAGGCTGTAATCACTGCTATTAATGCTTCATCAACGTTAATGCAGGAAAATTATGATTATTCAGCTAATAATTTAATAGACCAAAATAATTCAACAGCTTGGAGTGATGGTATTGATGGTGATGGTATTGGAGAAACGTTGACATTTGTTTTTGAACAAGAAAGTTCAATTAATGAGATTAATATTTTAAACGGTTATTGTAAAAGTGAAGATTTATATTATAAAAATAGTCGTATTAAAAAGGTAACATTGATTTTTGATGATGGTGAAGAACAAATTGATATTGAAGATATTTATAATCAAAGTCAGTCATTTAAGTTAGCTAATCAACATCAAAGTAAACAAATGGTTTTAAGAATTGATGAGGTTTATACAGGAAATAAATATAGTGATACTTGCGTAAGTGAAATAAGTGTTAAATAGTGAAAAACCCAATAAAGCATTGCTGCTCTATTGGTTTTTTTTAACTTAACTGATGCCAGTAATTTTTTAAAACTAAATATGTAATTACAACATTAATTAGTAAACCAGCAACTGTTGTTATTAACATTTCAGATTGCATATAGGCACCTAATGTCATAAAAATATAAATAGCCTCAGCTAATTTTAAACCATAAAATGCATAAATACAAAGACGTAATCTTTTAATGATTAAAATAACTATCGCAACTAATGCTAAGCCTTCTAATATTTTAACGATATTAGGATTAAAGCCAACTAATTGCATGTACAAAAATTCTTCTTGAGAATAGATTCCAATCGAAGCAAGACATCCCAAAATCAAAATAACAAACCATACAATTGCTCCAGTTCCCCATTTAAAAACCCCTGGCATATTCATATTTTGTTGGCGGTTCATTTGCTGATAATTGTTATAACCTTGATTTTGCTGGCTATATGTATTTGCTTGATTAGCAGTGGATGCTGTATTTGCTCGTGGTTCTGTTTGAGCACCACATTCAGGACAAAAACGAGCATCATCAGGTATTTGTTTACCACAGTTAGTACAAAACATATTAATTCCTCCTCTTTTTATATATTATTAATAATATTACAAAAATTGTCAAATATAAATTATTTTTTCAATTTTATGTATTATAAATAGTATATAAATAACTGATATTTCATAATATTAGTTATCACAACAATAAAAACAACAATTTTTTACTTTATTAATATTATATTATTTTAAATCTTGCCAATGATTTCTTAGCACTAAATATGTAATTGTAGCGCAAATAAGTATTTTAACAAAGTTTATAAAAATAAAAGATGGAGCTATATAACTAGCATATGGGTGTAATTGACTAAGATTATAAATTTGATAAAAATTATAAATCATAGCGCCAGCTTCTAAAATGAAAAATGAATAGACACAAAAGCGAAGTCTTTTTATTAATAGGAATATAATAGATAAAATTTGTAATGTTGCAATCGTTAAACTAATTACCTGATTTATCGGATAGAATGTTACCTGATTTATCGGATAGAATGCATTAATGTTTAAAGATAGCTCATCTATATTTAATAAAGCATTCAATTGTAAATGGAAAAAGATAGTATAAAGGCATATTATGATTAAAATTATAAACCAGATAATTGCTCCAGCATGCCATTTAAATGGTTCGTTTAAGTTAACTTTGTTGTTTGTTTTTTTGATTGTTTGTATAAGTAGTATTTGATTGATTAGTTGATTCGACAAATATTTTTGTGCCGCATTTTGGACAAAAAGTGGCATCATCAGGTATTTGTTTACCATAATTAATGCAAAACATAGTTAATCCCTCCTCGTTTCTATATTATTATTTGTATTATCAGAATGCCAATATTAAGTGTTGGTAAAAAATATAATATTTGTGTTTTAATTATTTGAAGTTTGCATGTATTTGAAGCCTACATGTTTTGACAAATCTATACAAATATGATGATTTATGCTATAATTTCTTTATTGTTAGAAGGTAAAAAAATGAGGGTTGAGGAGTAAAATATGAAATGTAAAAACTGTGGACATGAAATACAGCAAGGTGATTTGTTTTGTGAAAACTGTGGGGCAAAAGTTGAACCAGAGCTTACAAGAAGCAGTAAAAATGCACAAAATAAACAAAGCAAAGGAATTGATGTAAAGATCATTATCATTGCTGTTATAGCGCTACTTGTAATTGGTGGCGGTGGATTTTTCGTTTATCAAAATTTTATCGCAAATGATAAACCAGAATACACTGCCCAAGAAAGCGAAGAAGATAGCAAAGATAGTGATAGTAAGAGTTCAAAATTAAAAGTTTCACCAGATGAATTAGAAATAGAAGTTGGTGAAAACCAGTTTCTTGATTGTAATCAAGATGATGTGACTTATAAAAGCAAGGATCGTAATATAGCGACAGTATCTGATTCTGGACGTGTTAAAGGGATAAAAGCGGGAGAAACAGAAGTAACTGTTACTTATGGTGATCAAAAAGTAACATGTAAAGTGGTTGTTAAGGAAGATGCAACAGCAGCTTTACAAAATAGTGAGGATTACGTTTTTCCAAATAGTAATACTCAATTATTGACAGAAGCTGATCTTCAAGGAAAAACTGCTGAACAGTTAAGAATTGGTAGAAATGAAATCTATGCTCGTCATGGCAGAAAATTTAATGATGAAGCATTACAAAATTACTTTAATTCTAAATCATGGTATAGCGGTACTGTTGAAGCGGATGCTTTTGATGAGGGAGTTTTAAACGAGATTGAAAAGAAAAATGCTGATTTTATTACTAGTCATGAAAATCGCTAATGAATAATTAAAATTCATGAAAGAAGGGGAAAAAATGTTTTGTAGTAAATGTGGAACTAAATTAGAAGAGGGTGCTAAGTTTTGTCCTGAATGTGGGGCAACAGTAGAAAATCAAAAGAGTGGAAATACAATTGGGTAGTGTAAAGAATTTATGAAAAATTAATATCGAACTGAAAATTTTTGTACTTTTTTACACGAATCCGCAAAAATAAAAAGAGTAAAATCCAGTTTTGAAAAATCGTAAATCGTAAGACTGGAAAAATGATAAAAAAAGCCCTAAAAAAGGGCGCAATGAGGGTATCGGGTCTCACAGTAATTTTTAAACAATGCTAATTAATGTGATATTGTGAACTTAATTCAATCAGCTTTAACCATCTATCTGGCATAAGCATTGAATTATCAAAAAGATCATCATCTACAGGTGTTTTAAAGTCTAATGATGAATGTTGTCTCAAAAAATTAAAGAAGCATACAAACAGAACCATATAGCTATTAGCACATTCAAGCTTATCATAACCATTCGTACCATAGTAGTTTCGTTTATATGTTCTATTAAGACGTTCTTCGATCTGTTTGAAAGGACGATATTTCTTGGACTCTTCATCTTTGTTTTTAACACCAATTACTTGATGCAGATCAAATTTGATGTCGTTTAATTCAAAGAAAACCTGAGCTGCATTGTAAATAGGATTACCATCGGTGATCAAGGTCAGATCATCAGGGATCTCGCTATATTTGTTGAGACAATCACATATTGATTTACATGCACATTCAGTATCTCTGATCGAATATATCGTATAGGAAGTAATGATCTTGCTTACTGGATCAGACCAAAAGAATACATAATGATTCTTTCCTCTGATCTTGATATATGTTTCATCGCAAGAAAGAGTACTACCGATTTTATAAGGATATTTATCGACCAGTGATTTTATGACAGCAGAAACAGAACTGGCATAATTAATGACAGTCTGATGGGAAATACGTAAACCATGGACCTGTTTAAGGATCAAAGCAGTTTTTCTGGAAGATAATCCATAGTTGACATAATAGGTCAAAGCAAGATCCAGAACCCTCTGATCGAAGTGGATACGAGACAAGTTGACAGGACCGGAGATGACCTCATCGACCTTACGTAAAGTTTCCAGATCGAACTTGAATTCTCGATAATGGTAGTGAAGAAGATACTGACCACTAGAAGTTTTCAGATGTTCAGCATTACCTTCCTGTAAAAGCTTCTTGTTGGCTTTGAAATGAGGACATTTTTTATTGGCGCATGCAAAAACAAGATAACCTTTTCTATCATGTTTCAAATCGAGTTTGGTATTACAGTAAGGACAATACAGACCGGTTTGACCGGATAAAGAAGTCTTAACAGTAAAAGTATGCTTACAGGCCTTGCATTGAAATTGACCTTTACCATTGTTGTTATCATAGATATACTCTTTTGGAGCGCCACAAAAAGGGCAAACAACTATAAAACCAAAAGAATCAGGATTTCTGCGTTTGACAGGTTTTAAAGGTTTGCCGTTGATAGAAGAATCGTTCAGAATAGACTGGAAATCAAGCCGAACAGGTAAATTCTTTTTAAACAGCGGAGGTTTATCAATAGTGAAATCAGCATAAGGGATAGTATTATCCTTAGGTTTATGATTTTTAAGTTTGCATATTTCTTTTTTTAGAAGATTATTTTTAAAATAATCATTCAGCCAATCGATATGTTTAAAAGCCTGTTGAAGATTAAAGATAAAGTCTTCATCGTTCAATTCATAAGAGATATCAGAAGGAAGCATCTTAAGGAGAAGCAAAGGTTCGATAAATTGAGAGAATTTAAAAGATTGTTTAGAAAAAGAATTTATAGATTGTAAAATTTGTGTTATACTTTCCATGATGAAGAAACC
>NZ_NFKR01000018.1 GCF_002160495.1 Erysipelatoclostridium sp. An173 | reverse complement strand
ATTTAATATCACAGGTCCATCTTATCGAATCAAAGATAAATTAAATCCTAAAAAAACTGAGAACACTTAATTGCAACAAATTGGTCAAATTATCTTGACTTTTATAACACGACTAATTGTTGATTTGGATATATTCATTTCCTGAGCAATTCTAGTAATCGTATAGCCTTTATCCTTATAATCGTATAAAAAAAGTAAGTATGTTAGTTTTTCTTTTGTTAATTGCATGTCATGCTCCTTTATATAAATTATAGTTAGTTTACGCTAACTATATTACCCTTATTAGTTTAATATTGCAATAATAAATTGTTTCAACTAAACAAAAGAGATAATTTTTTTCAATTAAATATAAACTTTTTTAGCAAAATAGATATGATTAGCGTATATAACAACTTTAAAACATTAATAATTAACGTGATAAACATTAAAAAGTATGTTATCCTTAAAAGAGAACAATAAAATAATCCATTTATTATTTCAACTAAATTAAACCAAAAAAGCTATCATAGCTGTTAAAATAGGTTAATGACTTACCATAATTAATACCTTGCAAAATCATCAAAGATGATATAAACCATACATTATCTATTTAAATAAGTTGAAAATCCATCATTAAAAACATATTATACGAGGAGATGGGCAGATGAAAAAAACAAGTAGCAAATTAGTATTTTATTTAATGACCGGTATTTATATTATTACTTTAGCAGGATCATTTATTTATAATTATCTAAATGGTAATCAACAGGCTTTTTATATGGGAATCGTTGCTTGTTTAACACCGTGGCTTTTCCCAGCGCTTATGCACATTTTAAAAATCAAAATGACCGATGAAGTCAAAATATTGAACGTAGTCTTTATCTATTTTGCATCTTTAATTGGTAGCTGTTTAGGTGGCTATCATGTCGCATATTTTGATAAAATTGTTCATTTTTTCAGCGGTATTCTTGCTAGTATTTTTGCTGTTTTTATTTTTACTCTTATTAAAAAGCAAACACATATTAGCAATAAACAGGATTACATTATCTTTTTAATTTTTATTGTTGCTGTTAATTTATCTGTTGCTGTTATATGGGAATTCTATGAATATGGAATGTTAATTTTCTTTAATAATGATTGTATCAATCATTATTCTACTGGAGTTCATGATTCTTTAACTGATATGATCTGTGCTTTCTTGGGTGGGTTAATTGTCCTTGGATATGTTATTTCTTATTATCGTAAAGATAAGCAAAACTGGGTTATCAATATGGTACAGCGTTTCTATAACAAAAATATTGAAACATTTAGTAAATTGTAGAAAAAAGCTATTATTTAATCAATGATTAAATAATAGCTAATTTTTTTTATTTATCAAAATCAAACATTTGGAAAACATCAGAAACCGGTAAGCAGTTTTCAATATTTTCGATTGTTTTAGCTAGTAACCCAGCTACAGAAACGATTTTTAATTTAGAAAACATTTTTTCTTCTGGTAATTTAATTGTATCTGTAACAACTACTTCATCAGCAGATGAGTTTTGTAGTCTTTCAACTGCTGGTCCAGAGAAAACTGGATGCGTACAAGCTACAGAAATTGATTTAGCACCTTTTTCTTTTAACATTTCAATTCCCGCAACAATTGTACCACCTGTATCAATCATATCATCAATCATGATACAGTTTTTACCTGATACATCACCTAATACCCCCATGATTTCTGCTACATTTGGTTTAGGTCTTCTTTTATCAATAATAGCTACTGGTGCATCTAAAGCTACTGCTAATTTACGAGCGCGAGTTGCTCCACCATGATCTGGAGAAACAACACAAATATCTTCCATATTTTTTCTTTTAAAATAATTAGAAATTAATGGTAATGCTTGCATTTCATCAACAGGAATATCAAAGAATCCCTGAATTTGAGCTGCATGTAAGTCAACAGTAACAACACGTGTTACCCCTGCTACCGTTAATAAATCAGCAACTAATTTTGAAGTAATTGGTTGTCTTGGTTTAGCTTTACGATCTTGTCTTGCATATCCAAAATATGGAATAATAGCTGTAATTTCTTTAGCTGAAGCTCTTTTTAAAGCATCAACTAAAACTAAGATTTCCATTAAATTTTCAGTAACTGGATTTGAAGTTGATTGAACAATAAAAACATCTTTTCCACGTACTGATTCATCAATTTCAACCAAAATTTCACCATCTGCAAAATGATGTACTTTACTTTTTCCTACTTTAGTTCCTAATTTTTCTGCAATATCATTAGCTAATTCTTTACTAGCTGATAACGAAAAAACAGTAATTTTGTTCTTCATCTTATTCTCCTATTTTCCTTTTTGATTTCTCTTTTCTTCTAATACCTTAGCGTAACCTTCTTTATTTACTTGTCTTGCTCTAGCGATTGCCATAGCGTCGTCATTAACTTGATCAGTAATTGTTGATCCAGCAGCGACATAAGCATTTGCACCAACTGATACTGGTGCCACTAGATTACTATTACATCCAATAAATGCATTATCACCGATAATAGTTTGATATTTATTTTTACCATCATAATTAGATGTTATAGTTCCACAACCCATGTTAACGTTGCTTCCAACTGTTGCATCGCCAACATATGTTAAATGTGAAGCCTTGCTTCCTTTTCCAAAAACAGCTTTTTTCATTTCTACAAAGTTACCCATATGAGCATTTTCCATAATATGACAATTTGTTCTAAGTCTTGCAAATGGTCCAATATCAACGCCATTTTCAATAATAGAATCAGAAATAACTGAGAATTTAATTTCTACATTATCTTTGATTTCAACATTATCAAATTCACAATAAGGACCTATATGACAATTATTGCCAATCTTTGTTTTACCTTTAATAATACATCCTGGTTCAATTGTTGTATCACTACCGATTTCAACATCAACACCAATATAAGTATTATTAATATCGATAATATTAACACCATTTAATAAATGCTGTTTGTTTACTTTTAACTGTAATGTTTTAGTAGCCTCAGCTAATTCAACGCGATCATTAATACCACCGACTTCAGCTAAATCAGCAATTTTATAACCACCAACTTTTAAGTTGTCGTTATTCATAATTTCGATAACATCAGTAATATAATATTCGTTTTGAGCATTGTTGTTAGTAACTTTTTCTAATGCCTGGAATAAAGCCTGGTTGTCAAAACAGTATTCTCCACAATTCATCTCACTAATTTGAATTTGTTCAGGAGTACAATCTTTAAATTCTACAATACCTTTAACCTGATCGTTTTCACGAATTACACGACCAAATTTTTTATCTAAATCACAATCACAAGTCATAATAGTTCCCTTTAAATGATTATCATTATGATAAGCAATTAAATCTTGTAATGTTTTACTAGTAATAAGTGGAGCATCTCCATTTAAAACAACTGTAGTTCCTTCTTTATTGGCTAAAGCTTCTTTGCATTGCATTAATGCATGTCCAGTTCCTAACTGCTGATGTTGATAAACAATATTGACATCATCTAATAATTTTTCAACTTCATTTGCTTTATGACCAACGATAACATAAATCTCATCTACGCCAACCTGTTTCAATTCATCAACAATATGATTGATCATTGGCTTATACAAAACCTCATGAACAACTTTAGGTTTATCAGATTTCATTCTGGTTCCTTTACCAGCTGCCATTACTACCGCATATATTCTCATTTTCACACCTCTTTTTTCAACAACATAATAACAAAAAATTAACATTAGTTAAAGGAAAAAAGCTAAAAACTAGCGATAAATTGTATCTCTTTTCTAATATTTAGTTTATAATTCATTTAATATTTCAGTTTTTCTGACAAAATAATACTTTCCTCTAAAAAAATTATAGCCATTTTCCAGTATTTCTTCATCACGAGTTAAACCAAAAACAGTCGATCCGCTTCCCGACATTAAAGCTCCATCAAAACCTAATTCCATTAATTCTTTTTTTATTTGTTCAATTTCTGGCACCATATCAATTGAAGGAGCCTCTAATGTATTTTGAAGATTATCAATTACTGTCTGATAATCATTTTCTTCAATTCCTTTGATCATCAACCGACAATCTTGGTGGCTGGCTTTTGTTAAATCAAGACTATTAAAACATTTTTTAGTAGAAACACCTCGTTTAGGTTTTACTAATAATACTTTACAATTAAATGGATGTTCTATAAATTCTAATCGCTCTCCAATTCCTTGAACAAAAGCAATTTTTTGATAAATACAAAATGGAATATCAGCCCCTACTTCTTTACCTAATGATGCCATTTGCTCCAATGTTAAATTTAAATGAAATAATTGATTCATCGCTTTAATTACTGCTGCGCCATCACTGCTTCCTCCAGCCAATCCGGCTTGAGTTGGAATATGTTTATAAACAAAAATCTTAACACCTTTTTTTATCTGATAACGTTCTTTCATCAAAGCGGCCACTTTATACATAATATTCCGATTATCAGTTGGCATAATTTTACTATTTGAAGCTATTTCAATACCACTATCAATAATATTAATATAAATTAAATCATGTAGTGTAATTGGTGCCATTATCATTTCTAATTCATGATAACCATCTTCTCTTTTTCTAATTACATCTAACGCTAAATTAATTTTTGCATATGCTCTTATTTTCATTACTTCACCTACTTGCTGGATAAATTTTACGTGCCACTCCTCTAGTATCAATACCACCAATACCTAATTGCTTATTAGATGTTTTAGCCACAATTTTTTCTAAATCAACATAGTTTTTTATACTTGCATTGGCTATTTGACTAACAACAAATACTGGATCTAAAGCATGAATATTTTTGCGACTAGGACTTGAAGCAAAATTGGCACCGCTAGCTAATAATAATTCATAATATGACTGACAAGCACCTGCAAAAATAATTAAACTATCTTTATCATCTTCATATAAACGTGCTTGTCTAATTGCCTCAACAAAATCTTTTGAATGTAAATAACAATTAATATCATGACGATTACCATTTTTCTTCATCGCATCATGTCCAGTAATAACTAACAAATTAGGGCGATGTTTTTCTAGTAAAGGAATGATTTTTTCTTTAATTTCAGTTTCTTTCATATAATAACCATGAACATTAATATTAAATTCTTTATACTTCTTTAAACACATTTTTAAATAATCTTTATCCCCATCAATGTGTAAAACACTACCTTTTAAACATGGTTTATTTTCAACTAAAATATCATTTTTCTCACTACTAAAATCACTTAACTCCAAATCACTTTCTTCACTATCAGCTATTAAGCGATATTCAATCCCCGTTAAATAATAGATTCCATCTTTTATATCTGTAATGCGAAAACAAATATCTTTTCCATATTTTTTTCGACAAACAATATCACCTATTTTCATCTATAATCACCACTTTATTATATGAAATTAAATAAATTTGGTGATATTTTTAAAATCTTCCAACGCTAATTCTTCACTTCTTTTACTGCTTTCTATCTTAGCATTATCTAAAATCTCCTGGGCATTATCATAATGTTGTTTTAAATTATTTAAAATTGTCTTTCTTCTTTGTTTAAAACAAACCTTTAATACTTCATACAACTTTAAATCAGCTTCTTTTTTTATATCAATAGCAATAACTGCTGAATCAACGTGTGGTGCCGGGATAAAAACGTTTTTACTAACTGTAAATAAATAATCAATTGATCCCATATCTTCAATCATCATCATTAGAGGATTTTTTAATGATCCTGTCATTTTTAAAGCCACTTCTTTTTGAATCATTACAACAATTCTATCAATTTTACAATTACTCAAAAGAACTTTTTCAACAATCGGAGTAGTAATATAATATGGCAAATTAGCAATTAAATATACTTGGTCAAATTCCTCTCTCAAATCTAAAACAACTTTGGCAATATCCTGTTCCATAAAATCACCAAAAATAATATTCAAATTATCAAAATTCAAATAATCACGATAAACTGGTTTAAAACGTTCATCGATTTCAAAGCTAATTACTTTGCCACTTTGTAAAGCTAATCTTTGTGTTAATGCCCCTATTCCTGGACCAACTTCGATAACTGCTGTTTTTTTATTGATATCCACACTTGTTATGATCTTATCAATAATATTGATATCGATTAAAAAGTTTTGACCAAATTTCTTTAATGCTCCTAATTGATATTTTTCTAATATTTCTTTTGTTGTAGCTATAGTTGCAATATCTTTCATTTTTACTTTATACCCTTATTCTAAAAATTTTACCATTTCTTTTAAAATCACCATTATCGCTTACTGTTGTATAACTGCCGATTTCTTGTCCTAAACGTTGATATAGACTAAAAGCCTGAGGATGTGATGATTTTAAATACATATATTCTTTATTTTGATAATATGGTAAGATGATTTCTTTTAACCAATAAGTACCATTTCCACGTCCTAATGGCGATATATGAAAATAATTTAAAACAATATCATTATCATTAGTTTTGAAAAATTCCTGATCAAAAAATTTTATTGAATCAATCTTTCCTGACGAAATCATTGCTATTCCCAAGCATTGCTTATCTTTATACATAAGATGATATTCTACTTTTATATCAGGATCTTTTTGTAGTTTATGAATTAACTCATTACAATGATATACTTCATTATAGTCATCAAAGTTATTTTGATATTTAACTTTTAAGTTATCAATAAGTGCATTTAAATATTCCCCTTTAAATACATCACTAACAACAAAATCAAATCCATTATGACTTGCAATTTTCATCTGCTAATCTCCTTAATATCTCTTCTTTAGTAATTCCTACCATATTTAACCTTTTAAATAACGTCTTTACATTCCCATATCCTAAATTAAACAAATCATATACTGCTAATCTTCTTTGTTTATTACCAATAATATCTAAATCAATAAACTCTTTCCAAGTAATACTTTCTTTATTAGCATCAAATGTTACTACATTTTCAATCGCTGCAATAACTGCTTCTTTTTTAGCTTCAGCAATCCCTAACTTCTTTTTACCTACAGCATCTTTTTTAGCAACAAAAGCATGTTTACATTCAGGTATTTCTTTTTGAATTTGATCACGAATCTTTTTACCAGGAAAATCAGGATCAGTAAGTACAATAATCCCTCTTTTTTTACTAGCTTCTTTAATTAATGCCATTGTCTTATCATCTAAAGCTAATCCATGAGTTTCAATTGTATCAACTTCAAATAACTCTTTTAATAAAGCCGTATCTGTTTTTCCTTCAACTACAACAATTTCTTTTATCTTTTTCATAATTTTATTTAAATTACTAATCCTCCTTCAACTACTTTAAAATATGCGACTATCATACAATAACAGTTCCATCAAAACAACAGTCCCTATTGTTAATTATAACGATAACAACCATAAAATAAAAGGTTATAAATTGACATCATAAAATTCATTAGTTACAATTTACTGTTAAGAGGAACACATTATGGAAATAAAAAATAATAATATTCAACCAAAAAAAACTATTTTTAATGGTAATAGTTTTGAACTATTATATTCAAACCCTAATTTAGAAATTATTAAAGGAAATTTAAAGGCTAATACTTTTGATATCATTAAACCTGTTTATAAATCAGAAAGTGTTAAAAATATTTTTATTTTAACTGGTAAAATAGCTGTTGATTATTATCAAGAAAAGCCGTTAATATTATCTAATAATGATACTTTAACTTTAACAAATAAAAGCAATAATCATCTTTTTAAAGCAATTGAAGATACTGTTATCTTAGTTATTTGTAATTATCAAGGTTTTAATCAAAAAATGGATCAATTAGAACAATTATCCAATATTCTTACAAAACTGCATCAAAAAGATGTCAAAACTAAAGAGCATTGTTTACGAGTCCAGCAATTAACAATGAAAATTGCTGATGAATTAAATATTCATAATAATTTATTATCTGATTTATTTTATGCCGCTTGTTTTCATGACGTAGGAAAAATAGCTATTCCAACTGAAATTTTATTAAAACCCGGTCCCTTAAACGATCAAGAAAAAGAAATTATTAAAAAACATCCTCAAATATCATATCAAATGATCAAAGATATTCTTAGTAATGAAGCTAGTCAAATGGTTTTCCAACACCATGAAAGAATCGATGGCAGCGGTTATCCCCAAGGACTTGCTGGTGATAAAATAAATTTAGGAGCTAAAATTATTGCTGTAGCAGACGCTTATGATGCCTTAGTTACTAGCCGGCCATATTGTGGCAGTATGGAAGTTAATGAAGCTATCACAATTTTAAAACAATTTGAATCAACTCATTATGATAAGCAAATTATAAACGCACTAATAAGCTGTTTAAAAAAAGATAACTTATTGACAAGTAAATAAGATTAAGATAATATATGATAGCTATTGAAAGAATAAAACTTTTAGAGCTATAGATTTTCTCGTTTCTGATTATTAAACGAGAACTATAGCTCTTTTTTTAGGAGGAATTTTATGAATCAAACATATAATGAAATGGCGAGTAAACCCGTTTTTCCATTATTGATGAAAATGGCAATCCCACCGATGATTTCCATGCTGATCCAATCTTTGTATAACATTGTTGATAGTATTTTTGTCGCTAAAATAGGTGAAGAAGCTTTAACTGCTTTATCACTTGCCTATCCCCTGCAAAATCTATCACTAGCCTGTTCAGTCGGTATTGGAGTTGCTATTAATGCCTTGATTGCTAAAAGCCTAGGTGCCAAGCAAAATAATGAAGCCAATAATATCTGTGATCATGGTATTGTTTTAGCTTTATTCCATTCTTTACTATTTGTCCTAATGGGTATCTTTTTGATGAAACCGTTCTTTATGTTATTTACTAATGACCCATTAGTTTTACAATATGGTATCACTTATGGAAGTATTGTTATTACTTTTACTTTCGGTTCAATAATTCACATTACCATTGAAAAGATGTTCCAGGCTACTGGTAATATGATTATCCCTATGTTTCTTCAAGGAATTGGAGCTATCATTAATATAATTCTTGATCCAATTTTAATTTTTGGTATTAATGGTTATTTTGAAATGGGTGTTGCTGGAGCTGCAATTGCTACAATAATCGGTCAAATGACTGCTTGTTTACTAGCTATTATTTTATTTATTAAAACATCGGATTTAAAAATTTCATTTAAGAATTTTAAGTTAAATAAACAAACGATCATTAAAATCTATTCTATTGGTATTCCTTCTGGAATAATGCAAGGATTACCATCATTATTAGTTTCTTTATTAAATGGTATTTTAGCAACCGTATCTCAAAGTGCAATTGCCTTTTTTGGAGTTTATTATAAACTACAATCATTTATTTATATGCCAGCAAACGGTTTAATTCAAGGAATGCGACCACTAATCAGTTATAACTTTGGTGCTAATCACCTTAATCGGGTTAAAGAAATTATCAAAGTTTCAATTATTTGTAATGGTATTATTTTATCTTTAGGAACAGTCCTCTTCTTTGTTTTCCCAGAACCAATTTTATCATGGTTTAGTGCAACTGATGAATTATTGAAAATTGGTATTAGTGGTTTAAGAATAATTTCATTTAGTTTTATTGTATCAACTATTGGCGTTGTTATTTCTGGGGTATTTGAAGCATTAGGTAATGGCCGCAATTCTTTAACTATCTCACTATTAAGACAATTTATCATTACTTTACCATTATCATACGTTTTATTACAGTTAGTTGGTTTAAATGGGGTATGGGCTACTTTTGTTATCGCTGAAACGATTGCTAGTATAATTGCCTGGTTATTATTAAAGAAAGAATTTAAGAGTTATCAATAAATCTACCAATTGGTAGATTTTTTGTTTATAAAAAAGGATGATCTTAGTCATCCTCAAATTCTTTGTAGTCAACATCAATAATATCTTCACTACCACGACGATATTGCTGTTGGCTATAATATGCCTTTTCTTGTTCTTCAGCTTTTCTTTTTAATTCTTCTTGATATTTTTCAACTTTTTTAGCATATGTACGCTTTTTTATTGCCGAATAAATTAATAAAGCAGCAATAATTATCCAGGTAATCGGACTAGTTAATATATTAAAGATTAAACTTAATATTACAAAGATAATCAAAATTATTAAAATCGCATAATATATTGGCAATCAAATCAACTCCTTTACATCTATATCATACATATTTATTATTTAAAATCAAATAATTCTTTGATATTAACTGAAAAACCCTTGGAAATTTTTTCAATTGATTTTAAAGAAATATTACGTGTACCACGCTCAACATCAGAAATATAGTTTTTTGATAAACCGCACCGAAAAGCTAACTCTTCTTGAGAAATTCCTTGTTTTACACGTAATTCTTTGATTCGATGACCAAATCTTACTTCTATTTTATCCATTTAATCACTCTCCATCTGGATCAACCTTTTGGCTTCATCACTAATTTTTTTAAATCGATGATGCAAACCAGATTTACTAATTGTTTCTCCAGTTTTTTCATAATAAGCTTCCGTTAATTCATTTAAAGAATACTCCGGATTTTCTTTTCTTATCATTGCTACATTTCTAGTTTTTTCATCTAACATATCTAACCCAGAAAACATCTCAATTATTTCAATATCTTGTAACTGACGATTAGCCGTAGCTAATGTTTTTACCTCATTAGCTATATCACAATTATTCCAGCGATTTACTGTATTTGACATATTCCGATCTATTCTAGTACTTTCAAAATTCATTACTGATTGACTAGCACCAATAGCTCTTAAAAAATCTCCAATCTTTTCTGATGATTTTAAATATACAACATACTTATTACGACGTTTAATAACCTTTGCGTTTAATTCATAGGAATTAATCAAATCAGCAATAAACTTAGCATAATCTTCTTCATTAAAACTCATTTCTAGATGATAATTAGAAGTTTCAGGGTTATTTACACTACCACATGATAAAAAAGCTCCTGCTAAATATGCTCGTTTACAGCAATCTTTTTTAATTATTTTAGGATTAGGTATTTGACTAAAACCTAATCCTTGTAGTAAAGATAAATCATCCAGTATCTCCCTTGCTTTAGTAACTCTTAAAATATAAACATTATTTTTCTTTAGTTTCATCTTTCGAGATACCAAAAACTCAATTTGCGGATCGTATTCTTCTTTTAACATCTTATGAATTTTTGAAGCAATTTTAGCATTTTCTGTTCTAATCGTTAAAGAAAGCCCACTATTTGATAAAGATAAAACACCATTTATTTTAATAACTGCACAAAGCATTGCCCTTTGACAACACGATTCAAAATCATTAAATACAACTTCCTCTTTGACAACTCGTGAAAAAGATACCATTTTTATTAATGATCAGCATCGCGATGCAAACGATGCACCTGATAATATTTACTATAATGATCAGCAAAATAGTTAGTCAAAGAAACTGAACGATGTTGCCCGCCAGTACAGCCAATTCCAACAATTAAATGCATTTTTCCTTCTTTATCATATTCATTTAATAAATAATCTAATAAATCCAGCATTTTCTTAATAAATATCTGGGTCTCTTCTTTTTCAATTACATAATCATAAACTGCTTTATCATTGCCTGTTAAATTACGTAATTCTTCTACATAAAAAGGATTAGGTAAAAAACGAACATCAAATAATAAATCAGCATCTTTAGGTACTCCATGTTTATACCCGAAAGAAACAAATGTAATTCTAAATGGATCTACTTTTCCTTTACTAAAATAATCTTCTAATAAATCCTGGAATCTAGCTCCTTTTAATTTTGTAGTATCTATTAATAAATTAGCCAATCTAGAAATCGGTTCTGCTAATCTTCTTTCAAATTCGATTGCTTCTATTAAAGAAGATGCTTTATTAGAAATTAATAATGGATGTGTTCTTCTTGTTTCCTTATATCTTTTAACCAAAACTTCATCATCACAATCCAAAAATACTACAGTTAAGTGAATCCAATCAATATTAGATAATAAACGAATTGCTTTTAAAGCATCATCAAGACTTACTGCCATGGCAACTCTTTGATATTTAGAATTGTCCTGTACTAATTCTGCAAACTCCGTTAACAATGCTACCGGATAATTATCAATACAGCGATATGCTAAGTTTTCAAAACAAGCCATAGCACTTGTCTTTCCAGCACCAGACATCCCAGTTACAATTACAATTTCAACTTGATCCATAATATCACTTCACTTTCTATTTATATTTTATCAAAAATACATCTATAAGTGTATTTTATTTTCACTATTTTCACAACTTATTTACATTAATTGGTAAAAATAAGTTCTAAGAAAATATTTTCTTAGAACTTATTATAAACATTATTGACCATTAAATTTACGTACTAATTTTTCCATCATACTTTTAGAAATTCCAAATTTACTACATAAAATATCTTCAATCTCTTCAGTAGATTTACCAGCCAACTCATTTTCATCAATACCAAATTGATTCATTATCCCTTTAACTCGATCATACATTTCACTATCACCGTGACGATACTTATCCATCATATCATCATAAAATTTCTTAGCATTTTCAATTTTCTGTTCTTCTTCTAGATCAGCTTGATTAAATACTGCTTCTACTTTTTCAAGTTCATCAATTTCATCACTATCAAGACCTAGATCATCAAAAAAAGCAAGGGCTTGATGACATAAATTCACTAACTCATATTGATAATTTTCATCATCTAATTGTTCAATCATTGATAAATCCTGATAAAATTCCTGAATTTTATTTTTTTCTATTAACGTTAATTCAATATCTTCATACTCATCATTTTCTAAATCCTGTAAAACAATTGGTACATAATAAGCAACCTTTTCATGATTAGTCATAATCATTTCTATATCTAAATCAGTAATCTTTGATAACAAATTAACAAAAATTTCAGGATCGATCGTTTTATTAGAAAAAGCATAATTTTTATCATTGGTTTTAATAACCGCTTTTATAACGGGATCATGACGATGTTTTTCTAACGAAAGTGCAATAATATCTTGATATTTAAAACATCCAGCTTGACCAAACTTAAAATATATAGCCTCTGGTGTTATTATCATTCCCTTACTACCATCTAATTCATCACTGATATCAATAAAAGCCAATATTTCAAAAACATCAAAACTACCAAAACTATAAATGGCATTACTAATTTGACTAGGTAAATTTTCTTTGTCATAAAATTTTCCCTTAATCACTAAATCTTGATTTAATGTCGCAAACATTTCGTTATCTACCATTAAAATCCCTCCAAACTATTGAACTTATTTTACTAGAAACCTTGATTAATTGCAATTACAATAAAAAGCGATTATTTTTCGGATTTCTACCAACCTATTTTCAAATTCAGGATTTGCTTTAAACCAACGCATATTTAAAGGCGATGGATGTGGTAAAACAATTGCTAGTTTATCATTTGTTTTTTGATTTTCAAAAACCAGGTCGCTAAGCTTTTTATCAGGAAAAAACAGTTTAGCACTATAACTGCCAATAATAATATAAATCTCATTATTAACTAGTTGCATTTCTTGATGTAACCATTTTTGATAACAGCATTTTGGTGGTCGACGATCACCACCACTAGCTGCTTTTCCTGGATAACAATGCGCTAAAGACGTTAGATAAAAAATATCTTGATTATAAAAAGTTTCTTGACTAATCTGGTACCATTGCAATAACCGTTTACCACTTAAATCGCTAAATGGAACTAAACTTTGATTTACTTTATATGAAGGGGCTTGTCCAATTTGCATGATCTTAGCATTTTGATGACCCCAGACTACGGGATGAAATTCATGATTGAAATCATCTTTACAATAACGACATTTGCGTATTGCCTGCATTAACTGATCAAAATCTTTCATAGCTTACTAAAACACAGGTCGCAAAAGACCTGTGTATGATTATCTGCTTAATTTTTGCCCTACTTGCTGACCAACGATTGCCCCATCATTTGTTGCTGTAACAACCTGACGCAATACTTTTTGACGAACATCACCAGCAGCATAAATACCATCAATTTTAGTTTCCATTAATTCATTAGTAATAATATAACCATTTTCATCAGTAATTCCTAAGTCTTTAACAAAATCAGTTACAGGATCTAATCCTACAAATGGGAAAACTCCCTTAACTTCTAATTCACTAATTTCACCAGTAACAGAATCTTCTAACGCTAATTTATCAACTTTGTTATCTTTAGCAATTAAATGATGTGGTTTTTTTAGAAAATGAATTTCAATTTTATCATTAGCTTTTACATGATCTTGAATAATTTTATCAGCTCTAAATACATCACGGCGGACAATTAAATGAACTTTAGAAGCAAACTTTGTTAAATAGATGGCTTCTTCTAACGCTGAGTTTCCACCACCGACAACAGCTACTTCTTCATCTTTAAAAAATGGTCCATCACAAACAGCACAATAAGAAACACCATGTCCTGTCAGTTCTTCTTCATTTTCAATTCCCATTTTTCTTTCTTTAGTTCCAGTAGCAATTAATACTGCTTTTGCCTGATAAGTATTATCAGTAGTTACTACTTCTTTATAGTCACCATGATCTATTATTTTAGTTACTTCTCCAAAAACTTGTTTTCCACCAAATGATAATGAATGTTCGTACATTTCATAAGCTAATTCAGGTCCTGTTTTCTTTTTTTGACCTGGATAGTTTTCAATTTCAGCACTAACGTTAAGTTTTCCTCCTGGTGCTCCAGCATCTAACATTAAAACACTAGCACCAGCTCTAGTAGCATATAAACAGGCACTCATTCCTGCCGGTCCAGCTCCAATAATAATTAAATCTTCCATTTGATTCACTCCTATTTTATATTTAATATTACCCCTTATTTTCCCTTTTAGTATAACATACCATTTTAAAAGCAATAAACAATATGCTTTATTATTTAGCCAATTAAGTTTATACTATATATCTAAGAGGTGAAAATTTATGAAAGTTACGATTATTTTTGATAGTAATACTGGCAATACCAAACAAATTGCCTCATGTATTCAAGAAACATGCCAAGAGCAAAATATAGAATTAATTGAAAGTATTGATGATGCTGATTTGATTTTTTTAGGTACCTGGATTGATAAAGGAAATTGTAGTCATAAAATCCAAGAGATTTTAAAATCATTAAAAAATAAAAAGATTGCTTTTTTTGCAACCGCTGGATTTGGTGGTAGTCAAGAATATTATGATAAACTAGCAGCTCGTTTTGATACTACTGTTGATTCTAGCAATCAGATTTTAGGACATTTTTTCTGCCAAGGTAAGATGCCTCTTGCAACAAGAGAACGTTATGTCAAAATGATTCAAGAACATCCTGAAGATAAAAGGCTACAAGTTAGTCTTGATAATTTTGATGCTGCCTTAAGTCATCCTGATCAAAGCGATTTAGATAACGCTAAAAAATATGCTTTAGATATTTTAAAACAAGTAAATACAAACTAATTTAATATTAAACTTAATGGGCATTAGTGTTTGTAACTACACTAGTGCCTATTTTATATAGATAAAAATCGATATAACTAACAATAAAAAGACTATAATTTTTGTTTATTATAATCTCTTGCCCCTAATATCATCAAGCCAGCTAATATATACTCTTGTAGATGTTCCACTTTAACGATCTTAACTGTAAAATTTGCAACATCTTTATTAAATCTTTGTTCAACTTTAGTTTTTATTAAATCCACATCATTAACCATATCACTATAAATAACAAACACTTCTGGTGCGATTATACATGAGATTGTAACGATCATTTTATAAACTAACTCATTGATTCCTTCAGGGGTTTTATTTAACTCAGCTTTATTCTCAGATAGTTCTAGTGGCAGAAATTTAACTTCACCAGCCAGATGAAAATTACCTTGAATTAACTCACCATTAATTACTGTTCCTAAACCAGCATCCAAACCAATTGGCTGAAATAAAAAACAAAAAGAATCATAAATATCCTGTACACCATAATATCCAATTGCAGCTGCATTTATATCATTAGCAATAATAAATTCTTTTTGGTACTTTCGCTTTAACTCTTTTGCTAAATCAATATTATTAGCATTTACAACAAATGTACTAACAACTTTTCCTGAATCTACTACTCCAGGTAATGAAATTGCAATCTTTTCAATTTTATCATAATTAACTAAAACAATATCTAATACATCGTAAATATCTTCGATAGCAATTGTTTGTTTTATAATTTCATTTTGATAAATAATTTTTTTATTCTTATCATAAATACGATAGTCAATATATACTTTGCCACTATTTTTATAAACTGATAAGCATAATATCATTGTGTCTAATTCAACATTTCTTTTAATTAATAATCGATCACTATCTTTATTTATTATATTTGTTTTATTATTATAATTACTAATAAATCTGATTAAGTTTAATACATCATATTTAGCAAAAACTTTAGGTGGTATTTTAAGAACCTTTTGTTCTTTCAATACTTTTTGAATATTAGCACAAAGATATGATATCTGGGGTGCTAATAAAACATAATCATAATTAAGCCCTTTTTCATAGACATCAAGATATCGTGTCGCCCTAGCTTCAATATCTAAATCTAATAGTCTTGATATTTCATTAATTTTTTCAGCAAAATAACCTGTTGTTAATCCTCCTGAACAACAAAGAAGTATCTTAGTTGATGGCGTAGTTGAAATTTTTTTAATTGTTTTTACCATTTCTTCAAAAAGATGTTTTGCGTGATGAAGATTTTTCATTTGAAAATGAAGATAAAATTCTGTTTTATGCTTTATTTTATTAACTACTGTTAATTCAATAATATTATATTTATTGAAAGTAATAATTCCTTGACTATCTTCATTTTCTAAAATAATAATCTGATGATTATCAGGATCTTGAAAGCAACGATATAACCTATTTTTTTGATTCAATATCCAATAATAAAATATTTCAGTATGAATGTCTTTTAAAAATTCATCCATCATAATTCTTCCCCAGCTTTTAATAGATTAGTTTTTATCATTTATATCGCCTCCCACATATCTTTTATTATATTTATTTTTATCAAAATAAATATAATTTTTAATTGATTGATAAAAAAGTATTATTATTTTTTTGAAAAATATCTTCCAAGATAAAAATATTTAGATTTATTCAACGTTTTTCAAAATAAAAAAATACACCCTATAATCCATTTCTAAATTATAGAGTGTAATTAATTTAAGCTTTCATTTCTTTAATAACTGGTTTGCCTCGTTTTTTACAATAAATAAAGCCAATTACTCCAACAATAACAAACGCAATTGATACTAACTGGGCAGTTCTAAATCCCATCACATATAAACTATCGGTACGTAAACCTTCAATAAAGAATCTTATAATACCATACCAGATAAAATAAGAGAAAAACTGTTCGCCCTGCTTAGTTTGAATTTTACGAATAACAAAAAATATCAACAAGAATCCAATAACATTCGCTACTGATTCATACAAAAACGTTGGCTGATAATATACACCATTAATATGCATACCATTAATGATAAAATCTGGTAAGTGAAGTGATTGTAGAAAATCTAAACTTACAGCACTTCCATAAGCTTCTTGGTTAAAGAAATTTCCCCAACGTCCAAAAGCTTGAGCTATTAAAACCCCAGGCATAATTGCATCACCAGCAACCATATAATCAATATTATGTTTTTTAAAATACCATAAGCTAAAAGCAATTCCAGCTATCAACCCGCCTTGAATTGCCAGACCACCATGACGGAACATGATAATTTCTAATGGGTTTTGAGCATAAATCTCATCCCACATAAAAATAACATACCATAACCTGGCTCCTAAGATACCAGTAATCATTACCCCAAAAAAGTAATCTGATAAAACTTCTGGATCATAGCCTATTTTTTTAAAATTATGTTGTCCAAGTTTATAAGCAATAAACGCTCCTGTGATAATAAAAACTGCATACCAGGCAATTGAAAGTGATCCTATTTGTACGAACGTTTTTGCATCAGGAAAAAAAGTCATATTCTACCCCTTATTTTTATCAATATTTTTCAAAATTCTATCAACAAATTCTTTACTAGAATCAACACCGTATTCGCGTAAACGCATATTCATAACTGCAGCTTCAATAATCACTGACATACTACGTCCACTTGAAACAGGTACAACTACTTTAGGAATTTTAACACCTAGAATTTCTTCAGTAGCTTCATTTTCTTCAACACCAACCCGTGTATATTCACGTGATGGTACCCAACGGTCTAATTGAATAATTAAGTTAACTTCATCTTTATCTAAAATTGAGCTAATTCCAAACATTTTAGATACATCAATAACACCAATTCCTCTAATTTCCAATAAATTTGCTAGAACTTCAGGTGCTTTACCGACGATACTTTGTCCTAAGTGATATAATTCAACAGCATCATCAGCAACTAATAAATGGCCTCTTTTGATTAACTCTAAAGCGATTTCTGATTTACCAATTCCACTATCACCTTTTATAATTACACCCTTACCATAAATATTTAAGAAAACTCCATGAATAAGTGTTTCTGGTGCTAAGACTTCATCAAGAATATTAGTTAATTCAATTGAAACTCGCCCAGTAGCTGACTCAGTTACGAAAATAGGAAAATTTTTCTTACGAGCGATCTCAATTAAAATAGCTGGACATTCATTTCCTTTAGCGACAATAATACATGGAACCTCATCATTAATTAAAAATGGAAATATTTCACGTTGTCTTTCTTCAGACATTTCATTAATAAAGGCTGATTCTTTATCACCAAAAATAATAATTCTTCGAAAATCACTATGTTTAAAAAATCCTGCCAACTCAAAACCAGGACGATTAATTTCAGCTACAAATATCGGCCGTTCTAAAGATTTTTCATCACCAGTTACTTGAACATAATGATCATTATTTAATAATTCACCTACAGTAATTGACTTTGGCATTATGCTTCCTCCCTATAACATTTTCTTTAAAAACATTCCAGTATAACTTTTTTCACACTTAGCGACTTTTTCTGGAGTACCGAAAACTACAACAGTTCCACCACCATCGCCACCTTCTGGACCAAGGTCAACAATATAATCAGCTACTTTAATAACATCTAAATTATGTTCAATTATTATAACTGTATCACCCTGATCAACAATTCTTTGTAAAACTTCAATCAATTTGGCAACATCACTACTATGTAAACCAGTAGTCGGCTCATCTAAAATATAAACAGTTTTGCCAGTTGGTTTTTTCTGTAATTCACTTGCTAGTTTGACACGTTGTGCTTCTCCACCTGATAAAGTAGTTGCACTTTGTCCTAATTTTATATAACCTAATCCAACATCTTCTAATGTTTTCATCTTAGTTTTAATTTTTGGTAAATTACCAAAGAATTCAACTGCATCCTCGACTGTCATTTCTAAAACATCATAAATATTTTTATCTTTATATGTAACTTGTAAAGTTTCTTCGTTATAACGTTTTCCACCACATTGTTCACATGGAACATATACATCAGGTAAAAAATGCATTGAAATTCTCTTTAGCCCATCACCTTGACAAGCTTCACAGCGACCACCTTTAACGTTGAAACTAAATCTACCTTTATCATATCCACGCATTTTAGCTTCATTAGTTTGCGCAAATAAATCACGAATATCATCAAAAACACCTGTATAAGTAACTGGATTAGAACGTGGTGTTCTTCCAATTGGATCTTGACTAACTTCAATTACTTTATCAATATTTTCTAATCCTAAGATTTCACGATGTTTTCCTGGTTTTTCTTTAGAATGATAGATTTTAGCCATCATTGCTTTACCCATAATTTCATTGACAAGGGTACTTTTACCACTACCAGAAACACCTGTAACAACGGTTAACGTTCCTAGCGGGAATTTAACATTGATATTTTTTAAGTTGTTTTCACGAGCACCTTTAATTTGAATAAAGTTACCATTGCCTTTACGACGTTTTTTAGGTACTGGTATTTTAAGCCGTCCTGATAAATATTGACCAGTAATCGATTTAGGACAGTCCATCACCTCTTGTGGCGTTCCAGCAACAATTACCTGACCACCATGAACCCCGGCTCCAGGACCAATATCAACAATAAAATCACTTGCTTTCATTGTATCTTCATCATGTTCAACTACTAATACACTATTACCAAGATCACGAATATTTTGCAATGTTGCAATCAATTTATCGTTATCACGTTGATGCAATCCAATTGATGGTTCATCTAATACATATAATACCCCAGTTAGGCGCGAACCGATTTGAGTTGCTAATCTAATACGCTGCGCTTCTCCACCTGATAAACCACCAGCTTTTCTTGATAACGTTAAATACCCTAAACCAACATCATTTAAAAATGTTAGACGATCTTTTATTTCTTTTAAAACCAGATTAGCGATTTTAGCTTCATATTCGTTCAATTTTAAATTATTAACAAAATCTAATGCTTTTTCAATTGACATATCAGTAAACTCACTGATATTTAAACCACCAACACGAACACTTAAAACCTGTTCATTTAAACGACGTCCTTTACATGTTGGGCAAGTATGTTCAGCCATAAATGAGGCATACCATTCTTTTGACCATGAAGAAGTTGTTTCTTCATAACGACGTTCAATTAATTTTTTTACCCCTTCAATTGGACGAGTTGTTTTAGAAACATTACCGCTACTTGAAACAATCTCATATGAAATTGGTTTATCTGAACCTTCAAAAATAATCTTTAATTCTTTTTTAGTAAAATCTTTTAACGGCTTATCTAAATCAATTTTATAATGACGACATAAAACTAAAAAACGCTGCCATTCAATTCGTTCAGTTCCTACTGATGACTTAAAAAACCGAATTCCACCTTGATTAATACTCAAATTCCAATCAGGAATCAATAAATCCTCATCAACTTCATTTTTAATTCCTAACCCACGACAGTCAGGACAAGCTCCTAAAGGATTATTGAAAGAAAATAAGCGTGGTTCTAATTTAGGAACACTAAACCCACATTCAGGACATGCAAGATGTTCTGAAAATAAATTTTCTGTTCCTTCACTTAAATTGGCAACAATAACCTCACCACCGGTTAATTTCAAACCGACTTCTAAAGAATCTATTAAACGACTACGATAGCCTTCTTTTTTTACAATTCTATCAATTACAACATCAATATTATGCTTTTTGTTTTTATCAAGTTTAATTTCTTCATCAAGAAGCATAACTTCACCATCGACTTGTACTCTGATATAACCATCTTTCAACAAATCTTCAAATAAATCTTTGAAAGTTCCTTTACGATTTTTAACTACCCGAGCTAAAACCTGCAATTTTGATCCATCTGGATATTTATCAATTGTATCTGCCATTTGTTTAATAGTTTGTGACTCAATGACAATACCATGGTTAGGACAATATGCTTTTCCAATTCTTGCATATAATAATCGCAAATAATCAAAGATTTCTGTTACAGTTCCTACTGTTGAACGAGGGTTATTAGAAGTCGTTTTTTGATCAATTGCAATAGCTGGCGATAATCCTTCGATACTATCAACATCCGGCTTTTCCATATTCCCTAAAAACTGTCTGGCATAAGCACTTAATGATTCAACATAACGACGCTGTCCTTCAGCATAAATTGTGTCAAACGCTAACGAAGTTTTACCAGAACCAGATAATCCCGTCATAATTACTAATTTATTTTTAGGAATCTCGATATCGATATTTTTTAAATTATTTTCTCTAGCCCCTTTAATGACCAGTTTATCATGTTCCATATTTTACCTACCTTTTAACATCTTTAATATAGCCACACGATCATGTCCTTTTAGCTGTTGATCATATGCCCACTCTAATATCTCTTTATATTTGGATGATGGCTCAATGCCAAGTCCTTTTAAATCATTACCATTTATCACTGGCTCTTTAGCCTCTTTACCTAATCGAGCCATTTTTTCTTTCATCACATAATCAAATCGATTAATATTTTCATGTTCATCTTTATATCTACCTAGTTTATCACATTTTGTTATTAAAATTAAGTCATCTACCGGTACAATTCCATTTATTCCTTTTAGAATTTTAAAATAGCCATAATCACGAGCACCATTTCTTACCATATTCATTAAATGCATATGATAATAAATCATTGTTCTAATGTAACGCTGTAATTTTTTATCTGGTATATAACAAGTAACCTGGCTATCAAAAATCTTAACACCGGATTCATTATGGCGTGGTGCCCTTCCTTCTGGCGTCGTTACTTCAGGCTTTCCAATATCATGAAGCAAGGCACTCCACATAAAACCTAATGGATTACTTGTTTTATGGCGACATAAAGCCGCTAAATCTGTTACTAATAAAGTATGTTTCCAAACGTCACCTTCAGGATGGAAGTCTAATCGTTGCATTGTTGATGATAAAATATCTAGACATGGCCACAAAGCTTTAATTTCTTTTAGAAAAGTTAACCCAATTGAAGGACGCATACTTAACAGTAATTTATTATATTCTTGGAAAATGCGTTCATTGCTTAAAGTATCTAATAACTTTTCTTGTACCATTTTTTTACAGATGGCTTTTGTATTAGGGTCGATATAATAATCAAATCTTGAAGCAAACTGTGCTGCTCTTAACACACGCAAAGGGTCTTCAGCAAAACTACTAGCATTAACCATTCTGATTGTTCGTTTATTAATATCATCAATTCCATGATAAAAATCATAAATCTTTCCTGTTTTTACTTCATACATAATAGTATTGATAGTAAAATCACGTCTTGATGAAGCTGTTTTTAAATCTAAATGTTCATTGACAGTCACTTCAAAACCTTGATGACCTAAGCCATTTTTACGCTCGATTCGCGGCAAGGCAAAATCGTAATTAGGTAGTTTATCTAGTTTTAAAATGCCAAATGATTTTCCTACCAGATTTACTTTACCATATTTACCTAGTATTTGTTGTAAATCGTCGATATTTAAATCATAAATTTCTACATCAACATCATGATAGTCAACATGACCATACATCAACATATCCCTAACAATTCCACCGACTAGAAAAACCCGTCCGCCTAAGCAATCAATATCTTTAAATATCTGGTTTACTAAAGCTTCAAATTGGTATTTATTTTTCACCTTGTAACTCCAGAATAATATCTCTTAATTCCATTGCTCTTTCAAAATCAAGAACTTTAGCGGCATCTTTCATTTGTTTTTCAAGCTCATGAATCATTGCCTGTTTATCTTTCTTGCTAGCTTTTCGTCCTTTTTTAACAAGACTTGCAGCATCATCAATAACTTCTTGACCATGAATAGCATCACGAATTTCCTTGTGAATTGTTGTTGGGGTAATATTATGTTCTTTATTATATTTGTTTTGGATACCACGGCGACGATTTGTTTCTTCAATAGCATAAGCCATTGAATCAGTTATTTTATCACCATACATAATTACTTTACCATTACTATTACGAGCAGCTCTTCCGATTGTTTGAATCAAAGAACGTTCACTTCGTAAAAAGCCTTCTTTATCAGCATCCAAAATACATACTAAACTAACTTCTGGTAAATCTAATCCTTCTCTTAATAAGTTGATTCCAACTAAAACATCATATTTACCTAATCGTAAATCTCTTAAAATCTCAGTACGTTCTAGTGTTTTAGTATCACTATGAAGATAAGCAACTTTAATACCCAATTCTTTTAAATAAGCACTTAAATCTTCAGCCATTCGTTTAGTAAGAGTCGTAATCAATACACGTTCGTTTTGTTCTTGACGTAACTTAATTTCATTAATGATATCATCGATTTGATCTTTAGTTGGACGAACTTCAATAATTGGATCCAATAGTCCAGTTGGACGAATAATTTGTTCAACTACATGATGATCAACTCGCTCTAATTCATAATCTCCAGGTGTTGCTGAAACATAGATAGCCTGATTAATTAATTGTTCAAATTCATCAAATTGTAATGGCCGATTATCTAAAGCACTTGGTAACCGGAAACCGTATTCTACAAGGGTTTCTTTACGAGAGCGATCGCCATTAAACATTCCTCTGATTTGTGGTAGCATAACGTGACTTTCATCAACGATCAATAAAAAATCTTTAGGAAAATAATCTATTAATGTATAAGGACGTTGTCCTGGTGCTCGACCATCGATATGTCGTGAATAGTTTTCAATTCCAGGACACATACCAACTTCACGTAACATTTCAACATCGTGGCGAGTTCTTTGTTCAAGACGTTCATATTCCAATAACTTGTTTTCATTTTTAAATACTTCTAAGCGTTCTTCTAATTCCGCTAAAATCGTATCACATGCTTTTAAGGTTTGTTCTTTAGTTGTTACATAACCATAAGCAGGATAAATCGTATATGTTTTATATACACCTAAAACATGTCCGGTCAAAGGATCAACCTCACTGATTCTTTCAACAGTATCACCAAATAGTTCAATTCTAATTAAATAACTTTCACTATGACCAGGAACAATTTCGATTACGTCACCACGTACTCTAAAAGTTCCTTTTGTTTGTTCAATATCGTTTCGCTGATATTGACGATCAACTAAATATGTCAATAATTCACGACGATCAATATCCTGATCTACCCGCAATGAAAATATCATTTCTTTATATTGTTGCGGATTCCCTAATCCATAAATTGAAGCAACTGAAGCCACGACAATAACATCATCTCTTTCTATCAATGAATTCATAGCTGCACTACGAAGCATTTCAATTTCATAATTAGTTTTAGCATTTTTATCAATATATAAATCCCGACCAGGGATATATGCCTCTGGCTGGTAAAAATCGAAGTTAGAAATAAAATATTCTACTCGATTTTCAGGAAAAAACTCTTTTAATTCTGAATATAACTGTCCGGCTAATGTTTTATTATGTGCTAAAACCAATGTTGGTTTTTTAGCTGCCGCAATTACATTAGAAACAGTAAAAGTCTTACCAGTACCTGTTCCACCTAGTAAAACCTGTTCTTTTTTTCCGGCTTTTATCCCATCTAACAATTGTTCAATTGCAGTTATTTGATCACCCATTGGGGAAAATGGTGATACTAGTTTAAAATCTGGCATAAAAACACCTCCTATGTCCTTTCTATTATAACAAGAAACTTGCAAACTTAAAAGAATTATGCCCATTACTAGACTAACTATGCTTTCAATATTTTTTACCAAATTATTACATTAATAAATAAAAAGAGTTAGAAAAAAACTAACTCTATTTGACTAACTCCATTAACTTTTGATACTGATAATCATTGGCATCATCATTTGCATAGATTAATACTGTCGCTTCTAAGATTTGGCGATCAGCATCACTATAAATTCCATCAACCGTTAAATTATTAGCTTGTTCAAATTGTTGTAAGGCTGTGACAGTTTGACTTGAAAAATATCCATCACTGCGATCACAAGTATAACCTAAACAGTTTAACATTTTTTGCATTGAAGCTATAGCAGTTCCCACACTATCATAGCCCATATCACTTTCTAAACTTTCTGATGTAATTTCACTAATATCTATATTACTTACTGAATAATCAGGTGTTAACCCCTTGCCATCAATCCAAGTATCACTAGGTAATAACCATCTAGCATAAGTATACTTCAAAACAGAACCATCACTTAATTGTTTTTGGGTCTGGGCTGTTCCTTTACCATATGTCTGATCACCAATTAGTTTATAGCCTAATTGCTCTTGTAAAGCCCCTGCCACAACTTCAGAAGCTGAAGCGGTGTTTCCATTTACCAGAATATAACCATTTATAAAATTATATGTTTTGCTATCATCAGCTTCATATTTTTCGACTGTTCCATTTTTATATTCCATTTGGAATAATAAATCTCCTTCGTCAAAAAATAAATTCAATACATCTTGAGCAGCAACTAAATAACCACCACCATTATCACGTAAATCAATAACTAATGTATCTATATTAGCTTCTGCAAATGATTGTAAAGCTGCTTCTAAATCGCTTGCTGTTGTCGTTCCAAAAGTATTAATCTGCACATAACCAAATTTTTTATCATTATTAGTTTGAATTTCACTTTTAACTGCACTATCGATATTATTTCTAGTAACATCTACCTGCATTTCTTTACCGCCACGGATAATTGTTAAAGTAACAGTAGTATTAGCTTCCCCGCGAACTAAGTCAGAAATTTCAGTAGCTGTTTTCCCAGCTACATCTTGTCCATTAACACCGGCAATAATATCTCCGACTTGTAAGCCAGCTTCCATCGCTGGAGTATCTTGATAAATCTCAATGATCATCGTTCCTTGACTAACAGTTCTTTGGACAACACCAATCCCTACATAATTACCATCAACACTTTGATTAAAAGCTTCAGCTTCTTCAAAAGTATAATAATCGCTATGTTGATCCCCCAACGAAGCAACTAATGCTGAAATTGTATCCCCTTGAATATCAACCTCTTTACCACTAGCGTTGTACCAGTTATCATTTAATACTTGATACGCCTCATCAATTACTGTAGTTTCACTAGAAGAACTACCACTTTCAGGAACTACTTGTTTAGTTAAATATCCAGAAACAAAACCAATTCCTAGACATACGATCATACAAATGATAAAGACGGTTTCTTTTAAATGTCGTCCTTTTTTAGGTTTTTTTACAGGAACTTGATTTTGTTGTAGATTTTGATTTTTTTGTGGGCGAATAAAATCATCCATTTAATAATTGAGTCGTCTAAATACGACTCCCTCCTCTCTTTGTTAGGCTATTTATTAACCTCGTATTTAATAATATGTTATTAATTAGTATTATTTAATAATTATTAACCAAAAACACCTAATAAAAGTCTATATTTTACTTTTATTAACTGTTTAATTGAATATTTATTATACCTATTCTATCCTCACATCTTTATATTTTAGCATATAATCTAAATATTTTTTAGTAAAAATTGAAAAAGATTATAAAATCTAAAGTGAAAAGTTAAATTCCACTTTAAATTTTTTATTTTGATCTATCAGTAGTGGTTGCAAATATTCCATGTTATAATTTGTATATGAGGTGAATAATATGATTATTGATAAAATGAATGATATTTTAAATAGTAATTCAACAAATACAACTCTAGGTGAGTTATGTTCGTATATCAAAGCAAATATTCATCGAATCCCCAAATTAAGTATTGATGATATTGCCAAAGAATGCTTTATTTCAAAGGGACAAATATCAAAGTGTATTAGAAAATTAGACTATGAAAATTATGAAGAATTTAGAAATGAATGTATGCAGTATTTAGATTCCCTTACAAAAAGAAAAAAGTTTATAAATCCACAGGATAGTTTTGCAACAAATGTAATGCATTTTACAAAAACTATGATTAATAATATCCAATATACAATTAATCATATTAATTTAAACTTACTTCATAACCTCATGCAAGATATAAAAAAAGCAAATAAAGTTTATTTATATGCTCATGGTGATGCTAGATCGCTTTGTTATAATATGCAAAGAGAGTTACAAATATATGATATTCAAACAATTATTTGTGATGTTGATTTTAATAAAGATTATCTTTTTTTTAAAAATGATCTTTTAATTGTCTTAAGCACAAATGGCTATTCGTTTCATTATAATAAACGAATTATTAAGCGAATAAGAGAAGCGAATGTTGATAAATGGTTAATGACATGTAACAAAAACATTACCCTATGTCAAAATCAAATCGTTATTCCTCTCCTTGAAGAAAAATATAGTGAGTATATCATGAAATATATTATTGATATTCTTTTATTAGAATTACAAAACTAGTTTCCAAATTGGAAACTTTTTTGTTTTTTTAAGTCTATTTTTATAAGATATTTCCTGGAGGGAAGAAGATGAACAAGAAAGCAATATCTAGTGAAATTATTTATGTTCTTGCAATTGTGATTTTAGCTTTTGCTGTTAATTTAATGTCCATGGCTAATTTAGGCATGTCAATGATTGTTTGTCCTGCTTATATTATAAGTGAAAAGTTTGATTTTTTAACTTATGGACAAGCTGAATATTTAATTGCAACCATGGTGTTTATTATTTTTTGTTTAGTAATGAAAAGATTTAAGATTTCATATCTACTATCATATCTTACTGGTATTTTATATGCGTTATTTTCTGATCTAATAAAGATTTTAGTTCGGATTTTCAATCAAAATTTAACGATTTCTATGAATATGAAAATAGGGTATTATTTTATCGGGATGATTTTATCAGGGCTTGCGGTAGCTTTGTTTTATAAAACATATCTATATCCACAAGTTTATGATTTTTTTATTAAAGTTGTTGCCCAAAAATATCAAATTTCTATTAAAATTTTTAAAACTTGTTTTGATTGTAGTTTTCTAGTTATATCATTCATTATCTCTTATGTATTATTTGGTGAATTAGTTGGTATCGGTATTGGTACTGTTATAATGGCATGTTGCAATGGGATGATGATTGAACAATTTCAAAAGATCTTTGATCGTTATTTTATTTGTATCCCGTATTTTGGAAAATTAAAAATATATTTAGAAGGAGGTCTTTAAAATGGGATTTAAAGAAGGATTTTTATGGGGTGGTGCTACAGCTGCTAATCAAGTTGAAGGAGGTGTTTTTGAAGGTGGGCGCGGTTTAGCCAATGTGGATTTAATGCCCCATGGAAAAGATCGCTATGCTATTGGAATTGGGGAAAAATGGATCGATCAAATAGATGATCATTATTTTCCAAGTCATCAAGCGGTTGATTTTTATCATCATTATAAAGAGGATATTGCTTTAATGGCTGAAATGGGCTTTAAGACTTTTAGATTATCTATAGCCTGGACAAGGATTTTTCCAAAGGGAGATGAAATAGAACCCAATGAAGAAGGATTATTATTTTATGAAAATATTTTTAAAGAATGTAAAAAATATGGTATTGAACCATTAGTAACAATTAATCATTTCGATTGTCCAATGTATCTTATCCAAAAATTTGGTGGTTGGAGAAATAGAAAAATGATTGATTGTTTTGTAAAACTGGCCCGAGTGTTGTTTGAAAGATATGATGGTTTGGTTAAATATTGGTTAACTTTCAATGAAATTAATATGATTCTTCATTTTCCATTTGTAGCTGCCGGATTACGATTTGAAAAAGGTGAAAATAAAACACAAGCTATGATTACCTGTGCGCATCATGAACTAGTTGCCAGCGCCTTAGTTACTAAATTAGCTCATGAAATTAATTCAGAAAACATGGTCGGTTGTATGCTGGCAGCCGGTTCATATTATCCTGAAACTTGCAAACCAGAAGATTATTGGCAATCTATATGTGATGATCGCGAAAGCTATATGTTTATTGATGTTCAATCACGGGGGTATTATCCTAACTATGCCTTAAAATGGATAGAAAAAAGAAAGGCAAAAGTACCATTTGAAGCTAATGACAAACAGATTTTAAGTGAAAATACTGTCGATTTTATTAGTTTTTCTTATTATTCATCTCGTGTTTCTAGTGCCAATCCAGATAAAGGCAAGCAAACCGAAAGTAATATTTTTGCTTCAGTTATTAATCCATATTTACAAACTAGTGCTTGGGGTTGGCAAATTGACCCATTAGGTTTAAGAATTACGATGAATGAAATTTATGATCGTTACCAAAAACCATTATTTATTGTTGAAAATGGTTTAGGCGCTAAAGATATTATTGAAAATGATGGTTCTATTCAAGATGATTATCGTATTGATTATTTAAAGAAACACATCCAAGCGATGAAAGCTGCGGTTGAAGAAGATGGTGTTGATTTAATGGGCTATACTACTTGGGGCTGTATTGATTTGATTTCAAATGGAACTGGGGAAATGGAAAAAAGATATGGTTTTATTTATGTTGATAGGGATAATAATGGTAATGGGACTTTTAGACGGATAAAGAAAAAATCTTTTTATTGGTATAAAAAAGTTATTGCTTCTAATGGTGAAGATTTAGATAATTAAATAAAAGGGTAAATATGCACTATATGGCATATTTACCTAATTTTATTTTTTATCAATAAACTTAATTTAAAGCCAAACCATTATCAAAAAAAAGATTGGATGATAATCATAGCCAATCTTAACTTAAAAAATCATTTATTCCTAAAACAATACCATCAACAATTTTATCTTGATAAGAACTATCAATTAACTTACTTTCTTCATCAGGATTTGATAAAAATCCCATTTCCACGATCGTTACTGGTACTTGACACCAGTTGATTCCACTCATCGTATCTGTAATAATTGTCCCGCGATTTTTACTACCCGTTAAATTACATATTTGATCAACTACCGATTTAGATAAACTTTGACTTGCAGTTGCTATATCACTGCAATATGGATTTGATGTTGATGGTGCCATCGTTAAAGTTCCCGTCACGCTACTTGAATCATCACTATTACAATGAAGTCTAATAAAAGCAGCCGCATTATTTTCATTAGCAACAGCAGCCCGTTCACTATTAGAGATATCAACATCTTGACTTGTTCGTACCATGATTACTTTATAACCTGAAGCCTCTAATTTTTCCTGTAATTTAAAAGCTACTTCAAGATTAATTTCTGATTCTAATTTTCCAGTTGATACTCCAGTTGCTCCAGTAGTTACTTTCGCTTTAGTTGTACTAGCACCTGGTCCAATTGGTTCTTTAGAACTATTGCCATAGCGTTGATGACCGGCATCAATAACAATCAGTTTATTATCACCAACAACTGGTAACTCAACACCGGTTGAACTAGTTATTTGTGCTTTTCCTTCTTGCATAGCAATACCATTTGCTTCTTGCTGGCGCACTTTTGATTTTACTTGTTTACTACTATTTCCTTGCTGACATCCTGTTATAATAAACATAATTAGTAAAACACTAAGTATTTTCTTCATTTTTTTCACCCACTTTTCCCCTATTATAACATAATTTATTCATTTATGATGTTATCTATTTGATTAATGATCATTTCTTTTAATGTTTGACAACTCTGGTCAAATTTTCTTTGGTCAACATTATTTAGTTGTAATGGAATAACTTTAGCGATACCTTGTCGATTAATAATTGCTGGTACCCCAATATATAATCCTTTTTGTTTATATTCCCCGTTTTGGTATGCTGATACAGTTAAAATGGCATTTTCATCATCAATCACCGCTCTAATTAAACGATTTAAAGCAAGTCCAATACCATAATAAGTAGCATTTTTACGCTTAATAATTTCATAAGCCGCCTGACGAACATCAACATAAATTTTATGTAAGTTATTCATATCAATATTCATTTCAATTATATATTCCATCATACTTTTACAGCCAATATACGTATTCATCCAAGGAACAAACGATGAATCACCATGTTCACCTAGAATATAGGCATGGACATTACCGGGAGCAACATTTAAAAAATCACTTAGTAAATATCTTAATCTGGCTGTATCAAGTATTGTTCCACTGCCAATAACTCGATTAGCTGGCAAATTAGATACTTTTTTAACTACATAAGTCATTAAATCAACCGGATTGCTGGCAACAATAAATATTCCATCAAAACCACTAGCCATAACCTGACTAGTAATTGATTTAACAATTTTAGCGTTTATTTCTGTTAATTCCAATCTTGTCTGACCAGGTTTTTGAGCAGCTCCAGCAGTTATAACTACGATATCTCCATCCTGACAGTCTTGATAAGTTCCTACTTTGATTTTCATACTAGTTTTACTATATGGTAAACCATGATTCATATCCATTGCTTCACCTTTGGCTTTTTCCTCATCTAAATCTATTAAAACCAATTCATCTATACCACCAGTATTTAAAAGTGAATAAGCCATTGACATCCCAACTAATCCAGTCCCAATTAAAACAACTTTTTTTACATCTTGATTTTGCATCATTGACACTACTCCTTTGCATTTTTATTTATTTTTGGCAAAAAAATAATAAATATGCAAAATAATTTATCAATAAAAAAAGAATGAGTTTTCCCCATTCTTCTTTAAAACAATATTACAATTATATAACCTATTACAAGCGCAACAAGATATGAAGTCAATAATACTTTGGCTGTATCTTTTTTATCTTCATTATAACGTATTAATGCTAATGTCCCGACTCCTGCACTAGTTGTAAGTCCAGTAACTAAAGCTCCAAAACTTAAACCACCTGCAACATATAACTGTGTTAAAATTACTGAACCAGCACAATTAGGAATGAATCCAACTATCCCTGCAATAATTGGTTGTAATAACCAGTTTGTTTTTAAAATATTTGTTAGATTATCCTCACCAATAACTGCAACTAAATAAGTAAAAACTATATTCGTTAGTAAAATAAAGATAAATGTTGTTATTGTATGTCTAATTGCCGGCATCCAGATACTTTCTTGACAACCACAATCACATGGTTCTACTTGAAGATATTCATAATCTTCTTTGCCTTTGTGGTGAAAGCCATCAACCACTATTCCAGTAACCGTTCCGATAACAATTTTTAAAACAATTAAAATTATCATCATCACCCATAAATCAGGATGAGCAATCAATATAGCTAACGCTTCATCGCTAGTAGCCATAAATATTGATAATAATGTTCCCATTGTCAAGTACCGCATTGCATATAATCTAGCAGCAACAACTGAAAAGCCACATTGAGGAATACTTCCTAAAATTGCCCCGATAAATGGTCCAACTTTACCAAACTCCATAATCTTATTAAGAGCATTTTGACTAGATATATATTCAACTATTAAGTATGCAAAAAATAAAACCGGTATACTCATTAGCGATTCTTCAATCGGTTCTATTAAGATTTCCATTTATTCTCCTCTCTTTCTTAGTTTACTAGTCTATCATAAACCAGATTTTTTTCAAATGATTTAGTATATTTTAATTATTGTTAGCTTGTTCGTTAATAAAAAATTAGCTATAATATTTATTCATAAAGAAGGTCAGTCTATGAAAAATATTAAAAAAGCAGATATAAAAAAGATAAAAATGATCGTTTGTGACTTAGATGGAACTCTTTTTAACCACCAGAAAAATATCACAAAAAATACCATCGATTATTTAGTTAATTTACAACAAAATGGTTATATTCTAGTTTTAGCAACTGGGCGTTTTTATTATGAATTAGAACCATTTATCCAAAAACTGCAGATGAAAAAATTTAATGGTTATATAGTTTGTTGTAATGGTCTTACAGTATATGAGTTAGCTTCTAATAAAATACATAAATTTGATTATTTAGAACGTGAAGATATTAATGAATTAATAAAAATTGCTTATTCATTCAAACTAAATATTAGAACTAATTACAATAATAGCTATCAAAATATTGTAACTAGATGCTTATATTACATAGCACCTATTATTACTAAAGTTTTTGCTAAAAGATATCCTAATTTAGTTTTTTATCGTTATAATGATGCTATTGATTGGCAACAAGTCGGTAAGTTATGTTTTATTGCTCGACCTGGTAAGTTAAATAAATTTGTAAAACATTTAAATTCACAATACAATCAACGTTATCAAATATATTATACTAGTCCATTTTGTGTGGAAATAGTAAGACAAAATGTAAATAAAGCCTATGCTATTAATTATATTTGTCAAAAGTTGTCTTTATCTTTTGATAATGTTTTGGCATTTGGGGATGGCGGTAATGATGAATTATTATTGTCAAAAGCCAAGATCGGTATAACAATGAAAAATGCGTTGCCTAAAACATTGAATAAAGCTAAATATATTTCTAATAAAACAAATAACCAGGACGGTGTGCTTGATTGTTTAAAAGAATTATTTGATACTAATTTAAAAGTCTAGAATTTATCTTTATAATAATTCTAGACTTCTTTTTTATTTATAATCAAATTATTTATGATAATCTATTTTTAAAATCCTGATAACCAAATTCTTTGATTAATTTTAACTTATCATTTTGTTTTAAAACAATACTTGGTAAATTCATTCCATTAAAAGTATTATTTTTAACCATTGAATAAATGGCCATATCTTTAAACCATAATTGCTGACCAATTTGTAATGGCTGATCAAATGAATAATCGCCAATAATATCACCAGCCAAACAAGTTGGACCACCTAATCGATAAGTATATTTCTTTACTTCAGGTTTAGCACTATCAATAATATCTGGACGATATGGCATTTCTAAAACATCCGGCATATGACAAGCTGCTGATGTATCCATGATTGCTATATCCATTCCATTATTAATAATGTCTAAAACACTTGATACTAAAAATCCTGCATTTAAAGCAATCGCTTCACCTGGTTCTAGATATACTTGAACTTGATATTTTTCTTTAATTTCATTAATTATTTTAATTAAAAGCTCAATATCGTAATCATCGCGAGTGATATGATGACCACCACCAAAATTCAACCATTTCATTTGACCCAAATATTTTCCAAATTTATTTTCAATAGCTTCAATAGTAGTTTGTAAATCATCACTATTTTGTTCACATAATGTATGAAAGTGCAATCCTTCAATACCATCTAATAAATCTTCTCTAAAATTATCAAGAGTTACACCCATTCTTGAATACTTAGCACATGGATCATAGATAGCATGTCCTACTTGAGTTGAACATTCAGGATTAATACGGATACCACATGAAGTGTTTGTTGTTTTAGCAAGTTCTTTATATTTAAGCCATTGATTAAATGAATTGAAAACAACATGATCACATATATTCATAATTTCTTCAATTTCATCATCACGATAAGCTGCGCTATAAACATGATTTTCTTTTTTCATTTCTTCATGTCCTAATTTTGCTTCAAACAAACCACTTGCTGTTGTTCCATCTAAATATTTTCCAATTAGAGGATAAACACTAAACATCGAAAAACATTTTTGGGCTAATAAAATTTTGCATCCTGTTTTTTCTTTGACATAGTGAAGAACTTTTAGATTTTTTTCCAAAAGTTCTTCATCAATTAGATAATATGGCGTTTTCATTAGTCCACCAATACTGGATTACGATCTTCAATCCATGGTAATCCCCATTTATTTAAAGCATCCATAAATGGATCAGGATCAAATTCTTCTACGTTGTAAACACCAGGTTTTTTCCATTTACCTTGCAATAATAACATAGCTCCAATCATTGCTGGTACTCCAGTTGTATAGCTAACTGCTTGTGAACCAACTTCTTTATAACATTCTTGATGATCACAAACATTATATAAATAGTATTTTTTATATTCACCATCTTTTTTACCTTGGAAAATACATCCAATGTTTGTTTTACCAACAGTACGTGGTCCTAAACTAGCTGGATCAGGTAAAACTGCTTTTAAAAATTGTAACGGAATAATTTGTTTTCCTTCAAATTCAATTGGTTCAATTGATGTCATTCCAACATTTTCTAAACATTTTAAATGTGTTAAGTAACTTTGACCAAATGTCATGAAGAAACGAATTCTTTTAATTCCAGGAATATTAATTCCTAATGATTCTAATTCTTCATGATGTAATAAATACATATCTTTTTTACCAACTTGAGCAAAATCATATTCACGTTTAATTTCCATTGGTTTTGTTTCAACCCAATGACCATCTTCAAAGTAGCTTCCATTAGCTGAAACTTCACGAATATTAATTTCTGGATTAAAGTTTGTTGCAAATGGATAACCATGGTCACCACCATTACAATCTAAAATATCAATATAATTAATTTCATCAAACTCATGTTTTAAAGCATAAGCACTAAATACACCTGTAACACCTGGGTCAAATCCACAACCTAAAATCGCAGTTAATCCAGCTTGTTCAAATTTTTCACGGTATGCCCATTGCCAGCTATATTCAAATTTAGCAGTATCTTCTGGTTCATAATTGGCAGTATCGATATAATGACATCCAGCAATTAAACAAGCATCCATAATTTTTAAATCTTGATATGGTAATGCTAAGTTTAAAACCACTTCTGGTTTAAAATCTTGCATTAAAGCTACTAATTCATCAACGTTATTAGCATCTACCTTAGCTGTATGAATAATTGTTTTTGTTTTGTCTTGTAATTCTTCTTTTAATTTATCGCATTTACTTTTTGTTCTTGAAGCAATCATAATTTCTTCAAATATATCACTATTTTGACAACATTTGTGAATCGCTACTGAAGCAACTCCACCACAACCAATAATTAATGTTCTTTTCATTTACTCTTCTCCTTTATTCATTGCTAATAATAATTCTCTTAATATTTTACAAGCTAAAGCTGTTGAAGCCCCGCTAGGATCATAAACTGGTGATAACTCATTAATATCCATAGCCACTACGTTTAATGAACTTACCGCAATGATAGCTTCTAATAATTCATTGAAGCTTACCCCTCCAGCTTCTGGTGTTCCTGTTCCAGGAAAAACACTCGGATCTAAAACATCAAGATCAATCGTAAAATAAACCGGATAGCCTTGACATTCTGCAATAGCTTGTTTTAATCCATTAAAATTAAATTTATTTAAAATGGTATGTTCTTTAGCCCAGTAAAATTCTGCCCGTTCACCACTACGAATACCAAATTGATAAATTTTATGATCACCAACTAAGTCATATGCTCTTTTAATAACTGAAGCATGTGATAATTTTTCACCTAGATATTCGTCACGTAAATCAGTATGAGCATCAAAGTGAATAATCCGTAAATCTGGATATTTTTCATATGCTGCTTCAATAGCTCCCAAACTAACTAGATGTTCACCACCAATCATACATGGCAGCTTGTTAGCATCTAGAATTATTTTAGTTGTTTCATTAATCATATCTAAAGCTTTACGTGGATTTCCAAATGGTAATTCTAGATCACCACCATCGAAAACTTTAATATCTTCTAAATCTTTATCCTGATAAGGACTATATGTTTCGATTCCAAAAGATTCTTTACGCATTGTACTTGAAGCAAATCTAGTTCCAGGCCGATAGGAAGTAGTACTATCCATTGGTGCCCCAAAGATCACACAACTGGCTTCTTCAAAAGAAGCATCTAATCCAATGAAGGTTTCAATATTTTTATTCCACATCTCTAAGTAACTCCTCTACATAATTTGGTAAGGCAAATGAACCAACATGGATACCAGTATTATAATATTTAGTTTTCATCCCACGAGCATTCCATTTTGTTTTTTGAAAATCTTTGATAGGATGATATTTTTTTGAGGCAAAGCCAAACAACCAATGTCCTGATGGATAAGTTGGAATATGGGCCTGGTATACTCTAGAAATTGGAAAACTTTCAACTATTCTTTTATGAGCCCGTTGCATTGCTATTGCATCTGTTTGATAAAAAGGACTTTCATGTTGATTAACCATAATTCCAGTTTCATTTAAAGCTTTAAAACAGTTACCATAAAATTCTTTTGTAAACAATCCTTCGCCTGGTCCAAAAGGATCAGTAGAATCAACAATGATTAAATCATATTCATTTTCTTTAGTACGGACAAAACGCAATCCATCTTGATAGAAAATATTTAGACGCGGATCATCAAAACAACACGCGGTAGTTGGTAAGTATTTTTTACTTACTTCAACTACTAGTTCATCTATTTCAACCATATCAATAGTTTCAATTGTTTCATAACGGCATAATTCACGAATTACACCACCATCACCTGCACCAATAACTAAGACTTTTTTTACATTTGGATGCACTGCCATAGGAACATGAACAATCATTTCATGATAAATAAATTCATCTTTTTCTGTCAACATCATATAGCCATCCAAAGCTAAAAAACGACCAAATTCTTTTGAATCAAATATATCAATTCTTTGAAATTCACTTTGACCACTAAATAATTGCCGATCAACTTTTATTGAAAAGTTTACACCATTAGTATGGCGTTCAGTAAACCATAGCTCCATTATTTCACCTCTTCCTTTAATACATTTAAATTATTTATTTCCATATCTTCAGGACCAGTCATAAAGCACCCTTTTTCTTTTGCATATTCAATATAATCAAGAATTTCTGGCGTAATTTTTTCTCCTGGTGCTAAAATTGGAATTCCTGGTGGATAACACATAACAAATTCGCTACAAACACGATTAGCACTTTCTTTTAAAGGCAATGATTCCTTATCTCCATAAAAGGCAACTTGTGGTGATACAATAACTTCGGGATTGATATATTCATGATCTAACATTCCGGCACGATCTTTTTTAAACCTTCTTCTAATTTCGGATAAAGCTCCTACTAATCGTTCAATATTTGCTTCACTATCCCCAACAGAAATATACGCTAGAACATTACCAATATCACCAAATTCAATTTGAATACCATATTCATCACGCAATAAATCATATACTTCAATTCCTGCAAGTCCTACATCAAGGGTAAAAATTGATAATTTAGTAACATCAAAATCATAAACACTATCACCGTTAATTAATTCCCTGCAATAAGCATAATAATCACCAATCTGGTTGATTTCTTCACGAGCATAATGTGCTAAACGTCTTACCTTACTAAAAATCTCTTTACCATTTAAAGCCAGATTTTTACGTGACATATCTAGACTGACCATTAATAAATAAGAACCACTAGTTGTTTGGGTTAAATTAATAACCTGACGAACATAATCAGCATTTACATTAGGACCTAATAACAAAAATGAACTTTGCGTTAAACTACCACCAGATTTATGCATACTGACACTAGCCATATCAGCACCAGCTTCCATTGCCGACATCGGTAATTCATCACTAAAGTAAAAGTGCGTCCCATGAGCTTCATCTACTAGTGCTAACATTCCATGTTCATGAGCTAATTCAACAATCGCTTTAATATTGGAACAAATTCCATAATAAGTTGGATTATTAATTAAAATTGCTTTAGCATCAGGATTATCAATAATTGCCTGTTCAACTTGTTTAACTGACATTCCTAAAGAAATCCCCAGTCTTTTATCAACTTCAGGATTAACATAAATAGGAATAGCACCTGTTAAAATCATTGCATTAATAGCACTGCGATGGACATTTCTTGGCAAAATTATTTTTTCACCAGCTTTAACACTTGCCATAATCATACTTTGAACTGATGAAGTAGTTCCTCCAACCATAAAAAAGGCATGAGCAGCATTAAAGGCATCTGCTGCTAATTCTTCAGCTTCTTTTATTACCGATACTGGATGACATAAATTATCTAATGGTTTCATTGAATTAACATCGACACTCATACATTTTTGACCTAAAAAATCGGTTAATTCGGGATTTCCTTTACCATGTTTATGACCAGGTACATCAAAAGGAACCAAACGGTCTTGTTTCATTTGTTGCAATGCTTCATAGATTGGCATTCTGCTTTGATCTAATTTCATTTTCGCCCCCCTAAAAAATATTACTTCCACTATAAATTTCTATCATTTCCTGCCGTAAATTATTAGTAATTTCTAATCTTACTTTAGGTGGTAATTCATAAATATCTGTTTTAAATAAATAATTTTGTAAATCAATTTCTTTAATTAACATTTTAGTATGAAATAAATTAGCTTGATACATATTAATATCAACCGCATCATACTTTAACAATGTTTGTGAATCGATATATTCTTGAATTGACGTCATTGGATTATCCATAAAAAGCTTTCTTCCCTTAATATCTCTAGTAAAACCACGAACTCGATAATCCATTGTAATTATATCTGAATCAAAATTCCCAATTAAAAAATCCAATGTTGATAAAGGAGAAATTTCACCACATGTTGATACATCAATATCAACTCTAAAAGTAGCAATATTAGTTTCTGGATGATACTCAGGATAAGTGTGTACCGTAATATGACTTTTATCCAAATGTCCCAAAATTACTCGATCATCAACTTCTTCAGTCCCTTTTCGTTCATTTTCAGCTAGAAGCATAGTAACACTAGCTCCTTGAGGATGATAATCTTGTTTAGAAACATTTAACACTTGAGCCCCAATCATATTTGCCACTTCATATAAAATATCTGTTAGTCTTTTAGAATTATATTGTTCATCAATATAAGCAATATAATCTTTTTGAGCACGTTGACTTTTTGCATAACAAACATCATAGATATTAAAGCTCAAAGATTTAGTTAAATTATTAAACCCATATAATTTTAGCTTTTCGCCCATCTCGTTTTCCCCCTTTAAAACAAAAAACTCAAGCTGGTCATCCAACTTGAGAATCAATCCATTATCATAATAGAACAAATTTCGTGTTCATTTTGATTTTTATCAGAGTCTATATAGCAAGAATCACTTTTACTACTCTTATTGATTGTTTCACAAGTGTGATGTGCCCAAAGCACACGGTTGTATAGTCACCAACTCAATGTTAAAAATATAACATCAACTTATAAAAGCGAACTTTCGTTCTATCAATAAGGCAACAAAGTTGCCGATTCGGCTTTTGACCCAGCTGTCCGGATGGCTTTAACTCATAAGAGTGGTCAAAATTCTTGCAAAATAAATTCTCTTTTTGCAACATCTAGATTATATATAATAATAATCAAAATTGCAACAGTTTTTTTATAAAATAAAATCATTTGTTTAATATAGTAAACTTATTATGTTTTAAAATAAATTCAACTATTTCGTTATAATCATTTGTAGCAAACATTTTAGGTGGAATTGAATAAACATCACCATGAAATTTAGTTAGTATTTTTGATTCTAAATAAGCTATCTGGGGTGCTAATAATATCATGTCATATTGTCTAGCCATTTTATCAATATTGTTATAACTAGCTGCCTCAATTTCTATTGGTATTTTAGCCAGGTTGCAAAATCTTTTCATTCCATCAGCAAAATATGTAGAAGTATAACCAGCGCTACAACATAACAATACTTTTATTACTCTAGGCTGATAATATTCTTTAAACGTATTAATAAAATCATTAAAGATTATTAAAGCCTGCTTAAAATTTATAAATTGGTAGTGCATATAATATAAGCGTTCCTTATTACAATTATCAAAGATTTCATGTTCTATTAAATAATCTCGATAAAAAGCTGTTGTTCCTAAAAAATCTTTCTTTTTAAAATATATTACATCTGATTTCTCTTCAATCTAGATTTCTTTAAAGCTTAAATTTTCAATCCAAGATTTAAAAATACTAATATTAATATCTTGAAAAAAAGAATCCATATTTTCACCATCTTTACTGTATTAAACTAACTATTAGTATTATTATATTTGCTGATCAAATCATAATAAGCTACTTTTTTATTTACATTTTCATCATAATTCATTTTAAAATAACATGTATATAAAACATCTAAAATAAATAAAATTGATAAACGAGTTGAAAATGAAGATATTTTTTTATAATGATTTTCATGATTATTAATGAACAGATGATAATCAGGATCAAAATTTTTAAAATTGTAACCATATGCTGAAATTAATAACATTTTGGTTTGTTTCTCTTTAAGAATCTTTGGCAAAATATTGCTTAATATTCCGCGCCCTTGAAAAGAAATAATAATAGCAAAATGGTTATTATCACCACTTGCTGCTAATAATCGCTGTTGATATTCATCAATTGGCACATTTACATTTACCCCTATTTTATGTTTATTCCAAAAAATTGTTTATCAATTGTACCTTTTCTGACTTTTACTAAATTTAATTTTTAAATATTGTTCTAAAGAATAAATAGTATATTTATTGTGAAATTCTTTAAATTTCAAATTAGGAACATACTTTTAAAACATAAAATATTTATCTATTATATGGATTAATCACAAAATATAATTTATTCATGAAAATTAACTGTGCTTAGCATTTTATATTTGAAATAAACATTTTAATTTTACTCTTTAATATTTAGTATTAATAAAATATATAGTGTATATTAATTCTTAATAATAACTACTAAATAATTTAATTGTTATTAATTAATTTTCATATAGAAAAAGTAGAGCAACGCAGGCGTTGCTCTACATAAAACTTTCGTTTTTGTCCTTCATCATATTATATGTATTTTTCGCATAAATAGTCAACAATTTTTTTAACAAATTCATAATTTGATGTAAATATATTATCGTTAATAAAATATTCACTATGTTTAACAAATCTTACATTTATTAAATCTTGTAAGATGTGCAATTGTTTTTCTTTTAATATAGGACTGCTACAAACTTCATTAAATAAAAATAAAGTTGCTATAAAATCATGTATAATTGGATTAGCAATTTTTTTCTTTCTCGTATTTTTACTAATATTAGGAATTTCTGTTAATAAAGATACTAGTTTTTTATTAGGTTCTATAATATTTTTCTTACCGTTAAATAAGTGTGTATGCGTATATGGTTTTCTTAAGGTATTTAATAAGCAATTATTATGAGCTGAAGCATTTCTAATAAATTTTAATGGCCATAGTAGATTATTTATTGTTTGAGATTTATTTTCTGGATAAAGTTCATAATATAATTCAAATAATTTAATAAAATCGCCAAAAGATAACACTTCTACAATGTTCCACACAGCCCAATTATTTTCATACTTATGAATTAGATCAGCACAAGCAGAATCATTCTTTTTGAAATCAATATTGCGTTTAATATAAGGATATTTTTGAAAAAACTGACTAATAATATTATATCCATCTTCTTTATCATTATTTGTTAAATCATTGATTAATTTTACCTTTAAAAAATGCTCTGTATCTAACGATAATTTAATAATATACTCTCTTAAGTACATATCAAGTTTAGATAATTCTACTAAGTATTCAAAATCTAAATGAATATATTGCTTTTTTGATTCATTATATTCAAAGATTTAGCAAAAGATTTTATCTTAAAATAATATGTATTATATGTTAAATATTGCAATGCTGAATGCTCATCCATAATTTCAAATTTAATGTTTTATTTTTTAAATTTTCTATTTGTTGGTAAACTGAATACTTTTTTCGCAATGAAATCACCTCTAAAATATTTTATTACTATTTTGTCAAATAAAGCAGATGAATTTGAGATTTTCTTTACTCATGATAAAATATTATGTTTTTGCTTTATTAGAAGCCTATTCAACTAATTCATTATCTTTGAATCAATTATCTAATGTAAAAAAAGAGCAACAACATAGTGCTCTTTTTAAAGATAATATCAACTTAGTTTAGTTCTTTAACTCTAATTCGATTAATTGCTTTCTTTAGTGCAACTTCAGCTCGCATTAAATCAGTATGTTCAGTTGGATGATGGATTCTTTCTTCAGCACGAGCTTTAGCTTCTTTAGCTCGATTTAAATCAATTTCTTCTTTTGATTCGATTGAATCTACTATTAATTTGGTTTCATTATCATTTACATAAATAAAGCCATTTCCAACAGCAAATTCATAACGCTGATTATCGATAATATAACTCATCATTGAAATTTCAACACCAGTTGCAAGTGGAATATGATGAGCTAGTATTCCAATCTGACCACCAGTTGAGCGAAGATTTAACTGATTGACTTCCACTTCTTGATAAACTCCTTTAGGAGTTATGATTTTAAGCTTAAATTTACTCATTTTCTAATGTCTTCGCTTTTTCAATTGCTTCTTCAATAGTACCAACGTTGTGGAAAGCCTGTTCTGGTAAATCATCATATTTACCTTCAAGAATTTCTTTAAATCCTTTTATTGTATCACTAACGCGAACATATTTTCCATCCATTCCTGTAAACTGACTTGCTACAGTAAATGGTTGTGATAAGTAATTACGCACTCTACGAGCTCTTGCTACTGTTAACTTATCTTCTTCACCTAATTCGTCCATACCTAAAATTGCAATAATATCTTGTAATTCTTGGAAACGTTGTAAAATTTGTTGCACACCATGAGCAACTTCATAATGTTCTTTACCAACAACTAATGGATCAAGAGCTCTTGATGAAGAATTTAATGGATCTACTGCTGGATAAATTCCTAATGCTGCAATAGAACGATCTAATACAACTTTAGCATCTAAGTGAGCGAAAGTTGTTGCTGGTGCAGGGTCAGTTAAGTCATCTGCTGGTACATATACAGCTTGAACAGATGTAATTGAACCATTTTTTGTTGAAGTAATTCTTTCTTGCAAAGCTCCCATTTCTGTTGCCAAAGTTGGCTGATATCCAGCTTGAGATGGGACACGACCTAACAAGGCAGAAACTTCAGAACCTGCTTGAGTGAAACGGAAAATATTATCAATGAACAATAAGACATCTTGTCCTTGGCTATCACGGAATTCTTCAGCCATTGTAAGACCTGTTAATCCTACTCTTAAACGAGCTCCAGGTGGTTCGTTCATTTGACCAAAAACAAGTGTTGTTTTTGAAAGTACACCACTTTCTTTCATTTCATAATATAAATCATTTCCTTCACGACTACGTTCTCCAACTCCAGCGAAAACAGATAGACCACCATGTTCAGTAGCGATATTATTAATAAATTCTTGAATTAATACTGTTTTTCCTACTCCGGCTCCACCGAATAAACCGATTTTTCCCCCTTTAATGAAAGGACAAATTAAATCGACAACTTTAATTCCGGTTTCCAAAATTTCAGTTTCAGTTCTTTGTTCAGAATATGATGGGGCACTACGATGAATTGGCATTTTTTTAACGTCATCACCTAATGCTTCTTTTCCATCAATTGGTTGTCCTAAAACATTAAACATTCTTCCTAATGTTTGATTTCCTACTGGTACAGTAATTGGGTGTTTAGTATCAACTGCATCCATACCTCTTCTGACACCATCAGTTGGTCCCATAGCAATACAACGAACAATATCATCTCCGATATGTTGCGCTACCTCAACTACTAGTAGTTCATCTCCATTTTGAATTTCAATCGCCGTATTTAAAGCTGGTAGATTACTATCACCATTAAATTGGATATCGATTACTGGCCCTTTAGCACTAATTATTTTACCAATATTTTGTGACATACGGCACCTCCTTATTGTGCATTAGCCCCTGCCACGATTTCACTAATTTCATTAGTAATCGCAGTTTGTCGAGCTTGATTATATTTTAATAATAACTGTTCTGTAAGTTCATCGGCATTATCAGTAGCATTTTCCATTGAAGTTCTTCTAGATGCATTTTCACTAGTTACTGATTCAATAATATAACCATAAATAACTGCTTGTAAATACATTGGAATTAAGCTATTTAAAACTTCTTCAGGACCTGGTTCAAATAATGTTTCTTTTTTAGAAAGCTCAATATCTTCAAAACTATCAGCATCAATTGGTAATAAAGTAACAATTCTAGGTTTGAAAGTTAAATTGTTTATAAATTCAGTATAAACAATTTTAATTTTACTAATTTCTTGATTACAATACATATTTGTTAGTTCTGTTACTAATCTAGTAACATCTTTAAAATTAAATGTAGTATTTAAATCTTCGAATTTAGTATCTGTTATACCTTGATGATTCTTTTTTAAGTAACTTGATGCTTTAGAACCAATACTATAAACATAATCATCAGCTTTAATTACATCTTTGATTTCTTTAAATACGTTTGCATTATAACCACCACATAATCCTAGACTTGAAGCAATAACGATATATGCTTCTTTAGTTACATCTTTGTTTTCTTTTAAATAAGCACTATCATTATTTCCTTTACAATTAGCTAATAGCTCAGCTACTGTTTTAGCTACTTCACTATAGTATGGTTTTGATTGTTCCAATTGATTTCTTGTTTTTCTAAGTTTTGAAGTAGCTACTAGTTCCATTGCCTTAGTAATTTTTTTGGTTGATTCAACCGATTTAATTCTTCGCTTGATTTCTTGCATTCCTCCAGGCATAGCTAACTACCCCTTTGCTTGAGTTTTTTCAAATTGATTTACAAATGCACCGATAACATCTTTCATATGTTTTTCTAAATCAGGCGAAATTTCTTTTTTATCATTGATTTCATCAATAATTTCTTTTTGAGTCATTTCAATATGTTCTACTAATTGATCCATGAAGTTAGAAACTTGTTCAACTTCTAATGATTTAGTAAATCCATATTTTAAAGCAAATAAAGTAATTACTTGAGTTGCAACAGAACGTGGTGAATATTGAGCTTGTTTCAATACTTCACGAACTTTAGCACCATGGTCTAATGTTGCTTTAGTTGCTGCATCTAAGTCAGATCCAAATTGAGCAAATGCTTGCATTTCAGTATATTGCGCCAATTCTAATTTTAAAGATCCTGATACTTGTTTCATTGCTTTAATTTGCGCTGATGAACCAACACGGCTTACTGAAAGTCCAGTATCAATTGCTGGTCTAAATCCTGAGTTGAATAAATCTAACTGCAAGAAAATTTGTCCATCAGTAATTGAAATTACGTTAGTTGGGATATATGCAGAAATATCCCCAGCTTGAGTTTCAATGATTGGTAAAGCAGTGATTGATCCACCACCATTTTCTTCATTTAAACGACAAGCTCTCTCTAATAATCTTGAATGTAGATAGAAGACATCACCTGGATATGCTTCACGTCCTGGTGGTCTTTTTAACAATAAAGAGACAGTACGATATGCTACTGCATGTTTTGATAAATCATCATAAACAATTAATACGTCTTTCCCTTGTTCTAACCATTCTTCTCCAATAGCACATCCAGCATATGGAGCAATATATTGCACTGGTGCTAATTCACTAGCAGAAGCACAAACAACTGTTGTATATTCCATTGCGCCACCTTGGCGTAATTTTTCTACGATTTGTGCAACTGTTGAATTCTTTTGTCCAATTGCAACATAAATACAATAAATATCTTGTCCTTTTTGATTTAAAATTGTATCAATAGCGATTGCTGTTTTACCAGTTTGACGGTCACCAATGATCAACTCACGTTGTCCTCGTCCAATTGGGATGATTGCATCAATTGAAGTAATTCCTGTTTGTAAAGGCTGATCAACTGATTTTCTAGTCATAACACCGCTGGCAACTCTTTCGATTGGACGTGTTTTAGTTGTTTTAATTTCACCATTACCATCAATTGGTTGTCCTAATGGGTTTACAACTCGTCCTAATAATTCATCACCTACTGGAACTTCCATAATTCTACCAGTACGTTTAACTTCATCGCCTTCTTTAATTTCATCTTCAGAACCAAGTAAAACAGCACCTACGCTATCTTCATCTAAGTTCATCACCATTCCATAGACATCGTTTGGGAAGGCTAAAAGTTCACCTAACATGGCATCATCTAAGCCATGGATTACACTTACACCATCTCCAACAGTCATAACGGTTCCTACATCTTTTTGTTCAATCACTTCATCAAAGTTTTTAATTTGTTCTTTGATCAAAGTGCTAATCTCATCTGGTCTAAGCCCCACTATTTTCACCTACTTTCTTAATAGTTCTTTTTTCAATAATGAAACTTTATTTTTGATTGTTCCATCAAAAACCCGATTATTTACTTCAACTTTAATTCCACCAATTAAAGCTGGGTCTTTAACAACTTTTAATTTAATTGTTTTATTGGTTGCTTTTCCTACTGCTTGTTCAACTTGTTTTAAAGACTCTGGTGAAATATCAAAAGCAGTATATAAAATACCCTCTTCTATTCCAAAATAATCATTACATAATTTTTTAAATTCTTTAATTATTTCTTGAAGATAGCGAATTCTTCTTTTTTTGACCAATAATTTCAAAAAATTAACAATATATGTGTTAACTGTTCCTTTAAAACTTTGATCTATTAAATCACATTTAACTTTATCATCAATCAAAACATGACTAAAAAAAGTTAAGAATTTAGGCTCTTTACTGAAGATATCATCAATCAATAGCATATCTTTTTGATAACTATCAACCGCATTTTCTTCTTTAGCTAAAGAAAATAATGAAACAGCATAACAATGTGCTACAGATTCCATTATTTATCAATTTCCTTAATAAATTCGTCAACTAATTTTTCATTAGCTTTTTGATCCATTTCCTGATTCATTATTTTACTAGCCACGTCAATTGCAATATTTACAATTTCATTCTTTACTTCAGCTTTCGCTGCAATTTTTTCTGCTTCGATTTCTTTTGATGCACGTTCAAGTTTTTCTTTCGCTTCTTCATTTGCTTTTTCAATGATACTATCTCTTGTCTTACCAGCATCAACCTTTGCTTTTTCAACAATATTACGATATTCTTTGGCAGCAGCACGAGACTGTTCTTCACTTTCTTCCATTAAAGCTTTAGCCTTTTGCTGCATATTTTTAGCATCATTTACAGTTCCTTCAATGTAATCAGCACGTTTAGCAAAATAGTCTTGTACTGGTTTCCATAAAAACTTTTTAAAAATGCATAACATTACTCCTGTTGCCAGTAACTGAACTATTAAAGTCGTAATATTGGGGAATAATTTTGAGGCAATATCAATATCCATTCTTATTCCTCCTCTTGATTAAATTTGATTTTATCCACCGTATACGAATAATAATAGGAATGAAATCAATAAACCATAAATTGCAACTGTTTCTGTTAAGGCAATACCTAAAATCATTGTTGTACGGATTTTTCCTTCCGCTTCTGGATTTCTACCAATAGCTTCTACTGCTTTACTAGCACAAATTCCTTCTCCAATACCAGTTCCTAAACCGGCACATACTGCAATACCTGCTGCAATAGCAATTAATCCTACGTCTGTCATATTTCTTTCCTCCAATTTTTTTACTTAAAATTAATATATCTTTAACTAGCTTAATCTTCATTTACTTCCAAAGCGATTAAAATACTAGATAAAGTCACGAATACTAGGGTTTGAATAAATCCTGCAAAAACATCAAAATAAGCGTGGAATATTGGGGCAATAAGTGGTCCCAAAAAGTTAAAATTGATAACATACTCTGATAAGTATCCCGTAAAACTATATATCAAAGACAACAAAATTGACCCTGCTACAATATTTCCAAAAAGACGCATTGACAAAGAAATAAGTGGTGCCAATGTTCCTAAAATGTTAGTTGGTGGCCAAATAATATCTTTAATATAGGTAAATACTCCTTTTGTTTTTAAAGCGTTGTACTGAATTAACGTAAAAGTGATTATAGTAATCGCTAACGTAATTGAATAATTTGAAGTTGGTGCTTCAAAACCAAATAATCCACTTATATTTGATATAAATATATATATAAACATCATTGCAAAATAAGGATAATAATTCTTTGAAAATTGGGCTGGCATTAGTGTCGCCATATAATCTTGAATCATTTTTACCCCTGTTTCACAAACAAGAACAATTCCAGTGGGTCGCTTAGTCGAATCTGCTGCTTTGATCTTCCTTCCAGCCAAAATGAAAAAGATTGACAAAACTGTCATAATAATCAATGAAAAAATCAGTTCTGGCTGAATTACGATATGTATATCTCCCATCACTTTCACCTCCTTTTTTCTAGATTAGCTATTTTGAGTTTTTTCCAACCTATCATTTCGATAAGCATCAATATAAATAGTAGCCTGAATAATAAAATAACCAAGAAAAACCGTTATAATATTGATCCAGGATACTTTTATAGCAATAAAAAATCCTGCTCCATATACAAACAATTTTGCAAAAAACAGAACAACAACTAAGCTGATTGTACTTGTTGATAAAGCTAAAATAAGATCACTTATTTTAATTATCATCTTAAATACAATCAAACTAACTATATATCCAACGATCATTCCTATCAAATAAGAAATGTCAGATACAATCAAACTAACTACACCAGCTATTGCCAGAGCTACTAAAAATACATATTTAGAATGGCTCATTACTGTCTTTTCATTCATCTTTTCCTACTCCTAACAATAACTTTATTACATAAATAAAAGCCACTATTAATAAGACTAATATCCAGCATGGTTTAGAATTGAAGTAATCATCAAGCCATAAACCAGCTATTACAGCTAGTAAAAACACGCCAATTACTTCAAAACCTAACCATAAACAAAAGACAATATCTTTTAATAACTTTCTTTTATTCTCTTTCATATTTAAAACTAATCTGTCCCAAACAAACGATCACCGGCATCGCCTAATCCAGGAACAATATAGCCTTTGCTATTTAGCTTATCATCTAGCGCTGCTAACGTCAAATTAACATCAGGGTGTTCTTTTTCAATAACCGCCACCCCTTCAGGTGCTGCTAACAAACATACTAAATGAATGTTTTTAGCACCTCGTTTTTTTAGACTGGTTATTGTTGCACTAGCACTACCTCCGGTTGCTAGCATAGGATCAACGACAATAACAATAGCATCTTCTATACCTTTAGGAAATTTAGCGTAATATTCGATTGGCTGTAATGTTTCTTCATCACGCTGTAAGCCAATATGACCAACTTTAGCACTAGGAATAATTCTTCTAAAACCATCTACCAACCCAATACCAGCTCTTAATATTGGTACTAAAATTATTTGTTTAGCCAATTTTTTACCAACGGTCTTACAAATCGGTGTTTCAATTGGATATTCTACTAATGGTAAATCTTTAGTAACCTCATACGCCATTAACATAGCGATTTCATCAAGATTTTCTTTGAATACTATTGTATTTGTATTTTTATCACGCATAATAGATAATTTATGGTTTATTAATGCATGATCAAGTACTGTCGTTGCCATTTTTTCACCTCTTAAATATATTTAATATCATTATACATTTCAACTTTATCAGTTAAAGCTTTAACTCTTTTAATACATTCTTCCTTAATTTGATCTGTTTCTTCGTTTTTTAAACGATAAGCAATTATTTTTCCGACTTCTTCGAAATCTTCTTCTTTAAATCCTTTAGTTGTCATAGCAGGTGTTCCTACACGAATGCCGCTAGCTTTAAATGGTTTTTCTGTGTCAAAAGGAATCGCATTTTTATTAGCAGTAATATTAATTTCATCTAATAAACGTTCTGCTTTTTTACCAGAAATTCCACAACTAGATTTAACATCTATTAAGATCAAATGATTATCAGTACCGCCAGCTACTAATCTAAATCCTTCTTCTTTTAAAGATTTTTCAAGAGCTTTGGCATTTTTAATAATTTGTTTTGCATATTCTTTAAACTCTGGTTGCATTACCTCATAGAAGCAAGCAGCCTTAGCAGCAATTATGTGCATTAAAGGTCCACCTTGCATTCCTGGGAATACCGCACGATCGATAGCTGGCGCTAATTCTTTTTTACACATAATAGCACCACCTCGTGGTCCCCTTAATGTTTTATGAGTTGTTGTTGTAACAACATCAGCATAAGGAAATGGTGATGGATGTTCACCTGCTGCAACTAAACCAGCAATATGAGCCATATCGACCATAAATAAAGCTCCTACTTCATGCGCACATTTAGCCATATATTCAAAATCAATAATTCTTGAATATGCGCTTGCTCCAGCTACTACTAGTTTAGGTTTAATTTCCTGACACTTCTTTTTAAATTCTTCATAATCAATAGTTTCAGTTTCTTTAGAGACACCATAACTATAAAAATCATAATTAATTCCAGAATAGTTTAATGGATGTCCATGTGTTAAATGTCCACCATCTGCTAAAGACATTCCTAAAACTTTATCACCGTGCTCTAATAAAGCCATATATACTGCTGTATTAGCTTGAGCACCACTATGAGGTTGAACATTTGCATGCTGGGCACCAAAGATTTTACATAATCTTTCTTTAGCTAAAGTTTCTACCTCATCAACAAACTGACAACCACCATAATATCTTTTTCCCGGATATCCTTCAGCATATTTATTAGTAAGAACACTTCCAGCCAACTGCATAATTTCTGGAGAAACAAAGTTTTCAGAAGCGATTAGCCCAATGTTATTTCTTTGCCGATTTAATTCCCGTTCAACACTTTCAAATACAGCAACGTCTTTCATTTTATTCTTCTCCTTCATAAGCCATCATTTTTTCAATTCTTTGAACGTGACGTCCACCTTCAAATTCTGTTGATAACCATGCTTTTAAAATTTCTAATGCTAAACCTTCACCAATAACTCTTTGTCCCATTGCAATCATATTACTATCATTATGAGCACGTGTAGCTTTAGCACTAAATACATCATGACATAATGCACATCTAATACCATTTACTTTATTAGCAGTAATACTTACACCAATTCCAGTACCGCATACAACTACCCCCTTGTCGCATGCACCACTAGCTACTGCCTTAGCGGCTTTACCAGCATAGTCTGGATAATCGCAGCTATCTTCACTATTTGTTCCAAAATCTTCTACTTCATAACCATTATCTAATAAATATTCTTTTAATACATTTTTTAATCTTAATCCACCATGGTCACATGCCATTGCAATTTTCATTTCAATACCTCCATTATTTCTTCTTTAGAAATATCTCCTAATCTTAATATCTCAACATTACCCTTACTTAAATCAACAATTGTACTAGCCTTTTTACTGATACTTTCTCCTTTTACAATTAAAGGGATTTTTCCTTTAAATACCTCCATAACTGCTTGATCATCAACCAGACTTTCTTTACCTGATAGATTAGCACTTGTTACTAACATTGGTCCTGTTTTATCTAGTAATGATAAAACAAATTTATCATCAGGTATTCTAATTCCGATTGTATCAAGTGAGGCTGTAAAATATTTATCAATATGTGGCTTTTTTTTCAAAATGATAGTAATCATACCGGGCATAAAAGCTTTGATTATCTTTTTAGCATTTTCATTAACATATGCATATTTTTCTATATCTTCAGGTTTGCTTATCATCATTGAGATTGCTTTACCCTTATCACGTTTTTTTATTTGATATAGTGCATCTAAAGCCTCTTTTGATCCAAACTTTACCCCTAAACCAAAAACAGTTTCAGTAGGAAAAGCTACTACCTTATTATTACCCACTAATTCAGCGGCTAAATCAAGAGCATCTTTTTCAACTAAAACTGTATTCATACAATCACCTCATTTGACCTATATTATACAATAAAAGATCTAAAATTTGTAGCATTTTAGTGATATTTTAACACATGCTTTATATCTGTAGAAAAATAAACAATAACTGACTTTTGGTCTACAATCATCATTACAATATTTGCCATTGGCATTTTTTCATATCTACGTTACCATTACTTTTAAAAACCACACCTTCTTGACATAACAATTCCCTTTGTCTTGTCCAGCCAGGTACTAAACGTCCTGCACTATTAACAACCCGATGGCAAGGATAGTTACCATATTGTTCACTATGACTTAAAATTTTTCCTACTAAACGAGCATTTTGGCTTCTACCTGCTAAAATTGCAATTTGTTTATAGCTAGCAACTTTACCTTTAGGTATTTCAGCAACTATTTCTAATATTTGATACGCTAAATCATCATTCATCAATTTTCACCCTTATTATTTAAAAGTAATTTAATATTAATCGAGTAGGAGAGAATAGATAAAATAGAATTGATTAATTATGTATTCTCGTCCTCTCACACCACCGAGCAAGCCGCCCGGCACTCGGCGGTTTAAATCTATGCTGAAATATGTTTTAACTGATACTGGTCTATCATTGATGGCAGCCCTTTTCTTCTTAATAACTCTTTGGTTACTTTATTTTGGAGAAATGTACTTGCACATCTTGCGTATGATTTGCGAGTATTTGACCACATCTTTGCTTGCAGTGCATTTACCCCCAGCTTTCTTAACTGCTTTTCTCTATTCTTGACTGTTTTCCATTTCTTCCATAGATACATTCTGATTCTGAACCGTATCCATCCGTCGATTCTTTGACATATCGTTTTGAATTGCCCAATTCGATAGTAGTTTATCCATCCTCTGATAAGCTGTCTGAGTTTTGTACATCTGTGTTCCCATGACACCGACCAGCTTCTGTTCGTCAGCTTCTTCAGTTTCTCTTTCAGTTTATTGACTGATATTTGATG
>NZ_NFKR01000017.1 GCF_002160495.1 Erysipelatoclostridium sp. An173 | reverse complement strand
ATTCACTCCTTTACAGGAAAGAATTATATCAAAAAAGATTACCCTGATTAATGCAAAGTGTAACCACTTATCTGCAACAATTTGGGTAATCTTATTTTAACTTTTATAATAGAAAAAAAGTTTTATAACAATGTTAAAAAGAGAAGTTGATTATTCTAGAAAATTTGAAGAAATATTGAAAAACAGTCGAAATGGGGGATAGTGATTTATTCGAGAAGAAAACTACAAATAACTAGATTTGATTATTAAATATTGATATTAATAAATGATCTTTACTATTGTTTAAATTTAGTATTGGTATATGTAATAAAAAAATTTACTTTAATTATTAAAAAAAATTATATGTATGAAGTGGGAAAGATGTTCTACAAAATCAATATTTTCTATTTCAAGATTAGCAAGTTTCATTGCTTTTACATAGTTCTTATTATAGGCAACACGATCATATAGATACACACAATGATATAATATTGTTAGGTATAAATCGTAAATTTGTATTCTGTTTTTTTGTAATACTCTTTCTAATATATTAAATAAACTGGTCATTTGTTTGTGTGATTTTAATTTGAATTCAGCAAGTTTTTCAACAGTCACATTTGTTTCGATTATAGCGTTTAATATTTGATGATACTTAATAAAGTCTAAATGTTGATAAATTGTTTGACTTATTACTTTTGATAATGAATCAGGATTTATTTTATCACGACTTAAATTATTTACAATATCTTGCAACATTATACCTTGCTTTTGCAAATATATCATCAAAAAAATTTCTTCTTTTGAAGTCACATATTTATAGAGTCCACCTCTTGCAAGATTCATTTCTTTGGCAATCATTGTTAGCGTTATTTCATGGTAAGTTTTTTCATAAAATAATTTATCTGTAGTATCCATGATTTGTTGTATTCGTATATTTTTATTCTCTTGACTTTTTGCTCTAATAAAGTTTTTTTTCATTATCATCACTCTTTCTTTTAGATTATAGCAAACAAATAAAAAAAATTCAATTGACAAGAGACACGATATCACTTATTATGTTTTATATAAGAGACGATATGTCCCTTATAGAAGGGAGAGATATTGTGAAAGATTTTGTATATCAAATGCCTGTAAAGGTATATTTTGGTAAAAACAGTGTCAAGAGATATCTTAAAGACGAATTAAAGCATTATGGCAAGAATATAATGCTCGCTTATGGTCAAGAATCAATCAAAAGAAATGGTATCTATGACGAAGTTATCGAGGTCTTGGGGGAATGCGGAAAGAATATTATTGATTTTCCAGGAATATCAGCAAATCCTACTTATGAAAAAGTTTTGGATGGAATTAAGCTATATAAAGAAAATAATGTTGATTTAATCCTTGCTATCGGTGGAGGATCTGTCATCGATTGTTGTAAAGTCATTTGCTCAGGTACTGAAATTAATGAGGATATTTGGGAAGCTCAATTAGAAAAAGGAGTAATTCCAGAAAATATGGGAAATTTTGCTGTCATTTTAACTTTATCCGGAGCAGGAGCGGAGATGGATTGTTTAGGAGCAGTAACATATGAAAAAAGACATGAGAAGAAAACGTTAACTGGTCCGTATGCTAAATTTGTAATCGAAGATCCAAATTATATTATGACAGTTCCTCTTAAAGTATTTATGCCTGGAGTATTTGACAGTTTGACACATTGTATGGAAACTTATTTTGGAAAAACCACTAATGTATCAGACTTATTGAATGAAGGTTTAATGAAAGATATTATTTACAATATGAGAGAATTGATTCATGGAAATGATAGCTTAGAAGTTCGATCTAATTTAATGTGGGATTCATCATTGGTACAAACATTTTTGTTTAATGTTGGTAAGCCTGGTGACTTTCAAGCACATAAAATTGAAAATGCATTAGGAGCTTATTCTCATGGTACACATGGACAACAACTTGCAGTTATTCAACCGGCGTACTATAGAGCCGTTTATAAGGGAGATATATCTAAGTTTGCTAGATTTTCACGTGTTATTATGGAAATTCATGATAAAGATTCAGAAGAAAATATAGCATTAAAAGGAATAGAGGCATTAGAGAAATTAATCAAGGAGGCTCAACTGTCAACTACATTTACAGAATTAGGATATGAGCTAACGGAAGATATAGCAAGAACTGTGTCTCAGACATGTGAGATTTCTAATACAGGTCCTAGAGAATTAACAAGAGAAGAGATATATGAATTATTATTGCGTTGCAAATAGCGATATTGTATTGGTTTGATTAGAGAGAAAGGAAGGCATTATTATGGTCAAACATCTATATTTAATGAGACATGGAGAAACGTTATTTAATGTAAGAAGAAAAATTCAAGGATGGTGTGATTCTCCATTAACGGAAAACGGAGTAAAACAAGCAAAGGCAGTTCGAGAAATTTTAAAAGATATTCAATTTGATCATTATTATAGTTCTACAGCTGAGAGGTGTTGTGATACGCTAGAAATAGTTACTGATCATAAGGTTGAATATAAACGATTAAAACAGCTAAAAGAAAGAAATTTTGGTATTTTTGAGGGTGAAAGTGAAGATTTAAATCCTAAAATAGATTGGTCATTTGATTATGATGATTTATTCCCACATTATGGTGGAGAGTATTTTCAAGATGTAGTTGATAGGGTGGCAGGTATCTTAAAAGAAATTATGGATAAGATGGATCATCAATGTGTACTTGCTGTTTCGCATGGAGGAGCGTGTTATTCTTTTTTAAGTAGTGTAACGGATCCTAGTGTTGTAAATAATCAAGGTGGATTAACTAATTGTTGTATTTTGCATTTTGAATATGAAAATGATACATTTAGATATATTGACAGTATAAGACCAGACTTTGAAAGTTGCAAATAGATTTCTATCGTGTTTACTTATCATTAGAGTAAATGTGTACTTTTATTATCTTTATTAAAAACGTACTAATTATTAAAATAAACACATAACATGAATATAAAGTAGTGGCATACATTCTGGCATACAAGATAAGATAACTATATATAAAATCTACAAGCTATATATTTTTTTAGTCGTTTACTAATACAAAATAACATGTAAAAATATATATAAAAATTATGTATGAATTGAAATGGATTTAGATTATGTAGAAGCATTAGAATACGGATTACCACCAACAGGTGGAATGGGTATGGGTATTGATAGATTAGTTATGTTATTAACTGGTCAAGAATCTATCCAAGAAGTTATCTTATTCCCTCAAATGAAACCAAGAGGAAAATAATTGATAAATTAAAAAGTATAAAATAGCAAAAAATTGGCATACTTGAAATTAGGCGGTTATATGTTATAATCTGCTTGTAAATCGAAAAGTATTGTATCAAATGCAAAAAGGTAAGGAGTCGCATTCCTTACCTTTTCTAGTTTTTAGAGTGAACTTAACATCAGTTTAGTTATCGTTATAAATATCTATCTAGCTATTTGCATATGTAATATACAATTACCCTTACCATGACAGAAATAACCTGATTATAAAATACAGATGATTTGTCATTAAATTGTAGATAAATATTAATTTTAATATAATAATTTAACTATTTTTATTAGGATAGTCAGTTATATTACAATTATTTTCTATTATTATAAAATAGTAAAGATTAATATAAAATATACAATTAAAAATTGTTGTAAAAATAACATAGTTGCGTATAATATAAGTGAAAAAGGAGCTATCGTTAAGTAGTTGTTCCAAGAATAAAAGTTATTCAAAAAATATAACCGTTACAATTGATGTTGGGCGGTTATTTTCTTTTGGTAATCTTTATAATTAAAGAGATTAATGCAATATGTATCGCAACAAATTAAAATAAATCTTCATATATTATCATAAGTATCTAAAGCAGTAATGATTTAATAACATTTTATATAAAAAAGAATATGAACTGTGGATAATATCAGATAACTAGTATTTCATTGCAAAAAGATAGCAATCATAGTAAGTGGATATTATAATTATAGATATAAATGATTACAGTTTGAAAGGAATAATAATATGAGATTATAAACTACTTATATATGTGTTGAAGATATAGAAAAATCTTTGAATTTTTATAAATTACTTTTACAAAAAGAACCATTATATTGCAATGATGATAGGTGGATAGTATTTGATTGTGGTAATCAGTTAGCGCTTTATAATAAAAAATATGATAAAAAGCTTTTAAAAGAGGAACAGGATATTCATTTTAATCAAGCTTATATTGATGATTTTTTTAAAGAAGATGGTTATAAAAAGAATAATGCTGTTATTTTTAATTTTGAAGCAGATGATTTAAAAAGTGAGTACCAAAGAATAAAGTCATTGAAAATAGGAAAGGTTTCTCAAATAATGTATGTGAATATTCGTATGCCGTATTATTATTTTAATGTAATCGATCCAGATGGTAATATTTTAGAAATAACAGGGAGTTATTAATATAGTAGTTAAATTTGTAAATGATATTAAAAATTAATGCCGATTAGCTAAGAAAATGCAATATTAAGAATATCTATAATGATAGCTTCGAAGAAGATGTTGGAAAAGCAGAAGTAATTGAAATTTATAATTAGAGGTGTAAATATGTGGTGGATAATATTAGTTATAATTGCTTTGTTAGTATTTATGTTTATAAGAGCAGTATATATAAAAAAGAAGTATTGTTTTAAATGTGAGAAGTGTAAATGTAAATGTCAGCCATCTATCTTTAATATAGTTGGTAATTTAAATAATTATGTGGGAACAATTTATTTAAAATGTCCTAATTGTAAAGATAAACAAAAAATGATATTAATAAAGAAAGAAAAATAGTTAATGATATATTAAACGAGGGGGAAAAATTGTGGCGATTTTGACAGAAAGTATAGCAATATTTAAATATTTTGAAGAAATTTCTAAAATTCCTCGGGGATCTTTTCATGAAGAAAAGATAAGCAATTATTTAGTTGAATTTGCTAAAAAGAATAAATTGAAATATTTTCAAGATGATATGAAAAATGTCATTATTTATAAAGATGGTACTAAGGGGTATGAAAATCATCCACCAGTAATGTTGCAAGGTCATATAGATATGGTTTGTGAAAAAGACTATGATTATGACCATGATTTTGATAATGATCCTTTAAAATTGTATGTTGAAGATGGTTATTTACATGCAAAAGGAACTACTTTAGGAGCTGATGATGGTTATGCTATTAGTTATATGTTAGCAATCTTAGAAAGTAAAGATATTGATCACCCACCACTTGATTGTGTTTTTACAGTTCAAGAAGAGGTAGGAATGTTAGGAGTGCGAAACATATCGGCTGATAAAATTCGTGCTAAACGAATGATTAGTATGGATACTGGAAATGAAGCGGTAACTTGTGTTTCTTCATCAGGTGGAAGAAGGGTTACTGTAACAAAAGAACTTAATCAAATTAATAATAACTGGGATACTTATAGATTAAAGATTGAAGGATTATTAGGTGGTCATTCAGGAAAATTTATTAGTAAGGAAAGAGGAAATGCTAATAAAATTGCTTTTAGAATGTTACAGCATCTGTCTAAGAAAACTAAAATACGATTAGTTAATATAACTGGTGGTCTAAAAGCTAATGCTATTGCTAGAGAGTGCGTTGTAGAATTCGCTGTTGATACTTCGTTATCAGTTGTGCAACAAATATTTGAAAATATTATGACTAAAATCAAAACAGAGTTAGAGTTTAGTGATCCTGATTTGACATATTCATTAAACCAATTACCTAAAAAAGCACCAGTTTGTTTTGATGAAAAAACTAGTCAGGAAGCGATTGATTTAATTTATTTATTGCCTGATGGTTTTAAAGCAAAAAGTATGGTTATTGATGATCTTACAACGGTATCATTAAATTTAGGACAAATGGAAGTTGTTGATAACAAGATAAAATGTCACTATTTAATTCGTAGTCCTTTGACTAGTGCTCGTGAAGAATTAACTAATGAAATCAAACTGTTGACATCATTATTAAATGCTAGTGTACAAATAGAATCGGATTATCCTGGGTGGAATTATGAAGCTAATTCATTCATGCGAGATATTTTAAAAGAAGTTATTAAAGAGCAGTTAGGTACTAAAATGATAACTCAAGCTAGTCATGGCGGGTTAGAAATTGGAATTTTAAAAGGGCTTATCCCTGAATTAGATATTATTACTATCGGACCTGAATGTTCAGGAGCCCATACACCAGAAGAAAAAATGAACCTAGCTTCTTTTTTAAAGATGTATGAAGTATTAAAAGCGATATTAAAGAAACTGTAAAAAATCTTATCAAAAAAAGATATTATTAAATAGAATTATTGCTTTTAAAAGATTAATATGTTGGAGTTAAAGCAAAAGGTGGCTATATTTAAAAAAGACCACCGATAGAGCACCGATAGACCACCGATAGAATTAACCGAATCGAATAAAATGGTTTATTAGATAAAAAATTGTTTTAAAATTTATTTGTTATACTAAATAAAGTAATAAATTGTATGATGCGTATTTATTAATTTTCAAGCAGGTTTTACAATGATCTTAAAAACATTGGGTTGATACTGATTGTAAGACTAGTGAAATGGAAGTTGCTACAATAATTGAAAACTGTTTACCATCAGTTCTTGCTAAAAGCAAAACAACCACCAAAAAAGCTTTATAAATTTTATTTAGTTTTGGATAAAAGAATAATAATTTAAAAGGATAATTAATAGCATTTAAATGTTAATTATTCTTTTTTTATTAACTTTAAGATAAATACATATATACTTTTGTTGAGGGTAAATAAAAGTTAGAGGTGATAATGATGACGTATAAATCCGAAGATATAAAAAAAATGAACAGCATTGAATTATTAAAAAATTTGTATCAATTAAATAATGCAACAATGGCCGAGTTAGTTGCTCAAACATCATTTTCACAATCTTCAGTAAGAAGTATTTTAAAAAGTTTAGAAAATAAAGGAATACTAACTTTGCAAAATGTAGATCAATCTAGTGGGGGTAGCTGTCCAGGACGATATACTTTTTCTAAAGAACATTTTCAAATCTTATCCGTATTTGTTGATGAAGGAACTGTAGATTTAAAATTGAAAGATATTTTAGATAATACTATTTTTCATAAGCATATAGTTTGTTCACTTAATGAAGAATTAGAAAATATTATTATCACTATAACAGAAAAATATGTAGTTAATTGTATTAGTATTGCTTCAAGTGGAGTTATTCAAGATGAATGTTTTTATACAGATCATGGTGAGTATATGACAAAACATGAAATTGCTCTAAATTTAAAAAAGAGAACGACGATACCAATTATAATTGAAAATGATGTTAATAGTATGATGATGTCAATTAAGGCCAAACAATCTTGTAATAATTTAGCGTATATTTATATGAGTGAAACTGGGATTGGAAGTGCTTATTATGTTGAAGGGAATATAATCAAAGGTCATCAATCATTTTCAGGTGAGCTAGGATTATTACCATATCAAAATCAAACAATTAATGAGGTGATTGCTAGTAAATCAGCTAAAGAGGTTTTAGAGGATATGTTTGTTTTAATTTTAGTAGCTGTAGCGGTAACGATTGATCCTGAAAAGATAATTATCGCAATGAAAAAAGATAATAATCTATCACTAACTAAAATTAAAGAAGGAGTTAGTAAATCTTTAAGCAAACGCTATTTAATTAATCTTGAAAAGTCAACTAACCCGTTAGAAGATGGACTTGATGGTTTGCATTATTTAGGAATATTAAAATTATTTGATTTATATACAGACTATAATAGGGAGAAAAGAAATGGATAAAAAAATATTTTTCTTTGATTTTGATGGAACTCTTAGAATTGAAGAAACAGATGAAATAACTAAACAAACATATGATAGTTTTGCACAATTAAAAGAGGCAGGACATTTAATTTTCTTAAATACAGGAAGAAGTTTTAATGCTTTAGGAGCGCAAGTCTATACTTTACCTTTTGATGGTTTTATATGTGGTTGTGGAACATATATTCGTTATCAAGATAAGGTTTTATTAGAAGCAAAATTACCAGAAAATCAAATTAAAGAAGTATTAGATTGTTTAAATACTTATCAGATTGAAGCTTATTTTGAAGGACATAATGGGTTATTTTGTAATGATATTACATCTGATTATATGAAAAATCAGATTGAAAGTATTGAAAAAAGAGGTTTGAAATTTTTACCAGTAACTGACCCAAGTTTTCATTTTGTCAAGATGTCAATTCACTATCCAAATCAAAATGCTAGAGAAAATTTTGAAAAAGAAATGGATAAATACTTTGATTTTATTAAAAGAAATGAAGATGAAACAGAGGTAGTATTAAAAGGATATTCTAAGGGAAAAGCAATGAACAAGTTATTAGAATATTTTAATATCGATAAAGCTAATAGTTATGCTTTTGGAGATAGTAATAATGATGAAGAAATGTTATTAGCTGCTGGCAATAGTGTTTTGATTGGTACTGCAGCTAAGCATTTAATCGATAAAGTTACTCATGTTTCTAAAGATGCCAAACATGATGGTGTTAGTTATGCATTAGTACAATTAGGTGTTTTGACTAAAAATATTAAAGTTTAGGAGGTAAATTTATGCAAAATAGTCCTAGAATAGAAACAGAAAGATTTATATTGAGAAAGTTTAATGATAATGATATTAATGATTTACATGAAATATTAAAAGATGAAGTAGTAAATACATATTTACCATGGTTTGTCAGTAAAACAGTAGATGATACTAAAAGATTTTTAGAAGATAGAGTTTATCTAGAATATCAAAAAGAAGTTTCTTATTTTTACGCTATTGAAGCTAAAGATAGTCATAAAGTAGTTGGATACGCAGATGTTACTGATATTGATTTAGAAGAAAAATGTGGTGATTTAGGTTATGGGATTCATCGAGATTATTGGAAAAAAGGGATTGCAAGTGAAGTAAGTCTTGCAATGTTAAAACAATTAAAAGAAGATGGTTTTGCTTATATTCATGCAACTTGTGATCAAAGAAATATTGGCAGTGGTAAAGTTATGCAAAAATGTGGCATGAAATATATGTATTCATATGAAGAACAATGGCAACCTAAAGATATTTTGGTAGTATTTAGAATGTATCAGATTAATTTAGATGGTAATGAAAAAAGAGTATTTAAAAAATATTGGGATATGTATCCAAATCATTATATTGAAGAAAATATTTAATATAGATATTAAATAATATAAATAAAGAACTTGATTCTTAGGATGTAAAAGAAACAGGTTCTTTTTTATTGCACAAAAAATTTTTTAGTTACAACGCAACAATTTGATGATTTTAACATTTTAGAAACAAATTATAAATTATTCATAAATAATTCAATGATATTTTATACCTGTCAAAACAAAGGAGGTATAAAAGATGGCTAAATCAAAATTAGTTAAGGTAAATGAAAAGATTGCTGATGAAGTTGTTAGTGATTATAAAAAAATTTAAAATGGCTTCGTTGATGGATTTAATAAAATATCTGATCGCTTTGTTGAAAATTATTTAACTAAAGATGGAGAATCAGTAGATGAAGCTAAAGTAAGACTTAATCAAGAAAAAAACAAAGAGCTAAAAAAAGAAAATAAAAAGGTAGTGTCAAATAAGTTATGAAAAAAAGTAATTTTGTTGCAATGATTTTAGGTATTATTGGAGGTATTTTATTTGCACTAGGGGCTTGTATGACTATGATTCCAGAATGGAATGCTTTTCAACCAGGAATTGTTATGGGAGTTGTCGGTTTAGTTGTTTTATTAATTATGATTTTAATTTGGCGTAAGATGGAAAATAAAAGTCCAATTAAGTTATCTGGTAAAACTATTTTAGCAACATTAATAGGTATTGTCGGTGCATTATTATTTGGTGTAGGAATGTGTATGGCAATGGTATGGAGTAACATGATTGTTGGTATTTGTGTTGGTATCGTAGGAATTGTAGTGTTACTTTGTTTAATTCCTTTTGTAAAAGGATTAAAATAATTTTGAGTAATTATTGATTTTATTTATATAATTTATGGGTAAAAGAAGGTTTGGGATAATCTTCTTTTTTATATAGAACTTGAAATTTAAAAACAAGTAGCTTTAATTAATGCTTTTTAGGTATAACAATCTATAAAAGATAAGTATTGGCTATTTTGGTTTAAAGAAGCTAAAATATTAATCGAAGGAGTGATAGAAATGTTAGGTAATTTTGAATATTCTAATCCAACAAAATTGTATTTTGGAGAAAATTCTTTAGATTTTTTAAATCAGGAATTAGCTAAATATGGTGATAATGTTATGCTGGTCTACGGTGGTGGATCAATTAAGAAAAATGGTATTTATGATCAGGTTGTAAATATTTTAAAAGCCAATAACAAAAATATTTTTGAAGATAGTGGTGTAATGCCAAATCCAACAGTAGAAAAATTATACGAAGGATGTAAAATTGCAAAAGAAAATAACGTTGACTTGATCTTAGCTGTTGGTGGCGGTTCAGTGTGTGATTATTCTAAAGCTGTTTCTGTATCAGCATATTGTGAAGAAGATCCTTGGGACAAATATTATTTAAGAATGGAAGATGTTGATAACAAAATTATTCCTGTTGGTTGTGTATTAACAATGGTTGGAACTGGTTCAGAAATGAACGGTGGTGCTGTTATTACAAATCATGAAACTAAATTAAAAATTGGACATGTTTTTGGTGACAATGTTTTCCCTAAATTTTCAATTTTAAATCCAACTTTCACATATACTCTACCAAGATATCAAATGGTAGCTGGTTTCTATGATATTATGTCACATATCTTAGAACAATATTTCTCTGGTGATGATGATAATACTTCAGATTATATTGCTGAAGGTTTATTAAAATCATTAATCAATAGTTCTAAAGTAGCTATTAAAGATCCAGAAAACTATGAAGCACGAAGCAATATTATGTGGATTGCAACATGGGCTTTAAACACATTGATTGCTAAAGGTAAAGCAACAGACTGGATGGTTCATATGATTGGACAATCTGTAGGTGCCTATACTGATGCTACTCATGGTATGACATTAGCAGCAGTATCAATGGCATATTATCATCATATTATGGAAGCTGGTTTACCAAAATTTAAACGTTATGCAATTAATGTTTGGAATGTAAATCCTGAAGGAAAAACTGATTTAGAAATTGCTAATGCCGGTTTAGATGCAATGGAAGCATGGATGAATGAAATCGGCTTAGTAATGAATCTTACTGATTTAGGAGTAAAAGAAGACATGCTTGAGGGTATCGCTGATGGTACATTTATCAACCAAGGCGGTTATAAAGTTTTAACACATGATGAAATTGTTGAAATATTAAAAGAAAGTATGTAAAACTATAAATTGAATAACACAACTATATAAAAAGATATCCTAAAATAATTGGGATATCTTTTTATTATATTTACAACAAAAGAAAAGCCTGCTTATCTTGATAACAAAGTATCTTTAACTATATAATTATATATTATAAGCTGAAAAAAATTTACTTTACTAGAAATAGACATAAATAAAATAAGTGGTAAGGTAGAAAATGGAGGTAATTATGAATATACAAACATTATTAGAAAAAGCAGATACAGTTATTAAAGATGAAAAGTTAAAAGAAATGTTTAAAAAATGTTTTCTATCAACAATAGAAACAAGTATGAAAGTTGAAGGCGATAAAACTTATATTATCACTGGTGATATTAATGCTATGTGGCTACGTGATTCTAGCTGTCAGGTAAATCATTATCTAGACTATATTAATGATGATGAAGATCTAAGATTAAAAATCAAAGGATTGATTAAAGCTCAAATTGATTATGTTTTATTAGATCCTTATGCTAATGCTTTTTTAAACACTGAAGATACTATAAGAGAATATCATGATACTACCATCATGAAACCATATGTATGGGAAAGAAAATATGAAGTTGACTCATTATGTTATCCAATCAAATTAGCCTATCAATATTATCGTCAGTGTAATGATGCTTCTATTTTCGATCAAACATACTTACATTTTATTAATGTTTTCTTAGATACAATTGAAACAGAACAATATCATAGTCAAAAATCATCATATACATTTGAAAGAGATATGGCTAAAAAATGGAATCTAAGAAAAACAGAAACATTACAAAATCATGGTCATGGTTTTGATACCCGTTATACGGGAATGACATGGAGTGCTTTTAGACCAAGTGATGATGCTTGTGCTTTAAATTATAATATTCCTGGTAATATGTTTTGTAGTGTTGTTTTAGGATACTTAGAGCAAATTGTTGATGAAATATACCATGATCAATATTTAAAGGAAAGAATTATTGATTTAAAATTTCAAATCGATTATGGAATTGAATTATTTGGGACTTACTTACATCCTAAATATGGTAAAATTTATGCTTATGAAACTGATGGATATGGTAATCATGTGCTAATGGATGATGCTAACGTTCCTAGTTTACTTTCAATTCCTTATCTAGAATATACTGATATTGATGATGAAATATATCAAAATACTCGTAAATTTATTTTAAGTAAAGATAATCCATATTATTATCAAGGAAAACTGGCAAAAGGAATTGGTTCACCCCATACTTGGAAAGAATATGTTTGGCCAATAGCACTTACTATGCAGGCATTAACTTCTAATGATCCTGATGAAATTAATGAACTTATTTCAATGATTGTAAATAATACCGGTAATACTGGATATTGTCATGAAAGTTTTGATGTAAACGATGATAGCAAGTATACTAGAGAGTGGTTTTGCTGGGCTAATTCATTATTTGCAGAATTGATTATTAAAACATGTCTTAAATAATTGTTTATATGTGAAAAATCAGTATAATTTTTCAAGAAGGATAAACTCCTTCTTTTTTTATTTGATCTTTAGAAAAAATATTACCAGTTCTGTAATTCAAATCTGAAAGCGCTTTTTATATACTTGTAGTTGTCAAAGGGAGGAAAATAAGAAAATGAAATTTATTATGTCATTATTAGAAAAATATCTAATGCCGTTTTCTAATAAAATTACCGCAAACAAATTATTAAATGCGATTAAAGACGCTTGTATTTTAACCAGCCCATTTACAGTTGTTGGTTCATTAGCAGGACTAATTAGTCAACAAGCCAATTACTGGTGTGGTGAATGGGGAATATCATTAGATGGTATTTTTGGAAGTATTGTTGATACATTCGCTAATATTAATACAGTAGCAATGGGGCTTACTGGTTTAGTTGTTGTATTAGCTTCTTCTTATAATTATGCTACTCAACTTAAAGGAAATAAAAAAGGTGATAAATGTGTTCCTTTAGTAGCTTGTGTTGTATCATTAATTGCTTATATTGCTACTATTCCAAATGCAATTGATGTTGGTGATTCAACTATTACTGCATTCCAAATTAACTTCTTCAATTATGAAGGGATGTTTACAGGAATGGTTATTGGATTAGCATCTGCATACTTATATTATCATTTAGTTAATTCAAAATATACAATTAAATTACCTGGACAAGTTCCACCAATGGTATTGAGTTCATTTTTATCAATTATTCCATTTTTTGTAATCATGGTTGTTTTTTCAGGAATTAAAGAGATTGTAACTTCATGTGGATTTGCATCACTACAAGAATTATTTACACAATTTATTATTACACCATTAAACGGAATTGGTACTGGATTACCAGCTGTTATTTTAGTAATTATTATTATGCAATTATTATGGTTCTTTGGAGTTCATGGTTTTTCAATCATGTGGGGTCTAATTTCAGTATTATGGATGCCAATTTTCTATGAACACATTCAAATTTTTGTGGAAACAGGATCTTTTGATAAAATTACAGAAGTAGCACCAAATACATTATGTAATGTTTACGCTATGATTGGTGGTTCTGGATCAACATTAGCTTTAGTTGTCTTATTATTAGTATTAGGTAAAAAAGGTTCTGCCGAAAGATCAATTGGAAAAGTTGCAATTATTCCAGGATTATTTGGTATTAATGAACCAGTAACATTTGGATTACCTATCGTATTAAATCCAATTATGTTTATTCCATTTGTATTTGTACCAGTTGTTAATGCAATTATCGGTTACTTTGCAACATCTTGGGGCTTAGTAAACCATTTAGTTGTATTGAACTCTGGGGTTGAACCAATTTTTGTTAATGCATGGGTACTTGGTGCCTTTACAATGAGTCCGGTTGTTTTATGTATAGTACTATTTATTATTGATTTAATTTTATATTATCCATTTGTAAAACTACAAATTAAACAAAATAGTATTGAAGCAGAGAGTGAAGGTGTTGTTCTTGAGTAGAATACATTTTATCCCTCATGTTCATTGGGATCGTGAATGGCTTCGTTCAACAGACGCTTCAAGAATTAAATTAGTATACTTTTTTGATCGATTAATCGATATGCTGGAAAATGACAGCAAAATGGAATATTTTACATTTGATGGGCAAACAGCAGCTCTAGAAGATTATCTAGCGATTAAACCATATCAAAAAGAAAAGATTACTAAACTGGTTACTGAAAGAAAATTATTAATTGGTCCATGGTATGTCCAGCCAGATATGATTATTCCTTCTGGTGAAGCATTAATTAGAAATTTATTAGTAGGTTCAAAATATGCTAGCTCATTAGGACATTGTATGAATGTTGGCTGGGTACCGGACGCTTTTGGTCAAAACAAAGTTACACCTTATTTATTTAAAGAATTAGGAATGAAAGGTGTCTATGCTTGGCGTGGTTTTGATTACGAATGTTTAGATGATTCATTGTTTTTATGGAAAGGAAATGGCAATACTGTTTTACCAGCAGTTCATTTTGCCTTGGGTTATGGACATTATCGTGGTTTTCCTGAAGATTATCAGGAAGTAAAAAAAGATATGGAAAATTTTATTCCTAAATTAAAAGCTCGTTATCAAGATCAAGAAGTATTATTCATGCTTGGTAGTGATTACGCTTTTCCAAGAAGACATGCCTCAAAGACAATTGAACAATTAAAAAAAGATGGTTATAACTGTCAAATGAATAATCCAGAAGATTATTTAGATACATTGTTACAAGCAGCTAAAAATAATAATCATCAATTAAATGTTTATGAAGGAGAGGCTCGTAGTGCCGCTTTAGGAAGAATTCACGCTGGAATTACTTCAACTAGAATTGATATCAAAAATGCCATGCGTTATTATGAAACAATGATGGCTAAAGTTGTTGAACCAATGATTGGGATTACTCGAGCATTAGGTGGTTACTGTGATCAAGAACTAGTTAATTATTTCTGGAAGATAATTTTCAAAAATCAATTCCATGATTCAATTTATAGTTCATCACCTGATAGTATCAATCATACAGTTGAAAATCGTTTATTAAATTTACGACATGGTTTAAATGAACTAATCTGGATGAATTTTAGATATTTAGCTGAAAAAACAGATTTAAGTTCACTAAAAGAAAATGAAGATATTTTAGTTTTATTTAATACCTTACCATATCAAAGAAATGATTATGCTTTTGTTAGTATGATCGTTAAAAATAAAGACTTTGTTTTAAAAAGACAAGATGGTTCAATTGTGCCTTATCAATTGACAAATGAAATAATTGATACTTGTCACGATATTGAATATTATAATGGAATGGAAAATTTCCATGATTCTGGAGAAGTATTAGAAGGAACTAAATTTAAAGTTCAACTAAAAATAGCTACTTCATTTTTACCAGCAATGGGTTATGAAATATTAAAAGTATGCTTTAATGAAACAACCGAAAATAATATTGATGGTGATGTGACTGTTTTTGAAAACGGAGCTGAAAATAAATATTTAAAAATTAAGATAGAAGCTAATGGAACAGTTACTGCAACAAACAAAATCACTAACGAAACATATCGTAATTTAAATACTTTTGTTGAAAAAGGTGATGATGGTGATGAATATAATTATTCACCATGTGTTGATGATCAAGAAATTTGTCTTAACGATACTAAACCAACTATTACCTTAATTGAATCATCTCCAATTGAAGTCAAATATCGACTTGTATATAAGACAATGGTTCCTGAAAAGGTTGTTGATCATCATCGAGTTGCTGAATTAAAAGAATTAAATATAATTAGTGATGTTTCTTTAAAAGCTAATAGTCAAACAATTGATTTTAAAACAACAGTTGAAAATCATTCATCAGATCACATCGTACGAGTTACTTTTGATGATTTATATGAATCTTTACAAAACTGTAGTCAAGATCAATTTGGAACAATAATTAGAGATAATGTAATTGGAAATCAAAAAAGTTTAGAAGATGGTGCAACAGAATACGTTTTACCAATTTATGCAATGCAACGTTTTGTTAAATTGAATCACCAAAATTCAATTATGGCATTAATTAGTAAAGGTCCTTTAGAATATGAAGTTGAAGCTAACCAACGTCTATGTTTAACACTACTTAGAAGTGTTGGTAAATTTGGAAAAGCTGATTTATTAATTAGACCAGGTAGATCTTCTGGATATCGAATGGATACTCCATCTTCACAACTATTAGATAAATCAATTACTAGTGAATACTCAATTTTTTTAGGAAAAGCTGATCAAATGAGTGATTTAATTAGAAATGCTGAAGTTTTAAATACGCCAGTACAAAGTCGTTATTTAAATGATATTAGTCGTCATAAAAATGATAACTTAGCTTGGTGTAATAGTATTTTCAAATTAGATCCAAGAGTTGAATTGATGGCTTATAAAAAATGTGAACAAGGTAATGGATCAGTTGTTCGAATCTTAAATAATCGTGATGACGATGTTGCAGAGGTAATTCTTACATTATCTAAAGATAAGCAGTGTTATTTGGCTAATGTTCAAGAAGAGAAACTTGAAAAGTTAGAAAATGAAAACGGTCAAATTTTAATTAAAAACATTATGGCAAATACTTTCATTACTGTTATAATAGAGTAGATTTTTTCTACTCTATTTTCACATGAAAGGATGGTACCCAAGGATGAGTTTAATCAAAAACTTTCAGAAGTATGGTAATAACTTAACAGAATTAGAAATTGAGTCATTTCAAAAATTATTAACTTTTGAAAATTTAGAACCCAGTCTAACAATATCCTCACTTGCCGATGCATTAAATGTATCAACAACTACTATTTTTAGAATGGTAAAAAAACTAAATTATAAATCATTTATGGATTTTCGCTATGATCTTTTATATCAGCGTCAAGATGAATTTGTTTATAAAAAATCTAGTAAAGACGCTTTAGATACAATGGAAAAAGAAATCCGTGATACTATGACAATGCTTAGAAGTGTCGATATTGATGATGCCGTTAAAGATATTGTTAATGCTAAAAGTGTTCTTATTTGTTCATCAGGAATGAATAAATATGTAGCTAAAATATTAGCAGTTAAATTAAGTTTATATGGAATTAGAACAATTTATCCTGATGATAGCTGGTTTTTATATTTAGAAGCTAATAATCTTACCAAGGATGACTTTGTTATTGTACTTTCGCGCAGTGGCGCAACGGAATCAATCCTTGATGCGATGAAAAATGCCAAACTTAGTGGTTGTAAAATATTGCTGATTACTGAAAAAAAGGCTGCGCCAATGACTAGACTATCAGATTATGTAATCAATGTTTCAGTTTCAGAAGATGAAGGATATGATATTGATTCCCGTTTACATATTCATTTGGCGATTGAATATTTATTAAGAGAAATAGTTAATCAATATTTATATAATAAAAGATATTTATAGATAAGCAGGAAGATAGAAATGATAGAAAAAATTGTAGAGCAAATGACAATAAAAGAAAAAGTTGGTCAGTTAAATCAACATTTATATGGCTGGCAATGTTATCAAAAAGTTGATGATCACTATGAATTAACAGATACTTTTAAAAATCATGTTAAAGAATTTGGCGGTGTTGGAGCTATTTATGGAATCATGCGCGCTGATGCCTGGTCTAAAATCGACAAAGATAACGGAATTAGTAGAGAAGATAGTTTTAAAGTTATTACAATGATTCAAGAATATATCAAAGATCATTCTCGTTTTAAAATACCAGCTTTAATTAGTGAAGAATGTGTTCATGGTCACATGGCTTTAAAAAGTGCAGTATTTCCAACTCAACTAGCAATGGGAATGACTTGGGATGTTGATTTAATGGAACGAGTAAGTCAAAATGTTAGCCAGGAATTAGCAGCTAAAGGTGGAAACTTAGCGTTATTTACTGGTTTTGATGTTTTAAGAGATCCTCGCTGGGGACGTAGTGAAGAATGTTTTAGTGAAGATTCCTTTTTAACAAGTCAAATGGTTAAAGCAGCAGTTACTGGTTTTCAAAAAGAAGATAATGGTGTTGGAGTTGTTGTTAAACATCTATGTGGACAAGGTGCTAGTGTTGGTGGACATAATTCCGATGCAGCTAATATTGGGATGCGTGAACTTCGAGAAATTCATTTACCACCAGTTCAATCGGCTAGTAAAGCTCAAGCTAAAGCGGTCATGGCTGCTTATAATGAAATTGATGGTATTCCTTGTCATGTTAATAAAAATCTTCTTAGTGATATATTAAGAAAAGAATATGGTTTTAAAGGAATTGTAATGGCTGATGGCTGTGCTTTAGATCGTCTGTTATTGATGAATAATAATCCTTTACTAATGGCTAGTAAAGCATTAAAGGCTGGGGTTGATTTAAGCCTTTGGGATCAAGTTTATTTAAAATTAGAAGAGGCTATTAAACAAGGTTATCTGCAAGAAAAAGAGTTAGATGAGGCTGTTATTAGAGTTTTAAAACTAAAAGAAAAACTAGGTCTTTTTAACGATTCTAAAAATATTTCTTTACCTGAAAGTGGTGACTTATTACTTGAATGTGCTAGAGAATGTCAAACATTACTAAAAAATGAAAATGATATTTTGCCACTATCTAAGGATAAAAAAATTGCTGTTATTGGTCCTAATGCAAATAATTATTTAAATCAATTAGGTGATTATACCGCTTATCAAGAAGAAAAGGATATTGTTACTGTTTTACAAGGGATTGCTAAAAAAACTAAGTATAAACCAGCTTATGCTTTAGGATGTACAACTCGGCTTAAGCAATTTGAAAATCTTGATGAAACATTAAAAATAGCTAAAGAAGCTGATGTAGTTGTTTTAGTATTAGGGGGTAATAGTACTCGTTTATATGAAAATGCTTTTGAAAATAATGGGGCTTTAAAAATACAGGAGCATAATGAAATGAATTGTGGTGAAAATATTGATTTAGCTTCATTAGAATTAGAAGGTTATCAAAATAAGTTATTAAAAGAAGTTAGTAAAGTTAATCCTAATATTGTTACTGTTTTAATTCAAGGTAGACCTCATGTAATTGATCAGGTTTTAAAATATTCTAAAGCAGTCCTTGCAAGTTTTTATCCTGGGGCTCGTGGTGGTGATGGTATCAGTGATGTCTTGTTTGGTGACTATAATCCAAGCGGTCATTTAACAGTGTCTTTACCACGTCATGTAGGAGCATTACCATGTTATTATAATCATAAATATAATGGCGCTCAAAAAGATTATGTTGATTTAGCACCAGGACCATTATTACCATTTGGATATGGTTTAAGTTATTCTGATTTTGTTTATAAAAATATAAACATGCCTAGTAAAATTAGTTTACAGCAGTTAAAAAAAGAAGGTTTTACAATTTCTTTAGATGTTTGTAATTTAAGTAACAACGATGGTAAAGATGTAGTTCAAGTATATTTAAAACACTTAAATGCCTCAATTGTTGTTAGAGTTTTAGAATTAAAAGGATTTAAAAAAGTATTTGTTCCTAAATCATCTAAAACAAATGTTGAAATAACTCTTACATATGAAGATTTTGCTTTATGGGATGAGTTTATGAATTTTACAGTTGAGCCAGGTGAAGTTCTTGTTTGTGTTGGACAAGATAGTCAAAACTATCAAGAATTTAAAGTGGTTGTATCTAAGGAGCTTTAAATTAGCTCCTTTTTAGTTTAGATAATAATGTGTTTTTTATAAATGTAAGAAATAAATGATAACTAATAAAAAACGCAATAATTTGGGGTTTTTAATTGTTGTAATATGGTATGATATAGTTGTTAATAATATTAGGTAAAGGAGAAAATAAAAAAATGTATGATGATAAAAATATCTGCTTAGAATTGGAAGATGGTGGTTATGAATATTATCCAGTAGCTCCTGAAATAGTACAAACTTCAAATTTCAAGTTCAAAAATTTCCAACATTATGTAGATGTTAATGCTAATGGTGAGTTTGCCTACACTTATACTCGAGGTGATAATCCAACTATTAAAATTTTAGAAGATAAGGTTGCTAAATTAGAAGGTGGACAAAAAGCTCGCGCATTTGCTTCAGGGATGGGTGCAATTTCAGGGACTATTTTAAGTTTAGTAAAACAAAATGACCATATCATTATTGTTAATACTGTTTATGGTTCTTCTGTTAAATTGATTCAACGATTAGAAAAATTTGGTGTTGAAAGCACTAAAATCGATGTATCAGATACTAAAGAAATCTTTAAATATATTAAAGATAATACTAAAATGATTTATTTTGAAAGTCCTTCATCACAAAAATTTGAAATGCTTGATTTAGAAATGATTGCTGATGTTGCTAAAGAAAAAGGGATTTATACTGTAATCGATAATACTTGGGCTACCCCATTGTTACAAGACCCATTAGCTCATGGAATTGATGTAGTTATTCATTCTTGTTCAAAATATATCGGTGGACATAGTGATATTGTTGGGGGAGTTGTTATTACTAATGAATCTTTAATGGAAAAGATTGATAATTTTGCAACTATCTTACTAGGAGCAACAATGACACCTATTAATGCCTGGTTAGCGATTAGAGGTTTAAGAACCTTACCAGTGCGTATTAAATCACAAAGTGAAACAGTCAAAAAAGTAATTGATACTTTAAAAAATCATGATAAAATTGAAAAAATTTATCATCCTTATGCTGGTGATTCACACCAAAAAGAATTAGCTGATCGTTATTTAAAAGGTTATGGTAGTTTATTAGGGATTGTATTAAAAGATGCTACACCAGAAATTATTGAAAGATTTATGGATTCTTTAAAACATTTTACTCTTGCATATAGCTGGGGTGGTTTTGAAAGTCTAGCTATGCCAGTATATAAAGGTAATAATGTTGAAGAATTAAAACAACGTGGTTTAGCGTTAGGTCATATCAGGGTATATTTAGGGCTTGAAGATAGCCAATTATTAATTGATGACTTTTTACAAGCACTTGAAAAAGCATATAATGGTCAATAAATAGTAAAAACATGTTATAAATTTAATAACATGTTTTTTTTGTGTAAAGATTTGATAAATATTTTTTGTCAATTTGTATAATAATAGCGTGACATTAGTCGAACAAGAGTGTTTCAAAAGCAATTATGGTTTCACCAAAAAAGAAATTTGGTTTACTGTTGTCATGTAAAAAAGAATCATATTTACCAATAATAATTGGTAAAGTAGAATCTTGATATATTGGCGATTCCTTACTAGCAATAAAACTAATAATAGGAATATTGTTTTTAGAAGCAGTAGTAACAATTTCACTTAAACGACGTGTTTTGCCAGAATAAGAAATTACAATCATAAGAGTATTTTCAAAAAATACCTGACTAAACATTTCCATGTGAACTACGCAAAGTGCTTGATAGCCCATTAAAGTTAATCGTTGTTGAATATATTCAGCAATAGGAGCTGAAAAGCCTAAGCCAAAAACAATAATTCGTTTAGATTTATCACTCATTAATGAAGAAAATTCTTTTTTATAATCAAGATATTTTTCATTGAAGTTGATAGTAGTATCCTTGGCAGATGTCAGATGATAAATCATATCACTGTAGCCTTTAAAACCGAATTTATTACATAGTTTATAGATAGTTGAGGTACTAGTATAGTTGTCTTTTGCCATTTGACGTATGCCAATAGACTTTAATTGAGAAATATTTTTTTGCATGTAAGATACAATCTGTTTTTCCAAATTATTTAATTCATACTTTTCAATTAAATGTTGAATATTCATAAACGCCACCTCTTATTCATTATGTCACAGAAAAAAGAAAGGAGCAAGGTTGAAAATGTACGATCCATGGTCAAAAATAACGACTAGAAATGGTTATGCGGGGGATGAAGTAATTTCTGCATTACAAAAATCAATTAGAAGAGGGTTAGAAGAACAAGCTTGTATGTTTGCATATGAATTATACATTTCTTCACCACAATTAGAAGAAAAATTATGGCGTAGACTTCTAACAATTTCAGTAGAAGACATTGGAATGGGTAATCCAATGGCAGCAATTATGGTTAATAATTTATATCAAATGAGTAGAGAATTTGATTATTCAGATGGTGATCGTCCAATGTATTTCATTCATGCGATTAGATATCTATGTCAATCTGAAAAAGATCGTTCAAGTGATTTATTAAAAAATATTTGTATTAAATCATTTGCAATGGGAAAATTCCCTGAAATTCCTGATTATGCATTGGATAAACATACTGTTAGAGGGCAAGCAATGGGTAGAGATTCTTTCCATTTCTTAAATGAAGCAAGCAAAGTATATCCACAAAAAGAAGTAGATAATGATTATAAAGAAAGATATGCTAAGATTTTAGAAGAATATGATCCAGAAAATGTTTGTGAAACAGCATTTAAATTTAATGGTTGGCAATTTTAATAAAAAAGGGGAACAAGGATGATTAATAAATTAGAAAAATGGTTAGCGCCATTATCAGATAAATTAGGGAACCAAAGACATTTACAAGCCATTTCTAATGGGATGATGATGTCTTTAGCGTTAATTGTAGTCGGTTCAATATTTTTAATTATTGCAAATCCGCCAATTAATTTAGATTTAGTTGATCTTGATACAGGTAATATCTTTATGAAAGCTTTAATTGCCTGGAAACAATGGGCGGTAGCTAATTATAATACAATTACAATTCCATATACAATGACAATGGGATTAATTGGTTTAGTAACAGCATTCGGTGTTGGTTATAGTTTAGCTGAAAGCTATAAGATGAAAGCAGCAATCAGTGGTATCATCTCTATGTGTGTTTTCTTAATGATTTGTGCACCAGTAGAAGATGGTAAACTTGCAATGACTTATTTAGGAGCAGATGGTTTATTCGTTGCTTTGATCGTTGGTTTATTATCAGTTGAAATCTGTCGGGTTGTTGGTAATAAAGTAGTATTCACTTTCCCTGGTAGTGTACCTAGTGCCGTAACAAACTTTGTTAATTCATTAATTCCATTAGCTGCTAATATTATTGTTATTTATGGTTTAAATTTAATTTTAATGGCAGCAAGTGGTAAATCATTACCAGATTTTATTATGAGTATTTTAACACCAGCGATATCAGGTGTTGATAATATTTGGGCTTATATGGCAATTTTTGCTTTTTCAAATATTTTATGGTTATTTGGTATTAATGGATCTTCAATTATTTTCCCAATTGTCTTTACATTAGGGGTAACTAATTCAGGATTAAATGCAGATTTAGTTAACGCTGGAAAAGCAGCTGAAAATGTTATGAATTTACAAATGTATCGTTATGCAGTTCTTGGTGGTGGTGGAAACACACTAGGGTTAGTATTATTAATGTGTTTTTCACATGTAAAACATTTAAGAACAATTGGAAAATTAAGTGTAGTACCAGGAATTTGTGGTATCAATGAACCGGTTATTTTTGGTGGGCCAATTGTCTTAAATCCAATTCTTGCAATTCCATTTGTATTAATGCCATGTATTTCAATTTATTTAGGATATTTAGCACAATCATTAGGATGGGTTAGTATGGGATATATTGTTGATCCATCATTTACACCATTCTTTGCACAAGGATTCCTTTCAGCATTAGACTTTAGAAATGTAATCTTTATGTGTGTATTAATTGCAATAAGTATTGTAGTATATTATCCATTCTTCAAAGTTTATGAAAAATCATTAGCTGAAAAAGAAGGAACAGATAAATAATTATGATAACCAGGTTTAAAGCCTGGTTATTTTTTTTGCAACTAATAGTTTCTATTTTATTTTTTGATGTAAATTAAAGTTGGTAGCAGCAACTAGAAATAAGCGTCTATAGTAAAAATATAGAATTAATTTATTTTCAAAGGAGCTGTTATAGTGAGAAGATATTTAAAAAGAAACAAATGGCATTTTTTTCTAGCTGGTTTTATCTGTTTATTAAGTGCACTAGCAACATTGTTTCTTGCTTATGTAATGAAATATATTATGGATGTTGCAATTAGTAAAGATTTAAAATTATTTTATCGTGCGATTATATTATCTTTATTATTGATTATTATTTATGTTTTATTAGTTTATTTAAAGGGTATTGTTAATGCGGTATTTTTAAAAAAAGTAATGGTTATGTTACGAAGTGATTATTTTAAAGCATTAATGAATCGTAATATTTTTGATAACAGTAATCCATCAAAATATATTTCAGTATTTAATAATGATATTAGTTTATTAGAAAAAAATTATTTAGAAAATTTATTATTAATTATTAGTGATTTATTTTTGATAGTTATTTGTACCATAGGTTTATTTTTAACTAACTTTAAATTAGCTTTAATAGTAGTTTTAATAAATATATTATCAATAATTATACCCGTTATATTTTCAAAACAATTATCTTTAAAACAAGAAAAATATACCAAAGTATTAAATGAGTTAAACATTAAATTTAAAGATTACTTAATGGGTTTTGAATTAATAAAAGCTAATAATATAATAAATAAAATAAAAACAATTTTTAATACCAAAGAAATAGAACATGAAAATAGTAAACAGAAAGTACGTTATGAAGAAGCCAAAATTAATGCTTTATCATCATTATCATCAATTGGAACTAATATAATTACAATTTTACTTTGTATATATTTTGTAATTACCGGTAGAATAACAATTGGTACTGTGGTTGCAATCAATAACCTGGTTAATAACATTACCAATCCTCTTAATCGCCTTTTTGTAGAAATAGCAACAGTAAAAGGAACTAGAATAGTTGAACAAAAAATAATTAGTTTTATCGATTTACATCATTGCTGCAACAATGATATAAATTACAAAGAATCGATTAATAAAATCCAATTAGAAAAAGTCAGTTTTAAATACTCAAATAAACTAATTTTAAATCAAATAGATTATTGCTTTAAAAAAGGCAAAAAATATATTTTAGTAGGTAATAGTGGTTGTGGTAAGACAACATTATTAAAATTAATATTAATGTATTTTAATAATTATGAAGGGGAAATTTTATATAATAATAAAAATGCCAAAGATATTGACCCAACTAGTATATTTGATCAAATTGCTTTTATCAATCAAGAAACATTTATCTTTAATGATACTTTAAAAAATAATATATGTTTATTTCAAGATTATGATAGTAAACAAATAAATGAGATTATAAATAAAACAGGACTTAACCAGTTAGTTGCTTCATTACCAGAAGGTTTAAATAGTAAAATCAAAGAAAACGGTGCTAATCTATCAGGAGGACAAAAGCAAAAAATAGCTATTGCTAGAGCATTGTTAAAACAAAAAGAAATTATATTTATTGATGAGGGCACATCCAATTTAGATAATCTTAGTGCTTATGAAATTGAAAAGATAATATTAGATAGTAAAGCGATGATAATAAGTATTACCCATCATTTAAAAAAGGAATTATTAGAAAAATATGATGAAATATTAGTATTAGATCAAGGAAAAATTATTGAAAGTGGTAGTTATAATGAATTAATAGCTAATCAGCAATTATTTTATCAATTGTTATGTAAGCAATAGTTAAATAGTAGAAGACTAAAAAAGGGACCTCAGTGTCCCTTTGATTTTATAGACGATTTAATTTATCACGATCAATTAAACTTGCGGCATCTTGATCACAAATAACTGTAAAATTAGGATGAAGTTTTAAGATCGTTGCGGGAACATCTTGATTAATTGGTTCTTCTAAAAAGCGTTTGAATATTTCAGCTTTTTCTTTTCCATTAACAATCATAACTAGATGTTTAACACGCATTAAACTTTTAGGTCCCATCGTTAAAGTATGTGGTTGGGTAGGACGGTCGGCATAGCCAGGATTGACAGCTTGTTTATCAGTAAATTTAATTTTATAAGTATAACTGTCAAATGGTGTACAGCGAGGACAATTACCGCAAAAATGGCCGTCATAACCAAGACCAATAACCATAACATCAATACCACCAGCATTACGAATTTGATTGTCATAATCTTGCCAATTATCATTGTTCATAATATGAACTCTTTCATCAGGAATATTGGCTGGCTGGAAAAATAACTCTTGCATATCATTCCAGTTAGGACCATGGATTTTATCAATATAAGGATTTTCATCAAATAAGTAATATTCAACATCCTTAAATTTTTCTTGATCTTTAACATAAGGAATCATCATATCATACATAGTTTTTGGCGAACGCCCAGAAGTCAATGAAATATTTACTCTTTTATCTTGCATCATTGCTCCTAATAATATAAACATTGCACTTTCGCTCATTTTTTGTTCATTTTCTTCAATAATTAGTTTCATTACGATTTCTCCTTGTCTTTAATCATCAAGCAGTTTTAATAAATCAAGTGGCTGGTTAAAAATAAGACATGATGAATCAGTTTCAAATTCTTTAGTACAACCCCATTTAGCTAAACCAAAATCAACATGAGCATTTTTACATGTTTGATAATCAGAATAAGTATCACCAATATAGATAGCATCTTCATTTTTAATATTTAATCTTTTTAGACATTCTAGAATTGATTCAGGATCAGGTTTGTGTTTAGTAGTATCTTCTTCTAAAACCGCAGTTTCAATATATTTTCCTAATCCTTTAGAAAGAAAATCAATTTCATATTGTTTTTTCTTTTTAGATGAAGCAACAGCTTGAATAATTTTACCATCAAAAGCTTCAAATACTTCTTTAAAACCATCATATAAAGTTGCCCCATCTTCATATTCATTAACATATTTTACCCAACGGGCATAAGTTTTTTTAGGATTTTTTACCTGTAGTTCTTCCATTACTTTCATACCTGGATAAGAGGCGAATTTTAAGACTTGTTCAAAAGACCAATCTTCCCTAGTTTCTTCTTTGATGATTTTTAATAATGGAATCATATTCATTTTTAATGTGTCTAAGACTGTCCCATCTAAATCATAAATTATTGCTTTGTATTTTTTCATAATCGTTCTCCTTTAATATAATTATACTGGAGTTTTAACTTAAAACAAGCTTGTAAACTAAATTACTTGGCTATTGATGGGTCATAATTGATACTTTGTAATAATTTTTTACATGTATCAATAAAGTCTTCTTTATCCATACCTTTTACAATTGCTTCACTAGCTAATAACTCTAGTTCATTAACTAATTTTTCCTGGTGTTCATATGAATTATCAATTGTTGGCTGTACCTTAGCGCCATGACGACGATCAATACAAATATAACCTTCTTGTTTTAATAAAGAATAAGCTTTATTAACAGTCATATTATTAACTTGTAATTCTTTTGCAAGAGTACGTACAGTAGGTAATGCTTCACCATATTTAAATTGGCCGCTGGCAATTCCTTTAACGATTTCATTTCTAAGTTGTAAATAAATCGGGGTATCACTTGTATAATTTAACTCAATAATCATTATTAATCACTCCTTTAATTTCTTGATAAATCTGTTTAGTATTTTTAATATCATCATCATTAATTATATATGTTAAATCATCAGTATATAAAATAATGTAACAGTCATGAAAATTAGCTTTATAAACTTTACAGTCACCATATTTATCATAAGTACAATAACCAGTAGTATAAACAATAGCATCACTACCATTAGTTCGTATACCGTCACCTAAATCATCGGTTAATTCAACTTTATTAATATTATCTAAATTAATTTTAGCATCGTATAAAGGACTATCGACAACGATAACATTATTTTCAATAGCAACATCAACTAATTGATTAGTATAGTCCAGGTAAAAAGGATAACCAAATAATATAATAAGTAAACCAATAACAAAAACCCAGATGCAAATGACAAAATATTTATAGCTTGTTTTGGCGGTGTTAAAAACCATTTGTGTACCACAATAAACAAATGTCTTAGGATCAGCTTTATTATAATAGTACGGACCTAAAAAACCGATTTTCCAGCAAGAATCATCGTCAATTGTATATTCTTTTTGATTTTCACTAGCTAAAATTTCTTGTTTCTTTCTTTGATAGTCTTTAGTATGATTAATAATTAAAATCATATTAATCATCATTAAAATAATTACAATGGTCACTATAATAAAAGGTAATTTATTTAATAAATAAAACTGAATTGCAAAATTAAATAAAGCATCAATCAATATTAATGAAAAAAAGCAATGAGATACATAATCTATTCTTAAGCTGTTGATAGTAATATTAATTTTGGTATCATCACAATATGTTTTATTAGGTAATCTTTTTATAAGGATAATACCAATGATTAAAACAATAAACTGTAATACTAAATATAAATAGCTAGTGATATTAGCTTTAAAATAAATCATCCCAGCTAGACAAATTATATCAACGATTAAAACAATTAAATATCTTTTATAATTAAAAGGTTGTTTTTCCATATGTGCTAACATTGCTAAATCAACTTTTACAGTTTTAGTACTTTGACTAGGCCAGTTATAATCTTTTTTGATTTTTAATAATTGGTTTCGATATTTTTTAAATGGCAAATTAAATAAATAAATGTTAATCCAGATAATGATCAAAAAATATAAAATATCAACAAAATCAGGAAGAATTATCATTGGTAAATAAGTAAGAAAAGAAAGAAATAGTATTTTAGTTGTTTCTTGTTTAAAATTATGTTCTATTTCTTTGACTTCGCTAAGGTTATAAGCATATGCTGGGATATTCACTAATAATAACCGTCCGTCTTGATAACTGGCTGTTTTTTTAGTACTGTAATAAAATGCAATATTTACAATAGCAACAGTTGATAACATAATAATAAAAAATAACATTGTATATCACCTCTGTTTGTATTATAACATATAATACAAATAATGCAAATGATACTAAATAAAAATTTTAATAACTATTTTTATAAAATAATGATAGTGATATAATTTGATTGATAAAATCTTGTGAAATGGGGAAAAGTTATGAAGTGTAAACAATGCGGGACTGTTAATAAGGCTCAGGCACAATTTTGTAGTAATTGTGGTGCAAAATTAGATCCTAGTTCTAAAAATAAAAAAATATATATAGCGATAATTGCTGTGATTGTTGTTGTGGCAATTGTTGTTGGATCAATTTTTATTTTTGGATCATCTAATACCGAAAAACAGTATAATGAATTAATGGATCAAGCTCAGCGCTATGTTGAAGAAAAAGAATACCAGCAAGCTGAGGAAACTTATTTAGAAGCAATCGATATTGAACCTAAAAAAGCAGATGCTTATGTAGAATTAGCTGATGTTTATGTAACAACTGATCAAGTAGAAAAAGCAGTTGAATTATTAGAAGAAGCTAAAGATGTAGTATATGAAGATGAACGTGAAATAATTGAAGATAAAGAAGAAGAGATTTCTAATCAGGTTTCCATTGATCAATATATTAAATTTTTAAAAGCTGTTCATGATAACCCTGAGGATTATATTGATGAACAAGGTGGTATTAATGGTGACATTGATGAAGCAATGTTTGAAGAAAATGAATTTGGAATTGGTGATATTGATCAAGATGGTGTTGATGAAATTATTATTAATTATACAACGACCTCAATGGCAGGAATGCACAGTGAAATCTGGAAATATGATGATGAAAGTCAAGAATTTGAAATGTTGCCGATTTTAGGAGCAGACACTGAATTTTATAAAAATGGCTATGCCAAAACACCATTTAGCCATAATCAATCAGCAGGAATGACGATCTGGCCTTATATTATTTATAAATATGATCAAAATAAATATGAGATGCTTGGTGAAGCTTATTGTTATGATGAAGCTTATGGCTATAACTTGGCAGATGACGTTGATAATGATGGGGTAGTTTATTATTTTGATTTACAAGATGAACAAACACGGCCTTTAACTTTAGAAGAATATAATCAGTTAGTCGATAAGTATTTTCCTGAAGATGAATTGATTGATTTAAATATGCAAAAGTTTACTATTGAAAATATTGAAAAATTAGCTTAAGGAATGAAAATAAATGTTTAAAGCACAACAAATTAAAGATTTAAATGACACTGAATTACAAGTGTTTGAATATATTATGAATAATAGTTTAATTATTCCCTTTCTTACAATTAGAGAGTTAGCCAGCGTTGCTCAGGTTTCGACAACAACAATTCTTAGATTCGTTAAAAAGATGGGATATGATAGCTATAATGATTTTAAATATGCTTATAAAATGTCAATGCAAGATGAAAAGCATTTTGAACGTGATTATGATTTTAGTGAAGTTATTGATTGTTTAAAAAAATTTGATTCCAATTTTTATCATGATAAATTTAATGAGGCTATGGCTTTAATTGGTAATAGTGAAAATATTATTTTTCTTGGAGTAGGTAATTCAGGAGCAGTATGTCACTATGGAGCAAGACGATTTACTAGTTCTGGTAAATTTGCAATTGCTATCAATGACCCATATTTGAAAATGTCAGCAATAAGTGAAAATAGTTTGTTAATTGTTTTATCAGTATCGGGTGAAACACCAGAAATAATTGATATGGTTACTTCTAGTAAACAAGGAAGTTGTAAAATTGTTGCTATTACAACTTCTCAAAGCAGTACATTAGCTAAGTTATCGGATTTAACTATTCCATATTATATTAAAAAAATAGGAACAGAGATATTTGATTTGACTACGCAAATACCAGTTATTGCAATCATTGAAAATCTTACAACAATGTGTTTTCATAAATAAAACACATTGTTTTTTTTATGTAACTAAAATCAAGTTATGAATACAGTTGCCAATTGGCTTAAAAGTATTTATATTAAATTTCCTTTGTTTATAATATTAAGTGTCGATAAAAATAGCGCTTACAAATTAAACGTTTAGCTAAACTAATTATGGGAGGAAAAAATTATGGAGAAAATGCAAGCATTCATGGAACGTGCCTTTGTTCCAATTGCAGCAAAAATTAACGCTCAACGACATGTAGCTGCAGTTCGTGATGCTTTTACATTATCATTCCCACTTACAATGGCGGGGTCAATGGTATTGTTAATAAACAACGTATTCTTAGATCCTAATGGGTTTATTGCAAGTTTATTACATTTAGGGGATTTAATTCCTAACTTAACAGATTATCAAGCTATTTTAAATTCTGTTGTTAATGGTACTACTAATATTTTAGCAGTATTAATTGCATTTTTAACAGCTTATCAATTAGCTGAAGAGATGAAAGGTGATAAAGTATTATGTGGTATTACTGCTTTATCAGCATATTTCATTTTATATCCTGCTTCTAGAGAATTTGTTGATGGAAGTGGTTCTGGTTTAACTACAACATATTTAGGAGCACAAGGATTATTCGTTGCTTTATTTGTTGGTTTATTTGTGGCTGAAATTTTAACTAGATTAGGACGTAATTCAAAGTTAAGAATTTCAATGCCAGAAATGGTACCACCAGCAGTATCTAAATCATTTAACTTATTAATTCCAATTATGATCGTATTAGCATTAGTTGGATTAATTAACTTTATTTTCAGTAATATCACAGCAGATGGTATTCAAGTATTAATTTATAATGCTATTCAAGCACCAATGACTTCTCTTGGAAGTTCTATGGGTACAATTTTAGTATTTGTAGTGGTACAACAATTCTTATGGGTATTAGGTATTCATGGTCCTAACACTTTAAATGCTTTAAGATCAGTTATCTTTACAGAACAACAAAATATGAACTTAGCATATGTAGCAGCAAATGGTACTGCTTGGGGTGCACCTTATCCTGTAAACTGGGGATCTATTAATGATGCTTTTGGTAACACAGGTGGTTCTGGGGCAACTTTAGGTTTAATCATTGCTATGTTTATTGCTGGTCGTAAAAATAAAGCTCAGTTCCAAATCGCTAAAATGTCTTTAGCACCAGGTTTATTTAACATTAATGAACCAATTATCTTTGGTTTCCCGCTTGTTATGAACCCAATGTATATTGTGCCATTTATTTTAGCACCGGTTGTATGTAATATTATTGGATGGCTTTGTGTAGCGGTCTTTGAGATAATTCCACCAGTAGCTTACAGTGTTGCTTGGACAACACCAGGTTTCTTGATTCCATTTTTAGGATCTGGAGCAACTAGTATCTTATCATTAGTTATTGGATTTCTTTTAGTTGGTGTAAGTACATTAATTTATTTACCATTTGTAATGGCAAGTACAAGAGCTGCTGTTAAAGCAGAAGCAGCAGGTGAAGCTAATGCGTAAGGATTTTTTATGGGGCGGTGCAGTTGCTGCCCATCAAGTTGAAGGTGGCTGGAACGAAGGCGGTAAGGGTCCTAATGTTTCAGATATGATGACCGTAGGTGGCGTTGGTAAAGAACGTCGAATTACTAAAACAATTATTGATGGTGAATATTATCCTAATCATGAAGCAGTAGATTTTTATCATCGTTATAAAGAAGATATTGCTTTATTTAAAGAAATGGGATTTAAATGTTTTAGAACATCAATCTCTTGGGCTAGAATCTTTCCTGAAGGGGATGAAGTTACTCCAAATGAAGCTGGTTTACAATTTTATGATGATATGTTTGATGAATTATTGAAAAATGGAATTGAGCCAGTAATAACTTTAAGCCATTTTGAAATGCCATATGGTTTAGTAGAAAAATATGGTGGATGGCGTAATCGTAAATTAATTGATTTATTCGCTAATTTTGCAAGAGTATGTTTTGAAAGATATCAAAATAAAGTAAAATATTGGATGACTTTCAATGAAATTAATAATCAAGCTAATTATAAAGCTGATGTTGCTGTTTTTACTAATTCAGGAATTCTTTTTGAAGAAGGTGAAGATCGTCAGCAAATTGTTTATCAAGCATCTCATTATGAATTAGTTGCTAGTGCAAAAGCAGTAAAAATCGCTCATGAAATCAATCCATCAATGCAAGTAGGATGTATGATGGCCATGACACCAATTTATCCTTATTCATGCAATCCTGATGATATGTTAAAAGCGGTAGGAGCTAATCATAAACGTTTCTGGTATGTTGATGTTCATGCTCGCGGTAAATATCCAGGATATATGAAAACATTCTTCAAACGTAAAGGATATCAATTAGATATTACTGATGAAGATTTGGATATTTTATCAAAAGGATGTGTTGATTATATTGGATTTAGTTATTACATGTCATTTGCAACCAAGGGCGATGGTGACGAAAATCTTGATTATGATGAATCAAAAGATTTATGCGACAATCCATATATTCAAAAAACAAAATGGGGTTGGCCAATTGATCCTAAAGGATTGAGATATACATTAAACTGGTTATATGACCGTTATCAATTACCACTATTTATTGTTGAAAATGGTTTTGGTGCTGTTGATGAAATGATAGATGGTAAGGTTAATGATGATTATCGTATTGATTATTTACGAAGTCATATTCAAGAAATGAAAAAAGCAGTTGAAATTGACGGAGTTGACCTAATTGGTTATACTGTGTGGGGATGTATCGATTGTGTAAGCTTTTCAACTGGTGAAATGAAAAAACGATACGGATTTATTTATGTAGATAAAGAAAATGATGGTACAGGTACTTTAAATAGAAGTAAAAAAGCATCATTTGACTGGTATAAAAAAGTAATCGAAACAAACGGTGAAGAATTATAATTAAAAGATTCGAGGTAGGCTATGAAAAAAATATTAGAACTAAGGAATAAAGAAGAAAAAAATGAATTAAGTCATATTAGAAGATTTCTTGCTTATGCAATTGACTGGTATTTAGGTGGCGTTGTTGCCTCATTACCAATTATCATCATTTATATGATGTTACATGAAGATGCTACCAGTATACCGCAAAATATCGCTATTTTCGACTATCCATATAATTTTATAGCTGGTAGTTTATCTTTTCTAGTAGCTATTATATATTATGTAGGAGTACCTTGGGTTGTTTTTAAAGGACAGACAGTTGGTAAGAGATTGTTGAAGCTTAAAATTGTTAGTAATGACTATCAAGAAGCTAGTACAAAACAAATTATTATTAGACAATTAGTAATGATTATTTTGGTTGAAGGAAGTATTTATAGCTGTAGTAATATGTTACATCAGATTATAAATGCAGCTACTAACTTTAATTTTAGTGGTCTTTATGCTTATATTGGCTTAGTCATTAGTTTGATTTCAGCGCTGTTAGTTTTATTTTTAAAATCAAAACGGGCCTTACATGATTTAGTAACTAATACTAAAGTAGTCTATCTTGATTCAAACCAATATACTGTAGCCGTTCGTAGAATGAAGAAAAAAATGAGAAAAAATCTTAAACTTGCCAATGGATAAACATAGATTTATCCATTTTTTGTTGGTTAATCATATTGATTAACCTCTTTGTTTATAATAATATAATAGTTATTATTTTAATTAAAATAATAACAGTAATGTAAATGTTTTATTGATATTAAAAGCTTATTTATAATATTGATTTGTTAAGATATTTTAAAAATAATTATTTAGAAAGAAGGAAAAGTCGTGATAACAATTGAACAAATAAAACAACTAAATGATTTAGAATATGAAATCTATCTTTATTTAATCAATCATAGTGATGTTGTGGTAAAAGCTAAATTAAGCGATATTGCCAAAACATTACATGTTTCTTCCTCGATGATTACAAGAGTATGTAAAAAATTAGGTTTTGAAGGCTTTACGCAATTTAAGGTTCAAATGCGTTATAACCAGGAAAAAGAAGTTCGCCGTCAGGAAAGTGATAGTGAATATTTAATTGATTTTTTTAAGAAAATCGATAATCAAGAATCTAAAGCCTTGCTCCAGCGAGCTGCTGGGATGATGGCTAAAAGTAGTGAAATATTATTTTTTGGGATTGGTTTATCAGGAGCAATTGCTGAATACGGTGCTTACTTATTTAATCGTCGTGGATTTAAAAGTTTTTATGTTGATGATTTTTCACATCGTTTTAATGTATATGATCCTGATACTTGTGTTGTTATTTTGACAGTTAGTGGAGAAACCAAGGAAACAAATAATCAAATTATGTTTATTAAAGAAACTGGAGCTAAAGTTATTGTTATAAGTAATAGTGTTAATACTACTGCCGCAAAACTTGCTGATGAAAACATTTGTTATTATATTCCTTCTAGTAAAGATAGTTATTTTTATTCTTCTGCAAGTCAAGTACCAGTTGTGTATATATTAGAGACTTTAATTAAAGAAATTGAAAAAGTTGGAATTAGATAATTAATCGTGTATAAATATTGTATGGTCGTAATTTCTTTGACGAAGCAATTTTTTAGGATGTTATATGATATAATACTTTGATAAAAGGAGCTTATTATGAATCTAGAAGCTGAATTAGAGCAATTATCTTTAGAAATTAAAAATAGTCAAAAATTATTGTTAGCTTTAGGCGATGAAATTCGCCAGCATATTATTTTGATGATGATGGAATCTGGGGACTGTTTAGGAATGCGAGTTGGTGATATTGCTAAAAAGACCCATTTATCAAGAGCAACTGTATCACATCATCTTCAGATTTTAAAAAGAGCTGGTGTTGTTAAAGTCCGCCAGGAAGCTACTAAAAATTATTACTATTTTGATGGTGATATTGATTTATTTGATCAGTTAATTACAATGCTTAACCATGCTAAAGATATTATGCAACGGCTTCCTAAAAGAGATGCGGAGGTATAAATTAATGAATTTATTAGAAGCGATGGAAAAACGTCATTCTGTACGTGTTTATACAGATAAAAAAATTACTAGTGCGATAAAGGATGAATTGTTATCATGTATTGATGAATGCAATCAAGAAGGCGACTTAAATATTCAGTTAATTAGTGATGAACCAAAGGCTTTTGATAGCATGATGGCTCATTATGGAAAATTTAAAAATGTTAAAAATTATATTGCTTTAATTGGTAAAAAAGGACCTGATTTAGATGAAAAATGTGGTTATTATGGTGAAAAGATTGTTTTAAAAGCGCAACAATTAGGTTTAAATACCTGTTGGGTAGCTATGACTTATAAAAAGATTAAAACTGCTTTTAAAATTGGAACTAATGAAAAACTAGTTTTAGTAATTGCTATTGGTTATGGTACTAATCAAGGAGTAGAACACCGCATTAAATCAACAGATCAGGTAGTTGATACAATGCAAAATCAACCAGAATGGTTTATAAATGGTGTTAAAGCAGCATTATTGGCTCCAACAGCAATGAATCAACAAAAATTTGTTTTTTCTCGTCACGACAATCAAGTTGCAATAAAAAAAGGAACAGGATTTTATACTAAGGTTGATTTAGGAATTGTTAAATATCACTTTGAAATCGGTGCTAGTAAAGAAAATTTTAATTGGATAAAAAAATAAGATATTAAGATTCTTTTAATCATAGGTTTTAAACCACGATTAAAAGAATTTTTTTATTTAAAAACTAATATTTAATTGGTTATGATTTGGTAATAATAATAAATTAGCTTTATTATTTTATTAATAAATGGTATACTAGAACGGATAAGGAGGCTTAGCAAGATGAAAATTCGTCATGCGTCAATGAAAGATTTAGATCCTATCACAGCGGTAGAAGCAGCTTGTTTTCCAGTTGCTGAAGCAGCCACAAAAGCCGATTTTGAAAAACGTTTGCAAGTATATCCTGATCATTTTTGGTTATTAGAAAATGATGATCAGTTAATAGGTTTTATAAATGGTATGGTTACTAATAACAGTACCATTAGCGATATAATGTTTAGCGATGCTTCATTACATGATGAAAATGGAATGTGGCAAGCAATTTTTGGTCTTAATGTTTTACCCGAATATCGAAGACAAGGATTGGCAGCTAAACTAATAGATAAAATAGTAGAACAAGCCCGTCAAGAAGGTCGTAAGGGCTGTATTTTGACGTGTAAAGATAAATTAATTCATTATTATGAAAAATTTGGTTTTAAAAACTGTGGTATTTCACAATCAGTTCATGGTGGCGCTATCTGGTATGATATGCGTTTAGAATTTGGTAAAATTGATATTAATCAGTTAGGGCGTTTTATTAGTTTGATTTTAAGACATAAACCGGAAGTAATTGGAATCAAATTAGATGGACATGGCTGGGCAGATGTTGAAGAATTATTGCTTGGTATTAGAGAAAAGGGATATTTCATCAATCATGAAATATTGCAGGAAATTGTAGCTACGAATAATAAACAACGTTTTCATTATAACGAAGATCAAACTAAAATTCGGGCTGCTCAAGGACATTCTATTGCAGTAGATGTTGAATTGGATGAAAAAGTTCCCCCTGATTTATTGTATCATGGAACGGCAATGAAAAATTTATGTGAAATTAAGGCAACTGGTATCAAGAAGATGCGTCGCTTATATGTTCATCTATCTAAAGATGTTGAAACAGCATTTAAAGTAGGTAGTCGCCATGGAATACCGGTAGTTTTAGTTATTGATACTCTTGCAATGCAAAAAGATGGCTATAAGTTTTATTGTTCAAAAAACGGTGTGTGGTTATGTGATGACATTGATTTTAAATATGTAAAAGAAATTATTAAACAAAAGTAATGGTTAAGTCCGTTACTTTTTTTTATAATATAGATAAGAGGTGAGGAAAATGAAACAAGATTTTTTATGGGGAGGCGCATTAGCTGCTAATCAATGTGAAGGAGCTTATAATATTGATGGTAAAGGTTTAAGTATTAGTGATGTAATGTTGTCAGGTAGTAAAGATAAAAGAAGGAAAAAAACTACTAAAGTTGAAAATGATAAATATTATCCAAGTCATGAGGCTATTGATTTTTATCATACTTACAAAGAGGATATCCAGTATTTTAAAGAAATGGGATTTAATTGTTTACGAGTTTCAATTGCCTGGAGTCGGATCTTTCCAAATGGTAATGAAAAAAAACCTAATGAAGCTGGTTTGCAATTTTATGATGATTTATTTGATGAGTTACTAAAAAATAATATTGAACCAATAGTAACTTTATCACACTATGAAATGCCATATTATTTAAGTAATTGGTATAATGGTTTTTATAGTCGTAAATGTATTAAATTTTTTGAAAACTTTGCCATAACTTGTTTCAAACGTTACCAACATAAAGTTAAATACTGGCTAACATTTAATGAAATCAATGGTATGTTAACTAATCCTTATACTGGAGGCGGTTTAAACATTGAAAAGGATAATCAATATCTAAAAAAAGTATTAACAGCTTGTCATCATATGTTTGTTGCTAGTGCTAAAGCAGTCATTGCGTGTCATGAAATAATTCCTAAAGCTAAAATTGGTTGTATGATTGCTTATACTGGTAGTTACAGTGAAACATGTCGACCTAAGGATGTGTTGCTTAATCAAAAGTTTATGGATGCAAATATGTTTTTTAGCGATGTTCAAGTACGTGGCTATTATTCAAATAAAGCTGTGTCATGGTTTAATCGTTATGGTATAAAAATTCCAATCAAAGATGAAGATGTTACCATTTTAAAAGAAGGAAAAGTAGATTTCATCGGTTTTAGTTATTATCAAAGTGTTGTATTGTCTAGTAATATTTTTTCTAAAATAAAAGCCGATAATAGTCTTGAAGCCGGTATTAAAAATCCGTTTTTAAAAAGCAGTCGCTGGGATTGGCAAATTGATCCTCAGGGATTAAGAATTGCTTTGAATTATTTGTATGATCGCTACCAGGTACCATTATTTATAGTTGAAAATGGATTAGGTGCGGTTGATAAAGTAAAAGAAGATCATCGTATTCATGATACTTATCGTATTGATTATTTAAAAAAACATGTTTTACAAGCTAAAAAAGCAGTAGAAATAGATGGTGTTGATTTGATGGGCTATACTTGGTGGGGACCAATCGATATTGTTAGTTATTCAACTGGCGAAATGGAAAAACGTTATGGCTTTGTTTATGTTGATAGAGATAATCAAGGTAATGGTACTAACAAACGTTATATTAAAGATTCTTTCTATGTGTATCAGCGAATAATTAAAACTAATGCCCGTTGTTTAAAAGAATTACCTAAATATTCATTAAATACCAAAGTTCGTGATATTTTGAAAATCGATGGATTAAAAGAAACAATTAAAAAATTATCTAATGGTCGAGTTAATGACATTCAGCTTAGAATTGTTGGTCATTTAAAAATTGGGCATTTATTAGATAAACTTGATGTTGATTACAATAATCAATTAATGATTATTGATCTGTTGAATCAAATTGATTAATTATATTAAGCAACTTAAAATAAAAATAAGTTGCTTTTTAGATTTTCTTAATATATTTTTAAGTAATATTAATTAAAAAAGTACGCTATAAATGTTAGAATAACATTTGTGGAGGCGATATAATGTTTGAAAAAATAAAAAATTATCAATATCTTTTTTTCAAAATCTTAAAATTTGAAATATTTTATAAAATTGGAATAATTTTAATAATATCGCCATTTTTCAATAAAATCATTCAAATGTATTTAAATGATCGTTCCTTAGGTGGAGCCTTCAATCAATATATCGTTTTTGATTTTTTAACTATTGAAGGAATATTAATAATATTATTAGTAATGCTAGGAGCTTTAATGACCATTATTTATGAATACAGTGTCATTATTAATATGATAACTTTAAAATCACAAGGAATAGATTTTCGAATTTATGATGTCTTAAAAACCTCAATACTAAATCTAAAATGTTTAAAATATCCTAGTACTTTATTAGCTGGATTATATTTTATATTACTATTACCACTAGTTCATTTAGGATATATTAATTCTTTATTCCCTTCATTTAAAATTCCTAATTTTATATTTGGGGAATTGAAATTAACATTGGTAGGTAATATTTTAATTGTTTTAATTTATTTATTATATTATGGAATTTATCTTTTGTTATTCTTTGTACCAGTAATGATGGTTTTAAAAAAAGAAAGTTTTATCAAAGCATTTAAAGATAACTTAAAAATTCATCGTTCATTACAGTTAAAACAACGAATAACATTAATAACTTTGATTGTAGGCTGGATTATAATGGAAATGCTTTTAAAACAGCAATTACCTAATGCATTAATAAAAAATGCTGATTTTAATCGCTATTTCTTGAAGAATTTAATTACTTCATCATTATTTAGAAACTATTTAATTCAATATTTAATTTATAGTTTAATTATTGTAGCATTAATAGTTATCTTCTATCAAATAGTCTTAAAGATAGTTAGTAAGCAAAATGAAGAAATTGTCAAAGTGGCTATTGATACAGATTTTAATCAGGCTTTTGATGAAACCGTACTTGAAGCTAAGATCCAAGGTAATATTATTTATCAGTTTTTAGATAAAAATATTTTTAAAAATGAGTTTTATCAAAAACATTGGGGGATCATCAATTTAATATTCTGGGCGGCATTAGTATTAATAATTACTTATATTTCTCCCAATTCGATATACATATTATGTACTATTTTAATTGTAGTTATTGTTATGTATTTTGTAGCCAGTATCATTAATCGCTATGAACAAAAAAATAATAAAACTAAAGCTTCAAAAAGTAATTCTATATTATTTTGGCCTTATCAGATGATTAGAAACGTTTTGAACCGTTCTAAAATATATAATAAACATCCTAAAATAGTAACATTTACTTTAGTAAGTTTATCTGTTTTATTAGTTGGCGCTTATTTAGAACCATCAACGATGGTTCATCATCCTTGGGTCATTGGGCATCGAGGAAGTCACTATGGTGTTGAAAATACTTATAGTGCTGTAAAAGGCGCTAGTGACCATAATGCTAATTATGCAGAAATTGATGTTCAGCTTTCAAGTGATGGTATACCGGTAGTGATTCATGATAATGATTTATCTAGATTAGCTAATGAAAGAAAAAAAGTTAGTAATTCAACAGCTAAAGAATTAACAAAATTAACGGTATATCAAGGCAATTATCAAGATAAAATACCAACTCTTGATGGATTGATCAAGAAGATGAAAAAGAATGATATTGATGTTGATTTGTTAATTGAGTTAAAGACTGAAAATAGTGATAGTCAAAAACTTGCAAAAGAAATAATTAAAGTAGTTGAAAAAAATAATTTTGAAGATCGTTCAATTTTTATGTCATTAGATTACGATGCGGTTACTTATTTACAACAAGAGCATCCTGAATGGTGGATTGGTTATTGTATTTATGGTAGTGCTGGGGATTTAGATGAATCATTATGGAATATGGATATTGACTTTCTAGCTATTGAAGAAAATCGAGCTACATTAAGTTTTATTGAAAAAGCTAATAATAACTGGGTACCAGTTTATGTCTGGACCGTTGATACAAGTGATAAAATGCGCCAATATTTAGATATGGGCGTTAGTGGAATTATAACTAATTATCCAGATCGTGGCAAAGCGGCTGTTGATGATTACTTAAAGCACAATTATCAATATTATTATTATAAAGGTGATAGTTATCCTGCTTTTTAATACTAAGTTTAATGACTTAGTATTTTTTTATAACATTTTTGTTAGATTGGATATTTTAATATTAATTTTTAAATTAGCGATATATAATAATTTTATATAGGGGTGATAATGATGAAAATAATGATTGTTGAAGATGATCCTGTTTTAGCGCGGGAGCTAGAATTATTACTTAAAAAATGGGATTTTCAAGTAAAAGCTGATATTGATTTTAAACATGTAGATAGACAATGTTTAAAATATGCACCAGATTTAATTTTATTAGATATCAATTTACCATATTATGATGGTTTTTATTGGTGTCAAAAGATTAGAAATACATCAACAGTACCGATTTTGTTTATTTCTAGTCGTGAACAAAATGCTGATAAAATAATGGCATTATCAGCTGGTGGTGATGATTATATTGAAAAACCTTTTGATTTAGAAGTATTATTAGTCAAAATTAAAGCAATGCTAAGAAGAACATATGAATATAAACAATTAGAAAAAGAATATTTAGATGATGATACCTGCTATGATTTATTAAGTGGTCGATTAATTCATAATGATCAGGTTTTAGAGTTAACTAAATCAGAAAGTAAAATTATGACAACATTATTAGAACACCGTGGTAATTGTGTTAGTCGGGAACAATTGATGATGGTTTTATGGAATACAGATGAATTTGTAACAGATGCAACTTTATCGGTTCATATTTCAAGATTACGTAATAAATTAAAAGAATTAATGAGTGGACAAGAGGTTATCAAAACAAAAAAAGGAGTTGGTTACTATATTGATTAATTATTTAAAGAAAACCGGCTTGAAAATTTTATTTGCTATTAGTGTTATTGCTTTTATTAATATCTATTTTATTTTACTTTGTGGCAGTCGCCTATTTTTGGAAGATTTAATTTATTTAGATATAATTTTATGTTTTCTTTTAATTGTTGTAATTATTTTTGATTATTTAAAGTATTTACGATTAGTTAGATTAGAAAAACGGCAATTAGTTGACAAAGAAGAATTAAACTTAGTTTGTAGTAAGCAGATAGTTAATATATTTGCACATAATCAAAAATACTATGAACAAAAAATAAATTATTTAAATAATCAAATTCAAGATTTATCGGACTATATTTCAAAATGGTCACATGAAGCCAAATTACCACTTGCATCATTAAGATTAATGAATGAGCGTAATGAAAATGTTTTTTTAAAAAAAGATATTCGAGAAACTATTGAAAGATTACAACTGCTTTTAAATACTATGCTCATGAGCAGTAAATTAAAAAATCCTGAAAATGATATAAAAATAGAACGAATCCAGTTAACCCAAGTAATTAAAGAAGCAATAAAACATCAATCATATTTTTTAATCAACAAGCATTTTAGTATCGATATCCAATTTGATGATATTTATGTTTACAATGATCGTCGCTGGTTAACATATATGCTTGATCAGTTTATTGCAAATTCAATTAAATATTGTCAAGAAAGTCCTTGTTTAATATTTAAAATCATTGAAAATGATGCAATAACCTTAGTTGTAGAAGATAATGGAATTGGCATCAGTAAGGAAGATATGCCATACATATTTGATCGTGGTTTTGTAGGCAGCAACTTAAGAGATGGTGATTATCGTTCTACCGGAATGGGATTATATTTTGTTAAAGATATTGCTAAAAAGTTGAATATTGAGGTTCAAGTTGATCAAAATTTTCATACGGGAACTCGTTTTTTTATTAAGTTTAAAGATAATCGGGATTATTTTTTCTTAGATTAAGAAAATGTAAGATTAGCAAATTAACTGTTAGATAGCTGTTAGGATTTTTGGAGTTCAACTTGATACAATTAAGTTGTAATCTAAGGAGGACTTGATATGAAAAAAGTAGTTGAAATTAAAAATCTCGTCAAAAGTTATGGCGGTAAAGATTATCAAACGAAAGTATTAAAAAACATTAATCTAGATATTTATGAAAATGACTTTATTGCTATTATGGGACCCTCAGGGGCAGGTAAATCAACATTATTAAATATGATCTCAACGTTAGATAAACCTACTCATGGTCAGATTATTATTGATGGTGAAGATGTCAGTAATGTTAGTAATAAACGCTTATCAAAAATTAGACAAGAGAAAATAGGTTTTATTTTTCAAGACTATAATTTATTAGATAATATGACTTTGGCTGATAATATTGCTTTACCACTTAGTTTAAACGGGGTCAAAAATACTGAAGCAATTGCTCGAACTAAAGCAATGGCGGAATTATTTGGCTTAAGTAATCATTTAAACAAATATCCTTATCAATTATCTGGTGGTCAAAAACAAAGAGGAGCTAGTGCCAGAGCTTTAATTACTAATCCTCGAATAATTTTTGCAGATGAACCAACCGGAGCCCTTGATTCTAAATCTAGTAAAGATTTATTAGTATCATTAAAAAATGCTAATGAACGTGGTAATGCTACTATTTTAATGGTTACTCACGATGCTTATAGTGCCAGCTATGCTAAACAGGTATATTTTTTAAGTGATGGATCAATTAAATGTCGCTTGAATCATACTGGTAAACGAGAACAATTCTATGATGAAATATTAAGTTTATTAGCTTCGATGGGAAGTGACCAACAATGAGTTTATTTAAACTAGCGTATTCTAATTTTAAAAGAAGTATTAAAAATTATGTGTCATTAATTATTTCATTATCGTTTTCGATTTTCGTTTTCTTTAATTTTCAAAATATTGCTTTTTCAGGAGCAATGGATGTATTAAAAGATCGAAATAGTGATTATATTACAACTATTATTGAAGTTATTTCGATTGTATTTGTTATCTTTGTCTTTTTCTTTATCTGGTATGCTACAAATGTCTTTTTAGCACAGCGAAAAAAAGAAATTGGAATCTTTACATTTATGGGACTAGACAATGGTAAGATTGGTAAAATGTATGTAATTGAAATTAGTTTAGTAGCTTTATTATCATTAATAATTGGAATTGGAACCGGGATAATTTTTTCTAAATTGTTTACAATGATTTTATTAGCTCTTTCTAACATTAGTGTTGATGTATCATTTAAATTAACTTTAGCACCATTTATAATTTCGATTAGTTTGTTTATAGTTATTTTTGCGATAATGATCATTAAAGGATATATCAATATTGTAAAAAGCAGTGTTGTAGAAATGCTATCTGCTTCTAAACAAAATGAACTAAAGGTTACTAATGGTATTTTGGCTACTATTAAAGCAATAATAGGTATGATATTGTTGATTGCTGGTTACTACTGTGCATTGCAGGTTGGTGATCTAACATCATTTATGTATATTCTTTATGCAGTTGTTTTAGTAATCGTGGGTATTTACTTTTTGTATGATGGTGTTATTCCATTTGTAATCTATAAATTAATAGGTAATAAAAAATATCTATATCAAAAACAAAGAACATTATGGGTTAATAATATCGCCTTTAGATTAAAAAAGAATTACCGTACTTATGCGATTGTAACGATTTTAATGATTTGTTCAGTAACTGTTTTAGCTACTGCATTTGCAATGAAAGAACGCTATGACGGTATTGCTCATTTTAGAGATACTTATAATTATACAATTACAGCTAGTAAACAGTTAGATGAAAAACAAATAGCTGATGAAATCTCTAAAACTAATGAAGTAGAATTTTCTAATTCATATACAATGCTATCTTTAAACGATGAAGATGTAAGTAGTAAGTACACATATACTGCTAATGGAATCGTGTCATATAGTCAATTAAAACAACTGGCTAAAAAAGCTAATATTGATTTTGATTTACCAGAGTTAAATGATAATCAAGTAATTCAATTAACCCGATTATATTTAATAGATATTTCTGATCCAGTAAGTAATCCAACTATTACCATTAAAAACCAGGAATATCAAATAGTAGATGAAACTAATACATCTTATTTAGGAATTCTTCAAGAAAATATTAATACTTATGTTGTAAATGATAATGTCTATAAACAATTACAAACAACAAGTAACGAAATAAATATTTATAATTATAAAATTGCTGATCCTAATAATTATCAGGCATCAATTGGATATTTAGATTCTTTAGTTGAAAGTGAAGGAGGAGCTGTTGGTTATGTAGCGCTTGATCCTTTATATAGTGATATTGCCTGGGTTCGTGTTACTTATTCTATTTGTATTTTCTTATTTATTGTCTTTATTTTAGCTAGTGGTAGTATTATTTTTATGAAGGTTAGCAATGAAGCTTATGAAGACCGTGAACGTTATCAGATTTTAAGAAAAATGGGCATTAGTGATCGAGTATTATCAAAATCAATTAAAAATGAAATTCGCTTTGCTTATTATTGTCCATTTGTATTAATGGTAATTACTTCCTGCTTTTCAGTTCAGGCACTTGCCAATACAATGCAAACAGATTTATTTATTATAAATGTTGTTAGTGCATTAATAATACTAGTTATCTTTTATCTGGCATATTTGTTATCAGTGTTTGCTTTTAAACAAAAATGTTTAAGTGTTTATCTTTAAGTAACTATGTTTGTCATAGTTACTTTTTTGTTTACTTAATTGACTAAAATAGACATTTTTTGTTTTAATGTATTTATTAGGAGGTTAGATGATGAAAAGAGGAAAAAATCTTATTGAAGAATTTAAGAAATTTATTACTAGAGGTAATGTAATTGATATGGCTGTTGGGGTAATTATTGGGGGTTCTTTTACCACAATTGTTACTTCTTTAAATAATGATATTATTACACCGATATTAGGAATATTTGGTGGTGTTGATTTTTCAAATTTAAAATTAGTTTTAGGGAGTGGTAAAAATGCTCCGGTATTAGCTTATGGCAGTTTTATTACGGCAGTAATTAATTTTTTAATAGTTGCGTTTATTCTTTTTGCTTTGATAAAGTTAGTTAATTCAATTAATGAAAGTATTAAAGCAAAAATTGGTGAAGAAAATAAAGCTGAAGCTAAAGTAAAAATATGTCCTTTTTGTAAAGAAGAGATAAATATTGAAGCTTCAAGATGTCCTCATTGTACATCAGTAATTGATGAGTAAAATGATTTATTATCATATAAATTGCATGTAAAAATCGGATAAGCTAGAATATAGCCAAAATATAGTTTAATTATTTTCCGTTATTTAGATATTGGAGATTATATATAAGATGATAAAAATTAATAAGTGAGGAATGTAATATGGAAATATTTTGGGGAATTCTAATTCCGTTTTTTGGAACTACTGCCGGTGCTGCCTGTGTATATTTTATGAAAGATAAAATCAATAATTATGTACTAAAGCTGTTACTTGGCTTTGCTTCAGGAGTCATGGTTGCTGCATCGGTCTGGTCATTGTTGATTCCAGCGATGGAAATGTCGGCTTCAATGGGAAAATTATCATTTTTACCAGCAGCGATTGGTTTTATGTTAGGAATTTTATTTTTGTTATTTTTAGATCATATGATTCCGCATATGCATTTAGATAATAAAGCTGAAGGACCTAAAAGTCATTTGAAAAAAACAACAATGTTAATATTAGCAGTTACAATGCATAATCTACCAGAAGGAATGGCAGTAGGAGTGTTATTTGCTGGGTTTCTTTCTGGGAATCAAGACATAACTTTTGCTGGAGCGATTGCTTTATCAATCGGTATAGCGATACAAAATTTTCCTGAAGGAGCTATAATTTCAATGCCATTAAAAGCTAGTGGCTTATCAAAAAATCGTTCTTTTCTTTATGGACTGTTATCAGGTATTGTTGAACCAGCAGGTGCTGTTATAACTATTCTATTTGCTTCTAAGATGGTACCAATTTTGCCATATTTATTAGCTTTTGCAGCTGGAGCAATGATTTATGTTGTAGTTGAAGAATTAATACCAGAAGCTTCTCAGGGAGAACATAGTAATCTTGCAACAATCGGTTTTGCCATTGGGTTTGTTATTATGATGATCTTGGATGTTGCCTTAGGATAATATTTACATAAACTTAATTGTCTTTGTCTATTTTAAATACTGTTTTTAAATATAATAAAAGCTGTAGGTGATGAAGATGAAAAAAAGAGTAGGAATGGGATTATTAACAGGATTGATGACAATTGGGACTAATATGTCAAATATTTTCGCTTATACAGGTAGTGAAAAAACTAATCTGCCTAGTATAGCATTAGTATTATTGATACCATTTATGTTAGGCGTTATTTATTTGGCGTTTAAAGGTGAAACTAAGTAAATAAAAATTAACAAACATTTAAGACAAATTAGATTTTAGATTATAAAAATTATTGTAAAATAAACGTAGGTATAAAGATAATGTTTTAGTCCTTTTATGCAATTTATACCTATATATTTTGAGTAACTTTCCAATCTTGAAAATGACAGTAATATTTACTGTCATTTTCTATTTCTAGAGAAAATTTAATATTTATTTAACATATTAGTGGTATTATCGAATATATATAAAGAATAAGATATAATTGAAAATGAAGGAGGCTTATTATGAACAGGATCGCGTTAATTGCAATAGGCTTATTTATAGTATTAGAATTGATGGTTAGAGATACTATAATTTGTGGAGTACCTCTTTGGTTATTAGGATTGATTTTATTTAGCGTTATTTGGATGACGATTGTTGGTATTAGTGATAAAGTAAAAATTGAAGATTTTTATTAAATATAAAAATAGGAGGCTGATATAAATCAGTCTCCATTTTTAAAGCGGTTTTTTACAAGCGATTAATAACATCATTGGTCGACGCATTTCATCTTTCATGCCTGGAAGATCCATCATTTCTTCAGGTGGTTGTGGTTCAACGATGTTAGTTAATAAAAAGCCATTATTTAAAAGAGTTTCAATATATGTTGTTAAAGTACGATGATATTTAGTTACTTTTTCATCTAAAAAAATTGCCTCTCTTTTACCTTCATAATAATAATTATCAACTGGGAAATGTAATATTTCACCATTATCATCATAATACCAGTCTTGAGATCCAGCTGATGTAAATATTGGATGTTCTACTGAAAAAACAAAATCACCACCTGGTTTTAACCAGTTATAAATATTTTTTATTAAAGAAACAAAGTCTTCAACATAATGGAAAGCTAAAGAACTCAAAATAATATCAAAACTTTCTTTCGATAAGTTTAAATCTTCCATTGCAATTTGCTGATATTCAATATTATCAGCACTATTAATTTCCTGGGCTTTTTGTAACATCCTTTTAGAAATATCTGTTCCTAAAACATATATGGCTCCATTATCGCTGGCGTATTTACAATGCCAGCCAAAACCACAGCCTAAATCAAGAACTTTTTTATCATGAAAATCTGGAAGAATTTTTTTAAGTTCATGCCATTCACCAGCACCATCTAAACCGTTTATTGAGCGATTCATTTGTAGATATTTATTAAAAAACACAAGGTTATCATATTTATTTTCTTTCATATTCAATTTCTCTTTCTAAATCACCGCTGTTTTCATAAATTCCAAATGAGGAAGATAGTAATAAAAATAAAATACCAGTATGAACCCAAAAAATAGTGTAATCTAAAGTACCGTGTAACAAAATTACAGTAATACATGAAATTACTAAGGCAACATAACGAATATTTAATCTTTTTTTGTATACTTTAATTAATCTTTTAAAATTATCAATAACATAAGGAACTAGCACGGATATTCCAATTACCCCAAAGGATAAAATAGGATCTAAATAAACGCTATGAGCATGTTGAGTAACGTGACCGTGATATTTTTCAAAGATCATCATATATGTCATAGGCCCTTGACCAAATAAAGGATGAGCTTTGATACCAGTAATAGCAGCTCGCCATATTTTCATTCTAACGGCAAAGTTGTCAAAGATTCGTTCAATACGTGGAAATTGTTCCGGATTAAAGATAAAGTAAATGCCACAAAGTACACAGGCAAGAGCTATTAATAAACAAATACGGAAATTTTTATTAACGATTAAAAATACTAACATTGCTCCAGCTGTTGCGATTAATGCAGTTCGACAACCAGTCATATATAGTAAAAAGAAATTAATTAAAGCTACTACAAAATAATAAGCTTGTTTCTTTAAGTCTTTAGTTCCAAATATTTTATAACCAATCATCATAATAATAAATTCAATCATCATTGCATAATAATTGGCATTGAAAAATACTGAATTAAGACGATTTTCTCGACGGCTGAATACTTTTAAGGTAAAATGGTCATACCCAAGCCGTTGTAAAATTTGGGTTTGTTCATATAATCCATATATTGCCCATAAAACTGATAGTGCAATTAATAAATCAAGAATAAACTCAAAAGTGTCTTGATTGATATATTGGCGATAATATAGCATTAGTGAAACAGCTATAAAAATTAAAGCTAGGCAACCAACACCAATCCAGTTTTGATAAATTAGAGATACTATTAAACTTATTGCCATGAAAATAAGTAAATATTTGGATTTTGGGGTGGTTTTATAAGCATTAATAATTTTTTTGGTATACAATAAATATATTGTTACAACTAATAAAAAAGGGACACAAATATAAAAAGGTGTCGATAAACTAAATGCTATTGCAATTAATAGCAGCTGTTCTTTAGAAAAACGGTTTTTTAATGAATCTAAATATTGCATAACAGACCTCCAAGTACTGTTACTATAGCATAAAATTAAAGTGGTTACAAATAAGGAGAAGTAATGGAAAAGTACCTATATGTATTCAATTATCCGCCTGAAGAACGTGATTTATGTGCATTAGAATTTCGGGCATTATTTAAAGAAGAATATTTAAGCAAATATTATTTAAGTAATATTGATTATAGTGTTGATCAAAGTGTTTTTATGAAAGCTAAGGTTGATATTTGGTCTGTAGATAAAAACTTTGATCGATTAATAGAGAAAGTTAAACAATTGCATTATGAGTTTGAGGAATTTAAGGTTATTTATTTAAAAAATGAAATTAGCCATGTTGATTATCAAGAAACATTGCAGAAGTGTAAAGATATTTCCTGGGCTATTGAAGGAACTGTTAATATGTCTAAACCTAAACATATTATTGCAATTACTAAGTTGAATCAATTATGGCTTTGCGGCTATTATCATCATGGTATTCCATCGTGGAAAAAACATGATGATAAACCGAATACTTTTTCTAACTCGTTAGATATTAGACTGGCTAGAACGTTAGTTAACATTGCCTATCAAGGTGATAAAAGCTTAAAAATAGTTGATCCTTGTTGTGGAATGGCGACTGTAGTTTTAGAAGGATTAGCACTAGGACTAAATATTGAGGGATTTGATATTTCTCGGGAAATATCATGGCAAGCACGAAAAAACTTAAAATACTATGGTTATAATGAGTATTTAATTAATAAGGTAAGTATTCATAATTTGGATAAACATTATGATGTTGCCATAATTGATTTACCTTATAATTTATATACACCAATTAGCTATCAAGAGCAGTGCCAAATAATTGAATCATCAAGAAGAATCTGTAATCGACTAGTGATAGTTACATTTGAAGAAATGTCTGGTGAAATTATTAAGGCTGGATATAATATAGACGATAGTTGTTTTCGAAGAAAGGGCGAAAAAAATAAATTTGGGCGCTATATTTATGTTTGCAGCTAAATTATAAAGTAAATTGGCTATAATTATTTATAGTTGGGAGGGTAACAATGAAATTATTAAAATACATTAAAGATTATCGGTTTCCAGCTATTGGCGGATTTGTTTCCAAGATAGCTGAAGCCGCTTTAGAATTATTAGTACCACTAGTAATGGCTGATATTATCGATGTTGGAATTGCTAATAATGATCAAAATTATATTTTATCACGGGGATTAATATTAGTAGCATTAGCTGTTATTGGATATCTGTTTGCGTTGATATGTCAATATTATGCATCAGTAACATCACAAAGTGTAGGGACTAAACTTAGAGAGGATATGTATCATCAGATAAATCGCTATGATCATCACAATTTAGATAAATTAAATGCACCAACATTAGTAACTCGATTAGTAAATGATGTTGTTCAAATTCAATTAGCAATTGCTATGACGATTCGTTTAACATCAAGAGCTCCTTTTATTATGTTAGGTTCGTTATTTTTAGCCTTTTTAATCAGTGGTCCATTAGCCTTGATCTTTGTTTGTGGAGCAGTAATTTTAGCAATTGTCATGTTATTAATTACAATAGTTTCAATGCCATATTTTAATCGGGTCCAACAAAAACTTGATCAAATAAGTTTAATTGTACGTGAAAACTTAAATGGGATTCGAGTTATTAGAGCTTTTGCTTCACAAGACAAAGAAATTAATAAGTTTAAACAGGAAACTAAAAGTCAAAAAGATATTCAAGTTAAAGTGGGGAGTATTCAGGCGTTATTGAATCCTTTTACACAATTGATCGTAAATGTTGCAATTGTATTGATTATTTATTTTGGTGGGGTCCAGGTAAATATTGGTGGATTATCACAAGGTGAAGTTATTGCTTTAGTTAATTATATGAATTCAATTCTTTTAGCTTTGATTGTTTTTGCAAATGTTATCTCTATTTACAATAAAGCTGGAGCTAGTTATTCACGAATATTTGAAGTGTTAGAAACTAATCCTGATATTACAAGTTTATCTAATGAAACAGATTGGAATGATACACCGGTTTGTTTGGAGTTTAAAAATGTTGATTTTGCTTATAATAAAAAGAATGTTTTAACAAACATTAATTTTAAGATTTTTGCTGGTCAGACAATTGGTATTATTGGCGGAACTGGTGCAGGTAAAACTTCTTTAGTAAATCTAATTGCTCGTTTTTATGATGTTAATAATGGAGAAATTTATTTAAATGAAAAGCCAATTAAAGACTATGATTTACAATCACTACGAAGTTTCATTGGTTTTGTACCTCAGTATGCTTCTTTGATTTCAGGAACGATAAGAGAAAATCTGCAATTAGGTAATCAAAACGCTAGTGATGAAAAATTAATGACGGCTTTACAAATTGCACAGGGAGTAGAATTAGTAGAAGATAAAGAAAGAGGCTTAGATACATTTATTGACCAAGGTGGTAAAAACTTATCTGGTGGCCAAAAACAGCGTCTAACTATTGCTAGGGCTTTAGTAAAAGATCCTAAGATTTTAATCTTAGATGATAGTTCAAGTGCTCTTGATTATGCTACCGATTTTAGGTTACGTCAGGAATTAAAGAAATTGCAAATGACTAAAATTATTATTTCACAAAGAATTGCTTCTGTTGAACAGGCTGATAAAATTCTTGTTTTATATCATGGTGAATTAGTTGGCTATGATAGTCATGAAAATTTGATGAAGAATTGCCAGATTTATCAAGAAATTTATGCTTCTCAGCATAGTGGGGATGGTGATTTACATGGATAATAAAACTATTATGCGTTTAATTACATATTGTAAACCGTATCGAATTATTTTAATTGGGATTTTTGTTTTATCTTTTATAAGTGTTTGTTTAACACTGATTACTCCAATTCTATTTGGTCAAGCTATTGATTTATTGATTGGAGTAGGTAAAGTTGATTTTAATGCTTTAATAAATCAATTGTTATTTATTGTTTTAATAATTATTGCTGGGTCGATAGTACAATGGATATTATCACAGCTAACAAACAAAATAACTTATAATATTACTAATGATTTACGAGATCGAGTTTTTGAAAAGATTCATTTATTACCACTAAAATATATTGATCAACATCCTCATGGAGATATTATTGGACGAGTTATTAATGATATTGATTTAATAGGCAGTGGTTTATTGCAAAGTTTTACTAGCTTGTTTACAGGAATTGCAACGATCGTAGGGACAATTATTATTATGTGTTTAATTAATTTGACGATTGCTGCAGTGGTAATTGTTTTAACACCATTATCACTTTTAGTAGCTTCATTGATTGTTAAAAGAACACATTTATATTTTCAAGAACAATTAGAGATTCGTGGTGATATGAATGGATATATTGAAGAAATGATTGGTAATCAACGTTTGATTAAAGCATTTAATTATGAAGAATTAAATGAACAAAGATTTGCACAAATTAATCAGCGGATGCATGTTAGTGGCGTTAAATCCCAGTTTTATGGTGCTTTGATAAATCCTACAACAAGAATAGTAAACAGTTTGGTTTATGGTGCAGTTGGTGTTTTTGGGGCAATTAGTGTTTTAAATGGACATTTTAGTGTTGGATTATTATCGAGCTTTTTAACATATGCCAATCAATACACTAAACCATTTAATGAAATTTCTTCAGTAATGACAGAAATGCAAACTGCTCTTGCAGCTAGTGGAAGAGTATTTAAATTATTAGATGAAAAAGTTGAAAAACCAGTTGCTAATCCGCAAACGATTGAAAATATCAGGGGACAGGTTTGTTTAAAGGATGTTTGTTTTAGCTATAATCCTGATATATCGTTAATTGAAAATTTAAGTTTAGAAGCTAAACCAGGACAAACAGTTGCTATTGTTGGTAAAACTGGTTGTGGGAAAACGACGTTAATAAATTTATTAATGCGTTTCTATGATCAAACCAGTGGTACTATCCAAGTAGATAACATTGATACTAGAGATATGGAAAGAAATTATTTACGACGATTATACGGAATGGTTTTACAAGAATCTTGGATCTTTAAAGGGACAATTAAAGAAAATATTGCTTATGGAAAAAGTGATGCAAGTGATCAAGAAATAATTGCTGCGGCCAAAAAAGCCCGGGTTCATAAGTTTATTATGAAGTTACCAGAAGGGTATGATACGTTAGTAGAAGAAGATGGTGGCAATCTTTCTCAAGGACAAAAACAGTTAATTTGTATAGCTCGAATTATGCTTACTAAACCACCGATGTTGATTTTAGATGAAGCGACTAGTTCGATTGATACACGAACTGAATTACAAATCCAGGAAGCTTTTGATATTATGATGGAAGGAAGAACGACATTTATTGTTGCCCATCGTTTATCGACGATTAAAAATGCTGATGTTATTTTAGTAATGGATAAAGGTCGTATTTTAGAACAAGGAACGCATCGAGAATTGTTAGCTAAACATGGTTATTATTATAATCTATACCATAGTCAGTTTAATTTAGGAAACAGTCAATAAAATGACTGTTTTTAATCTTTTTAACAAAAAAAATGAAAATATTTATCTTTTTTCTAAAAATAATTTATTAAAATAAATTATTATATTGACAAATAAGAATTACAAGTGTATTTTTATTCTTAACAATATTAAGGGGGAAGAAAAATGAATGGTTTAGTATTGCTCGTTATCGCAATGGTAGTTTTGATCGTTGCTTATGTTGTTTACGGGCGTTATTTGGAAAGAACATGGGGAGTTGATCCAAATGCTAAAACCCCTGCGATTAAGAATGATGATGGCGTTGATTATGTACCTAGTAATAAATGGAATGTTTTCGCACATCAATTTTCTTCAATTGCGGGTGCTGGGCCAGTAACTGGACCGGTTATGGCATTGATGTTTGGTTGGATACCAACTGTTTTATGGATCCTTATAGGTGGTATTTTCTTTGGTGCTGTTCAAGATTTTGGGGCATTATATGCTTCAGTTAAATCTGATGGTAAATCGATGGGCGGAATTATCGAAGAATATATTGGTAAAACAGGAAGAAAATTATTCTTTTTATTTTGCTGGTTATTTACATTACTTGTAATTGCAGCTTTTGCCGATATGGTAGCTGGTACATTTAATGGCTTTGGGGCAGATGGGTCAAAAGTTGCCGCTAATGGTTCGGCTGCTTCGATTTCAATGTTGTACATTGTTGTTGCAATCGGATTTGGTTTCTTTTTAAGAAAATTCAAAGTTAGTGGTAAATTACAAGCGGCTATTGGAATTGTTTTGATTTTATTGATGTTAGCAGTAGGAATTGCTTTTCCAATTTATTTTGATAAAACAACATGGTTATATGTAGTGTTTGTCTATATTTTCTTTGCATCAATTACACCAATGTGGTTATTAAAACAACCTCGTGATTATTTAACTACATTCTTATTTGTAGGAATGATCATTGCAGCTGTTGTTGGTGTGCTTATTTACAATCCAACTATTTCTACACCTGCATTTACTGGATTTGTAACTGATAGTGGAAGTTACTTATTCCCAACATTATTTGTAACTATTGCTTGTGGGGCAGTTTCTGGATTCCACTCTTTGGTTTCTTCAGAAACAAGCAGTAAACAAATTGAAAATGAAAAAGATATGTTACAAGTTGGATATGGTTCAATGTTATTAGAATCATTATTAGCAATCTTAGTTGTTGTTGTAGTTGGGTCTTTATCTTCATTAATTGCTGATGGTACTTTAAATCAACAACTTACAGCAATGGTAACTGTTGAAGGTGGAGCTACTCCATTTACTCAATTTGCAGTTGGGGTTACTGGTTTTGTTTCTCAATTAGGATTACCTCAAGAATGGGGAATTTGTATTATGACAATGTTTGTTTCAGCATTGGCATTAACTTCATTAGATGCTGTAGCAAGAATTAGTCGTTTATCATTCCAAGAATTCTTTGAAATAGAACTTGGTCAAGAACAATCTGGAATAAATAAATTTTTAACAAATAAATATGTAGCTACATTAATTTCATTATTCTGTGGATATTTATTATCTTTAGGTGGTTACAACAATATTTGGCCATTATTTGGATCAGCTAACCAATTATTAGCTGCGATGGTATTAATTAGTATTTCAGTATTCTTAAAGGTAACTGGAAGAAAAGGATGGATGTTATATATCCCAATGTGTTTAATGTTAGTTGTAACATTAACTTCATTAGGAATGTCAATTTATAACATTGTTACTGCATGGATGACAACAGGAACAATTGATTTCTTGACATCCGGATTACAATTAATTGTAGCAGTATTGTTAGTTGCTTTAGGTGTATTAGTAGCATTCTTTGATTTCAAAAAATTATTTGAATCTAAAAAAGCAACAGCGTAATTAAAGATAAAAGTGCTAATTGTTAGGATTAGCACTTTTTTTATAAGAAATAAAATCACGATTTTTTTAATCATTTAACATTTTATCAGACATTTTTTTAGCAATTAATATTAATGCAATGGCTAATGCGGCTAAAATAGCAGAGCCTAGATATCCCATCACATATGATCCAGTTGCATCATAGAAGCTGGCTGAAATTTTTGGTCCGACAAAAGCTCCAATACCATATCCAATAAAAATCAATCCATAATTACGATTATAATATTTTGAGCCAAAGATTATTTTAACCATTGGTGCAAAGACAACTAGCAGCCCCCCAAAAGAAAAGCCAACTAAAGCAATACATAAAATGAAATAAATATAAGAATCAGCAATAGTTAACATTAACATTGAAATACCGTTAATAACTAAAACTAGTAGCAGAGAATTCCAGCCTTTTAATTTATCATAGATAAAGCCGAATGCAATTCGTCCAAACATATTAAATAAAGTCATTAAACTTACACATAGAGCAGCATCCATTGCTGATAAACCAATTTGATTTTGAGCAATTGGTGATGTGGCACTAACCATCATAGTACCAGCAGCATTAGCAAAAATAAACATTAATAACAAAATCCAGAAAATTGGTGTTTTAACCATTTGAGGAATATTGTAATCTTTAGTGTTTAATTCTTTGCTTTGTTCAGTAGATGGAACCCATCCTTCAGGAGTCCAGCCATCAGGGCAAGGAACGATCATCCAGGCTACTAGACCAACCCCAATTAAAAAGATAATTCCTAAAATTTTACAAGCACTTTGAGCCCCATAATTGTCAATTAACATTTGGGCAATTGGTGACATGATAAATGGACCACAAGCAGCTCTAGCTTGAACTAAACCAGAAATAGATCCGCTTTTATCAGGAAACCATTTTAATGCTGTTGGTAAACAGGCTGGATAAATCATCCCAGCACCAGCTCCAGCGATAAAGCCATATGCAATATAAAGGAATGGAATTGTATTAGCAAAACCAGTTAAGATCCACCCTCCTGCAAATAAAGCTAATCCGATATAAATGGCGATTCGTGGCTGGAGTTTTTCAGCTAAAATTCCGCCTAGAAAGCCAACAGCACAATAAATAAACATATAAATGGTATAAGCCATTGAAAAATCAGAACTACTCCAACCAAATTGATCGCATAATGGTAATGCAAATAAACTAAAGAAAGCAGTAGCTGATGTAAATAAACTTTGTATCCAAACTCCCGCAAAAACACGCCAGCGAGTTGCTTTAGTAATTTTCATTCTTTTAATCCTCCATTATTGTAAAGTTCCTAAATCTAATGGAATATCACGACCGTTAAATTTTCCAGCTTCGCGACTAGTTCCCATCCAATAAACCATATCAGTAATGTCTTCAACGTCTAAAAATGGGACCCCAGCATACATTTCTTCAACAGATGTAAAGTTATTACCAGTTAATTCATTGATAAATTCAACATAATCCATTGTTTCGCACATTGGAGTTTTTACTTTAGTTGGCGTTGAAGAAGAATTTGCGCAGCTTCTTGATATTAAAGAAACATAATATGTTAAATACTATCCACCATGTCAATGTTTATATCTGTGTATTTCATCACGTTCGAGCCAATTTTTAACATATCAGGTTTTAAATCCGGCATTTGAGTATATGAAAAAGCATAATTTACAACTAGCTGGTGATATAATTACTCAAATTGTTTCAATGTGTAAGCCAGATCAAGAATATTTTAACTGGCATAATATCTGGATACCAATCGAATAAAAAGGGGCTGTAACGAAAGGAGGTTTTTTTAACCTTTAATGAAGCGTTACAGCTTCTTTTTTTGTTTTGAAGATTATTTTTTGGAAAATTTAATTTTTTTGCTATTTTTAATTAATTTTTGTATAAAAAAAAGCCTTTTTAGGCGCAATAAGGGTATCTGTTTCAAAATCAGTTTTTTTTCAAGGACTTTTTGGATCTTTTTAATTAATTAGAGCTTCTTTTTTTCGCTTCTCCATCATCATTTTATGATATTTTCTAATATTAAATCCTATTGCGACCAGCGTTATTTCTAATTTGACTCCAGATTCTCCTCTTCTTCTTAATTTTGAGTAATGATGATCTTCCTTTAATATCCCAAATACTCCTTCTGAATATATCTGTCTCCATTTTATATATTCTTTTCCTACTTCACTAGCCAGATTATCTCTTACTTCTTTCTTCATCTGATTTAATTTTTCATTATTTGTTATTTTTCGGTTGCCTTTGCTTTTTGTACACTTTGATTTTAACGGGCATCCTTCGCAATGTTTATTTTCCAGTATCTGATTTACTTTCTTATATTGCCCTTTGGTATTGATCGTTTCTCTCACAAATTCAAATTTATATCCCTGTGGACACACATAACTTCCATCTTCCTGCCGCATTTGAGATACCTTGAATTGATTCTTTTCTGTCTTTTTTTCCTGTTCTTTATAATATCCCGAATATTTCATATATAAATCTATCTCATGTTTTTTACAGAACATGTAATTATCATAACTTCCATATCCGGCATC
>NZ_NFKR01000016.1 GCF_002160495.1 Erysipelatoclostridium sp. An173 | reverse complement strand
TGGAAAACAGTTTGCATATCCAGGTAACTGGTTTGGATTGTGAAACTATGGTTAAAGAAGCTAAACGAATTGTAAAGGAAATCGATGATTTAGTATATATTAAAGTACCTGTTTCATATGAAGGAATTAAAGCTATTAAAGAATTAAAAGCTCGTGGCATGAATGTAACGGCGACAGCTGTTTATGATTTAATGCAAGCCTATATGGCATTAGAAGCCGGAGCTGATTATATTGCTCCATATGTAAATCGTATCGGTAATTTAGGAAGTGATCCATTTGAATTGATCCATGAATTATCATCAAGAATTGAAGTAGATGGATATGATTGTAAAATATTAGCAGCCAGCTTTAAAGGGGTACAACAAGTTCGAGATGCCCTTAATAGTGGCTCACATGCAATAACAGCACCAGTAGCTGTATTAAATCAAATCTTCAAAAACCCAAACATTGAAAAAGCAGTAGCAGATTTTAATAATGACTGGTATGCAATGTATGGTGAGAATAAAGGAATTTGTGATTTATAATAATTAGCAGCACAACTAAGTGCTGCTTTTTTGAATGATAGGCAGCTGTAGATACATTACGTTAATAAGTATGTGGTATTTTCAATTTATAAAGGGTTATTTAAAGGAGAAAGATATGTGGCAATGTCCCAAGTGTAAAAGAGTATTTAAAAGAAAAAATCAGAGTCATTATTGTGGTGAAAAACCTACTACGATTGATGAATATATAGCTAGACAAGAAAAAGAAATTCAACCGCTATTAATTGAACTCAAAGACATTATTAATAAGGCAATACCAGAAGCAAAAGCAACGATTGCATGGGGAATGCCAACTTGGAAAAATAACGACAATATAATTCACTTTGCTGTTAATAAAAATGATATTAGTTTATATCCAGGCAAAGAAGCAGTTTTATTTTTTCATGATCTTTTATCAGATTATAAAGTTCATAACGGTGTAATTAAAATTTTATTCACGCAACCTTTACCTGAAAAATTAATCACAAAACTAGCTAAGTGGTGTTATCTTCAAGATATTAATCAAGAATAATATTTTGCTATTATTAATTTTATAAAATAATAAATTTTGCTTAATTGCCGGCGTATAATTTATAGTGTAAAATATTTTTTAGGAAGTGATTACTAATGGAAAAATATGCAGTGATAACAGGAGCTAGTTCTGGTATTGGTAAGGAGTTTGCAAAATTATTAGCTAGGCAAGGTTATTATTTAGTATTGGTCGCTAGAAGGGTGGCTAGATTAGAGCAATTGGCAAAAGAATTAGATACTGATTGTTTGATAATTGAAGCGGATTTAAAGAATGAAAATGATTGTTATCAGTTGTTTGAAAAAGTTAAAGATTTAAATGTTGAAATTTTAATTAATAATGCTGGTTTTGGTATTAGTGGGAATTTCGATGAAATTGCTTTATTAAAAGAAATAGAGATGATTGAAGTTAACTGTGTAGCTTTACACATCTTAACAAAACTAATGTTGGAAAAAATGGAACATAATGATAATGGTTATATTTTAAATGTGGCTTCTTGTGCTGGATTAATGCCAGCAGGACCACATATGAGTACGTATTACGCCACTAAATCATATGTAACAAGTTTAACACAAGGAATTGCTCGAGAGTTAAAGGAAAAAAATAGTAATGTATATGTGGGCTGTTTATGTCCGGGACCTGTTGATACTGAGTTTAATGATGTAGCTCAAGTGAAGTTTGCTTTAAAGGGAATTAGAGCTGATTATTGTGCTAAGTATGCTTTGTCTAAAATGAAAAAGCGTAAAGTTGTTATTATTCCAACTATAAAAATGAAATTAGCGATGACTTCAGGCCGTTATTTACCTAATTATTTATATATTATAATTGCATCATTTCAACAAAAGAAAAAACAATAAAAAACATCTAGGTATTATCTAGATGCTTTTTGTCGTCAATTTTTAATCATTATGGCGATGACGTAAAAAGATATTAATGCCAATGACTTCGATAATAGAAATAATTACAATTGCTACTGCTGGATTCATTTTAACCCCTCCATTTTTTACAATATTATCATAACAGAAAATTATTAAGAAAACATTTAATAAATTATTAAGAATTATTAATTTGTTTTATAAAGCAAGAATACTTATATATATTTGAAATTTTAAATCATGTAGATAGTTATATCACATCATAAAAATTTAATGTTACTATTCACAGTCACTTAAAACTTGTCAAGTGAATAACTAAAGAAGTTGAAATTTTTTATGGCACTTTAAAAGCTTATATAGATGAGTTTATACCTGGGATATAAAACTTGTCATGTCATTTACAAACAAGCTTCCTAATGATCATTTTCAAACAACATCAACGAAAGATTGTTACGAAGCGGCAAGACAAAGATGAAGATATCGGGGCAGTTTGAAAACATAACAAATGCAAGATATTATGCCAATATCAAATCATATCTGGAAACAGGGAAACGAAATGGATATAACGTAAGCGAGCTGATAAAAAGAGCACTGGAAGGAAAATATATAACAATATCAGAAATGAAAACATACGATGTGCAGTCAGAAGACTGATATCTACATCGTGTTTTTCCAGTTACTTAAATTATTTAGACTGTGAATAGTAGCAATTTAATAAAGAAGCTATAATTAATTTTTTTTAAAAATGTTGAATGTAAGCGCTTTTTTTGGTAGTATAATTATATAAATTATATTCAGAAAGGGGCTTGACAAAAATGGCGGCAAGAAGCACACTAGTAGCAAGCAAGCAAGCAAGCAAGCAAGCAAGCAAGCAAGCAAGCAAGCAAGGCGTAACTCTGTCTTTTTTCTGTCAAGTTGAAAACTATTTTGCTCAAAAACAGAAGGCGTATTCTGTCTATTTTATTATGGATGGAATGAGCCTTTTTATATTTTAGCACCATAATATCTGAATAAATATTAGAGAAAGGAAATGAAAAAATGAAAAAAAGAAAAAAAATACAGGCATTACTAGTTTCAATGGTTATGTCGGTAACTTTGCTTCCTAGCGTGGTATTAGCTGCGCAAGAGGGAATACCGTCAGTTGCTTGTGAAGTAACAGAAGACTGCATATTAGAATCAGGTCATAATGGGGAATGTGTACTAAATGTTGAAGACAACACTGTCTTACAAACACAAACTGCAACGAATCAGATTGTTTCTAAAGCTGGAAATGGTAGTTGGGATAGTATCATCAATCAGATCCGCACTATACCGAGAAGTGATACATGGGACGGAAACGGAGATATCGTTGTTGATATTGAATGTCCTGATTATGTAATCGTTGATAGTGCTATGTTAGCATGGGGATATGATCCAGTAATTGTAAATGGGATCATGATTTCTAATACAAATAAGACTGTTACATTAACAGAATCTGGACTTAGAGAATTTTTTATACGTCATTTAGAGGGGGGAATGGCACAAATACAGTTTTCTTTAAAAAATTTGAATGATGCTTCTGTTAGTAATTTGCTGGTCTACTGTGAGGTTAAAATATCTCCTTTGACAATTGACGAATCATGGCCATATGATATTGGATATTTTAATGGCATGCAAGTAGCTGAAGATGATATTCTTCAAGCAATAACAACTAATCAGGCAAATACAATAAAAGTGCATATGACAAACGGGATTTTGGCTGAGAATATTTTGTCACGAACTGTGCTTAATAAATTAAAAGAAAACCAAAAAACACTGGTTGTAAGTTATTCAAGTATGTATGATGCCCAATGGAGTTTTAATGGAAGTGCGATTACAGATGTAGATGCAAATGTCAATTTAGGGGTTACAATAAGTGAAACTGTAGAAGGAATTTCTAATTTAATACCAGAGAACACAGCTACACAGATTTTTGAATTCTCACACAGCGGTACGCTTCCAAGTGGAACCAGCTTTATGACAGAACTTCCAAAAGGAAAATTTGGGGAAATCTCATATTTATATCATCACAATGAAAGTGAAAATAAGCTGGAGTATGTCGGTGAACTTAGTACTGCTTATAATCAGGTTACAATGAATCTGACACATTGTTCTGCTTATGTACTTACAGATGTAAAATTACCCGCAAGTGATCATGTTACTTATCCAGCGGAGCACCAGCATGAATACAAAGTGATAGTTGAAAAACCTGCTACTTGCATTGAAGCAGGTTATGAGGAAAGTGTTTGTGAGCTTTGTGGTGATAAACAAGTAAAAGAGATTGCTGCTCTTGGACATAAGTTTACATGGGTAACAGACAAGGAAGCAACTGCTACAGAAGCAGGCTCTAAGCATGAAAAATGCACGGTCTGTGGCTATGAAAAAGCGGCAGTAGCAATCCCAGCGTTAGGTACGATCAAAGAAACGTCTGAATCTTCACAACCAGGTAATGCCACTTCGGTACCGACTGGCGATGACAACAATATTGAGTTATGGGTGGCAATTATATTGGCTATGGGTACTACTATAACTAGCATTGGTTTTTACAAATATAACAGAAAACATTGTAGATAAATTATAACTATGCGCACTGTAAATCAAAATTACAGTGCGCAATCTTTATGTCTTGAAGTTTACAAAGAATTATCTTTTGGCTATGCAAGGTTTGGGTATGGTTGGTCAAGATAAATTGATGTGTGAGAATATTTTTGGTATACGTTTGTGTTTATGCTATAAATGTTATGCAAAGTAGCTAAATAAGGGGAAATATATTAAAATTGTGGATTTGGCAGTGTAATATCGAATATTTTATAACTGTAGAATGCTTTAGTTTTTTATCGCTTATTTTTAATAATTGATGTATCATAAAATTAACTAATTTTATAAAGGAAATTTTAAAATGAAAGATTTATATTATGTTTTAATGAAAAATAATTTAGGAAATGCCTCGACTTGTCGTAAACTGATAAAACAAGGTAAGATAACAGTTAATGGTGAAGTTATAAAAGATCATAAATATCCTGTTAAATTTAGTGACCAGATTATTTATCAACAAACTATTTTAAAAGCCCAGCCTTTTACTTATATTATGTTAAATAAGCCCAAAGGTTATATATGTGCTAATCATGATCTAAAATATCCTTGTGTAATTGATTTGATAACTAATAAAGATTGTTATTGTTTAGGACGTTTAGACAAAGATACCACTGGTTTATTGATTTTAACCGATGATCATAGTTTATCAAAAAAGCTGCTTTTACCTAGTAATCATGTTATTAAAAAATATTTGGTGGAAATCCAAAAGAAAATTACTAATAATTTAAAGGAAGTATTTTTACAAGGAATTATTATTGATCATAATATCAAATGTTTACCAGCAGAATTTGAAATGATCGATGATTTTCATTGTTATTTATCGATTAGTGAGGGTAAATATCATCAAATTAAAAAGATGTTTAAAAGTCTAGATAATGAAGTTGTAAATTTAAAACGAATTGAATTTGGATCTTTAAAATTAGATGAACGATTAAAAGAGGGCGAGTTTCGAGATCTAACTAATCAAGAAATCTTAAGCTTATTATAAATTGTGATATAATAGAAAAAAGGAGGTATATTATGCTTGAATTTCGATATGATACCCAGTTATTAATAGAGGGTAAAAACCTTGATGAAGATGCTATCAATGAATATTTTACAAATAATTTTAAAGGGGATTGTTTATTGGCTGTAGGTGATGAAGATTTAATCAAAATTCATTTCCATACTAATGAGCCTTGGAAGGTATTAGAGTATTGTGCTTCTTTAGGAGAAATTTACGATATTGTTGTTGAAGATATGGATCGCCAATCAAGAGGATTAAAAGGTTAGACTAGGGTTAACAAATGTTAGCTCTTTTTTGATAAATAATATTAAAAATTCATAAAAAAGGAGGAAAAGAATTTGTTATTAGCTAGTGATTTTGATGGAACATTATTTTTTGAATATCAATTAGAAAATTATCGAAGAGATGATATTAAAGCAATTCAAAAATTCCAGTCTTTAGGACATAAATTTGGAGTTTGTACGGGTAGACCATTAATTGGGGTTACTGATTTTGCTTCACCTGATTTTAAATTTGATTTTTATATTGTAAATAGTGGAGCTATTGTTTTAGATCGAGATTTTAAATTAATTAGTAAAAAAGAGATAACTTTAACAACAGTTGAAAAAGTTATGGATAGTTATAATGATGTTGAAATGTTAATTGCTACTGAAAATGAAATTTATTTTGTAAATAGTAAGAATGATTTTTCATCAGATTTTATTATTAATCTAACTTCCAAAAAACAACTGTTAGACAAAACAATTATTAGTTTTTCTTTAATGTTCAAAACTGAAAAGGAAGCGTTTAGTGCTAAACAGGATTTACAACAATACGTAGATATTGAAATCTTTCAAAATAAAACAGCATTAGATGTTGTCGCTAAAGACTGTTCTAAAAAAAGCGGTCTTGAAGCAATTGCCAATTACTATCAGTTAGATAAAAACGATTTAGCTTGCATTGGAGATTCTTATAACGATATTTCCATGCTTGAATTTGTTGATAATAGTTTTACATTTGATTATAGTCCTTTAGAAGTACAACAAGTAGCAAACAATGTTGTTAGTCATTTAGATCAATGTATTGAACAATTATTACAAAAGGATTAGGAGGTTATCATGAAAATAGAGGTTAAAGAATATACTTATGAAACCATGCCAGACTACATTTGTAATCTAGATAATATACCTGAAATAAAAATGACTGGAGAAGAAATTGGTGTTGATTATCTTCCAGATATTGTCTATGATCGAAAAGATGGTGTTGATTTGCATTTACAACTGTTAGTACCTTCAATGTTTAATCACCCTGATAAAAAGTTTCCTGGGGTAGTATTTATTCAAGGATCTGCTTGGAAAAAACAAAATATTTATCGTAATGTTGCGAATATTGGAGCATTGGCAAAAAGAGGCTATGTTTGTGCTATTGTTGAATATCGTCATAGTGGCATCGCTCATTTTCCAGCTCAGATCATTGATGGTAAAAATGCAATTCGTTATTTAAAAGCTCATCATGATCAATATCATTTAGATAGTGATAATATTATTATCATGGGTGATTCTTCAGGTGGTCATACTAGTGCGATGATTGGGATGACTGCTAAAACAGATTTGTTTGATCAGCCAATTAATCAATATGATTGTTTTGTTAAAGGGATTATTGATTTATATGGTGCTGTTGATATTACAATGCCTGATGGTTTTCCTTCAACTTTAAATCATCAGCTTCCTGATAGTCCTGAAGGAATGTTAATGGGATATAATATTCGTGAAAATATTGAGGAAGCAAAGGTAGCTAATGTTAAAAGTTATGTTGATTTAGATTATCCAGCGATGCTTATTTTACATGGTACTAAAGATAAAACAGTATTTTGTAAACAAAGCGTGGAATTATATCAGGCGATAAAAAATGCCGGTAAAAGTGTTAAACTGTATTTAGTTCGTGGCAGTGATCATGGTGGGGCAGTTTTTTGGAAAGAAGAAGTAATTGATTTGTATGATGATTTTATAAAATCGTGTCTTTAAAACAGTAAGTAAAAACGATTCAATTAAATGAATCGTTTTTACTTGTTTGTTTCAATGTAATTTTCAACATTCTTTTCAACAATTGTAAATGGAGCACAACCACTAGTTAATAAAGCTTCGTGAAATTCAATATCATTAAATTTATTTCCTAGCTCTTCTTTAGCAGTAGTTTCTAAATTACTAAATTGAAGATAACCATAATAATAAGGAACAAAGATTGTCGGATTGTCTTTTAACTGATTGTATTGTAATTCTAGCGAATCATCATCATTAATGACAAAACCTAAATCTGCTAAGTTATCTTTAAATTCATCTAAATCCCAGCCCTCATAGTGAATACCAATATCACATAAAATCATTGCATAATAAGAATAAATGTTATTATATTTCATTAATTCTAAAATATCTGAATTAACTTGTTGAGATAAATATTTGTTACAATAATATTGCACATAAACAGCCCAGCCTTCTTGATATGATGGATTTGATGCTAAAACTTTACGATAATTATTATCAAGGTTTAAATAACTGTAATTAACCTGATACATATGACCAGGTAAACCTTCATGAGCAATAGTTTGAAAAGTATCAACAGCACTTATATCAATTTCATTATTATCAGAATTAACACGAATTTGATTTGCTGCTTTGCTATCTAATGCTGGTAAATTATAATAAGCAGCAACACTGTTATTAGCTAAAGAAGGATCAATTTGAGCTATTTGATAATCAATAGTTCCAATGTCTGGAAAATCTTCTTGTATTTCAGTTGCTAAATCTTGCATCATTTCTTCATAACTGTTGTAATTGGTTTTAATGGAACCAAAGTTATTTTGAACAACAGATGAGATACTTGGATTGGAAATTATTAAAGATTGCATTTCTTTTAAACAATCATCCATCGCATCTTCAAATTCTGATTGAATTTCTGTAACTGTTTTAGAACTTGCAGTAGCATTTTGTAATAATAACTGATAATATTCTTTACCATTTTCGATATTCGCTAGACCACCATCATTTATTTTATTTTTATCAAGTCCATTTACGGTATCAATGATATTTTGATAAGCTGTAATAAATGAATCATTAAAGGTAGTAGAAAGCTGTTGTTTATAAGTATTTTTTTGATTTTCATCAAGATTCAAAGCATCAATTTTTTCATTCAAGGCTTGTAAGATAGGACTATTATCTTTAGCATCAATTATCCCTTGGCAATATTCAACAACATCATTAACATTGATAGAAAGGGTATCTTTTTCTTCTTGAACCTTTAAATAATCTAATAGACTTTGAATATATCGATCAGTATCATCAACTAATGTAATTAAATCCTTAACATCCTGTTCATTTCTTACTGTCCAATCGGTTAACATTGTTGGAATTTGACAATAAGCACCAGTTGCAGTTTCAAAAGCTGGGGCGATATAATCATATTTATCATCATTTGACTCTAGTGCTAATTCTAATGTGTTTTGATAAATATCGTAAGTTTCCTGTTGTTTAGCAGTTAATAGATCTCGGTCAAATTCAGCAAATCTTTCAGCAGTTTCTTCGGTTGTTTTTTTAGCTTCTTCAAGTTCTTCTTCGCTATAACCAGAACCAAAGCCGATTTCAACATTATTTAAGTCAATTCCAAAATTTTCAGGATTTTCAATAAATGAATGTAATGATGTATAATCACTTTCCATTGTATCAATAAATTCCTGTTCAATAAATTGATCAAATTCGGTTTGCATTTTATCAGCATCACCAGAATTTTGATTGTTGCAGCCGCTAATAGAAATCGTCAAAATTAGGGCTAATAAAATAGTGGTCAATTGTTTTATTTTATTCATAAAAAACTCCTTCCAATACAATATATTATAGCCATTTTAGAGTTATTAAACAATTTGTTCGTTAAAAGAAAGTTAGCAATATTTATTCAAACAATATTAACTATGACCTATAGGTTTAAATTTATAGTCTAAATCTGCATATATTAATATTTTGTATGTTTTAGTATTAACTAATAGGTGATACTATGTGAACTTTTTAAGAATTCTCAACTAGTGTTTTACTAGGTAAAATATAGCTGTAAATAGAAGGGAGAATGATTATGAAAAAAGAACAAGTATTAAAATATTCGTTATTGTCAGCATCTTTATTAGTTGGTAGTGCACCAGCAATCAATGCTAATATTCCAGCTATGGCAAGAGCTTTTGATACAATTCCATTAGCAATGATTGAAATGTTGACAACTGTACCATCATTATTTTTAATGATTTCAGTATTAATTAGTAGTTTTATCGCGAAAAAGATTGGTTATAAACAAACAGCTTCATTAGGGTTGTTAATTGTCGCTGTTTCAGGGATACTGCCAGTATTTGTTTCTAATTTTTATTTAATTTTAATTAGTCGAGCAATGCTTGGATTTGGGATTGGTTTATTCAATTCTTTAACAGTAGCTTTAGTAAATAGTTTTTATCAAGGGAAAGATCGAGCTAAAATGTATGGATTACAAAGTACTTTTGAAGGTGCAGGTGGTATCTTTATAACATTTATTGCTGGTCAATTGTTGAAAATTGGTTGGCAGGCACCATTTTTAGCCTATGCTATAGCAATTCCGGTATGTATTGTTTTTATCAAGTTTATTCCTAAGGTAGCTACAGCAAATGATATTTCGGTTGATAAAAATGTAATTGTAAAAGAAAATGGGTTTAAAAAAGATAATATAATGTTAATTAGTTTTATCGCATTGTTATTTGTAGCAGCATCTTTATATATGACAATGGGTATTAAAGTATCAACATTAATTACAACGGCTGGATATGGAAATGCTAGTGATGCTAGTTTAGTAATTATATTATTATCACTAGGAGCAATTACAGCTGGAACATTATTTAGTAAGATAATTAAAATCTTTAAGCAGCTAACACCAATTATTGGTTTGTTGATTTTAGCATTAGCAATGTTTTTAATAGGAATTTCTAATTCAATGATAATTACATTTGCTGGTAGTTTTTTAACCGGATTTGGATTTAAAATTTTTATGCCATACTTAATCGATCGTATTAATAATTCACAAATAAAAAATACACCACTAGCAACTTCATTATTATTAGTAGGTTTTAATTTAGGTGCTTTTATTTCACCATATAGTAGTATTTTTATGCAAAATATCGCATTAAGTGATAGTCTTAATAGTTTATTTATGGTTTTAAGTGGAGGTTTTATTTGTTTAGCAGTTGTAATGTTAGTATTAAATAATATTTTTACTAATAAAGAAGTTAATTATGTTTCAATGGAGTTAGCTGATAATTAATATTTTAAATCTTAACTAGACAAAATTTTGTAGACAAGATAAAATTTAGATGACAAAATATGTCTAGAAAGGAAGTAAGATATAATGGCTAAAAAATTAGGTTTTGGATTAATGAGACTACCTTCTTTAGACCCTGATGATCCTTCAAAAATTGATCTTGAGGAAACTAAAAAAATGGTAGATACTTTTTTAGAAAGAGGATTTACGTATTTTGATACAGCTTGGATGTATTGTGGATTTAATAGTGAAAATGCAACTAAGGCAGCACTAGTAGATCGTCATCCTCGTGATAGCTTTACTTTAACAACTAAATTACATTCTAATTTTATTAAAACAAAAGAAGATCGTGATAAAGTCTTCAATGAACAATTAAAGAAAACTGGTGTAAGTTATTTTGATTATTATTTATTACATGATATCAATACTCATAGTATTGAAGTTTATAATAAATTAGATTGCTTTAATTGGATTATTGAAAAGAAAAAACAAGGTTTAGTTAAACATATTGGTTTTTCTTTCCATGATGGTCCTGAATTATTAGATCAAGTATTAACAGAACATCCAGAATTTGAATTAGTTCAATTACAAATCAATTATTTAGATTGGGATAGTGCTGGAGTCCAATCAAGAAAATGTTATGAAGTAGCAACTAAACATAATAAACCAGTTATTGTAATGGAACCTGTTAAAGGTGGGACATTAGCTCAAGTACCAGAAAAAGTGGAAACAATGTTTAAAGAATATCATCCTGATATGTCAGTTCCATCTTGGGCAATAAGATTTGCAGCTAGTTTAGATAATGTCATGATGGTTTTAAGTGGTATGTCAAACATGGAACAATTACTTGATAATACTAGCTATATGATGGATTTCAAACCATTAAATGAAGAAGAATATCAATTAATTGATAAAGCAGTTGATGCAATTAATGCCAATATTGCAATTCCTTGTACTGGTTGTGCTTATTGTGTAGATGGTTGTCCAATGAAGATTGCAATTCCTAAGTATTTTTCATTGTATAATGCTGATTTACAAGAAGTTGAAGAAAAAGGCTGGACACCACAAGGTGAATATTACGACAACTTAACTAAAACATTTGGTAAAGCTAGTGATTGTATTGCTTGTGGTCAATGTGAACAAGTATGTCCACAACATTTATCAATTATTGAGTATTTACAAGATGTAGCTAAACATTTTGAATAAAATTATGAGGTTAAAGGATATTTAATGATATACTTTAACCTTTTATATTTTAATGTAAAAAGTACTAAAATACTAAATGATACTCAATTATTGAGTATCATCATAGTTTTATAGAAGATTAAATACGATGTTTCCAATATTCAAATACTGAAATTTCTGGAGCATCTTTATCCCAAGGCATTTCATGTCTTTCAAAATACCCAATAACTTCTCCTTGTTTGTTTCTTACAGGAACAAAGAATTCACGTTCACCAGTTTTCTTATTATAAGTTTCAAACATTTCGTCTTCACCATTATCAGCTCTTTTTAAAAATTCTTCAATTTTATGCTTAGAATTTTCATTGTGACAGTTAAATAAACTATTACCGATGACAACACGATTACCATATCGTTGTTTTGCGGTCTTATTCATATACTGAACGATATGATTACGATCAACAAAAACAATTTCATAAGCATAAGCATCCAAAATACTCTCTAATATTTCTTTTGTAATGTCCATATTTATATTACCTCACTATTCATTTTATATTCTATCAAATTATTAGAAAATCGTAAATTATGAGACAGTATTATAATTAAAAAGTATTAGCAAAAAAGTAATTTTTTTGAAATAGAAATGATAGAAGTTTTACTAGAATGTTAGTAAATACAAAATAAACTTATTTTAAGCAAGTAAATATATACATATAATTAATTGTTTTTGTAGTAAAATTAAGATATCTAAATTACAATAATAGTAAGTGAATGTTAGTGGAGGGATTTCGATGAGTGTTATTGAAATAAATGGCTTAACGAAAGATTATGGTAATCAAAAAGGATTATTTGATGTTAGTTTTACAATCGAAAAGGGAGAAATATTAGGTTTTTTGGGTCCTAATGGCAGTGGAAAAACAACGTTAATTAGACATCTAATGGGTTTTATTAAACCAGATCAGGGAAGTGTATCAGTTATGAATCTAGATTGCTTTGCTCAAAGTCCAAAGATACAAGAAATGGTAGCTTATTTACCTGGTGAAATTGCGTTTATGGATGAGATGCGAGGAATTGATTTTATTAAATTTATTGCTGAAATGAAAAAAATCAAAGATTTAACACGGGCTAAAGAGTTGATAGATTTTTTAGAATTGGATCCAACTAATAAAATTAAACGGATGTCTAAAGGGATGAAGCAAAAAATAGGATTAGTGATAGCTTTTATGCAAGATTGTCCAATTTTAATATTAGATGAACCGACTAGTGGTTTAGATCCGTTAATGCAAAATAAATTTGTTGAATTAATAAAACGTGCTAAGGCTGAAGGGAAAACAGTTTTAATGTCATCGCACATATTTGAAGAAATTGAAAATACTTGTGATCGAGTAGTTATGATAAAAGATGGTAAGATTGTTGCCAGTAAAGAAATGGCGCTGTTAAAAAAAGATCGGCATAAATGTTATGAAATTAGTTTTAATAACTTAGAAGATGCGATTTCTTTTAATCAGCTTTTTCCAAATGGAAAGTTAAAAGACAAAACAGTTACTTTGATCATGCAAGGGCAAATCAATGATATTTTAAAAAGTTTAACACAGTATTCAATTGATGATATTAGTATTCGAGCGCAGTCTTTAGAAGAATTATTTTTACATTATTATGGTGGGGGTAATTAACAATGATACTACCTTTATTTAAAAAAGAAATAAAAGCTAATTATAAAATATTTATTATTTTTATTTTGATTATTAGTTTATATGCTGGAATAATTGTAGCTATGTATGATCCTGAATTAGGAAAAAGTTTGGAAATGATGGCTGAAAGTATGCCAGAGTTATTTGCGGCTTTTTCAATGACCAATGCTGGTTCGTCGTTGATAGAATTTGTTACTAACTATTTATTTGGATTTATTATGATTATTATTCCTTTTGTTTTTATGTTGATAATGATTAGTCGTTTAATTTGCAGATATATTGATAAAGGGTCTTTTGCTTATTTATTGGCAACCCCACGAAATCGAAGCCAAATAATATTGACACAGTTATTAACAGTGTTATTAGGGGTTTTATTATTAATTGTTTATGAAACGGTACTAGTAATTGTTTGTGGTAAAGTTATGTTTAATGAGTTAGTACCAATTAAGGAATTCTTAGTTTTAAATTGTGGTCTTTTTGGATTGCATTGTTTTTTTAGCACTTTAGTATATTTAACAGCTTGTAGTTTTAATGAAACCAAATGGTCAATGGGACTAGGTGGTGGATTAGGAATGATTTTTATTTTAATACAAATGTTATCTCAAGTTAGTGATAAGTTTGATTTTTTAAAGTATTTAACACCATTAACTTTATTTGATACTAATGGATTGATTGAATTGGATTTACAGGCAATCATGTTTGCTGGGGTGTTATATTTATTAGCATTTGTTTTTATTATTGTAGCAGTAAATATATTTAAAAAACGTGATCTATCTTTATAATTTTAGACAGGAGATAAAAAAATATTGCTCTATGAACAAATTGTTGAAATATTTATGTTTTTTCTAATATTTTATTGACCTTAGAGCTAGTCTAAAGCTTATATTGGATTTAGAAAGAGAGGTATTTACCATGTTAGTTAAAGAAGTTCAAGAGCAATTGCATATAAGTAGTCATACATTACGTTATTATGAAAAAATGGGTTTAATAAAACCTGAGCGTAATCAAAATGGTTATCGTAATTATGATGATAATGATATCCGGAAAATTAAAAAAATCATCTACTTAAGGGAGTTAGAAATACCAATTGAGGAAATAAAAGCTATCTTAAATAATGAAAAAGATTTTCAAAATGTCTTAGAAAGTCATTTGAAAAAATTAGATTACCAGATAAAATCATTAAAATATATTCAGGAAGTATGCAACGATTTAAAAGAAAAAGATCTTCCTTTATTAGATGTAATAACTAATGAAAATACATTAATTAATGAAAATATTAATCAAACAGAATTAAAAACAGATATAAAAAAAATATTTGATTATTTTAAACCAATTAAAACAGTAGTATTAGGATACCGGGTTGATCCAAATAATTTTTTCTCAGCTTTTCCTTTGGTTTTATTTGCTTCATTTTTAGCTAGTTTAGGAATTGCAGTTGGATTGCCTAAGGCAATTGATTACTTAAATCAACAATTGGTAGCTAGTAATTTAGATCCATTACCAAATTTTGAAACTACGGTCATGACGGTTGCAGTTATAATGATTATTTCTTTAATAATATTTTCAATCTTGATTACGTTTCATTGTGGTAAACAAAAATATATTGAATTAACAGATAATCAATTGTCAATTTGTTCTTTGCAAACTCAAAGTCGGTTATCGATTTTAAAAGGAATGATACTTAAAGATTCAAAGCGATATAATCGCAATTATCAATATAGTGATCTTGATTATGTAAAGATAAATTTGATTTTTTCAACGACATCAGCTGGTCGTACTGGAATTTGGCGAACATATATTTTACAATTTGTTTTTCATTTTCAGGATGATTTTGAATTTATAACTGATTCTGGTCAATATTTCGGTGAGGATTTGAAATTGGCATATCAAATATTAAAACAAAAAGATGTAAAAATTATTAGTGATGATATTGTTGTTGAAGCTTTGAAACAAGATGGTAAACTGTTTGATTTTTTTGAAGATCATTTTCATTTGAATTCTAAGAAGTGATATTGGTAAATCCAGTATCATTTTTTTTAATTTATAAATCATTGATTTAAATATTATCAAATGAAAAGTGATAGTTCATTACAAACTATCACTTAACTATTTTTATTATTTACCTAAGCTTTTTAATAATTTTTCATCATCTTCAATATTACCTGTAATTTGGAAAGACTCATCAGTATATTGCATCATTTCAATACGATTTCCATCAGGGTCATGGATCCACATTTGCCAAGTATGAGAATTTCCGATTTTAGGTTCGATATCAATGTCAATACCCGCTGCAATTAATTCATCACGTGCTTTGAAAATATCATCAACAGTTAATGAAAAATGACTATATCCTAAATGCTGGTTATATTCAGGATGCTCTTTTTGACCATCAGCTTTTGGAAATAATTCGATAAATTGCCCATTTGCAATTTCAATATAAATTAAACAGATATCTAATGGTCTTTCTTTAGCAACTTTAGCCCATGGATGTCCTTCTTTATCTTTATAAGCTTCATAACGGACAATCATCTTAGCTTTTAAACCAAGTTTATTTTCATAAAAATCGCGCATTGCATCCATTTGATCAGTAAAGAAAGAAACGTGCATTATATTATTAAATTTCATAATAATAGCCTCCTATTTAATACTTTTTCTTATTTTTTCAATTGTTTCAATTAAATATTTTGAATCATTTAATGAATGAATCTCATTTTCATTTTTATTATTTTTAACATCATCAATTAGTGCTTGGATTTCCATTGTCATATCATCACCAGTGATAGGATAATGGCGATTAATTGTTGAATCATTAGTTTTAATAGTATAATCAATTATTCGATTATAATTTGGAATATAGATTTCACCATTAGTTCCTTTAATTAAAGCATAACGCTCTTTATTATAATCAATAGAACCTTCACCAATACCAATAATCCCATTTTTAAAATAAAGATGTGTTTTAAATTCTAATTCAATTTCATTTTCAATTTTCATCTTTGTTTCAATTTTATCAATTGAACTATTAACAAGACCTAAAATAAAACCAATTACATAACTTCCAACATCATTTAAAGCCCCGCCTTGTTTAGGATCAAAGAGATAAGAATCCTTTCTGCCATTCATTGCATCAAAACAAAAATTAGCTTCAATTGATTTGATTTCACCGATTAGTGATAAATCCTTTTTTAATGCTTGAAAACCATCATTAAATTTAGTTTTAAAGGCTTCTAGACAGTATCCATTATTACAATATACAGCATCTTTGATTTGATCGATATCTTGACTGTTTAAAACAATTGGTTTTTCAGATAGGACAGCTTTATGATTATTTAAAGCCTTGATAATCCATTCTAAATGATAATAATGTGGTAAAGCAATATAGACAGCATCAATATTTTCATCACTTAATAACATATCATAGTCATGATAAACTTTAACTTCGGGATGTTTTATTAAATACTCATCATCATTATTAATACTAAAAGAGCCAATAGCATAAATCGAACCGTCACTGGTATTTTCAATACTTTTAACAAATTTTCTAGCAATATTACCAAAACCAATAATACCAAATCTCATATTTAATCCTCCAATTAATAATAAAACCTAATTTAATTATAGTTCTATTTGATAAAAAAACAAAGTTATGATTTGTTAAAACAGGATAAATGCAAGATATTTAGTTATCTTGCATTTATAAACTATTACTCACTTGCTAGCTGGGCTTGTTGTTTTTCGTAAATTTTAACAAATGGTAGATATACTAAAGCAGATAATATTATTCCTAGTAATTGACAAACTGGTCCCATAATATTACCGCCTGAACCTAAGAAAGTAATGATTAATGGTGGCATGGTCCATGGTAAATCAACATAGATTATTGGACAAATATGAAGCATAGTTAGAACATAACCAAAAATTACAGTCACTAATGGTGCGATAATAAATGGTATTACAAGGGTAGGATTAAGGACGATCGGAACACCAAACATACTAACTTCACCAATATTAAATAATTCAGGAACTAATGCTAATTTCGCGATAGATTGATTTTCAGGACGTTTACAAATAAGTAACATTGCAATTGTAAGACCTAACATACATCCAGTACCACCAGTAGCAAAAAATGCTCGGTGGAAAGTGTTATTAACAATATTTGTTGGTTCTAGTCCAGCTTGGACTGCTTCAAGATTTTGAACTCCTAATGTTGTAAGAATTGGATTAAAAACACCACCGATCATATTATCACCATGAAGACCAATAGCCCAAAAAACTAAACTAATGAACATTAGAGTTAAAACTCCAGGTAAAGAGCCACCAATATGTAATAATGGCTGTTGAACTATATTAAAGATTAAATCATTTAAATAAGCACCAGTCCATATATTAATAGCTAAACCAATTAAAGATATGATTAAAATTGTAATAAAAGCAGGAATTAAATATTCAAATGATTTTGCAATTTGAGGTGGTACTTGTTCTGGTAATTTGATTTTTAAACGATCAAATTTAAATAAGACAAAGAATAATTCAACAGTAATAATTCCAACAACCATTCCAGTAAATAATCCTTGACTTCCTAATGAAGTACTAAAAATCCCGCTGACTGATTCTACTAATTTGCCATCTTTAAAAATATCCATTGATGATTGAGTCACTGTCAATAATGCTACTACAGCTAATAAACCAATAAACATAATATTATCATTTTCTTTGGCACCAAGTTCAGCACCAATTAAAAAAGTAATAGAAATTGTGATACAACCTATTGTAGCAAAGTTAAGGGCGTTAAAAGCTGGATTTAAAAATGATAAATTCATAATGCCTGGAACTATAGCCCCTAAACCAGTTTGATCATTACAAATAACATTAGACCATAAAACGCCAACAGCGCCAATAATAATAAATGGCATAAAAGTTTGAAAAGCGTTTTTAATAGATGATAGGTATTTATTTTCCCCTGCAATAATACCAATTTTCATTAAAACATTTTGAAAAGTTTCCATTTTATTTTCCTCCATTTAATTTTTCAAAGAATAAGTGTAACCCCTTTCTTTGGTGGCTTCATTTTAACAAAATAATTGTTTTAATTGCTTTTTTGATAGGATTGTGGAATAAAAGTTCAAATTATTGTTGATAATCATAAATTTTTTTGAATTTTTGGTGCTTTTTTATTAGCAGACGAAATAGTGGAATAATATTAGGTGTTATACTGTGAGGTACTAAGGAAGTGTTAAAATGAGTATAATGAAGCAATTTGAACAAATTGAAAAATTCACAAAAACTGAATTAGAAATTATAAATTATATTAAAGATAATTCTAGTGCATTAGTTTATATGTCAATTGGAGAGTTGGCTAAAGAAACATATTCATCTAATGCAAGTATTATTAGAATATGTAAAAAACTAGGTTATAAAGGATTTCGTGACTTTAAGATGGATTATTTAAGAGAAATGGAGTCATTAAAATATGTAAATAATGACATTGATTTTTCTTTTCCTTTTAATAGTGATGAACCTACATGGCAGATAATTAATAGTTTATCTAGTATGTATAAAGAAAGTATTGATTTAATAAATGGAGAATTGGATATTGATGAATTAGAAAAAATTGTTAATTTGCTGGATAGAAGTAATCGGGTTTTTGTTTATGCAAGCGGTGATTCACGAATTTCAGCCATGGGTTTTACAGATAAGTTAATAAAAATTGGAAAGTTTTTTTATATTGTAACTGATAATAGGGAAGAGGCAGCTTTTTCAATGGGGGCAACTGAAAATGATGTTGCATTGTTTATTGCTTATTCTAAGCATTATCTTTATAAAGATTGTTTACGAATTTTATTACATAATCATTGTCCAATTATTACAATTACATCATTATCTACCGGTATTTTATATAAATATAGTAATTATCATATTTTAGTTTCTCAAAAAGAGAGTAATGAAAAAATTGCTACATTTTATTCACAGTTATCTTTTCAATATGTTTTAAGTATTATTTATTCGTTGTTATACAAAAAATATCAGAATCGATTATTAAAAAAATAGGGTATTATGATAAAATATTAAAGATAATAGAAATAGGAGTGTAATAATGGAAGATATTAAATTAATATTAGTAGATATTGATGGTACTTTATTAAATGACGATGGAATAATAACCCCAAAAACAAAAGAAGCTATTGCTAGAATAAAGGAAAAAAATATTATGTTTGGAATAGCGACTGGTAGAACTCCTTATGCTGTTAAACATTTGATCAAAGATTGGCAAATTGATAAATATGTAGATTTGATCATGGGATTTAATGGTGGTTGTTATTTGGATTTGAAAAATAATCGGACAAAATCGCATTATTTATTAGATGGAAAGCTTATACCAGAGATATTGAATGAGTTTAATAGATTTAATTTTAATGTGGGAATTTATGATAAAGAATCTTTACATGTTTTAGAAGATGAAAAAATTGCTAAAGCTATTGCAAAACGTAATAAATTGCCATTGATTATTGATGATTTGAGACAATACTATAATCGTCAGATTGAAAAAATATTATTTATGGCTGATACTGAAGAACTTGATAAAATAGATCAATATTATCAAACTTTAGTTGATCGAGATTATCGGCTTGTTCGTTCAACACCAATAATTATCGAATGCTTAAATCCACAATTATCTAAATCTTTGGGAATTAGAAAAATGTGTGAAGATATCAAAATTGATACAGCCAATATTATTGTATTTGGGGATGAATTAAATGATTATGAAATGATTAGAGATTATATTGGTGTAGCTATGGAAAACGCAAATCCAGCTATCAAAGAAATTGCAAATTATATTACTAAAAGTAATAATGAAGATGGAATTGCTGATTTTTTGATTAAATATAAAATTATTTAAATAAACAAGGAGTAATTTAATAATAAACTTCTTGTTTATTTTTTATAAATAACAAATTTTACTTTGATAAAGTTACTATGATAATTATAAATAGATTTGGATATATTAATTAGACTTTTTAATATTGTTAATTATTGGAAGTAGTAAAGATTATTTTTATAAGTTTTACTTATAAATGCGATTAGTAATTGAAATTGTTTATCTTATCAATAGATAATAAAATATTGGTGTAAAGAAAAGAGGTAAGGTAAATGAGTAAAAATTTGGTTGTGTATTTTTCCCATGATAAAGAAAATTATGTCGCTGGAAAGATTGTAAAATTAGATATTGGTAATACAAAAGTAGTTGCTAAAAAGATTCAATCAATAATAGGTGGTGATACTTTTGAAATATTACCATTACATGAATATCCTTTTGAATATCATCGTTGTACTGAAGTAGCAAAAAAGGAGTTAGAAAATAATGAGCGACCAAAAATATTAAATATTGTTTCTCATTTTGAAGATTATGATAATATTTTTATTGGTTATCCTAACTGGTGGTCAACAATGCCAATGTGTATGTGGACATTTTTAGAAAGCTATGACTTTAAGTCTAAACATATCTATCCTTTTTGCACGCATGAAGGAAGTGGCTTAGGGCAAAGTGTTGCTGATATTAAAAAACTATGTCCGCAAAGTATCATCCACGATGCTTTAGCAATCAGAGGAAGTCAAGTAGTTAATAGTGATGATGCAATAAAAAAATGGTTAGAGGAGGTTTTATAAATGGCGATTAGTAAAGAGGCAAAAGCATATCATGAAAAAATGTTTCCTGGATATGAGTCACAATTATTAAAAACAGATCCTGAATTTATAGAGTTGTTTGATAATTTTGCTTTTGATGAAGTAGTAAATAATGATGATTTAGATGATCATACGCGTTTAATTGCCATTTTAGCGACATTGCTTGGAAGTCAAGCTATTGATGAATTTAAAGCTATGTTAACAGCTGCTTATAACTTTGATGTAACACCAGTTGAAATGAAAGAAATTATTTATCAGGCGGTTGCTTATCTAGGAATAGGACGAGTTTTCCCATTCATCCATGCTGTTAATGATTTTTGTTTAGCTAATGGAGTTGATTTGCCATTAAAGTCTCAAGGGACAACTACAACAGCTAATCGTTTACAAAAAGGCATTGAAGCTCAAGTTGCTATTTTTGGTGAAAATATGCGAGATTTTCATTGTTCAGGATCAGAGGAATCAAAGCATATTAATCATTGGTTAACAGATAATTGTTTTGGCGATTATTATACAAGAAATGGTTTAGACTATCGACAAAGAGAAATGATTACTTTTTGTTTTTTGGCAGCACAAGGTGGCTGTGAACCTCAATTAGTATCACACGTCCAAGCTAATATTAAAGTGGGCAATGATAAAGAATTTTTGATCAAGGTTGTTTCACAGTGTTTACCATATATTGGTTATCCAAGAAGTTTAAATGCTCTAAACTGTATTAATAAAGCAGTAAAATAAAAGGAGGTAATGAAAATGAAAGATGTAATGATTGTAACTGGAGGTGGTCAAATTAGTATGGCTATTGCTCGAAGAATGGGTTATGGGATGAAAATTATTGTTGGTGATAAAAAAATTGAAAATGCCAATAACATTTGTCAAATCATGAATAATGCTGGATATGATTGTGTGCCTTTTGAAATGGATCTTTCTTCAAAGGAATCAATATTAGCGATGATTGAGGAAGCTAAAAAATATGGTGAAATTTCGATGTTAGTTAATGGAGCTGGGGTATCACCTAGCCAGGCTCCAATCGAAGCTATTTTGAAAGTTGATTTATATGGAACAGCTGTTTTATTAGAAGAGGTTGGTAAGATGATTAAAAAAGGTGGTGTTGGAGTAACTATTTCTAGTCAATCTGGACATCGAATGCCAGCTCTTAGCAGTAAAGAAGATGAATTACTAGCAACAACACCAGTTGAAAAATTATTAGATTTAGAAATGTTGCAAGAAGAAAACATTAAAGATACTTTACATGCTTATCAGCTTGCTAAAAGATGTAATGAAAAAAGAGTTATGGCTGAAGCTGTAAAATGGGGACAAAGAGGGGCTCGAATAAATTCTATTTCACCAGGTATTATTGTTACTCCGCTGGCAATAGATGAATTTAATGGACCGCGTGGTGACTTTTATAAAAATATGTTTGCTAATTGTCCAGCTGGTCGACCAGGGACTGCTGATGAAGTAGCTAATGTTGCTGAACTGTTGATGAGTAATAAAGGGGCTTTTATTACTGGTTCTGATTTCTTGATTGATGGTGGTGCTACTGCTTCATATTTTTATGGACCATTAAAGCCGGAATGAGATAATTGTAAAAATTTAGTAAAAATTTTGTAAAATACAATTTACCCAAATATTACTTGACGTTAACATGTTTTAAAGATAATTTTGTTAAAATACCCTTGTAGTATCAAGGGGGAAAAAAGATGACGAAGAAAAAATCAAGTAAAGTAATTAAAGTCACGATGGCAACCTTGGCGACAACTGTTGCAGTAGGTGGCAATAGTATTGTTTCATTACAAGCAATTAATAATGATAATAGTGACACAGCCATCTTAGATGAAAATAGTGTTACATCACCAATTATTATTAGTGAAATAGTTGCTGATAGCCACCAAAGTGATCTGACAACTACAAGTGGTAGTGATGCATTTGAGTATTTTGAATTATATAATACTAGTAATCAAAGTATTAATTTAGATGATTATCAAGTATTATACAATAATGGTAGTACTATTAGTGAGTGGGATTTACCGGCTAATACAATTTTACCAGCTAATGAAGCTTTGATTGTTTGGATTCAAAATGAAGAAAGTAAAGATTTGGATTTAGCATTGTTTAGAGAATATTATAATTTGTCAGCTGATGAAGGACAAATTGTTAAAACTGAAAATATTGTTAGTGGTTTTTCTAATAGTGGTCAAAGAGAACTACGAGTTACCGTAAAAAATACTAAACAAATTTTAAGTTCAGTTATTTATAATGATGAAGATGTTAAAGCACAAACAAAAAAAGGAATTAATTTTATTTACAATTCTGGTAGAATTCAAGAAAGTACTTATAGTTATGACTTAGATCCTACCCCAGGTAGTTTGATTGAACAACAAAAATTAGAAAGCAAGTATCAATTTGTAACAGTAAGTGATGGAATTGTTACCATTAATACTGCTCAAGAAATCAATGCTGGCGAAGCTTTGGTTGTAAAAGCTACGACTAATTTACCAGGAGTTATTTTAAAAGCAACTTTAAAGGTAAATGATAAAGAATATGATATGACATATGATAATGACGGTAATTATGTTTATAGTGTCCCTGCTAGTGAGATTAGTAATGAGGAGCTTTTAAATATTACTGCTACTTTTAATGATGGTATCAATGAAATTACTAGTGCAACGCAAACAGTCACTGTTAATAAAGGAGCAGTTGAATTTGCTTCACCGCTATTAATTAGTGAATTGTCACCAAACAGTGCTAATGTTTCTGGTAGTGATGCCTATGAGTATTTACAAATTTTTAATGTTAGCGATCAAAGTGTAGCTGTAAATAATTATCAGCTTGTTTATGTTAATGGTGATAAAGAAACACTCTGGCAATTAGATGATGATATTGTTTTAGATGCTAAAGAAGTATTAACTGTTTGGATTGTCAATGATGCTGTAGAACAAGCAGGCTTAACAGTTGCAGATTTTAATAATAATTATGGCACTAATTTTTTCACTGGTGATAATTTTACAACTATTCATAGTGATGGAATGAGTAATAGTGGTACGCGAGGATTTAAAATTATTACTAATACTAATCAAGAATTAACAGCTGTTAATTATAGTGCTAGTGATTCTAATAATGGTAAAATCGATACTGATGAAGCTATTTATTATAATTACACTTCTGATTCTGGAGTGCCAGTTTATGATAATGAAGTAACATTAGGAAAGTTAAATAGTCAACAATTAATTACTGGTAGTTATATAACACCAGCAATTGTCGAAAACCCTGAAGTTGAAATTGAAGCAGATAGTTTTGTAAGTGCAAATGCTAATTTTACTGTAAGGGTAGAAAATACTAATCTTACTAATATGATTATTGACGCTAAATTAAATCTATATCAAGATGAAAACGTAGTAGCTAGCTATGATTTATTATATACTGATGGAATTTTGAAGGTAGATGTACCAGCTCAAGATTTAACAGGTTATTCAAATTTAACATATGATGTTACTATTACTGATGGTCTTAATACGGTAACTTCTGCTAAGAACACGGTAGTAATTGAACAGCCTGGAATGATTGATCAAAGTAAGGTTGCTCCTTTGGTTATTAGTGAAATTATGCCAGATAGTTCTAATGTTGGTGGTAGTGATGGTTATGAATTTATTGAAATTTATAATAATTCAAATTTAGATATTAATTTAAAAGATTATAAATTATATTATAATTATCCTGATCAAGGTAGTGATGGTGATGTTATCTGGTATGAAACTAATGAAGATAAAATTATTAAATCACATGATACATTAGTTTTCTGGATTAAAAATGGTGCTAATAATGATTTGCAAATTAGTGATTTTAATAATAAATTTAATACTAATTTAGACAGTGATCATTTAATTTCAATTGAAAATGCTGGAATGGCTAATGGTTCAGCTCGTGGGTTGAAAATAACTTCTAACATTAAAGATGTTTTAGATTATGTTTTATATAATATGGATGGTGTTGATGATACTACAGCTGATAAATCAATTGTATATCAAAATAGATATGATGGTTCAACTTTTACTAGTGTAATAGTTGATAATAGTGCTGAGCCATCACCTGGAACAGTAACTGAAAAACCAATGTACGAAGCTGTTTTACCAGAAACTGTTTCTTTGCCGGTATATCAAGATCAAACACCAGCTACATTTAATGAAGATAATGATTTAACTTTTTCACTTGATGTTAAATCTAACGAAACAACAATTAAAAGTGTTTATTTGTATTTAAAAGATAATAATAGTGAAGATTATGAAGTTTATAATTTATTACGTAATTCTGGCGATAATTTTGCAAAAACATTACCAGCAGTAGATTTGTATAATAAATTATCATATACATATTATTTTGTTATTAGCGATGGTTATCGACAAATAACAACACCTGTTAACACAGTTAATAATGAAAATCCGGTATCTGCTGGTGATCAAATCAATATTAGCGAAGGTGCGATTATTAACCAGACTGAACAAATTATAGGTACTGGTAATAATTTAATAATTGATGATCAGGATGTAACTAATAAAGCAGTTAAATCAATTAATGGAAACGCAAGAATTGTGTTTGATACTACACAAACTGATGTTTTCTTTAAAAATGCAGTTGCTATTGGAAATGATGTGATTGGTGTTTTCAATGAAGGTACTTATAGTGATTGGCGAACATATGCTTATGATATAAATGCCAGCTACTTTGATAGTGAAACAAAAACAATAACGATTGCTTTCCATGCTGGTAATAAAGCTAATGCTTTAGAACATAATGTTGAAAATAATGATGACTTTACTTTAAAAAATATTAGATTAACATTACCAGATGGCACAACTTTAAGAGCTAGTCAATATAGCGCAGTTTATGGCTTAGGAGCAGTTGAACATACTGAAGATAACTGGAAACCAGATAGCCCGGTTGAAGTAAATGATATTACTCCTGAAAAAGAAATTAGTATGGGTGATGGTACAAGCAAAGTTGAAATTTTATATGCTACGTTTACATTAGATGAACAAAACTTTAACGCTTTACGTTATGATCTTGATACAACTAAATTAGAAGATGGTACTCATAGTGTAACAAGTGGTAGTAAGACAGTATCATTTGTTAGTGATAATACGGCCCCTGTTATTGAAACTAATATGGTTGAAGGTCAAATTTATCATAATGGAACTGTTGAAGCTAGTGCACAAGATGCTATTTGTGATACAAGTACTTTAATTGCTACCCTTGATGGACAAGGAATTGAATTGCCTTATGATTTTCGTTCATTAGAAATGACTCCTGGTAATCATCAATTAGTATTAACTGCTTCAGATATGATTGGAAATGTTACTAGCAAGGTAATAAACTTTGTAACTCCAGAAGAGAATGCAGCAATTAATGGGGAAATAACACCAGTAAGTGGGACAACTATTAATGGTGATCCAACATTTAAAGTTACTGTAAGTGATAGTACTGATGATTTGATGCAGGTTGCTTTCAAAAGGGGTGAACGTTACCTATTAGGTGATGCTAATATTACTTTGTCTAGTGGTGTTAGTCAGATTTCTGGTAATAATACTCAAGATTTCAGTGGTGATTCTGGTGATGGTTTCCCTTATCAACAGTTTGATGTTAAAGTAAGTGGTAATATTAGTGATGAGGCAACGGTTAAGATTGATTGGGAAGGTAAATCTAATAATCAAAAGACTTTTATGTATGCTTATAATTATGCAACTAATACTTTTGATAAATTAGATACGGTTATGGAAATTGATGGTGAAATCATGAAATTAACCGGTGAAGTAATATTGAAAGATCACTTATTTGATCAAACAATTAAAATTATGGTTCAAAATGGTGAAGGGTATACTCCTGATCAATATGGAGAAGATGTTACTGGTACAATGTCTAATCCAGCAGATACTCCAAGAGAAAACTATGATTTTACATTTGCAATTGAAAGTGATACTCAATATTATAATGAAGACTTTGATGGTAATCCGGTTCAAGATGTTGATGGAAACTATCAATATCAATTAGATATTCATAATTGGTTGATAGCTAATCGTGAACGAATGAATATTCAGTATTTATTCCATGATGGTGATATTATTGATGACGAAGATCAAGGACAAGAATGGATCAATGCTGATAATGCTTATAAAATGCTTGATGATGCTAATATACCTTATGGTGTTTTAGCTGGTAATCATGATGTTGGGCATCTAAGTGGCGATTATACTTCTTTCTCTAAATATTTTGGTGAAGATCGTTATAATCAAAATCCATGGTATGGTGAAAGTTATCAAGATAATCGCGGGCATTATGATTTAATTACTGTTGATGGTATTGATTTTATCATGATATATATGGGTTGGGGTATTGGTGATCAAGAAATTCAATGGATGAATGATGTTTTAGCAAGATATCCAGAAAGAAAAGCAATTTTGAATTTCCATGAATACCTATTAGCTAGTGGTGGTTTAGGTGAAGAACCACAACGAATTTATAATGAGGTCGTAGCTGTTAACCCTAATGTTTGTATGGTTCTATCTGGTCATTACCATAATGCTCAAACAGTAGTGTCACAATTTGATGATAATCACGATGGTGTTAATGATCGTAATGTTTATCAAATGTTATTTGATTATCAAGGTTTAGCTCAAGGTGGTATGGGTTATATGCGTTTGATGCATTTTGATAATACAAATGGCCAAATAATTATTAGAACATATTCACCTTCTTTAGATGATTATAATGCTAAAGATGAAAGTAATATTGGTGATGTAGCTAATATTAATGGTGAGGAAGAATTTGTAATTAATTACAGTGATTTAGGAATTACACCAGTTCAAAAACAAATTGAAACAACAAATTTAGATGTTAATATTTATAATGATGATACTTTTGGTATAGTTAATGATGTAAGAAGTAATCAAGAAATCAGCTATACATTAGAAAATGCTCCTCATGGATTATTTGGCTGGTATGTTGAAATTAGTGATGCTAATGGTGGTTTAACAAGATCAAATGTTAATTATGTTAATATTGATAAGCACAATATTAAACCAACAATAGTATTACCTGATGATGAATTTAATAAGATTGCTGTAGGAACAGATTTTGATCCATTGAAAGATGTTAAAGCATATGATAGTCAAGGTAATGATTTGACTAGTCAAATTGTTGTCTTAGGCAGTGTCGATGTTGATAAAGCTGGTAGATACGAGTTGACATATCAAGTAACTGATAGCTTTAATAATGTTACTATTGTAACTAGAGTAGTAGAAGTTGTTGAAAATGATGATGATCAAGATATCAATGTTCAACCAGGAGACGATAGTAATCCAAATGGAACTACAGGTACTAATGGAACTACTAGTGCATCTGTCAATACACCATTTACAGGTGATCTAGTAAATAGTAATTATTTAACATTAGCAATTGCTAGCTTGATGACTTTTATTCTAATGATTAAAAAATATTTAAAAGATTTAAAAAATAATCATTAATAATATTAATTTTCAAATTAAGTTAAAATGCCTAGAAAGATTATTTTCTAGGTATTTTATTATCATCATTAAGACTAGAAAAATAGTATGAATATTAAAAACAAGTTAATATCGTTATAAAATAGCTAAATGATAAGCCATTTTTTGTATTATTATTGTACTTCATTTATAATTGGAAATAAGACAATATATATTAAACCATATTATATAAAAGGAGTGATCGCTATGTATAATCATTTATTAGATACATTTATTAAAGTGGCTGATGTTGGTAGTTTTAATAAAGCAGCAGAAGAACTTTTTATTTCTCCTAATGCAATTATGAAACAGATTAATTTATTAGAAGATAATCTGGGTTTTGAACTTTTTAAGCGGACTCATCGAGGAATCAAATTAACAGCAGCGGGTAAATCATTATACAAAGATGCTAAATATATAATTGAATATAGCCGTTATGCAATAATTAGAGCTAAAGCCCAGATAAATCCGGCCAATGAATTACTTAGAATTGGAACTTCTTTAACAACACCAGTCCAGTTTTTAGTAGATTTATGGCCACAAATTTTAACATTTGCACCGTCATTAAAATTTGAGTTAGTTTCATTTGAAAATACGCCAGAAAACGCTAGAGAAATCATGCGTAATTTTGGTAGTAATATTGATTTTGTCGCTGGGATTTATAGTGAAAATTTATTAAAAGAAAGACAATGTCAGGCTTTAAAGTTATATGATGCACCAATTTATTGTGCCATGTCTAAAAATCACCCTTTAGCTAGTAAGGATGAATTAGAAATTACAGATTTATTTAATCAAAATGTAATGATGATTCGTCAAGGTTATTTAAAAGATTTTGATACAATTCGTAAAGACATTGTTACCAATTATCATGATATTAATATTGTTGATATTCCATTTTTTAACGTTGATGTTTTTAATAGATGTGAAAATGAAAAAATGTTTTTACTGACAATTAAAGAATGGGCTAATATTCACCCGTTATTAAAAATAGTACCTATAAAATGGGATTATAAAGTGCCTCTTGGTATTTTATATTCAAAAGAACCTAGTGCTAAAGTGCAATTGTTTTTAAAAGCAATCAAGGAAGTATATCATTTACAATATAAATAAAGACGGTCTTAGCCGTCTTTTTGTTGAGTAAGTAATTTTTGATAACTAATATCCATTCCAATTGCCCCTAGTGGCGCAGTAATTAAGATTGCTAGAACAGCAACAGAAAGAACAATTTGACCACAGGCTAGTCCCATTGCTAAAGGAACTGAACCGATAGCTGCTTGTACTGTAGCTTTCGGGATGTAGGCAATGATACAAAAGCAGCGTTCTTTGAAATTCAATTGTGTTTTTAAAAGACATAAACTAACCCCAATCGCTCTAAAGCATAAAGCAATGAAAATCATTAATATAGCGGCCACTCCAGCATCCATTGTATAACGAATATCAACAGCAGCACCTACTAAAACAAATAACAATACTTCAGCGCCGATCCATAACTTACCAAATTTTTCCGATAAACGATCAGAAACTGCATCAGGGCTTTTTATTTTAATTACACAAGCCATGCTTACTACTGCTAATAATCCTGAAATCGATATTATATCTTTTAACCAGGTTTCAATTGCCATTAAAATAAAAGAAATTCCTAAAATAACAAGTACTTTAGTACTATTACGAACATAATGGTTTAAATTATAAGCTTTTTCAAAAAATGTACTAATAATATAACCAGTAATCGCACCAAGAATAATTCCTAAAATTATTGAAATTGGAATATTAAAAAAATCAATTAAATTAGCTTTGCCACCTTGAGCCATTGAAGCAAAAGTAGTAAATAGCACAATTACAAAAATATCATCACAAGAAGCCCCTGCTAAAATTAATTGAGGAATACTTTTATTAGTGCCATATTTACTATCCATTAATTGGACCATTCGTGGAATTACTACCGCTGGTGATACGGCTCCTAATACTGCTCCCATAACAGCCGCTTCAATTCTTGTAATATTTAATATTGCTGGTGCAAATAATATAAATGCTAGAATTTCAAAACTGGCCGGTACAAAGGACATCATAATGGCTGGTCGCCCTACTTTTTTTAAATCGGTAAGATTTAAAGATAATCCAGCTTTAAGTAATATAATAATTAATGCCATTTGTCTTAAATCGCTAGAGATTGATAAGATTGAATCATCAAGTAGATTCAAAGCATACGGACCTAAAATTATCCCCGTTAATAACATACCAATTATTCGTGGTAGTTTTAATAATTGAAAGATTCCGGCTAATGATAAGCCAACTAAAAAAATTAGTGCAAGTGATGTTAACATTTTTTCCCTCCTTGAATTAAAAAAAGCTGATTTCCTCCACGACGAAAAAGTCGTAGAAGTCATCAGCTTTAATAAGCGGTTTAGGTTTATACCTCGGGAGAACCTCATTCCCAGATGATATTATAAAAAATTTATTAAAAAATGTAAAGAAAAATTAAAATTCATGATCATAAATTTGAGCATTGATTGAAAAAAGCTAATGAAGGAGGAGTCATTAGCTTAAAAAAATTAATCATCATAATCTTGTTCGTATTTTAAAATTTCACCATTACTAGCATTAACATCAATGTCATATTCATAATTACCATTCTTTACTTCAATTTCATAAACCATCATATTATCATCATGATCTAATTCACATTTTACAAGATAGCCACCACCAGTTTTATTTAAAGCAATATTTTGTGCTTCTTCATTACTGATGATATTAGTAGTAGTCTGGTTAGAAGTTCCATTATTAGTAGTATTATTATTGTTAGTTGTAGTATTACCATTATCAACAGGCGTTACAGTACCTTCATTAGTATTACTAACATAATCTTTATCTCTTTCTTTTTTCAAAATCGTACCATCATTTGCATCAACTTCAATTTCATATTTTTCATTATCAGTAACTACTGTAAAATCATAATAAGTAATACCGTCATCATAATCTTGTTTAGCTTTTAAAACTTTTTTTCCTTCTACTTCAGCTACAGCAATTTCTTGTGCCTCTTCTAAAGTTAAAGCATTTACTTTATTATTATTGCCACATCCTGCTAATACTATTGCTAATAACATTAATAAACTTAATTTTTTCATATCGATTACCTCTCTTTCTTTTCATCTATATAATACTGTAATTTTAGCTGGAATACCTTAAAGTTAGATAATAATTAAATAAGAATTTTCTCATAAAACTTAGTATATTTATAAGTAATATTAGCTTAATATTTATAAAAGTACTAAAATATTATATGAGGAGGGGTTGTATGGTTGAAGAGATTTTAAAGGAAATGATCATTTATGCTAATGGAAATAAAAAAGATATTGCGCATTTTTTAAAAGTTCATAGTTATGCTAGATTAATAGGTAAGTTAGAGCAGTTGGATGAAAAAACACAAAAGATTTTAGAGATTGCGGCAATTGTTCATGACATTGCGTGTCCTTTATGTCGAAAAAAGTATGGTAATAGCAATGGTAAATTTCAGGAAATTGAAGGGCCGGACTTAGTTTATGATTTTTTAAAACCTTTTTCATTAACTGATTTGGAAATTAATCGTATTGCCTATTTGGTAGGGCATCATCATACTTATGAAAATATTGATGGTTTGGATTATCAAATCTTATTGGAAGCTGATTTTTTAGTTAATGGTGATGAAATGAATGCGGATAATAAAACTATTGCTGCAATGAAAAATAAAGTATTTAAAACAGCTACTGGCATTAAATTACTAGAATATATTTATGAATAATAAAATAAGAGTTGACTTAGAGTTTGCTTGAATATATATAATGAACCAAAAGGAGGAACATAGAGTATGGAAAGACCGTATATAGTTTGTCATATGCTTCAATCGATTGATGGCAAGATTTCTGGTAATTTTTTTAATTTTGAATCAACGCTAAATCTAGCGCTGATTTATCAACAGATGGCCAAAGAGTATAATGGGGATGCTATTGTTTATGGTAGTGTGACATTAGTGGAAAGATATGGTGATAGTAAGACGCTGGATTTAACGTCATTTTCTAAAGAAATAGTTGAAAAAAAAGATTTTATCCATCATGGATTAGAAAAATCATGGGTAATTGCTATTGATCCTCATGGTGAGATTGGATGGAGCAGCGAGGTTTTAAAAGATAGTCGTTTGAAAAATAAGGGAGTAATAACTGTAGTAAGTGATAGTGTAAGTGCTGATTATTTAGCTTATTTGCAAAGTTTGAATGTTTCTTATTTAATTGGTGGCCAAGCTAATAATTTTAATTTAAAAGAGATTGTAAAAAAATTAAGAGATATTTTTGGTATTGAAAAAATTATATTGCAAGGTGGCGGAGTTGTTAATGGAACATTTTTAAGTGCTGATTTAATTGATGAAATTAGTTTAATTATTGCACCGATTGTTGGTGGCGATCAAAGCGCTACATTATTTGGTAATGGCGCATATTTAAAAGCAGAAATTTCACCAGTGAAATATAGTTTGACTAAAAGTGAAATTCTAACTGATTCGGGTATTTATTTAAATTATCATAAAAGAAAATAATTTGTTTTATGATTTCTTGATGATATGTAAATCATTGGGAAATCTTTTATTATTTATAATTTGCTAGTATAATAAAAAGTAACTTAAATCATTTAATATTTATTGAGGAGATAGAAATGAGCGAATTTACTCACGCCAAAAAGCGATTTGCAAAATATGTTGCTAATTATGACACTAATATCGGAGCAATTAAATTGAAAATTGTTCATAGTTATAAAGTTGTAAATAATATGCAGTACTTGTGTCAAAAATTAAATCTAAATCAAGAAGATAGTCAAATTGCGTTAATTATTGCTTTGCTTCATGATATCGGTCGTTTTGAGCAGTATCGTATTTATCAAAGTTTTGAAGATTATCGAACAATTGACCATGCCATGTTTTCTAGTAAATTATTATTTGAACAGGGTTTAATTAAAGAATTTGTGACAACAAGAAAATATGATCGTCTAATTAAAGTTGCTATTGAACAACATAATAAATATCAAGTAACTGGAAATTTTAATGAACGGGAATTATTGTTTATTTATTTGATTCGTGATAGTGATAAGTTAGATAATTTCAGGGTAAAAGAAACTGAAACTTTGGAAACGTTATTAAATGTTTCAAAAGAACAGCTGGAATTGGAAAAAATTAGTGATGTTGTCTATGAACAATATTTAAATTGTCAGTTGATTTATAGTCCTAGTCGACAAACAAATTTAGATAAATGGCTCTCTTATATTGCTTTTATCTTTGATTTGCATTTTGATGTTAGTAAAAAATATATTAAAGAGAATAATTATATTAATCGTTTATTTGATCGTATTACACCTGTTGATGAGTTAACAGCTAAAAAATATCAGGAATTAAAACAATTATCATTAAAGTATATTGAGGAATAACAAATGGATATTTTAAAAGAATTACAAAAGCATTTTGATTTAAGTGAAAATGAGATCGTTATTGCTACATATATGATTGAACACAGTGAAGAAATACCTAAGTTATCTTCACGTGAATTTGCTAAAAGAACTTATACTAGTGCTACTTCAATTATTCGTTTTATAAAAAAATTAGGCTATAGTAACTATAATGAATTTAAATATAATATTGGTAATGTTTTAAAAAATCTTAGTATTAATAATTATGCGATAAATTTAGGCGAAGATAATATTTCATTGATCAATAAAACAGCACAGTTAGAAATTAACGCTATTAATCAAATGAAAGAGATGCTTTCAATTACAACGTTAAATAAAATAATTGAATTATTAGAAACAACCAATTATTTAGATATAATTGCTAATGATACTAATGCAATGATTGCTAAGTATACTGCTCATTGTTTTAGTAATGTAGGTAAAATTGTGACGGTTTATCATGAAATTGATAAACAATTAAATTTTACTTTTAGTGTCTCTAATGATCATTTAGTAATTATTCTAAGTAAATTTTCCTTAAATACATATTTATTAGAAATGGCTTTAACTTTAAAGCGAAGAAGAATTACTAGTGTTGCGATTACTAGTAATCATAATAATAAATTATCTGATTATTGTAGTTATACGATCCATACTCCTTTTGATGAAAAGATGGATCGAATTGGAGAACTTGTTTATTTTACAGCGTGTAAATATATTTTTGATTTAATCTATAGTATATTAGTTGCTCGAAATTTTGATAAAAGTAAAAAAATGGAAAATCTTTATAATCAAATTTTTTTCAAGAAGTTATAGGAATGCTTGCATTCCTATTTTTTGTTACCGTGTAACTTAAATATTTGTTAATAGTGATTAAATAAAGTTACAGTGTTCCTATTGATAACGATAATATTGATAAAATCAACAAAAAATCATATATTTTATTTAGAAAAATAAGGAGGAAAAGAAAATGATCAGAATTTTATTAGCGTGTGCAGGTGGAATGTCTACAAGTTTATTAATGAATAAAATGAAAGCTGAGGCTGATAAACGAGGGATAGAGGTATCAATCGATGCAGGTCCTGAAAAAGGGATTGAAGATCGCATGGGTTCTTTTGATGTCTTGCTTTTAGGACCACAAGTTCGTTATGTTTTAAAAAATGTTGAACAGATTTGTACTGGAAAAGTTCCTTTTGATGTAGTAGATATGCGTGATTATGGAACTATGAATGGTGCTAATGTTTTAGACTAGGCATTAAAATTATATAATGATTTTTATGGAAAAGCAGACAAGTAACTCTGAGTTTTAGTTAATGATTTTGATTGTTTATCATTTAAATGAGCTTACAATGAAGCTGATAGACGATTATCAACAACTAGTTGCTTTTTTTATAAGGATATTTTTGATGGCTTTGTTTTCATTGCCATTACCAAGAAGATATTACTTTAATGACAAAAATGGAACTTAAGTGTAGAATAATTGAACTAGAACTAATAACTAATTATTTTGAAATATTATTGTATATAATCAATAAATTTGAATGTTAGATTGATTGTTATGTTAAGGATTGGAAGATTATTTTTTATAAGGTATCATAAAAAACACTAACAAATGGACTAAGAGTAATTGATATAATTGAAGTGGGAAAGGAATTTTGAAAAGAGTTTTTATTGATATCAAAAAGTAATTAAATCAAATGGTGAAGAGTTATAAAGGAGAAAATGAAAATGGCAAAAGTAAAAGTTATAGTTATTGATAAAAAATGTTATCCTGAATTACTGGAAAAATATTGTGCTGATCCTAATCGGGACCTTGTCCGATGTTTGAAGTTGGTCAAGAATTTATTATTGAAAAAGGTAATGGTAAAGATGATTTTTGGCATATGTTAGATGGTAAATTTTGTTCTGAGGCCTGGGATTGTGTAAGTCGTTATATTTATGCTGGATTACAGGGTGGTTCAATCATGGAAGGCTGGATGAAAGAAGAAAATGAGATGATTGCTTGTTGTAATGATGGTACACGACCAGTGATTTTTAAAATAGAACGAGTTGATGAATAAGATAAAAGATGGTAATAGAGATTTTTAGTATTAAAGTTAATAATAAATTTAATTTATTCCTATAAATATTTGCCATCTTGATTTTGGTATGATATTCTTGAATAAGAAAGCGGGGATATTGATGGCAAAATATGAGACAGTTGCAAATGATATAATTGCAAGAATTAAACAAAAAGAATTTGAAAATACTTTTAAATTACCAACGGAAGATGAAATGATTGAATATTATCAAGTATCTCGTAATACAATTCGTTCAGCTTTAAAGATGCTTACTAGTCAAGGAATCATTTATTCAAGACAGGGAAGTGGTTTTTATATTCGTCAAAGAAATAACGATAATAGTATACCAATTACTGGGACTAATGGTTTAACCCATGATTTTCCTAATAGTGCTTTTTCTAATCAAGTTATAGCGGTTGAATTATTATCGGCTGATGAACAGTTAGCTAAAAAAATGTTATGTGAAATTGGTGATTTGATTTATTTTTGTAAACGATTAAGAATTATTGATGATAAAAAATTTGCTTTAGAATTAAGCTACTATAATAAAAAAATAGTTCCATATTTAGGTAAAGAAATTGCTGAAAAATCAATTTATAGTTATTTACAAAACGATTTAAAACTAAAATTTGGTTTTGCCGATAAACATATTTGTGCTATAAAACTAGATGAGCAACAAGCCGATTTGTTGGATCTAAATCCTGGTGATCCCGGTTTAGTTATATCAGATACAGTATATTTAGATAATGGTTTATTATTTAATGTTTCACAAGTAATATATAATTATAAGTATGCAAACTTTTATGCTGCTTCAATACGTTAAGGTGTCAAGTCGCTTGACATCTTTTATTTTTTCTAATAAATAAAATTTATAGGTATAAATTTTATGAAAACGCTTTACAATTCTAAAAAATCCATTATAATGTTATATGTTGATACCAATAAATTTAAATAATACTAATGAATGGGAGGTTAAAATGAAAAAAATAGTAGGAAAAATATTAAAAGTAATTGTATTAATAGCGATGCTCTTTGGTAGTGGTCCGGTAAATGTTTTTGCTTTAGAAAGTGAACCAAGGGAACCTTTGATGTTTGAAAATTTTGAAGATGCAGATAGCAATATTCATGCAACAAATGATGCTAAGGTTGGGATTGTCGCTGGATCAGCTACTGGTAGCGGTAATAAGGTTGCCAGTCTTGAAGTAACCAGCAGTGATTGGCCTAGCTTAACTTATCGCAGTATGATCGTCAAGAAAGAACAACCAGTAGATGTATCTTCTTATAAGTATGTTACTCTATGGGTAAAAGATGCTGGAGCAAACAGTGTTCGTTTATCTTTAATTGATAGTCAAGGTCAAAGTATTGAAGGAGAATGGACTGGAAATGTAACAGCTGGAAAGTGGACTCAGGTATCAATCAGTCTTGATCTCTTTAGTGCTTTAGATTTAACACAAATTACTGGTATTTATGTTGGGGAATGGAATGTAGGGACATATTTAATTGATGATATTCAATTTAGTGATATTACGGCTAAAGATTTAGCAGTTAGTGCCAGCATGCCTTCAGGGACTTACAATGACACTTTTGAGGTAAGTTTAAGTGCTCAGGCCGGCCAGACAATTTATTATACAACTGATGGTAGCCAGCCTACTAATCAAAGTACATCATATCGAGAGGCAATTGAAGTCGATGATGATATGCTAATTAAAGCAATCGCATATCAAAATGGTAATATTAGTGATGTGTATGAATTTGATTATAAAATTGATCATAGTGATAATTCAAATTATACTCCGGTAGTTGTCCAAACTTTTGAAGACGGTATTAATGCAGTTGCTGCCAGCAATGCATCTTGTCAACTTGTAAGTGATGAAAAGCATAATGGTAAGCAAAGTTTAAAATATGTCAAAGAAGTAAGCAATGGAACCTCTAAGACAGATGGGAATGTTAAAATTGATTTTAACCATCCAGTTAATGTCACTGATTTAAAATACTTTATCTTTCATATTAAAGATACTCAAGGAAGCAATACTATGCAGTTATCTTTGATTGACGCTGATGGTAATGAATCGAGTTATGACTGGCGGTCACCATCAACTTCTAAAAATAATTGGAGTCAATATTATATTAAATTATCAGATATTAGTGGTATTGATAAGACAAAAGTAACTGGTGTTCGAATGGGACAATGGAATGCAGGAACTTATTATATTGATGATTTATATTTTGATAATTATTTATCAACTGGAGTTCCAGATATAGCTCCTAGTCAACCAAAAGCTAATATTGAATCTGGATATATTTTTAAGGATTCAATTGAGGTAAGTTTAACTAATGATATGAATGCATCAATGTATTATACATTAGATGGTAGTCAACCAACAGTTAATAGTACTAAATATGATGGTAAGATTACGTTAAATGATACTGCAACAATCAAAGCTGTAAGTTATGATAATGGTGAATATAGTGAAGTAGTAACATTAGATTACTATCAAGATAGTAATATCATTAATGATGTTGTTGCCAGCAAAGTTTCAGGAAAATATTCTAAAGAAATGAGTGTTGCTTTACAGGCTGATGGTTTAGATATTTACTATACCCTTGATGGTTCATCACCAACTTTATCAAGTGCTAAGTATACAGAAGCAATTACCGTTAAACAAACAACAGTAATTAAAGCTGTTTCTTATGATGGTAACCAGCTTGGAAATGTGATGACTTTTGAATACAAATTCCCAACAGCACCACAACAAGTATATCCAAGTACTGATCAATTGTTATTTAATAGTGCTTCTGCAGTGGAATTATTATCAGATCCTGATGCGACGATTTACTATACAACTGATGGAAGTGATCCAACTGTTGATTCTAATGTAGCCCAAGGATATATAACGATTGATAAAACGATGACAATTAAAGCAGTTGCCATTCGTGATGGTAAACAAAGTGACATTACAACGCTTGATTATGTAATCGCACCTAACAAAGTTGCCGCTGATAAAGCAGCGGGAACCTATGATAGTTCAGTAGTAGTAGAATTTAGAGTTCCGGATACTGATCAAGTAGAAATTTATTATACAACTGATGGAAGTAATCCAACGATTGAATCTACGCATTATACACAACCATTATTAGTTAGTGAAAACACAGTGTTTAAAGTCGCCGCTACTTATAAAAACAGTGATAGCTTAAGTGAAGTTGCTACCCATGAATATGTAATTAATCCAATTGAAGATGTTGTTAAACCGGAAATTACACCTGACAGTGGTAAATTTGGACAAAGACAATTAGTTTCGATGACAACAGCTACTGATGGTGGTGAAATTTATTATACGCTAGATGGAACCAATCCTGATGAAAATAGTTTCCAATTTACTGATGCTTTCTATGTAACTAAAGATACGGTAATTAAAGCAGTAACTATTAAAAACGGTAAAGTTAGTGATATTGCTGTTAGTGAAATCACTATTACCGATGAACAATCAGTATTTTTGAAAACGGATGGTAAAGTAATTAGAAATAATTATGGTGCTGGAGAAGTGGTGCAATTAAAAGGAACTAATATTGGTGGCTGGCTGGTAATGGAAAATTGGCAATGTCCAGTTAATTCTCCGGATCAAAAAACTACTTTGGCCGTTCTCAGCGAGCGTTTTGGTGAAGAAAAAGCCTGGGAATTAATTAATATTTATCAAGATAATTGGTTTACTGAAGATGATTTTGCAATCTTAAAAGAAGAAGGCGTAAATTGTTTAAGATTACCGATAACTTATTTTGAAATGTGTGATGAAGATGGTTCTTTAAAAGAAACAGCATTTGATCGTTTAGACTGGTTTATTGAAAATGCTGCTAAATATAATATTTATACTTTAATTGATATGCATGGAGCTTTTGGTTCTCAAAATGGTAAAGATCACTCAGGAGATACTTCTAATCCTGATGTTGGTAATTTCTTTGATAACGAAGAGAATATTACTAAAACTATCAAACTATGGGAAGCAATTGCTAAAAGATATAAAGATAACGCTTGGGTTGCTGGTTATGATTTATTAAATGAACCTGGTGGTGCTGTAGGTACCGAACAATTTGAAGTTTATGACCGTCTTTATAATGCGGTTAGAGCAATCGATCAAGATCATATTATTCAAATGCAGGCAATTTGGGAACCAACTCATTTACCAAATCCAGAATTGTATGGTTGGGAAAATGTAGTTTATCAATATCATTTCTATGGATGGGATGTTGAAAAGAATGCAGATGGACAGAAAGCATTTATTGAAAGTAAAGTAAAATATTTAGAAGATACTAATTATAATGTACCAGTTTTTGTTGGGGAATTTACATTCTTCTCAAATGAAGTAAGCTGGGATTATGGATTAGAAATCTTTAATGAACAAGGTTGGTCATATACTAGCTGGACTTATAAAGTATCTGGTGATAATAGTAGCTGGGGTATGTATACTATGCCAGATAATTCAAGTACAAAAGTTGATATTTATAATGATAGTTTTGAAACAATCAAAGCTAAATGGTCATCATTCAATTTTACTCGAAACGATAAATATGCCGATAAATTATCGAAATATATGAAAGAAACAACAGCTGATGAAACAGCACCAGTAATTGAAGGAAATGATGCTAAAGTTCAAATTGGCACAAATAATGATATTCAAACTATCATTAATTTATTTGTCAAAGATGATCATGATGGTGTTATAAAAAATGATGCACTTTCAATTACCAGTGATTTTAATGCTGATAAAGCTGGAGTATATAGTGTTAAGATTGTTGCTAGTGATCAAGCGGGTAATACTAGCGAAGCTAATTATACGATCGAAGTATTAGAAAACACCGAGATACCTGAAGATCCAAATCAACCAGTAGATTCAGGAGATAGTAATAATACTGATCAACCAATACAAATTCCTTCAAATAATCAAAATAATACTTCTGATACTGATCAGGGAGTTTCGTTGTCATCTAGTCAAGCAGCAAAAACGGGAGATGATTTAAATCTAGTACCAATGGTATTATTGTCAAGTTTGTCAATGCTAGGTATCTTCTGTTTAAAAAAGAAATATAAGTTTTAATCATAAAGGAGCTATGAATACTAATTAATCATAGCTCTTTTACATTGTAGAAAAAATTATATTGAATTATCTAATTTTTCTAGTTTAATTTGACAAATATTCTATCTATAAACTATAATTATTTCGTCAACAAGTAAGCAAAAAGTTTCTTTAGGTAATAAATATAAAATTATAAATTAATATCATACCTCAATTTCTACAATTCTTAAATTTTATCAATCAATTAAAATTATTATCTTAATATTTATCGTACTTATTGATATTTATAAATAAATGTCATTAAGGTTTTTTGTTGTAGAAAGATTTACCTAAAGCTGTAACTTACTTATAAAAGTATGAATAATGAAAGGAATATTTTAATGAAAACAAGTGACAGTATTTTTTTAGATGAAAGAACACCTAAAGAAAAACGTGAAGAAATTGAAAGTTCAGTTAGTAAAGGTGAAATTGTAACTGGGATTCTTGAAACACTACCTGATGGCTATGGTTTTATTAGAAACTCTAATTATTTAGCGAGTCGTGATGATGTATATGTTTCTCAAACTCAAATTCATCGTTTTAATTTAAAGACAGGGGATTTTATTACAGGTTATATTAGACAACCAAAAGCGACTGAAAAATATAAAGCTTTAATGTATACTACTTTAATAAATGGAGAAGATCCTAGCGCAGCTAGAAGTAGACAAAATTTTGAAAAACTGACACCTATTTTCCCTGATAAACGATTAAAATTGGATCAAACAAATAATAGTATATCAATGCGAATTATTGATTTATTATCTCCAATAGGTAAAGGGCAAAGAGGAATTATTGTTTCACCACCAAAAGCTGGTAAAACTACGTTGTTAAAAAATATTGCTTTATCAATTCATGAAAGCTATCCTGATATGCATTTATTGATTTTATTGATTGATGAACGACCAGAAGAAGTAACAGATATAAAAGAAGCAATTCAAGGTGAAAATGTTGAAGTCATCTATTCAACTTTTGATGAAATGTCTGAACGTCATAAAAAAGTGTCTGAAATGACAATTGAACGCGCTAAACGTTTAGTAGAACATGGTAAAGATGTAATGATTCTTTTAGATAGTATTACTCGTTTGGTTCGGGCTTATAATTTAACATGTACTCCATCAGGCCGTACTTTATCGGGTGGTCTAGATCCAGCTTCATTATATATGCCAAAACGCTTTTTTGGGGCTGCTAGAAATACTCGAGAAAGTGGTAGTTTAACAATCTTAGCAACAGCATTAGTAGATACGGGAAGTAAAATGGATGATGTTGTTTACGAAGAGTTCAAGGGTACTGGAAATATGGAAGTTGTTTTAAGTCGTCAATTGCAAGAAAGACGAATTTTCCCAGCTATTGATATTTTAAAATCGGGAACAAGACGAGATGATTTATTGTTAAGTTCTAAAGAACAAGAGGCAATGACAATAATTCGAAGAGGATTTAATGATTTAAGGGCCGAACAGGCTGCAGATTCTTTATTATATATGTTTGAAAAAACTAAGAATAATGATGAATTAGTTGAAATGATAATAAAGAAAAAGAAATTTTAAAATAAAGACAAGCACGTGATGTGCTTGTCTAATTATTATTGGTGTTGCTTAAAATCTGTTTCTAAATAAACTGATGATTCTTGAAAAATGTTCACAATTGAAATAACTTTCGCTTTTTACCCATGCAGGATAAGAATTATAATTTTTTGTTGCAGCATAATATTCATAATATAAGTTCATAAAATGGTCCCTCCTAGAAATGATAACAATGATTAAATGTTTTATTTTTAATACAATATTATTATATATCAATGTTTGTAGATTAGTAGGGACAAATCTAATGAAAATAAGAAGCAAAATTGTGCAATATGCACAAAGAGAAATAAAGGGGTGATACTATGGGATTTACAATTGAAGATGCACTGGTACAAACACAAGATATATATCATTTAGAGTTATTAGCTGGTAAAAATGGTTGCAGTAATGCAATTAGCTGGGTCCACATGATTGAAGATACTACAATTATTAAACAATTATGGGGAAAAGAATTAGCAGTTACTACCGGTATGGGGTTTCAAAGTCATGATGCTTTATTTGATTTTGTTAAATCATTAGTTAAATATCACATTGTTGGTTTGATTATTAATACTGGTAAATATATTTTTGAAGTTCCTCAAGATATAATCGATTATTGTAATGACCAGGATTTCCCTTTGTTAGTAATGCCTTGGGAAGTGTCGATGGCTGATTTGATTAAAGATTTAAGTATGCGCTGTTTACATTCAGAACGTGAAGATCAGCAGATTTCTATTATGTTTCAAAAACTATTTGTCGAACCCCATTTAGTTGAAGAGATTAGACAGTCATTAATGGGATCTTTTGATGTAGATGGACTATTCCAGGTTGTATTAATTGCAATTGAAAATTCAGATCAGTTTGATGCCATTGAACGAAGAAGAATTAGTTTTCAATTACAACTGTGTTTAGAAAAAATCGATAGTCCCTATACTTTTTTCTGGTTTGATAGTCATTTTGTATTGATTGTTAATAACTTAGAAGAAACGATATTAGAAAAGGTAATTGATAAAATGTATAAACGTTCTAAAAAAAGAATGTTAACTAACTCTTTATATGTAGGAATTGGTAGTCAGATGAGTGATTTGAGCCAGCTTATTTTAAGTTATAAAAGAGCATTGGCAGCAGTTAATATGGCTATGAAATTTGATTATCCAATTATTAATTTTGAAGAAATGGGTGTTTATCAGATTTTATTTTCAATCGAAGATAAACAAATTTTGATTAGTATGTATTATCGTTTATTACGGCCATTGATCAATTATGATCAAAAGCATCATAGCGAGTTAGAAAAAACACTGTATTATTATCTGGTTTATGATGGTTCAATGCAGGCAATGGCTAAAAACCTATACATGCATCGTAATACAATCAATTATCGTATGAATAAAATTAAGGAATTGCTTAATTGTGAATTTGAAAGTATTGATGAAAAAATGGAATATTTATTGGCGTTTTATATTAAAAAAATAATGAATGCTAAAAAAAATAGATCATCATAATTTTGATGGTCTATTTCATTAATAAATTAATCGCTTCATTAAGGCTATCAACTAAATAATCAGCGTGATCTTTAACTTGTTGATTAGAAGAATTAAATGTAAAAGCTTTATCAACATATTTTAACATTGGTAAATCATTAAAAGAATCACCAATACCACAAATTTCATTAAGATTCATTTTTTCTTTTATGATCTTTAAACCAGATCCTTTTGAACAACCTTTTTTAGCGATATCAACACAATCAATATTTTGATATGCATCAACATAGTTACCAAATTGTTCATTTATTTCATCAGTAATTTCTTTAGCTCGTTTTTCATCTAAAGCATCAATAGATAAACCATAAAGATGATGTCCCTTTAATTGTTCAACAGCATTAATACGAGTCGTATTCAAATTAAAACGACCATCTTTAGTATTATATAATTTTCCATCACCATGAACACAAACATAAACTTGATCAATATATTTGTTGTAGATTGCAAAAACAATATCTTCATCAATTAGTTCTTCGCTAATTACCTGGCGGTTTTTATCTAAAACTACAGCTCCACTACTAACAACATAAAAATCAATATCAATTGCATCAATTTTTACATCTCCAATTGGTCGACCAGTACAGACACCAAATAGATTACCATTATTTTGAAACTTTTTAATTGCCTCAATATCTTCCTTTTTTACTTGTCCTGGTACATCATTAAATAACAAAGTACCATCTAAATCACTAGCTAATATAATCATAAGTCACCTCTATAAAATATTCATCAAGATTATAACATATTTTATTTTAAAATAATTAAAAATAATTAAGAAGATATTTATGATAAAGAAATGTAAAGATTTGGTTAATCAATTAGTTTCTAAAAATGAAAAATCATTTTAATGTCCTTGACTAAGCGTATAATATTTATTCAAAGGGGGTTATAAAGATGATGTTTTCAAATCAGGCATTAAAAAAGCTGATCATACCACTAGTGATTGAACAATTATTAGTAATTCTAGTTGGCTTTTGTGATACGATCATGGTCTCTAGTGTTGGGGAAGCAGCTGTTTCTGCAGTTTCACTAGTTGATTCAATCAATGTTTTATTAATTAATATCTTTGCCGCTTTAGGTACTGGGGGTGCTGTAGTTGCGGCACAGTTTATTGGGCAAGGTTCACTTGAAAAAGCGCGTTTTTCAGCTAAACAGTTATTATTAATAACAGCAATTCTATCCTTGATCATTATGGGGGTAATATTGTTGTTTAATACTTCAATATTACATTTGGCTTTTGGTAATGTAGATAGTGGCGTTATGAATAATGCCGAAACTTTCTTTCTAGTTTCAGCACTATCATATCCATTTATTGCTTTATATAATTCTGGGGCCGCTTTATTTAGAGCAATTGGTAATTCTAAGATTTCAATGATTACTAGTGCAATCATGAATGTTATCAATATTATCTTTAATACAATTTTCATCTTTGGTTTAAAATTAGGAGTTTTAGGTTCTGGGTTAGCGACATTGATCGCTAGAATGGTCTGTTGTATTGTAATTTTGAAATGTCTTACAAATAAAGATAATAATCTTTATGTCGATGATTATCGTCATTGGAAGTTCGATTTAGTTTATATCAAGAAAATCTTAACTATTGGGATTCCATCTGGTTTAGAAAACGGGATGTTCCAATTTGGTAAAATATTAGTTCAAAGTTTAGTAGCAACATTTGGAACTTATGCAATTGCTGCTAATGCCGTTTCTAATAATTTAGCACAAATGCAAATTATTCCTGGAATGGCGATGTCATTAGCGATGGTTACTGTAGTAGGACAGTGTGTCGGTGCTAATGATTATAAACAGGCTAAGTATTATATCAAAAAATTATTGAAAATCACTTATTTAGCGACTATTTCTGCTGTAATTTTAGTATTATTAGCGACACCGACAATTTTAAAATTATATTCTTTGTCTGAACAAACGATCGATCTTGCTTATCAATGTATTTTTTTACATGGTTTCTTTGCTGCAACGATCTGGCCAGCTTCATTTACTTTCCCTAATGCTTTACGGGCTAGCAATGATGCTAAGTTTACAATGATTGTTTCAGCATCTTCAATGTGGATTTTTAGATTTTGTTTAAGCTATGTTTTAGGACAACATTTAGGATTAGGTTTAATTGGGGTCTGGTTAGCGATGTTTGTTGACTGGATAGTTCGCTGCGTCTTCTTTATCTGGCGTTATTTTAGTGGTAAGTGGATGAATAGGCAGTTAGTTTAATCATGAATCGAATAGTATTTTTAGATATTGATGGTGTATTACAGCCTTTTACTAATTTAAAAAGATTTGATTGTAATTTACAAGCAGTAAAAAAAGAGGTCGCTAAAAAGCTAAATGATAACAGTTATCTAGATGATGATGGCTATAATATTGCAGCGGTTTATTTAGATTGGCATCAAGAAGCAATTAGTAATTTAAAAAAGTTACTAGATGAAAGTAAAGCGAAGATTGTTATAACTTCAAATTGGCGTTATTTAGGTTTTGATTATTTGAAAAGATTATTTAAGATTCATGGATTAGATAAATATTTATTAGAAATGACAATGGATTATCAGCAGTTTGATGAAAAAATTGTTGCTAAATATAAAGAGATTGAAAAATATGGCATTTTTATTAGAAATAGAGTGCTGGAGATTAATGAGTATTTAAATAGTCATGAAGTGAGTAAATTTGTAATAATAGATGATATTGATCTTTCAAACTTTTTTCCTGATCATTTTGTTAGGACATTTGTTGATCAAAAAGATGATTTCTATTTTAGCCAAAGTAATTATTTTGAGGCTTTAAAAATTTTAAAAATAATTTCTTGACTTAAAGTTTACTTTAAGTTATATAGTATGGCTGTGTAGTAAAATAGCTAAAATGTAGCGCTTTTCCTTTCTTATAAAAATATCAATCTGTCATTTTGGTGCTTTACTATTAGATATAGATTTTCAAGGAAGTAATACTTCCTTCTTTTTTATATTAAAATGGGTAATTTTGTAAAATATTAAAATTTCTTGCTCTAAACTATGGTTTAACCAATATAGTAAAAATAGGAGGAAGAAAAATGAAAAAGCTAATAGGAATTCTTATTTTACTATTATTAGTAGGAGTAGTTATAAATATTAATAACGATAATCAAGATAATCAAAAAGAAGTCGTAGAAAAAACCGAAAATGAAGATTCTGCTTTTGATCGTCAGATATTAATTTTACAAGAAGATAATAATGATACAGCCAAGTTACTAGCAACAACTATTAATGAAAAAATGCTTAGTGATCATCATTTGATAAGTGAAATTAATAATCTTGATATAAATGATTATGATTTAATAATTATTACAATAGTAGTTTTAAATAATAATATTGACAATACAATCCAAGAGACTTTAAAATCATTTGATTTTAAAAATAAAGATGTATCATTGTTGTTTGTCGGAAGTGATGAAATTAGTTTATTAGAAAGTCAGGCTAGTACGTATATTAATAACGCAAATATCTTACCAGGACTAGGGTTAACTAGTGAAGATGTTAATAATTTAGAAATAATGAATCAGTTTATCGATGGCTGGTTGACTTCGATATATTAAAAAGTTCTTGCCTTAAAGGTAACTTCAACTTGTATAATCATTTTGTAGCCAGATAATGATACCAATTATTATACCCAATCAGCCCAAAATAGTTATTTGGCTACATCAAGGTAGGTAACACTACCTTTTTTATTTAATAATGATAAAGATTATAGTAAAATAAATGTGGTGATTATATGAAGAAAAAAGTAATTATAATAATTTTATTAGTTTTATTAATATTTACCCCAGTACCAGTTTTAGCACGAGCTGGAGGTGGCTCAAGTGGTGGCTCTGGAGGTAGTTCTGGCGGTGGAACAGGTAGATCATCCCATACAACAAGAGGTCGAAGTACCTATAACCAAAGTCCGATTGAACGATTAGCTAGTATGGCTGGTTTTAGTTTAGTAATGGTCTCAATAGCTGGGTTTACAGTTTACAAAAGAAGACAAAGAGCTATAATAATGCATCGTGAAGTTAGTGAGACTTTAGATATATTAGATGATCAAGATATTTTTTGGAATGAAAAGAGAATAAAACAACAGGTTGAAAAATGCTATTATGCAATTCAGGAAGCATGGTCAAATCAAAATCTAGAAGTTTTAAAGCAATATTTAAGTCCATCCTTATATGAAAGCTGGCAAATTAAACTTAATTGGCAACAATTTCAAGGTCAGAGAAATGTATTAAGCAATATTAAGTTATTAAAACATGATGTGGTCAATCTTTATGATAGTACTGATAATAATGAGGATTACTTTTGGGTTTATATAGAAGGTAAAATGAATGATAAGATGCTTGATCAGGAAAATCAGATTATTGAAAGTAATAATGATGTTTTTGTTGAGTATTGGAAATTTATTAGAAATGAGAATAATATTTATTTAGATCAGATTTTACAACAAGATGAATTTGAAAAATAGAAATGAATTAATAGCTTTTAAATATTAATGGCAAAAATCAAATTAAAATGGTAAAATTATTAAACTAAGAATCAAATATTTTGTTTAATAAAGGAGAAAAACATGCTAGTAACCGATAAAGAGTTAAAATCCATTGTTAGTGATACTCGTAATTTAAATATTGGCCGTAATTACTGGCAGAGTGGATATGTAAAAAAAATCAAAATAACTGCCGATCGAAACAATCATTATTTAATTAAAGGCGTTGTTGATAATGATAGTTATCAAAATGATTGTCAAATAACAGTTGATGAAAATAATAAAATTATTGATTATCAATGTGATTGTTTCTGGTGTGATGATATATCAGCTTGCGGTCATATTGCAGCGGTGCTATTTAAAGTTCAAGAATTGTCACCCGATTATTTTCCGTTTATTTTTGAAGAAAAGACCAATGATGAAAATGCATTTTTACAACAATTGATGTTATTTCAGGAAAAACAAAAACAAGCTAGAATCAACAGTGAGTTATCATTAACTAGAAATTTGATTAATAATTATAAAGAAGATAAAATTAATCAATTTAGTTTAATTAGTCAATCCAAAAAAGACATCGAAGTTCAAATTATTACTTCTGATTATTATGCTTTAAAATTTAGAGTTGGCAATGAAAAGAAATATGCAATCAAAAATATCACTAAGTTTATTGAGGCAATAGAAGATAATAAACTAGTCAAATATGGAAAACAATTAGAATTTGTTCATACCCTAAATGCATTTAGTGAAGATGCTTTAAAAATTATAGAGTTAATGAAATATTGTTTAAATAACCAAAAATATTATGAATTTTATCCCTACTTTGGTGGTTTTAAAAATGAAATAGAAATAGATTCTACTAATATTGATTATATTTACGAAACATTAAGTCAACTTAAAAACACTAATAAACAGTTAGATCTTTATGAAATTGATCGGTTAATTGCACTTAATATAATAGAACAAGATGATTATTATCAAATAGAGTTAGAAGATTTTAATGGTATTTGTGGTAAAAAAGATATTTATTTGATCGAAGATAATACTATTGAATTAATAAAATTAGATAATGATAGTAAAGCTTTACAGTTTATAAAAAACTGTTTAAATAAAGATGAATTGTTACTTTCTAAAAAAGATCTAAATGATTTTAATAAATATCTTTTTAATGATATTAAAAAATATTTTGATATAAATGGTGTGAACTTTAGTGATTCGAAAACTGAAGCTGAAGTATTAACACTATATGGTGATATTGATGAGTATGAACAAGTCAAATTTTATTTAGAATGTAAACAAAATGGACAAACATTTTATAGTTTTGACCATGATGGTTTTAATACATCAATGGACTTTGATTTGATTGAAAATTATTTAAAAGAAATGAGTGATGTTATTGATTATAATGAACATTGTGTTTATCTAAATTTAGATAATGAAAAAACTTATCAATTTTTAAACCAGGGATTACCTTTTTTAGCTAACTATTGTGAAATTATGGTTAGTGATGCTTTAAGAAAGATTGGTCAAAAATCACAGTTTTCAATTACTGTTGGGGTAAGTATTGAAAATGATTTACTAGCAATTGATATTGATAGTATCGATATTCCAAGTCAGGAACTAACTGATGTTTTAAATGCTTATCGGCGCAAGAAGAAATTTCATCGTTTAAAAAGTGGGAAATTGTTATATTTAGAATCAGATGAATTAGAAGAATTAGATAATTTAATGAATGACTATCATTTAAGTGCTAATATGATAGAAGATGGCCATTTAGATATGAATGTTTATCGTGCTTTTAGCATTGATAATAAAGCTGATAATAGTAATCATTTAGTTTTTAATCGTAGTGATGTTTTTAAAAATGTAATTGATAATTTTAAAAATACCAAAAAACAAACCTTTGCTTTATCTAATCATTATCAAAAAATCTTGCGTGATTACCAGAAATTTGGTTACCAGTGGTTAAGGTTGATTACAAGTTACGGTTTTGGGGGAGTTTTAGCTGATGATATGGGACTTGGTAAAACTTTACAGATTATCGCTTTATTAGATGAATGTCGTGATGTTAATAAAACAAGTTTAGTAGTTTGTCCTTCATCGTTATTGTTGAACTGGCATGATGAAATCTGTCGCTTTTCGCCTAACTTAAAGTGCAAGTGTGTTCATGGCAATTTAACGAAACGAAAGAAGGCAATTAGTGCTTTTGATGAAGCTGATGTTTTAATTACTACTTATGATTATATGCGCCGTGATTATAAATTATATGAAGATTATGAATTTGAATTTGTTATTTTAGATGAAGCCCAGTATATTAAAAATCCTAAAACTAAAAATGCTAGTGCAGTTAAATCGTTAAATTCTAAACATCGTTTCGCTTTAACCGGAACACCAATAGAAAATTCATTGGCAGAATTATGGTCGATTTTTGACTTTTTGATGCCGGATTATTTATTTAACTATCATTATTTTCAAGGTACTTATGAAACACCGATTGTAAAAAATCAAGATGAAGATAAACAGTTAGAATTAAAAAAATTAATTAGTCCATTTATTTTAAGAAGAAATAAACGAGATGTTTTAAAAGAATTACCAGATAAAATTGAAAAAACAATGTTACTGGAATTTAGTGAAGAAGAAAGTAAATTATATTTAGCTAATTTAATGCAGGTAAATAAAGAATTACAAGAAAAAATGCATTATGAAAAGGTTGATCGAATAGTCGTTCTAGCGATGTTGACCCGTTTGCGTCAAATATGCTGTGAACCACGGTTGTTGTACGATAATATTTTACATATTTCTTCTAAATTAGAGGGATGTCTAGAATTAATAAGAAATTTCCAGGGAAATAATCAAAAAGTGCTATTATTTTCATCTTTTACATCGATGCTGGATTTAATTAGTGACGAATTAGAAAAACAGCAGATTAGCTATTATAAATTAACAGGGGCAACATCTAAAGAAAAACGCCATCAGTTAGTTGAGCAATTTCAAAATGACGATACTACAGTCTTTTTAATATCATTAAAAGCAGGTGGTACCGGCTTAAATTTAACCGCAGCCGAAGCAGTTATTCACTTTGATCCATGGTGGAATATGTCAGCACAAAATCAGGCTACTGACCGAGCTTATCGTATTGGTCAAAAAAATGTTGTGACTGTTTATAAACTGGTCATGAAAAATAGTGTAGAAGAAAAGATTTTGGAATTACAAAACAAAAAGAAAAATTTAGCCGATACTTTTGTAGAAAATAATGAAGGTAATATCACAAGTATGTCGACTGAAGAAATAATTAATTTATTTTCAATTTAATTAGGACTGAAGGGAAAGAATATGAACAAAGTATTTAGTAGTATACTATTACTAACATTATTAATAAATACAGGTTGTAGTAGTGAAAATAAAATAAACAATAATTTTGATTATTACTGTTATCTAATAGAAAACCAGGATTTGCGTCTTGAAGATAATACTAAACAGGCAATTAGTGATGATGAAAAAGAAGAAGATCAGACTGATGTAGAAAATGATGATACTATTTGTCACAGTTACAATATTTATGATGATGATAAATTAGTAGGGACATTAAAAGATGTCGAGATGTATTGGGAAGGCGATGAAAATTATATTATTGTTTTAAATTTCCAATATGATTATACATCTATTACATTAGGGTATAATGAATATCCTGATTCAAATGTGATTGAACGTGATTTTGAGTTTTATCGATATGATATCACTACTAATGAATTATCAGAAAAAGACATTAGTGATGCTGTTGAAAAAATCAGTCCTAAAGTTCATGATTTATTATTGGAATTTGATCAAGATGTTTATGAAAATTTAGCGAAAGTTTATACATTTCCATCTAATTATGAGTATTCACATTATGGCAATGTTGATAATGAGTATATTTGGTTTTTAAGAGATGATGAAGATGGTCAGTATCTTTATTATGGCTATGACTTTGAAAATAAATTTGATAATTATTATAACCAGGAATCATAATGAAACCTGGTTTTTTATTGGTTGATTTTAGTATTTGATGAATAACGTTTCAATTCAATTGTTTTGTTCATAGTAATTGTTTTTTGATAATTATTTTGGTAATTAAATGCAAAATAACAGCTATATAAAATATCTAATATAGTATGAATGCTTTGGCGACTTGAAAATGAACTGATTTTACTATGAACATTTTCTCTAGTACATAAATATAAACTAACATCACTATATTTATTGATCGTATTATCGCCGATACTGGTTATTGTAATCGTTGCAATTTTACGTTTTTGCAGAATCTGACAAGCATTAACTATTGGAGCAGTTTCGCCAGTATAGGAAATAATGATTGCTAAAGCATCGCTAGGTAAAGTATGGGTTTGAAAAACTTGTTCAATTGGATCAAGACAAAATTCAACTGGCATGCCTAAACGTTTCATAGCATATGAAAACTCTTGAGCGGCAATATAAGACATACTAGTACCAAAAAGATAAATAGCAGAACAGTTTTTTATTAATGTCAGCGCTTGCTGTAAACTGTCATGGTCTAATAAAGTAAGGGTATCGTCGATTGTTTCTTTTTGTAAAGTACCAATTTTATTAGCGATTTTCATGATATTATCCTGGCTATTAAAAGGAGTATTGCATCGATTTGTTGAAAATGGCTATTTAAATATTGTAATTCTAAAATAAAATCTTCTTTAAATTGATTCCAGCCTGAATAACCTATTTTTTTAGCGAAAACAACTAATGCCGCAGGAGATACATAGATTTTAGCAGCAATTTGTTTAAGGGTTAGATTTTTTAATTGTTCTTTGTTTTCTAAAATAAAATTTTTGATTATTTCTTCATTAGAACTAAGTTTTATTACTTCCATTTTTTGAATAATTAACATGTTTATCACCTGATTTAATTATATCTTATGAACAATGTTTAATAAGTAAGAAATATTTTTGGATTATTTTTTAAATCTTGTTTAAATTTGTTGTTATCAAATAGAATGATATCTTGATTCTTTATATAATACCAATTGATATGGAGATGAGAAAATGATTAAGCGATTTATTGTTTTTGTTGTAGGAATGAATGTCTTAGCAATCGGTATTATTTTAAATACTAAATCTTTACTTGGTGTAGGATCGATTAATACGTTGCCTTATGCTTTAGCTAATATTTTATCAGTAAGTTTAGGGACAATGACAACAATGGTTTATCTTGTTTTTATTATAATTCAATTAATATTGCTAAAAAGATTTGATTTACAAGTAATTATCCAATTACCATTTTCTTTTATTTTTGGTTATTTAATAGATTTTTATGATCTTTTTTTTAGTTATGAACCAACTGCTTTTTATATGCAAATTGTTATTTTAATAATTGCGATAGTGTTAACAGCATTAGGCGCTTTTTTAATGGTACTTGGTGATATTGTGTTAAATCCGGCTGATGGTTTAGTACATACAATTGGCAAAGTGACAAATAAAGATTTTGGTTTTGTTAAAAATATCGCTGATTTAGTTTTTATTGTGTTAACAGTAGTTATTTGTTTGGTTACTAAAGGATATATTTTAGGAATTGGAATTGGAACCGTTGTTTCAGCGATTTTTATTGGTCGTTTTGTAGCACTTTATCAAAATATCTATAATCATTTGCAAGAAAGTAAGATATAATAAAATTATAATAAGGAGGCAGCTATTTATGAAAACTGGATTATATTATTTTTCGGCAACTGGTAATTGTCTTACAACAGCGAAAATATTAGCAGAAGAATTACCAAATGATTGTGATATTATATCTTTTGCTTCATTAAAAAATAAAGATCAAATTAATGTTGATTATCAACAGATTGGTTTTATTTTTCCAATTTATTATGGAGATATGCCGTATTTGGTTCGCCAAGTGATTGAAAAAATGAATTTTAATAATAATCCATATGTATTTTTAGTGGCGACATATCGAGGGCATCCTGGCGATATTGGCAAACGCTTAGATGATTTATTAAAAACAAGAAAGGCGGCTTTATCATTAAATGTTGGTGTTTCAATGCCTGGTAATAGTTATTTAAGTACTAAAGAAGAAATGGATGAAGCATTACATAATCAAAGAAAGAATATTCAAGGATTGATTAGTAAAATTGTTAATCAAGAAAAAGAAGATTTTTCAAAATTAGCTAGCGTTGAACCATCAGTAGTTGGTTTAAAAGCATATAATATGCGTGGTATAAAAGCTGATGATAAATGTATAGGTTGTGGTATTTGTACGCGTGTTTGTCCAATGGATAATATTAAAGTAGAAAACAACCATGCAATAATTGGTGATAATTGTATTACTTGTTTAGCTTGTTTTCACTGGTGTCCTAAAGAAGCAATTTATATGAGTAAAGAAAAAGATATTGAACGGCGCTTTAAGTATCATCATCCTGATGTTACTTTGCAAGATATTATTGCCCAAAAGAAAACCGATTAATTCAGTCACCTCATTTTAATTAATTTAAAAATGAGATTTTTTATAAAAGTAAGTATATTTAAATTATAGTTATTTTATCTTGAATCATTTAATGGTATCATAATCTTGTAATAAAATGTAAAAATAACTGATAGATTCAACGAAGTTTTATTATAAAAACAGTTATTGAAGGGAGATAATAATGAAACTTATACCATTATTTAAAAAGATAAAGTTAAATAAAGCTCAAGAAGATGAGTATAAGCTAACTATTGAAAATGAAATTAAGCAGAATTTATGGATTATAGTTGTTTTGATTTTACTTTTTCAAATATATAATATGTTTTATGTAGGCATTTATACTGATTTTACTTTTGCTTCAGTGGCTAGTAAAGTTTATATGGCAATGTATGCTGTAATGATGGCTGTTTGTATTTTGACTTTACTTATCATAGCTTTTAAAAAAAGAAAAGGTGGCAAGATAACTGGCCTTCAATATTTCTTTGTATTATTTTTAATACTATGGTCATTGATAATTACTGTTTATGATAACCGGGTTTCTAATAATATTAATGTTTATATTATTAGTTTATTAGGAATTGCTATTTTAACATACATTCCACCTAAGTTTTTTGTACCGTTGTATGTAATTGCTAATATTGCTTTGATTTATTCGATTTCATATTTTTATCCTGGTGATTATACGATTCATTATAGTTTATATCTTAATAGTGTATCATTAACGCTTATGGCACTATTTATTAGTTATTATCGTTATCAATCAACACGCCAGGCATTTTTAAATAATTATATTATTAGAGCTAAAAATAAAACTATTGTTGAAAATAGTGCTCGGTTAGATTTTGTTGCCCATCATGATTCTCTTACAAAATTATTAAATCGTCGTTATCTAACTAAATATTTAGAAACTATTTATCAAAAAAATAGTAATCTACCTCAGAAAACGGGAGTTTTGATAATTGATATTGATGATTTTAAAAAATATAATGATTACTTTGGTCATGTAAAGGGAGATCGTTGTTTAGAAAGAGTAGCGAATGCCTTAACACTTTGTTTAAGCGAAGGGGTATTGATTAGATATGGCGGTGAAGAGTTTGTCTATATTAATGAAAATATTACGCTAGAAAGATTGCAAGTAATTGGTGATGAATTATGTCAAGCAATCGAACAGCTAGATTTAACCGTACCACCAAATGTAGCTAGAAAATGTGTGACAGTAAGTGTTGGGGGAACAACTGGTATTATTAAAGATGAAGAGTCATGGTTAGAAGTATTAAATACTGCTGATGAAGCTTTATATATGGCTAAGAAAAAAGGAAAAAGTAAATGTATTTGTAAGTAAGCAGCATGTAAAGACATGCTGTTTTCTAATGAGGTAATTAATCCTAATTTATTTAATAAGTTAATATAAAAGATATATTAATGTTTTAAGATGATTAAACAACTGGAATTAAATATAGTATCGTATTATTTTTATAGTCAAAGAATGGAGGAATTTGATGAAAAGGACAAAACTAGATGATCGAATATTACCAGAATATACCCGCGGTGAAGAAATCTTTAATATGGTTACTCATATAGTCGGTGGTGCTTTTGGAATAGCGGTATTAGTTCTTTGTATCGTTTTTGCTGCTATTCATCATAATGGTTATGGAATTGCCTCAGGGATAATATATGGTGTTTCAATGATTTTATTATATACTATGAGCAGTATTTATCATGGTTTGCCAGCTAATCGAAAAAGTAAAAAAGTATTCCAGATTATGGATCACTGTACTATTTTTGTTTTGATTGCTGGAACATATACACCAGTATTACTATGTTCAATCAGACCAATCGATCCTTTTTGGGCTTGGGTCATTTTAGCAATAGAATGGGGCTGTACAATTATAGGTATTATTTTAAATGCGATAGATATAAAAAAATATTCAACTTTATCGATGGTTTTATATTTAGCGATGGGCTGGGGAATAGTTTTTAGATTTAATCTATTACCAGAAGCAGTTGGGATGAGTGGTATTTATTTATTAGTAGCCGGTGGTTTAGCGTATACAATTGGAACGATATTCTATGGTTTACAAAATAAACATCGTTATATGCATAGTATCTGGCATTTATGGATACTGCTTGGAAGTGCTTTACATTTTTTATGTATAATTTTATATGTTATTTAATTGAATATAAATTGAAACCGTCATCTTATTTATAGAGACTGACGGTTTTTCTTTTCTTTATGAGCTGTAATAATTGTATAACTATTAGCATTTATCGTTATGATACAATTATCGATACTTACATACCAGTTTTTCCCTTTTTGGATAATGATGGCGTTTGGCAATTTAATTTTAGATTTACACCATTCAACAACATCATCGCTGTCTAAAGATAGATTTCTTTTTATTCTAATTACACCTAAATCAGTTGTGTGTAATTTAGCTAAATTTGTTAATAGTTCATTAGTTACATTCATTTTTATTTATCCTTTTATAAAAATATTATTTTTTAATGATTATACCATGTCAAATTAATATTATCATTTCTTTTTTGTTATTAGCCTTGTAAATATTAATCATTGTCGTTAAGATTATATTTAGTGAGGTAGTTATGAAACGGGAAATTATTTCTTTACATATTGCGGTAATGTTATTTGGGTTAGCGGGGGTCATTGGTAAGTTTGTTAGTGTACCAGCTATTTTAGTCACCTTTGGAAGAGTGTTTTTTTCATCAATATTTTTATTAATTATTATATTAATAAAAAAGGACAATTGGAAATTAAAGAAACGTGATTATAGTTATGTTATTGTAGCAGGGATAATACTTGCAATTCATTGGTTTACTTTTTTGCAGGCAATCCAAATAGCAACGGTTGCGATTGGAACCATTACATTTGCAACTTTTCCAATATTTGTAACATTTTTAGAACCATTAATATATCATGAAAAATTAGAAATAAAAAATGTGACAATGGCAATTATTATGTTTGCAGGAGTATTAATTACTGTTCCAGAATTTTCATTGGCTAATCAAATGACGCTTGGAATCGTTGTAGGGATGATCAGTGCCTTTAGTTATGCTATTTTATGTTTATTTAATCGCTATTTATCACTAAATTATTCAGGAACAATAATATGTCTTTATGAACAAGGTGTAGCAACAATTATTTTATTTCCGACAATATTTTTTGTTACAACGACAATTAATTCATTAGACTTAGGAGCAATAATATTTTTAGGAATTGTTTGTACAGCAATAGCCCATAGTATCTATGTAAATAGTTTGAAAAAGATAAAAGTCCAAACAGCTAGTATTATTTCTAGTATGGAAAGTGTATATAGTATTATATTTGCGTTTTTATTATTAAATGAAATGATGGCTTTTAAAGAATTATTAGGTGGTTTGATTATTATTGGTGTAGCTATTTACTTGTCTTTTAATAATTAATAGGATGATTTGTTCATAAATGTTTAAATCAACAGGACTATAATATAAATGAGAAGGTGATATTATGTTTAGATTTAATTATGAATTTGAAAATCAGATTATTGATAAATGGAATAAAAAGGTGCGGTTATTAAGGATTATCGGTGGCATCATTGGTGTTTTGATGATTATTCTTGCTATCTTAGCAATTATTTTTCCGATTGAATCATTAAGTTTAGTAGGCAAGTTTATCGGGTTAGTTTTTTTAATACTAGCTATATATCGTTTTATAGATTATTTAGCAACACCATCTTTCGTAAGATATACCGGTAATTTAGTTATAGTTGTTTGTAATCTATTAATTGGATTATTGTTTTTAAGTTCACCGTTAGAACTGACAGTTAGTACTATTACATGTGTTTTAGCAATTGTGTTACTTATCTATGGTATTAATAAGTTAACTTTTTCGTATCGTTTAAGTTTATTTGGAATTGTTGATGTTAGCTGGGTAAGGGCTATTGGTATTATTAGTATTATTATGGCAGTAATTTTATTAATAGCGCCAATGGTTATGACGGTTATCATAAATTATATTCTTGCAGGTTTTTTATTAGCTGGTGGAGTTGGATTATTGATAGAAGTATTAGAAATGAATGATTTAAGATTATAGTAATATGATTTGTATAGAGATGAAAAGGGGTTCTTGTTTAAAGTGAGAACCCCAAGTTTTTATAAATACTATTTTGAAATTACTGGCTGTAAGTTCCGCCAGGTCCAGCGTTGATAACTGCTTCTGGAAAATTAGAATATTGCTTAAAGTTGTTTTGGAACATTTTTACTAATTTTTGAGCAGTCTGGTCATAAGCATCTTTATCGATCCAAGTAGATTTTGGATTCAATAATTCCTGAGGAACACCAGGACAGAATTTAGGAATATTTAAATTGAAGTAAGGATCTCTTTCATAGCTGACAAAATCTAGTTCGCCATCAATTGCGGCATTGATCATAGCACGAGTAAATTTAATCGGGATACGTTTACCAGTTCCATAAGATCCGCCAACCCATCCAGTATTAATCAAAAAGACATTGGCACCAGCTTTTTTAACTCGACGCTGGAATTGTTGTGCATAAAGCAAAGGGTCTAATGGTAAAAATGGTTCTCCAAAACAGGTAGAAAAAGTTGCTTCGGGTTCGGTAACCCCATCTTCAGTACCAGCTAGTTTGCTTGTATAGCCAGATACGAAATGATATGCTGCTGAGTTTTTATCTAATTTAGAAATCGGTGGTAAAACCCCGAAAGCATCAGCGGCTAAAAAGAAAATTGTTTTTGGAATTGGAGCTACCCCTTCAGGTGCAATATTAGCGATAAAATTTAGTGGATAACCAACACGGGTATTTTCAGTAATTGAATTATCATTAAAATCAATTATTCTAGTATCTTCAAATAAGCAGACATTTTCAGCAACAGCACCAAATCTTACTGCATCCCAGATTTCAGGTTCGTTTTCTTTAGATAAATTAATACATTTTGCATAGCAGCCGCCCTCAAAATTAAATACTGAAGTATGTGACCAGCCATGTTCATCATCACCAATTAATTTACGTTTAGGATCAGCGGATAAAGTTGTCTTTCCAGTTCCTGAAAGTCCGAAGAATAACGCAGTATCGCCTTCATCACCAATATTTGCAGAACAGTGCATAGTAAAGACATTTCGTTGCGGTAAAACATAATTCATGACACAAAAAATACTTTTTTTGATTTCACCGGAATAACCAGTTCCAGCGATTAAAACTATTTGTCTAGCGTAGTCAATCATTACAGCAACATCGCTATTTAAACCAACGCTTTTATCAATTTTGCAATCAGGTGCTGCTAAAATTAAATAATCTTCTTGAAAGTGCTGTAATTCACGAGGAGTAGGTTTAATTAAAAGATTAGAAATAAAAAGATTTTGACTAGCTTTTTCATTAATGATTCTAAAAGCATATGAATATTTTGGATTAGCACCAGCGTAACCATCAAAAATGTATAAGTCTTTATCTGATAAGTGATCGATAATTTGTTTATAAACTAAATCAAATTTTTCTGGTGAAACCGGACGGTTAACTTTACCCCAAGCAATTTTATCATGGATTGAAGGGTGGTCGACAATATATTTATCGTTTGGTGAACGACCCGTTCTTTCACCAGTTTCAATACATAAACAGCCAGCTCTACTAAGGCGTCCTTCTTTTTTTAATAGGGCTTTTTCGACTAAAGATCCAGCGGGAATGTTTCGATAAATTGTTCCAGTAGTTGAAAGCCCATATTTTTCAATTCCATATGTTTCCATAAATTTTTTTATGAAGTGACTTTTATTAAATTGTTTGTTACCTAATTTTTATATTTAAAAGTCCTTCACATCTCCTTTCTTAATATTTTTTATATGTTAGTGTATGATTTTCATACAAAACAAACGAAATTATTATTAGTAAATGAATAAATTATGATATATAGCTCTTTTTTTATTCTACCTTATTTTAAGTTGTAAATACAGAAGATAATGTTTTTTCTAGGGGGTTAATAGTTAAAAATAATAAATATGGTGCGCATTTTTTTAAATTGTGTTATAGTATGCTTGATTTTGAGGCTGGTTTGTTTTTTATGGAGGTTGATTGGAAATGAAAAAGACATTATATTTAATGCGTCATGGAGAAACATTATTTAATGTTCGAAAGAAAATTCAAGGCTGGTGTGATGCGCCTTTAACAGAATTAGGAATTAAACAAGCTAAAGTTGCGGGAAAATATTTTAAAGATCATAATATTACATTTGATCATGCTTATTCTTCAACTTCAGAGCGTGCTTGCGATACTTTAGAATTAGTAACAGATATGCCATATACACGTCTTAAGGGTTTAAAAGAGTGGAATTTTGGTGTTTTTGAAGGAGAAAGTGAAGATTTAAATCCACCTCTTCCATATGGAGATTTCTTTGTAACTTATGGTGGCGAAGGTGAATTAGAAATGCGTCAGCGAATGGCAGATACTTTATTAGAAGTTATGAAAAAAGAAGATCATCAGACAGTTCTAGCTGTTAGTCATGGGGCTTCATGTCGTGGGTTCATGCGTTACTGGTCAAAAAATAGTCAAGTTGATCAAACAACTAGAATTCGTAATTGTTGTATTTTGAAATTTGAATTTGAAAATGATGAGTTTTCTTTAGTTGAAATAATTAATCATGATTTTTAAGTAAACGAGATTAAATTCTCGTTTTTTTAATGTTATAATAGTTAATGTCAATCGATGTAGGAGGGGTATTATGGAAAAAGTAAGATTAGGAAGAACTAATATTGTTGTTAATCGTAATGGCTTTGGTGCTTTACCAATACAAAGAGTGGGCAAAGAAGAAGCCAAAGTGATTTTAAAAAAGGCCTATGCAAATGGAATTAATTTCTTTGATTCAGCTCGGGCTTATAGTGATAGTGAAGAAAAAATAGGATTATCTTTAAGTGATGTACGTAAAGATATTTATATTGCTACAAAAACAATGGCTACAACAGTAGAAGATTTTTGGCGCGATTTAAATACAAGTTTGGAATTATTGAAAACTGATTATATTGATATTTATCAATTCCATAATCCATCATTTTGTCCTAAACCAAATGATGGAACAGGATTGTATGAAGCAATGTTGGAAGCTAAAGAACAAGGAAAAATAAAACATATTGGAATAACTAATCATCGTCTACATGTTGCAAAAGAAGCCGTAGAATCTGGTTTGTATGATACGTTACAATTCCCATTTAGTTATTTAGCATCTGATAAAGAAGAAGAACTAGTAAGATTATGTAAGGAAAAAGATGTCGGTTTTATTTGCATGAAAGCTTTATCAGGTGGTTTAATTACTCGTTCTGATGTAGCTTATGCTTATCTAGCTCAATTTGATAATACTTTACCAATTTGGGGAATTCAAAAAGAAAAAGAACTAGATGAGTTTATTAGTTACAATGATAATCCACCAGTTTTAAATGATGAAATTAAAGCAATAATAGAACATGATCGTCAAGAATTAGCTGGTGAATTCTGTCGTGGCTGTGGTTATTGTATGCCTTGTCCAATGGGAATTGAAATAAATCAATGTGCTAGAATGTCTTTAATGCTTAGAAGATCTCCAAGTGCTAATTGGCTTTCACCACATTGGCAAGAGGAAATGAAAAAAATTGAGACATGTATAAATTGTGGTAAATGTAAAGCTCATTGTCCATATGATTTAAATACACCTGAATTATTAAAGAAAAACTATGAGGATTATAAGACTTTCTTAAAATAATCCTCTTTTTTTATACTATAATTGCATGAATAATATGTAAAATTACTAATCCTACAAAAATAATAGATAATGCCATATGGATTTTTTTCCATTTAGGCTTGTTTTGTTTAATTATATATGCAAATAAAATAATTAATAATAAAATCATCCAGGCAATTTTACCACTAAACATCGCTGGATTATTACCGGCTAATATCCCATGGATTAAAGCTAAAACAAGTAATAAAAAAGCATAAATCTGGTGGAATGAAGTGATTTTTAAAAGAACTTTATTACCCGCAAACTTATTTTTCCATAATGGTAAAATACATAGAATTAATAGAATACAACAAATTAAAACAATAATTTTATTTAACAACATAATACCTACAAAGTTAGAACAAACTAACAATTCGTATTATACTGAAGTTAGAAAAATAGTCAACAAATATTATATTTTTAGAATATTTATGATAATAGTTATTAACTACAATTTTATAGAATATTAATTTAGGATCAAAAGAGTTACTAAAAAGTTTTATAAATTTACTTAGATATGGTTATATAATATTAAAATATTATATACTTAATTTTAGGGTGGTGAATAGAGATGTTATTAATTGACAAAATAGCTAATGAGAAATTAACCAAAGTAGAACGAGATATTGCGAATTATTTATTGGAACACCGAGTTTCTTTAAGTAATTTGTCAACTCGAGATATTGCAAAAGAAGTATATTGTTCATCTTCAGCTGTAATTAGATTAGCTCATAAATTAGGATATCAAGGCTATAATCAGTTAAAAGAACAATTAATTAAGGAACAAAAATATTTGGATTCACATTTCGATAATATTGATGCTAATTTGCCTTTTAGTAAAGATGATAATATGATGAGTGTTGTTGGCAGTATTAAAGAAGTTATTAACGAAGCTACAAAAGATACAGTATCGTTAATTCATCATGATTCATTGCAACGTGCAATTAGGATAATTGATAAGGCCCAGCATATTTATGTTTTTGGCTTTGGGGCTTATGTACCACTAGCTACAGTTTTTCAACAAAAAATGTCGAGGATAAAAAAGCATGTTATTGTTCAAAATCATGTTGGTGAAGAAAAATATCAGGCGGATATGTTAGATGTTAATGATTGTGCTATTATTGTATCTTATTCAGGAGAAAATCATAGTTTAATTAGGGTGGCTTCGTTATTAAAAGAGAAAAATATTCCGATTATCATTATGACGAGTTTTGGAGAAAATACATTAAGTTGTTTTAGTGAATGTATTTTATATATTGCTACTAGAGAAAAGTTATTTTCTAAGATTGCTAATTTTACTTCTGAACATTCAGTATCTTTATTGTTTAATATTTTATATTCATGCTATTTTCGACTCAATTATGAAAATAATTTAGATTACAAAATAAAGCATTCAAAAAAAGTTGAAGTAGAACATTTTTCATCTAACCAAATTATAATGGAAGAAGATAAAAATTAGTATTTTATCTAAAAAATAGAGCACTGTTCTATTTTTTAGATAATTATTAAAATAAATTTTAGAGCGATGTTTTTAAAAGAACAGGTGCTCTATTTTTTTGTTTTAAAGCATGTTAAAACATAGATACAAGAGGAGGAAAGTGTGAAAAATAATTTGACCCAATCGCGAGTAAAAACACAAAAAAAGACGAACTTAAAAACAAGTTCGGTTTCATTTAGAAAAAACAGAATATTATTTAGGAATTTCTTGAATAGATGATACATCAAATCCCTGTG
>NZ_NFKR01000015.1 GCF_002160495.1 Erysipelatoclostridium sp. An173 | reverse complement strand
AACAAATGGAACATACTGCTAGATGAAGCATTGAATTACTTCATAGAATCAACTATGGAATTCTAGTTATGAATAAATTTCATTTTTTCATAACTTATTTGACACTACCGTTTTTCATTATATCAAATTCTTGTTAGTTTTAAAATTAATTGTCTCATTTAATAAAGAAGATGGATTTTTTAAATGAGTCTTCGTATAATTATTAAGAGGTGGTATCCAATGAAAAAGGCATTAGTTTTAGCTGGTGGGGGCGCTAAAGGGGCCTATCAGGCTGGTTGTATTAAAGCTTTACAAGAATTAGAATATGATTTTGATATTGTAACTGGAACATCAATCGGGGCTTTAAATGGTTTACTTGTTGTTCAAAAAGACTACCAGGCACTTTATCAATTATGGGATCAAATGAAGATCAGTGATATCTTTACAAATCCGGTAAATTTTGATTTTTCAATTGAATCAATGCTTTCACAAAGCAACTTAATCAAACCTTTTTTTAAATCATTTATTAATGAAAAAGGTGCTGATATTACACCACTAAAAAATCTAGTTTATAATTTGTACAATGAACCTAAAGCTTTTTCAAGTAATATTGATTATGGTATTGTTACTGTTAAATATCCTAAACTTACACCATTAGAAATTACTAAAAAACAAATGCAGCCAACACCACTAGTTGATTACGCTTTAGCTTCAGCTGCTTGTTTTCCCGCTTTTCCTATTTATTATATTGATAATCAGGGCTATCTTGATGGTGGATATTATGATAATTTACCGATATCTTTAGCTTTAAAAATGGGTGCTGAAAAAATAATTGCTATTGAATTAAAACGTGAGCCAACACATTTACATTTTACAAATCGACCTAATATTACGTTTATTCGACCAAGTTATGATTTAGGAGGATTTTTAGATTTTAATCGTAACATTCTAGATTGGCGAATTAAACTTGGTTATTATGATACTTTAAAAACATTTAAAAAAATTGATGGCTATTTATATAATTTTAAAAAGTCATATCCTAATAAAAATATTATCAAAAAATTATATCAATTAATTCTTAATTACGAAGATTCAATCAATAAAAGTATTGTAACTAAAGCAATTAATAGCTCTTCGACACCATTAACCGATTTATTGAAAAAAGACACCTATTTAAATCAATTAACTATTAAAGATTATTTCATTCGATCATTAGAATTAACAATGACAGAATATAATTATCAAAATGATCTTTTATACGATTTAGATCAAGTATGTAAAGAAATAAATGATGTTTTTAAAAAAGAATACCAACAACGTTATAAACTATTAAAAAATCGTTTTAAAGATATTACTATTAAAGAATTATTGGCAACTATTAAAACATTAAGCAGTAAAGATGCTATTTGTGCTTTTTATCATGCACTAAAAATCAATGAACCAATTGAACCTGGTTTAATTAGCAATATATTTTTAAAGGAATATTTAATTGCTCTATTTCTTTTTACTATTGAAACAAAATAAAATGTCGCTAGTGCGACATTTTATTTTAGACCTTTAATTCCATCTTCTAATATTTTAATTTGTAATAATGTTTGTTCTGGTTTTACAAGTACTTCCTGATTATTTTTCAATGTATCATATAAAGCATCATAATAATAACCATAATCACCTTTTACTGATGGAACCTTTTCTTCATGATAATTCCCTTGATCATCATAGTAAATTAATGTTCCATATTCACTTGGTAAATCAACACCAAAATCTTCATGACCAGGACCTGGTAAATAGAATAATTTCAAATGTTCTTCCTGTTTATCTTTCTTTTCTTTAATAAACATTCCTTTTTTACCATAAACTACAAAACTTGGTCGTTCTTTAACACGGAAATAACTTGATTTTACTGATACCTTCAATGTTCCATAATATAAATCCAAATCAAAGTAATCATTCATTCTGCCAGAACCTAATAACTGACGAACATCGTAATGAACATGATCAGGTTTTCCAAAATAACTAATTACCTGGTCAAGAGTATGGCAACCATGACCATACAAATATGAATTAATGCTGCTAAATTCATGAACACTTTCTGGTATATAAGGACGATAATAATCAAAATGCATTTCTAACTCTAACAAATCCCCTAATTTACCAGATTCAATTACTTTTTGAACAGTTAAAAAATCACTGTCAAAGCGACGGTTTTGATAACATTGTACCATTAACCCTTTTTCCTTAGCTAGATCAAAAATTTCTTTAGCTTCTTCATAAGTATTAGCAAATGGCTTTTCAACAATACAGTTCTTTCCAGCATTTAAAACAATCTTAGCATATTCATAATGAACATTAGATGGTGTACTAATTACAATGACATCAATATCTTGATCATTTAATAAATCATCTAAATCCTCAGTATAAATTACTCCTGGAATTTTAGCCCAGCTATCTTTCTTTTGATCTATTGTATAAATTTTTTTAATTTCAATTTTATCTTTTCTTGTTAAAATGAATGGAATATGATAACGATTAGCACTTTTACCATTTCCAATAAATCCCACTACTAACTTATCTGTCATTATCAAACACGATCCCTTCTTGATTTCTTGCTTCATTCATTATTTTACTTACAGTTAAGCTTACTTCCATCATTTTTGCTGCTTTAGTAACATCATTCTGTTCAATCATACGAATAAACTCTTTAAATTCATAATACAAACGATGTTTACCTTCATTTAAATCTACAGTTTCTACTTCATTATTATTATTTATATACTCAAATTTAGTTAATTGATTGATTGGGGTATCAATTTTAATCACACCACCATCACCTTGGAAAGTTAACATCACTGGTGCTTTACAATCTTTAGCACTAATACTTACAGCTTTAAAATTGTCATAATCAAGCGTTAAAATTCCACTAGTATCAATATTATTTTCAATATTGGCAAGATAATTAACCCGCTTAGGTTCACCAAACAAACCAGTTAAACCATGAATATTATAAACATTTAAATCCATTAAAGCTCCTCCAGCTTTATGAAAGTCAAATGCTGGTAAAATATTACCTGCTTTAAAAGCATTATAGCGTGATGAATACTGACTATAATTTAAACTAACAATTTTAGGCTGTCCAATTTTTGTTAAACATTGTTTTAAAGCCTGATATGCTGGTAAATAATGGATATTCATCGCTTCAAAAATAAATAATTGCTTTTCTTTAGCAATTTCTATTAATTCCTTTAATTCTTGAACATTAGCAGTAATTGGTTTTTCAACAATTACATGTTTACCATGTTCCAAAGCCTTTTTAGCGAAGCTATAATGAAGATGATTTGGAAGCGCTACATAAACTGTATCAATATCATCTTTTAAAAGCTCATCAAAGTCAAGAAAATATTTATCTAAATGATATTTATCAACTAAAGCACTTGCTTCATCTTCAGTAGCTTTAGTCGCTAGAACTGCTGTATATTCAATTCCCAATAAATCATATGTTGTCAAAAGATCTTTAACGATCATTCCTGTACCTAATATTCCTAGCTTCATAATTTGTCTCCTATCTATTTTTCATTTCTTTTAAAACCCGAACAATTAATGCATGATCTTCATAGTGCTCTAATCCTGATATACAAAATACCCCTTTAAATTCATTAGCTACAATCAAAGGATAACCGCCACCACAAATAGCATAATTTTCATCATCAACTATATTTTTATAAAAATCTTGATTATTAAAAACATTCATTGATGATTGTTTAGTTTTTAATACGGTATTTTCCTTACGATTTAACCATAAATCACTTGTTTTCCCATCCATTAAATATTGAAAAACAATATCTCCGTCAATTGATACGCGAATACGCAATGGCTTTAATTTTTCTTTTTTAGCTATTTCAATTACTCGTAAGCCAAAATCTAAAGCATCGCTATGATTAAAAGTTGAAAATGTAATTAATTCTTCATTCATTTTATCACCTGCCATAACCATTGTTGCATAGTAATTTTTATTTGCAAAGTAAACGACTTACTTTAGGAAATAAAATCCGTTTTTTATCATTACTCTGTTTAAAAAATTGTACTTAAAGTTCAACTTTTTTATGAAGCAAAGCATAAATAACCGTTAAAATATAGTTAAAAGCAAGCTGAGAATAAAAAGTTGCAATTCGATCATCATGCTCTTTATTTGGTAAAATAATTTGATTATTGGACAATCTTGTTAAAACACTATCTCTATTTGCAGTAATGAGAATAATTTTAGCGCCTGATTTTTTTACTTCCTGCATACATTTTAAAAACAAATCTTTCTGTCCTCGATATGTAACAAAAATAGCACAATCATCACTTGTTACATTTTTACTAGTAAATAACTCTTCATGATATTCAGTAGCTAAAATTGCATAGATATTTATTTTTATTAACTTATTCATAAAATTTTTTACTGTTAAACTAGTATCACCTACTGAGTAAATAAAAACTCTTTTAGCCTGATAAATAACTCGAACAATTGTCTCTAATTGTTTTAAATCTAAATTAGCATTAATAATATCAATTGTTTCTTTATATAATGATGATAAATTATTAATGATTTCAAAATCCGATTCTGATAAATAAAAAGGTTTCGTAAAATCTACTGACTGTTTAACAAACTTATTTGATTCCAATTCTTTTAATAACTGATATTTAAATTCTCGAAACCCAGGATAACCCAGTTTTTGACAAATTCTAATAATTGTAGCATTTGAAGAATAGGTCTTTTTGTCCAATTGTAATTTTAGAAATTTCTTCACTATGTTCATTTATATATGTTACTACGGGTAATTGGGCTTTAGTAAACAATTGATTATCTTTTAATTTTTCTAATAAACTCATCATATCACCTGCTATATACCATTATAAAACAATTTTTTTAATAGATAAATAATTCTTGTTTAGAATAAAAATGTTTGCTAAAATCGTTCAGGAGGATTAAATTTTGAATACAAAAGTTAAAAATATGTTATATTGTGCCTTGTTTGCTTGTTTAATTGCTATCCTGGCACAAATTCAAATTGCCTTACCTACTTTAGTACCAATTACTTTACAGACTTTAGGGGTATATTTAGTTAGCTTATTATTAAAACCAAAATTAGCTTTTATCAGTACACTGGTTTATGTTTTTATGGGTGCTATTGGCTTACCAGTTTTTGGTGGTTTTAGCGGGGGATTAGCTAGCTTACTAGGGCCTAGTGGTGGTTATATTTTCAGTTTTCCAATCATGGCTTTAGTTATTGCTTTAATTGTAAAAAGAAATGAAAAACTATCTTTTAAAATAATAGCATTAATTATCGGAACTGCTGTTTGTTATTTGATTGGTACGTTATGGTTTATTTATGTAACTAATACCTCTTTAATTCCAGCTTTAACAATGTGTGTAATTCCATTTTTACCAGGAGACACTTTAAAAATTATAATTTCCATTATTTTAGCAAATCGATTGAACAGCAAAATAGCGAACTAGTAAAGTTCGCTATTTTAAATTAAATTTATTAATCGCTTCTAATAAAAATGATTTAGCTAACGATTCTGGCTTAATTGCCATAACGGCTTCATTAATTAAAAACCACTTAGCCTGATCAACTTCATTAGTTAATTGATAATTTTCACTATCAACAACAGCAACATAATTATGAATCAATGTTTCTGATGGTTTAAAATATGAATTATCATTATACAGATATTCTTTGACATTTAATCCAGTTTCTTCTTTTATTTCTCGAATTAATGTTTCTTTAGCATTTTCACCTTTATTGATATATCCAGCAATTAAAATATTATCAGTTCGTCTGTATTGTTGAATCAACAAGATCTTATCTTTACTAGGATTTAAAACAATTGCATAAATCGCACTATTAAAACGTTCAAACCTAAACTCTTTACAATTAGGACAATATGGTACTTCACCATCAATACCACATTTCTTTTTTATTAACTGATGACCACAAACTTGACAATACATTTCCTTTTCCTCCTAAATTGTCTCCATTTTAACATAACTAGTTAACTTATAAAATTATAAATACTTTTTTAGTTTTTACCATTTTGCCTTTAGAACTTTAAAAACCTTACATAACCTATAATATAGGAGGTGATAAAAATGGGAATGCCAATCATTGAATGTACACCAGTTGATGAAGGTTGCGCATTAACAGCTATATTGCAATCTATTGCATTACAAGAAGCTGGATTAGCTCATATTTTAAATGCTGAAGGCGAAAAATTACAAAAAGTTGTAAGCTGTGCTAATTCTTCACAAGAATTATTAGAAGTCAATGAAGCTGTTACTAATAGTCTTCAAGCAATTGCAGCTATTGAAGAAACTTTAAAAGATAAAGCTGTTGCTGCTATTGATCAATTAAATGAAATCAGATGCAAAAAAATGAATCATCACTGTCGTTAAAAAAATTAGGCGATTTAATTCGCCTAATTTTTTTGTCTTAATAAACCTTAAATAAACTAAATTAATTTGATAAATAGTAGCATAATTGCTATAATGTCGTCGGTGGGTATAATGAAAACAATAAAAAAAGTTATTTGCTTTTTGCTGTGTGCTTATCTAGCAATTGGATTAATTTGGGCTGCAAAAATTGCAATAATCCATTACTTAAATGTTGATGGTCTACCTGTTTTAGGTTACCACGATATTGTAAGTGATGAAGATAAAGAGAAAAACTATAAACATGATATTTATCATATGAGCATTAGTAAATTTGAAAAACAAATGCAGTATTTATATGAAAATAATTATCATACATTAACTATGCAAGAAATCGAAGCTTATTATAATGGCAGTTATCAATTACCTAAAAAAGCAGTCGCTTTAACTTTTGACGATGGATATAAAAGTTTCAATACTATTGTAAAAAAAGTTTTACAAAAATATAATTTTCAAGCAACCTGTTTTGTTATCGGATATAAAACAACTATTGATAATCCTAAATATTTGAAAAAAGAAGACTTAATCAATGATGAAAATGTTCAATATTATTCGCATTCATACAATTTTCATCATTGTCAAAAAGCGTTAAAAATGATTGAAACATTATCAAAAGAACAAATAAATGATGATTTTAATCAAAATAAAAATATTGTCAGCAGTAAATATTTTGCTTTTCCTTACGGTGTTGCTAGTGAAGAGTCCTTTAGTGTTTTAAAACAACAAAATGTATCGCTAGCTTTTGGTTACAACCAAAATCGTAATATGACAAGAAAAGATAATCAATATTTATTACCACGATATTCAATGTTTGCTAATATGCCATTTATTTACTTTAAATGGATCTGTCAATAATATCTAAAGATAAAGTATTCTACAACATTCAAATAAATGAATAATATCAAAAACAATTAAACAACTATTTTAATCAACTATAGTGATAATATTTTATCTATATTATTTCTTAGTTGATTACATATTGCTTTTAGTCTATGCTTAAGTATGAAGGTGATATGATATTTGCACATTCACTTTTTATGTGTTAGATAATTCGCTTTATTGAACAATACTTTATTACCTTCTCTTTCGTATACGATACTTTAGTATATGTTTAGAAGGTGCATCTTTGTATAACTACTTGTTGCTATGCAGGTGGTTTTTATTTTGTAACTTGTAAATTAAAATAACTAGAAATTACCTATTTCTAGTTATTAATTGATATCACAAATATTATGGGTTACTTTTAAAATATCTTTTTTACCTATAATATTTCAGTGATATGCTACATATAAATATTAAAGTATTTTTTATTCTTCTATAATAGTTGTTTCAGAATCACTAATATGTTCTTGTTTTGCTATGTTATAGTTCTCTTGTAGTATGCATAAAAAATACATGCTTACTAGGACAGATAGTATAGTAATAATAGTGATTGCTTTTACAAAAATATTTCTTATTCTCAATTTTGATATTAAATAATCTTCATTACAATTATCTAAATATGCAACAACTATATCTTTAGCAGTCCCAAATTTTTCTGCATAATCATCATATGTACTATTTGGATTATCATAACTATATTCATCTAAATTCTTCTTGAGTTTAACTAAATAATCTTTCTCTTGCGAACTTTTAATAGGTAATAATGTTTTAATATCCTTAAAATATTTATTTTTTGCATTAGTATCTCCCATTACTGCTCCCCCAATTAATTATCTTATTATATTATTAATACCTTTTACCATATTCTCATAATCATTAACCATTGAATTAAATTTTTCTATACCCGAAGATTCAATATGATAATAAACTCTTACTTTCCTAGATACAACTTTGTCATAACTTGAAATAAACCCATCATCTAATAATTTATATAATATAGGGTACATTGTACCATCTTTGATAATAATCAAGTTATTAGAATACTTTTTTATTAATTTAGTTATTTCATATCCGTAACAATCCTGTTTTCTTAAAACACCTAATAATAGCATTTCTAATTTAAATAAATTATTTTTATTAGCCATTTATATCATCCTCAATATTAAGCTAATTTAATTATACATTATACTTTATAAATAACAATAGCTAGATTATCTACGTATACTTGATTTATAAATATATTATGATATCATTAAAATAAAGAAAGGGATTTCGTATAATTTTGATAAAATAGAGGATAAAAAATAAAAAAAATATAATAATTTTACTTATCATAATTCAATGGATAATATAATTCTATTTAATAGATTTTTCTAATTTAGATATCTTAACACTATTTTAATTATATATTGTGATTACATTATATTATCAAGATACAAATAATTATAATGTCATTTTCACCACGGGTACATTCAACTTTGTGTTCGTTATCTAAAGCAAATAAAACACAAAACAGAATACAAAGATAAGTGGATATTTGTGAAATTCTAATAATTTTTTATACTACTATTTTAACGGGAGGGATAAATGTGAAAAAAATAATTTTTACAATAATTATTGTTTTCGTAATTATAATTATGTATTTTAACGTTTCATATAGCAATGAAAAGATGCAACAGTTATTTAATGAATATTTGATTGAAAATATTGATGATTATGAAGATTATGAAATGACTAGTTTTGGATTGTATAATGGTCCAACTAATGGAAGGGGCTATGCTGCATTCAATAAATATTTTGAAGCAGAATATATTCATAAAACACATTCATCTATTCGATTCTATCTTACGACTGACCGCTATAATATAATAAGCAATTATGATGATGCAAAAAATGAACTTCAATATATTCTTTATGCCATTGAAATATATAATGAAAATATTAATAATGGTAAAATAGCAGTAAGGACAATGACATTTCCTTCATATAGACAATATAGTGAACAACCTGCTACAAAAAATTTTGTCCAATCAAATATGGATTTATTTTATCCAACTATAGAGGTTAATACGAAAAAGGTTAGTTATGAAGAATTGAAAGAAATCGATCAAGAAATTAGTCATATTTTTTCAAATGAAAGATATTATATTCTAACAGATATAGATGAAAATATTGGCATCTATTCTAAGCAGCTTGAGATGTACCATAATTATGAGGAAAGATATCTTGAAGATTAAAGTAAAAAATAAATAATAATAAAAATAGAATAATATGTATATATAAACAATTTTAATAAAAAGGAGTGTTATCATGGTTTTTTGGCTTCTTACAATCTTATTTACATTATTTATATATTTTTTCGATAGAACAATTATAGTTCTTAAAGAAAATGGTAATTATAAAAAATATTTATACATATCAAGTTTTATATTATATATATTTATAGTATTAATTTTAGGTATCTTAAGTTCAACATTAGATTTAATATAATATTAATGAAAAAGCCAAAGTAATAATACTACTTGCTATTCTTTGGCTTTAGATATTTTTATTTACAAAAAGACTTAACTTGTAAAAGTTAAGCCTTAAAATACTAATTATTTACTTTTTGATGTGGCACAAATGAACTATCATTAATTGCTTCAAAGCGATAACCTCTTGATAAATAATTTTCAATTATCGCTGGTAACGCTTGAACTGTAGTTGACTTAGCTGCTGTATCATGAAATAAAATATTAATGTTATTAGCATTGCTATTTGTTGCATTAGCTACGATTTTACTAACCGGTACATTATTACCAGAAGCATCTGTTGAATCTACATTCCAATCATAATACTGATAACCACGAGCAATCAGTTCTTTTGATAAAACACTCATTATTCCTGGACAGTATTTACGTGAAACTGTATTTGAAGCCCCACCAGGAAAACGAACATATTTAGAAACATGTCCAATTAAATCTTTAACCATATTTCCTACTTTTGTTAAGTCATCAAAATAAGCACTAGTTGAAGCATATATTTTAGGATAATCATGACAATATGTATGTAAAGCAATTGTGTGCCCTTTGTCATGGGCCGCTTTAATTAAATGATTATATGCCTGATTATTTCCAGTAACGAAAAATGTTGCTTTGACATTATAACGATCTAAAATCTCTAAGATTTTTTGCGTATTAGCTGATGGACCGTCATCAAATGTTAAATTAACTATTTTTTCACCATTTTGTTCATTGTGTCCAATTGTTGTATTTTCAACTACTTTTATTTTACGCTTTTTTTCTATTTTATTTCCTGAACGGTCACTAACTGTATAAACTGCAATATATGTACCTACTTTATTTATATCGACCTGACTTGAGTCGATATTTAAAGTTGGATTAGGATCACGATTATCACTAATAGTAACACCCTGATTATAATCAATTGTATTGCCCTTGACAATTGTAATTACTGGTAATTCACTTATTTTAGGTGCCTGGTCATCTTTTACAAGATTAACTTTTCCTTTCTTTTCAGTAATATTCCCACCTTCATCAATTACTTGAACAACTACATCAATAACCCCTTCCTGGCTAAAATCATATTCTTCTTTAAATTGCACCTTAGTTTTAGTTGCGTCTTTGATATTTGTTGCCATACTGGCTGGATCTATCTTCATCCCTAAATCAAGATCTAAATCAACTATATCAAATTTTGGTTTTGTAGTATCAACAACATTAATAGTAATTGAGTATTCTTCATCATGGTATTGATAAACTAGCTGATACTCACCTAATTTATCATAGTTAACATTAGAATCATCAACTTTGACATCTTTAATATCACCATCACGAACTTCTTCAATATTTTTTAAAGCATCGAAGTTTTCGTTGATTTCCACTTCTACTTCTTTTTCTTTAAAAACAAGTGGATCTCTTAATAAAAAATAACCAGCTATCACTCCAACAACTATTACTAGTCCAATTGTTAATATTGTAATTTTCCCTCTTAAAGTCATCTTTTTCATCATCATTTTTCCCTTTCAACATCTCCCTTAGTATAAGATAATTTCCCATTTTTGACAATAAAATACCATATAATTTTAAAATCTATTGTCTTTTTATATTATAAAACAAAAACAGAAGTGTCAGCTAAATAATAGCTACACTTCCGTCTTCTTTAATCATAGAATCATTTTTTAAGGAATGTCTTATTATAAATCTTAATAATCAATTTCTTTTGTTCTTTTTAAAACTTCCCATGCACCTAAACAACTTAAAGCCATTAAAACCATAAATGGTGCCATATTGATATCATCACCTGTTTTACTTGCATTACCATTTCCAGGATTACTACTATCATTATTTCCGTTAGAAGGATTTTGAGATCCGTTGTTATTATTATCACCAGAATCTCCAGAACCTGGTTTATCTCCTGGTTTGTCAGGTGTTTGACCTGGATCTTCTTCTAAATCAGAAATTTTTGTTAATAAATTAATTGCTTTAGATAAGCGATCATACATTTTATCAACACTATCTTGATTTTCAAAACTTAAATCTGAATCTAATAATGTTTGTGCATCAGATAATACTAATTCAAAGACATCAACACTTGCAGGTGTATATCCTTCTAAATCAATTGCTTTTGCTTGAGCAACTAATTTTTCTAAATCTTCAATAAATGCTTTTTTACGAGCGTTTTCAACACCATATTTTAATGTTCTAACCATAGCTGCTACTTCATTTTCAGTTGCATTTTCATTATTATATACTTCTTTAGCTTTAGCTAAATTTTCTTCTAATCCATAAACACTATATTTAGAATAATCATCAATATTATCAACAATTTCTTGAACTTTTGCAATATATTGAGTTAATTCAGTTTTATCAACAACTTCTAATAAACCATCAATTGCTGTTTGTAAATCAGCTTTTGCTTGCTCAAGTTGTTCAACTGATGCTTCATCATTTTCATAAACATCTTCAACTTTTGCTAATACTGTTTTTAAATTTTCAATTGTTGCAGTTTGATAATCAGATGCATTTTCTAAAATAGCTTTTGCATCTTCAATTAAAGCTTTTAAGTCAGCTCTAGCCATAGATTCTTTATCACTGAAATAAACAATATCAAATTTATCTAATTGAGGTGAATTAGTACTTGGTGCAGTAAATACAATTTTACCTTTACCAGCTTCAGTTATTTCAACTAAGAAATCAACAGTTTTAACAACAGAAGCATCACTGTTACCTGCTGCAACTTCACCATCAATTACTTTATCACCAGACCATACTAATTTATTAGTATCAGAACCACTACGATATGTAGCTGTGAATTGATAAATTCCTGCATTAGGAGCATTATAATGGATAACTAATTGATCGCCACTATTTAAGCAATTGACAAATTGACCACCACTAGCCCAAGTGCCAGATTCAATTCCTAATTTCCATTGTTCATTTGCATCACCAGTATTGATTAGTTCAGTTTTTTCAGCTTCTAAAGTAACTTTATTTTCAGAACCAATTTTTTCAGGGAATTCAAATGGTGTACTTTCATTGTAGTATTTAAATTTGAATGTTGCTTCAATAGTACTATCTTTTGAAAGTTCAGTAAATGTATAAGAAGTAATAGCTCCTTGAGATTCACCATTTACTTTTACATCTTCAATTTCATAACCATTATCTGGTGTTATTGTATATGTCACATCAGAAAGTTCTGTATAAACGTTATCTCCTGAAGGAGTAATTGTACCACCAGTTCCAGCAGTTGCTTTAATTGTAAATTCTTTCCAATTTAAATCACTTGCTGTAATATCTAATTTATCTAATTGTGGTCCATTTTTAGTACTAGCAGTTAGAACAAGTGTTCCAGCACCAGCTTCAACAACTTCAATTTCAAATTCTTTTGTTTTTGTAACAGTTGCATCATCATTTCCAGCTACAACTGATACGTTTTTAATTTTTCCATCTACTTCACTAACATCAAAACTATTTTCTTCGCTACCACTGCGATATGTTAAAACTACTTTATATTTACCTGCTCTAGAAGCGTTATATGGTACTTCAATTTGATCACCGGCATTGAAGCAGTTAATAATCTTTTTATTACTTGCCCAATCACGTTCTTCAACAGCTAAAACATATTCTTCGTTTTCACCAGTATTTTTTAATGTAGCTAATTCAGCTTCAAGAACTTTTGTTTCATCTTTTTTAACTGGCATAATAAATGGATCTTCTTCACTATAATTATCACGAACTACTAATCCATTAATTGCTACAGTTAAATTACGATAAGCATTACCATATTGAATAATAGTAGCATCACTATCTGCTAATGTTTCTTTAGCAGCTTTGAAAGCATCTTGGAAAGCATCCCATCCAGAAACATATAAGTATTCTTGAGTATTTAATATTTCACCTTGAGCTATTAACTCAGCTAATTGTTCTTTAGTTTTAACATCACGATCTTCAATTGTGATTGTTGCAACTTTATTAAATCCAATGATTACATCATTTGTTGCATTAACTAAATTCATTGTAAATGATGTATCACCTTGAATACGACTATCGTATTTTGTATATAAACTAACTTGTTTTTCAGTTTCTCCAGGAGCAAATGTTAAAGTTCCACCACTTAAGTTAGCATCATAGTTACTTTGCATTGCTGTACCTGGATTGTTTTCAACTTGTACAACAGCTTCACCGTTAGTTCCACCAACACGTTTAACTGTTAATTTATGTTCTAAAGTAGCACTTTCATCTTCGGCTTCTAAAACACGATAAGCATTATGTTCAAATTCGAACATACCTTTACCTTGATTATCAATTACTGCTGCCGCTTCAATTCCAATAGCATCACTTACTACTCTTAAAGTTAGTGTATGATCACCATCTTCAAGATCATCTGATGCATAAAGAACATTTCCAACACTACGCTTACTAGCTTTAGTATCGATTTCAACTTCTGGACCATTATCAACACTAATCATTGCTTTACCATGATTTGGATCTAATGTTCCCATCAAGTAAGCTTTTGTACCATGGAAATTTAATGTTAATTCACTACCCTCATTTGCGTACATACTTGTACCATTGATAAAATCTTTACCTTTTTCTTGGACCCAACTATTATTATATGTAAATCCAAATCCATCACTAGTGTCTTTATCAGTATTATCAACTACTGTTAATCCTTCAGGTACAGATGAATTTAATTCTAATCCACCTGTTGCTTTATAAACACCGATTTCACTAATTAATGGTGAAGTATCTTCATTTGTAGATACTGTTACTTTTACATATCTAGCTTTAACTGGTGAAGTTCTGCTTAATCGTTTAGATCCAACAGTAGTTCCTTCATCCATTGTTTCCCAGCTTTGTAAATCATTACTATATTCAACTTTATAATTAGTAATTCTTTGTCCTAATTGAATTGCTTCTTCAATTGAAACAACATCAAAATTAGTTGTTTCTCCTAAATCAATTAAAACACTTCCCATACTATTTCCAGCTTCTGGAGTCCAGTATGTATCTTGATCACCATCTAAAACATTTGAAGCTGAATAAGCTTTAGAATTACCTAATACAGTATCAGCATAAGCAGCTTTATCTTCTGCTTTATTAGTTTTAAAAGTATTTTTTACGGCATTACCAAATTCAACAATTCTTTCTTGAATCGCTTTATCTAATTTTCCTTCGTCATTTGGTGGTACATTTAATAACAATGTTCCATTATGACCAACTGATCTAAAATACATTTCTGAAAGTTCTTCCATTGATTTTGGAGTCTTTTTAGTATTTCCCCAGAACCATCCAGAAGTAATTCTGGCATCACATTCAGGAACTGTCCAAACATCTCCATCAGGATATCCAGCTGCATAACCAGTGCTTTCATCCCAACCAGTATCAATATCAGTTGCTTTTCCATCTTTGTAAATAAGTTTTGCTTGAGCCCAGTTAGTATCTGGAGCAAATCCTAACTCATTTCCAATCCATCTAACTGTTGTTTTAGCACCAGAACCAAACAACAAACAATCAGCTTCTCTACCCGCTTCTTTTCCTTCGTATTTTTGGATAGTTGCAAACCAGTCATCAAAATTATAATTTTGTGTTTTATAACCTGAACCTTTAGCTCCATCCATCCAGATTTCTACGAATTCACCCTTATTACCATATTTATCGTTACCTAATATTTCTTCTAGTTGATTACGATAATATTCATTGTAATCATAAACATCTTTTTCTTCTACTTCTTCCCAGCTCATTCCATTTAATGGCTGTCCATCTGATCCAACTAAAGCATTACCATCTTTATCAAAATAACCATAGCTTTGATCATGAATATCCCATGGTGATAAGTAAAGTCCCATATCCATATCATAATCACTACATGCTTTAGAAATTTCAGCTAAGATGTCACCTTCACCATTTTTATAATTAGTACTAGCAACATCATATTTAGTATATTCACTAGCCCAGATACAGAAACCATCATGATGTTTTGCTGTAACAATTAAGCGTTTAAATCCGGCATTTTTTAATGTTTCCACTAAAGTTTCAGCATCAAAATCATCATTTGGACCTAATGTAAAAATTTCAGCTGGAGGTGTGTTTCCATAGTTTTCACCCCATTCAATTTCATTGAATGTATTAGGACCAAAATGACAAAATGCAGCTAGTTCTTGTTTTTGATATTCATATTGCAAAGCATCTGGTGTTGGACCATATGCTTCAGGAGCAGCAACTTCACTATTATTTAGCTGACTATCATCAACCCAGCCATCTAATGTTTGAGCCTTGCTTGAAGATACTGTTGCTGGAAGAACCAAAGCACCAGCCATTGCTGCAGCTGCGATTTTCCGCATCATTTTTTTATTCTTCATACTCTTTTCCCTTTCTTAATTTTATTTCTACTTTTCTTTTAAACGAGCCATACTATCATCTAATAACGCAATTGCACTATCAATATATTCTTGATTTGCACTAACATCATCATTTATTTCTTTAGCCCAGTTAACACTTTTATTTAAATAATCAAGCGTTTTTTCAGTATAAACATCTGTTTTAAGCAATAATGCTTCTGCTTCAGCTATTTTTTCTTGTAAAATGTTCTTATCACTTTCAACTATTGTCAATTTAACCGTTTTACGATTTAAAACGTAAGCTTGTGTTCGGTCTAATTGATTTGGATCTTTTGGATCCGGTTTAGCTGATTTAGGAATTGCCGTAATATGTAAATCATATGTACCAGCTGGTAAGTTTTTTAAGCTTTCTAAATCATCTTTACCTTTACAAACTAAAGAAACTTCAGTTTTTCCACCGTTATTTACAAACATTGGTGCATCATTAATTGAAAAATCTAAATAATGATCAGCATCAGTTGTTACATTTTCTAATAAATTCACTGTTGTTCCTTTTTGCATTGTAATATCACTAGCACCATTTATTTCTGGCACATTTGCATAATAAGCTTCAGCATCTGCTTGTTGTTGTGGGCTTCGAGCATAATAAACATAGTCAATATCATAAGTAGTTCCTGCCAAATCAGTTCCAACTGGACCAGGCCAAGCTCCACCCATAGCTAAATTGAATTGAATGTATTGTGGTTTATCCAAAGCATTTACGGCTGCTTGATCATCACTATAATCAACAGTTCTAACAATTTGATTATCAACATACCATTCAATTTTTCCTTTTGACCAGTTAATTCCAAATACATGGTATTCATCATTAAAGTTTCCAGAATTTAAACTAGCTGCTGTTCCATTTCCAGCATATTTACCACTATCATTATCATCAGTACCATAATGCAATGTCTGATATACTGTACGGTTATTATAGCTGCCATCAACGCTATCACCAGTTAATTCCATGATATCAACCTCTCCACAGCGTGGCCAGCCATATCCTTGGTCAGCTGCAATATCACCATCTAAAGAAAAATCTGCACCTAATGTCCAAAATGCCGGGAATACACCTTGTCCTTTAGGCAATTTTGCTTTCATTTCAATTCTTCCATATAAAAATTCTTGTTTACCATGGCTACGAACACTTCCAGAATTGTAAATTACTCGTCGACTGTTATCGCGAGGATTATCATATTGATCTTCTTTAGCACGATCAGTAGCTTTTAAAACTAATTTACCATCAGTTGCTGTTTCATCAGTGTCAATATAAACATTTTCTTCGCTTTTAACATAGTGTTGTTGTTCAATACCACGAATACATCCTAACTCATAATCCCAATTATCTTCATTTAATTTACCTTCATTAAAATCATCAGCCCAAATAAAGTCGTATGTTGTATCATCTTCAACACCTTCTCCACCGTCAGTTACACTTACATCACTGATCCAAGCTTCACTAGCAACAATATCACTAGCATCGCCCCATTTAACAAATTCGATTCTTAAACTTTCATGGTCACCAGAATTGAATTTAAAAGTATATTCTTTCCATTCGCTTCCAGAAATACCTTGCCAAGTACCATCTAAAATCCCAGCATTAGGAATTCGAATATCACAGTTTACCCCATTACCATTTTCTGATAATTTAGCTTTGTAAGTAACTGTATAATCAGTATCCCTTTTCAACGATAACACCTGACCAAAAGATGCATCATTAACACCAGCTTTTAAATGCCCTGTGTTTTTTCCATCTACAGCTTGAATGTCAGCGTTTTTCCATTGCCAGGCACTGCTGCTTGAAAAATCACCACCAGTTACCGCTTCACCACCACTACCTGGACGTTCTAATTTAATCAGGTCATGTTCATGGGCAACATTATTAGCTTCAACCTTATCAGAATTATTTAATCCTGCAATTAATGGAACTGCCAATAATGAAGCCAATAAAATTTTCAATCCTTTCTTCTTCATTTTTCCAATCCTTTCATTTATTTGCATTCTATTCCCGTAACATAAATATGCACTATCATTATAGCACTCGGTAAAATGCACCACAATATATTTTACTAAATTTTACTATAAAAATTAGTAAAATATATTAATAATCATAATTTAAACCAACAAAAATTACTGAAAATATTTATATTTTAATAAAAGTAGCTATTATCACATATAATTATTTAGTAAATTTTATTAATTTATTTATGATAAAAAGCACACTTTTTTCAAAGTGTGCTTTTTTTTAGTATCTTTTAATAAAACCATTTATATTAGTCTACAATAACACGAACATTAATTACACCTTTAGCTGCTTCAATTCGATCAATAATATCCTGACGAACTTCATCATCAGTATCAATTAATGTATAAGCATATTCTCCACGTGAACGATTGACCATATTTTCAATATTCAAATTATGATCTGCGAATAAATTAGAAATTCTCGCTAAAATATTTGGTACATTTTTATTGATTACACAAATTCTCGTTTTAGATTCACGAGCTTGTTTTACCCCTGGAAAATTAACAGAATTTACAATATTTCCATTTTCTAAATATTCTCTAATTTCTGATACCGCCATTTTAGCACAATTATCTTCAGATTCCGGTGTACTAGCTCCAAGATGTGGCAAGATAATAATATTATCTTTTCCAAGTAACTCTGGTGAGGCAAAATCACTAATATATTTTCCAACTTTACCACTAGCTACTGCTTCTAGTAAATCTTCGTTATTAACTAAATCACCACGAGCAAAATTCAATAATTTTACGCCATCTTTCATCATCGCAAAAGCTTCTTTATTTAAAAAGCCACGAGTTTCTTTAGTACTAGGAACATGAATTGAAATATAATCACATTCTTTATAAATTTCTTCTAAACTTGCTGCTTGACGAGCATGTTTTGATAAAGCCCAGGCAGCATCAACTCGAATATATGGATCATATCCTTTTACTTTCATATTTAATTTAATTGCAGCATTAGCAACATTAACCCCAATTGCACCTAAACCAATAATCCCCAATGTTTTTCCTTCAATTTCTGGCCCAACAAAATTACTTTTACCTTTTTCAGCTGTTTTAGCTACATCTAGATCATCTTTTAATCCCTCTACCCATTTAATACTTTCAACGATCTTTCTAGAAGCTAGAAACAAACTACAAATTACTAATTCTTTAACCGCATTAGCATTAGCCCCAGGTGTATTAAAGACAACTATTCCATTTTCACTGCATTTTTCAATTGGAATATTATTCACCCCAGCACCAGCACGAGCAATCGCTTTTAGATTTGAATTAAAATCATAATCATGTAAAGACGCTGATCTAACTAAAATTGCATCTTCATTTTCGACATCTTCTCCATATGAATAGTTTGTATCAAACTCATCTAATCCAACTTGAGAAATCTTATTTAATAATTTTATATCGTACATAATTAATCACCCCTATTTATTTGCTGCTTCAAATTCTTTCATGAAAGCAACTAATTTTTCTACCCCTTCTAATGGCATCGCATTGTAAATAGAAGCTCTAATTCCCCCAACAGAGCGGTGTCCTTTTAAATTAGTCATTCCTGCTTCGATGCTTTCTTTTACAAACTTAGCATCTAATTCTTTAGATGGAGTTGTAAAAGTAACATTCATTAATGAACGATTATCCTTATCACTATGAGCTTTATAAAAATCACTGCTATCAAGATAATCATAAAGTAGTTTAGCTTTTTCAATATTTCTTTTTTCCATCACTTCTAAACCACCCATTTCATCAATCCATTCTAGAACTAAGCCTAAAACATAAATTGCATAAGCTGGTGGTGTATTATACATTGAATCATTTTCAATCATCAAAGTATAATCTAATAATACTGGTGTTGTTGCACTAACTTTTTGCAATAAATCTTTTTTAATAATCGCTACACCAAGACCAGCAATCCCCATATTTTTTTGAGCCCCAGCATAAATCATGCCATACTTAGATACATCAATTGGTTTTGATAAAATATTTGATGACATATCAGCAATAATTGGTACCCCATTAGTTTCAGGAACATATTTCCATTCTGTACCATAAATAGTGTTATTAGCACATAAATGAACATATGATGCCTCAGGATCCAATTTTAATTCATCTTGTGTTGGAATATGTTTAAAATCATTATCACTTCCATCATAGGCAATATTAATTTCCCCATATTTTTTAGCTTCTGTAGCTGCCTTTTTACTAAATGAACCAGTGATAATATAATCAGCTTTACCATTTTTTAATAAGTTTAATGGTACCATTGAAAACTGTTGTGTTGCTCCCCCTTGTATAAACACAATTTCATAACCATCTGGAATATTCATTACTTTTTTTAATAAGTCTTTAGTCTTATTAAAGATATCCAAATAGGAAGAGGATCTATGACTCATCTCCATTACGCTCATTCCGCTGTTTTCATAGTTCAACATTTGTTTAGCCGCTTTTTCTAATACCGGCACAGGTAACATTGAAGGACCTGCAGAAAAATTAAACACTCTTTTTTCAGTCATATTCATACCTTCCTTTCTTGTATTTAAACCTCATTATATTGTATACAATATGATTTGTAAAGTAAAAAATTGAATAATTGTATACAACAACACATTTTTTTGTTTTAATTAATAATTTCTTAAGAAAACTTATTTTTTCCCATTCGACCGAAAATAAATTGAATTATGACTAGTTCTAGTATATGATAGAGGGGATAAAAAAATGTGGGGTGAAAGTATGATAAATATGTCTAAATTAAAAATGAATAAACGCGCATTCATTTTAACTGCAGGAATAATTGTTTTAATTTTCATAATTTATATTGGACTATGTTTTATTGCAAGTGGTAATGATTTCATTAGCAATACCACTATCAATAATATTGATGTTGGGAAAATGACTAGTCAGGAAGCAACCACTGCTTTACAAGACCAATTTAATAAAGATATTAAAAATCCAAATCTTACTTTAACAATCGATAAACAAGAATATCAAATTAATCTACAAGATAATTTACAATTTGATATTAGTAATAAAGTAGAAAAGATCGCTAAGCAATCCGATAATTTCTTTACTAGAGGTTATAATTATCTTTTTAATCATGACCATACTATCGGAGTTGAAATTACTAATGACGATATTTTATCAAACCAAATTTCTAATAGTAATATTCTAACTTATAACACTGCAACAAAAACAGAATATGAAATAAAAGATAATGAAGTAGTATTTACCAAAGGTAAATCAGGGAAAACAGCTGAATTAAAATCAGTTATCAAAACAATCAAAGATGCGTTAAATGATTATGATTTTAAAAATAAAATCGAATACAAACCGGTTGATCACGATTTAACAAAAGACAAAGAAATGGAAACTCTTCATAAAGAATTAGCTAATCGTGCAAGTAATGCAACATTGGACAAAAATAACAACTATGCTATTGTAGATGGTCAAGTAGGTGCTTCATTTGATTTAAAAAAAGCTACTAAACTTTACAATCAAACTCCAGAAGGAAAACAATTTAGTGTTGATGCAAAAATTATTCAACCTAAAATTAGTAAAGAAACACTTGAACAAAACTTATTTAAAGATGTCCTAGGCAGCTATACTACTAATGTTAGTGGTACTGCGGTTAGAAAAAAGAATGTTCGTTTATCTGGTGAAAAATGCAACAATATCATATTATTGCCAGGTGAAGAATTTTCATACAATAATACTGTCGGAAAAAGAACAAAAGAAAATGGTTTTGGCGAAGCAGCAGCTTATTTAAACGGTGAAACCGTTCAAGAAGTAGGTGGTGGAATTTGTCAAACTTCTTCAACTTTATATAACGCTGTATTATTATCTAACTTAGAAGTAACTGAACGAACTAATCATACTTATGTTTCTGGTTATGTCCCAATTGGTCGTGATGCAACTGTTTCATGGGGTGGTCCGGATTTTAAATTCAAAAATGATAAAGAATACCCTATTAAAATAGTAATGTCTTATGCCAATAACAAAATAACCGCTCAAATATATGGTACTAATGTTGATAATACTTATGTAAAAATTACTAGTAAACAACTATCTTCAACACCATATACCACTAAATACGAAGATGATCCAACTTTATTAGAAGGACAAACAGCTGTTAAACAAAAAGGAACTAACGGTAGTAAAGCTCAATCATGGCGAAATGTTTACGATGCTAACGGTAATTTAATTTCTTCTAAAAAAGAAGCTTATAGTGTTTATAAAGGTCACGAGGAAATAATTTTACGCGGTACTATGAAAGCACCAGCAACCCCTACAGCACCCGCTAGCGATCAAGCCACTCCAGCTACACCACCGGCTGATAACAACACAACCGAAGGTAATCAGCCAACCCAGCCACAAACACCAGCTCAATAACAGGCAGTAAAATTACTGCCTGTTATTTTTTATAATCCCACCGTTTATAATCAGAAATATCAATATCAAATTTTTCTAATATCTTACCTACTATATGTATTTCCATATCTTTAATTGTTTTAGGATGCTGATAATATGTTAATACTGGTGGAATAATAAAAAGATTAGGAATTCGTGCTAAATATGCTAAATTATCTAAATGAATTGATGATAAAGGCGCTTCACGAGTTACCAGAATAACTTTACGTTGTTCCTTAATATTAACATCAACAACTCGATTAATCAGATTATCACTATAACCATTTCTAATTCCACCTAGAGTTTTCATACTACATGGGATCACGATTACCCCTGATACTAAATATGTTCCACTAGCAATATTATCACCAATAGCCTCGTTTTCATGAACCACATCCACTAAAGAATATATATCTTCTATTTGATAATTCGTTTCTAACTGTAAAGTTAGTTTAGCACTTTTAGATATTATCAAATGTATTTCACAATCAGTTTTACGCAATTCTTCTAAACAGGTTATCGCTAGTGGGATTCCACTAGCCCCTGTTATAGCAACAACAATTCTTTTCATTAATATTTTTCCACCTGCCACTTACTAAGATCAACATCCATAAAATCAGCACGCTTGAAACAATCTTTTAAATGATATGGTACAGTGCCATCAAAAATCGTCTTACAAGCAATCCCATGATCATATATCGAACTAGAGTAATCAGGATCATTAGAAGGATCTAAGGGATGAGTTCGTACTCCTGGAATTGTAATAACATCAACATCACCTTGAAATCTAGTTGTCATTGCCCACATAACATCATTGATATCAAAAATATCAACATCTTCATCAACTATGTAAACATGTTTTAACTCACTAAAGGCACTAAATGCTAGTAATGCTGCCTGACGTTGGCGTCCTTCATCAGAAGGTAATTCTTTTTTAAACTGTATAATAGCTACAAACTTACCACCACCAAAACTAGGACAATATACATTCAAAACCTTACCTGGCATTGCCTGTTCAATCATCCTTAAGATACTTGCTTCAGTTGGAATTCCTGCCAAAGAAACATGTTCTTCACTTGGTCCAATCACAGTTTGCATAATCGGATTTTTTCGATGAGTAATTGCTTTAACTTTTATTATCGGTAAACTCGGATTAGCTGGTCCCGTGTACCCCGGAAACTCCGGCATCGCTTTTCCCGTGTTAGAATTTAAATCTTCACGAACTCTTAGTCGAGGTAACAGTTCACCTTCAATAACATATTCAGCATTTGCAATACAATATTCATCTACTGTTTTACATTTTACTAGTTCTACGGCTTGATCTCTTAAACCGCCAGCAATTTGCAATTCATTATAACCAAGTGGCGTTGTTGGTGATTCAAAACAAGACGCTATTTCAATCGCCGGATCAACTCCTATTGAAATAGAAATTTGGAGTGGCTGATTATCAGCTTCTGCCTTTTTCCTAAATGCATCAAGATGTCTAACCCCTTTAATCAATCAATTACAAGATAAATATCAATTAGTTATTAATGAATGTGAAGAATTTCAAATTCAAGATGAAATCAACCAAAAAAATTGCGATTTAGCGATCGTTAGAGAAAACTCTATTGATTATAAAAACTATTGCAGTAAAGTAATTGCTCACGACGAATTAGTAGTAGTAATGTCTAAAAATCATCATTTAGCTAATAATAAAGAAATTGATTTTAATGATCTTCAAAATGAAAGTTTCTTATGCATGCCAAAACATACTTATATTTATCAGCTATTTAATGAACTATGTTTAAAATATCATTTTCAACCAAAAATAATGATGAATGCTCGCATAGAATCATTAATTGGGTCATTGCAATCTAATCAAGGAATTAGCTTATTAATGAAAAAAAGTTTATTAGTTTTTAATCATCCTAATTTAATTTATAAATCATTAAAACAACCGGTTTTTAGTAATATTGTTTTATTATATAAAAAGTCGCATCAAGAATTAATCAATAGTTTAATAAAATAAAAAATGGTGATTATCAAAAATCACCATTTTTTATTTCATTGTCTTTTCATAAATATCTACAATATTCATTCCAACATGACTTGGCTGATGAGCATCACTTGCCGTAATCATTTTCACCCCATGTTCTTTAAAAATATTTAACAGTTCATCACTAAGACCAATATCTTTATGATGATAGCGATAATAACAACCAGTATTATTTTCAGCTTTAACATGATGTTCATTTAATAACTTAGCTAGTTTATGATAAGTTGGTACCAAATCATAATCAGGATAATAATTAAACATTTTAATCGTATCTGGATGAGCTAATTGCGTAAACAAATCAGACTTAACTAATTTAAACACCAAATCATAATAATCACGATAAATATCATTCACATCATATTTATCCCATAAAATTTCTTTAGAAAAATTCATATCATATAATTTACCATTAATTGAATGAATCGCTCCAACAACAAAATCATAATCATGTTCACTTAAAACTTTACGAATATATTCTTCATATTTAGGTACATAACATACTTCTAAACCAAAGGTAACTTCAATTGGTAAATCCAATGCTTTTACTTCTTTAATCAAACGATCATAATCATCTAAACTATCTTTAAATTTCATTTTTTTATTTTCTAACCACTTTTTTTGTTGTGGTATTTCTTTTAATTCTAAATATATTGGTTCAAACTCTTTAAATCGATGTGTATGATCTAAAATTTGAATTTTACTTAACCCCTTTTTTACTGCCGCCTCAACAAACTCTAAAACATATTCTTTACTTAAATCCCCGTATTCTAAATGCATATGACCATCTATCATAGTCATCCCCCTTTCTTTTTTATGATTATATGTCACTATTTTTAAAATGTACAGTAATATTATAACATGAAAAAAAGGAGCCAGGGGAGACTCCTTTTTAATGATGGATGTTGTTTTTTTTGGGAGAGGGAATCATCCATCATTGGGTTGTAAAACATATATGAGGGGATTAATATATTTTACATATTATGGTTTGTCTTTCGACATTATTATCCTAACACTGGTGTATGAATTAAATGTGAACTCCCATTAAAATTTAAATTATTTTATCCAGCCATGAACACGACAAGCATTATAAATACCATCATTAGTATTACGATCAGTAATATAGTCCGCTTTAGCTTTTAAAGCATCACAAGCATTTCCCATGGCAATTCGATAAAAACGTTCATCAAACATATCTAAATCATTATAATCATCACCAAAAACAACTACATCATCAATATTACCATCAATCAAAGTCATTAAATCAATAATTCCTTTTTTCTTATCATCTGGTTGAAACATTAAATATTCTGATTCAAACCGTAAGTGACCTAAAGTATCTTTTAATGTTAATTCAGATTCCTTTTCTTCAGGAATTGAAATATATAATTTATAAATATTTTCTAAATCACGATAATCTAATTGATTATCAATTGTATAACGAGTAGGTTCTTTTCGATAACCAGCCTGTTTTAAAAATAAAGTATTTTTACTATAAACATCAATACTATCAAATGGAGCAACTAATATTCCATAGCCTAATCTTTCTGCTTCATTAATTATCATTAAGGCTTTACTTCGATCTAATGGTGCATTTTTAATCAAACGATTATTTAAAACAATACCATTACCACCATTACATACCATATTAGTTAACCCTACTTCTTCCATAAAACTTTTAGCTTTATAATAGGCCCGACCAGTAGCAATAGCAACAAAATTACCATTTGCCTGTAATTTTTCTAATGCCTTTTGAGCACTAGGAACAATCTGATGTGTTTTATTATCAGTCAAAGTTCCATCAATATCAAAAAATATATATTTCATCACATATCATCCTTTTCTTTAAATATACCATAAATCATTGCCCCACAAAGACTACCAATTAGTATTGCTACCACATATCTTAATGGATGAATAACTAATGGTAAAACAAAAATACCACCATGAGGTAAACTGATCCCACAATTATAAACCATCGAAAAAGCACCAGTTAAAGCTGAGGCAATCATACAAACAGCCGTTACCAAACGACGATCTTCTTTTACAAAAGGAAGTGTCCCTTCCGAAATAAACATTAATCCTTTTAAATAATTACTTCTACCTAATTTATGTTGATTTTCAGTAAATTTATTTTTAAAAAACGTTGTCGCTAAAGCAATAACTAATGGCGGTACCATCCCTGCAGCCATCACCGCAGCCATCAATGAATAGTTACCTTCTAATATTTGACTAATTGCAAATATATAGGCAATTTTATTAATTGGACCACCCATATCAACTGCCATCATAGCCCCTAAAATAATTCCTGCAATTAGTTTTCCAACTAAATTCATACTATCAAGTGATACGGCAATAATTTGATTTAATGCCCCAATATAAGGACTAATAACTAAAGATATTATAAATGCAATAATAACTCCAAAAATCGGATATATTACAGTTGTTGATAAGCCCTGATAGCTTTCAGGTAACTTTTGCCACAGTTTTTGTAATCCTAATACAATATAACCACCTAAAAAACCAGCAATAATACCACCAAGTAAACCAGCGCCATTAGTACCATCATAATATAAGCCAGTTATCATCATACCAATTCCACCAGCTAAAGAAACAGCGAATCCTGGCTGTTTAGCGACTGCCTGACCGATATAGCCAGCAAAAATTATCGGTACAATTGTTTGAATTAAATGACCCGCTAAATAACTATTTGTTAATAAAAGGTTATCATAAATAGTATTAATATTAAATAAATTATATTCCTGAATAAAAATAGGTATTGAAAGTAAAGCTCCAGCTCCAATTAAGATTGGTAATATTCGATTAAGAGCCTCACATAGTTGCATATATAAAATTCTTAAACGTGATTGTTTAAATCGTTTTGAATCATCACCGTCATGATAAATTTCTACATTTTCATTAGTAGCTTTTAATAACAGTTCCTCTGGTTTATTAATACCATCAGCCACGCGGGTAATAATTACCGGTTTACCATCAAATCGACTCATTTCTACCTGTTTATCAACAGCAACTATAATACATTTTGCCACAGCAATTTCTTGATGAGTTAATGGATTATCAACACCAGAAGCTCCATTAGTTTCTACTTTTATTTTTATACCAAGTTCCTGGGCTTTTTCTTCTAAACTTTTTGCTGCCATGTACGTATGAGCAATTCCTGTTGGACATGCAGTCACCGCTAAAACATCATAAGTACCATTATTTTCTAAATCAGGTTTATCTAATGTCTTTTCTTTTTTAGCGATTAAATCTAAAAAAACAGCAGTATCAGATGCCATAATTAAACTTTCTTTAAAATCTTGATCCATCAGCATCTTTGATAATCGTGCTAATGCTTTTAAATGATCATTACCACCATCATTGCTTGCAGCAATCATAAAGAATAATTTTGCTTTTTGATTATCAAGAGCATCAAAATCAACACCATCTTTAACAACCATCGCTGCTAATGCAAAATCATCAACGGCTTCACTTTGAGCATGGGGAATTGCAATTCCCTCTCCTACTCCTGTTGATCCTTGACTTTCACGAGAAAAAATATCTTTTCGATATAACTCGCGATTATTTATTTTACCAGTTGTCATCATTAAATCGACTAAATGATCGATTGCTTCTTCTTTTGATGAAACTTTAGCATCTAAATCAATACTAGTTATAGTCAATAAATCTGTAATATTCATGTATTTATCCTCACTATTTATTATTAGTTATTTTATATATTGCAAACATCAATAGTATATACTTAAGCTTTAATTACGTCAAATTATTATTAAAATAGCTATTAACTAAAAAATTTAAAAATTTTCCAATATTATTACATCAAATAGTAGGAAAAATTCAACAATCTATGTTATAATTACTCACCGAAAGAAGGTGTTATTATGTCTCCCGAGCCCGAGTCGTTCGAAAAAATGCAACAATTGAATATAAATAAAATGCAGGAGGCATATTATGACCTCCTGTAATAAGGAGGTTACTATGTTAGAATTCTACAAAACTTTTGAAAACAAAACCGTAAAAATCGATCAGCCAGAATATGGTTGCTGGATCAATGCTGTTAGTCCTACTGAAGAAGAAAAAAATTTCTTGATTGAAGAAATGGGTATAGTTCCTGAATTTGTAAAATCATCATTAGATGAAGAAGAAAGTTCTCACTTAGACTATGATGAAGATAATAATCAAACATTAGTTATCGTCGATTATCCAAGTGCTGAAGACAAAGCTGATGGTTTCGATACATTACAGTATACTACTTTGCCATTAGGGATCGTTATTATGAAAGGATATATTGTTACAATTTCATTGTATGAAAACTACAATATTGATGATATGGCTAAAGGTAAAGTTAGAGGAATTGATACTAATTTAAAAACAAGATTTTTATTATTATTGTTACTTAGAATCTCACAACGTTATTTGATTTATTTACGACAAATTGATCGTTTATCTTCAAGAACTGAACATCGTCTGCATAAATCAATGCAAAACAAAGAATTAATTCAGATGTTAGGTTTAGAAAAATCGTTAGTTTACTTTTCAACTTCATTAAAAACTGATGAAATTACTTTAAATAAAATTATGCGTGGCAAACCAATTAAATTATATGATGAAGATCAAGAATTATTAGATGACGTTATGATTGAAATTCATCAGGCTATTGAAATGTGTAATATTTATTCTAATATTTTATCAGGTACAATGGATGCCTTTGCTTCTGTTATTTCTAATAACTTAAATATTGTAATGAAGATATTGACAGTAATTACAATTGTGATGTCCATCCCAAATATCATTTTTAGTTTTTATGGTATGAATGTTACTGGATTACCAGTACCTGTGTGGTGGTTTCCAACTTTATTAGCTATAATTGCTTGTGTAATTGCTACAATCATCTTTATTAAAAAAGATATGTTTCATTAGGTCGAAATTTCGACCTTTTTTTATTAAAATTATTAGATATACTTGACATTAAAGTTAACTTTAGGATTAGACTATAAATAGTCAAATAGAATTAGGAGGAATTATTGATGAGAAAAAACTTTGGTGCAAAACCATTTTTATATCCTTGTCCAGTATTAATCATTGCTTCATATGACAAAAACAATAATCCTGATGCAATGAATGCTGCCTGGGGAAGTATTGCTGATTATAAAAAAATCGCTTTATATTTAGCTAGTAGTCATAAAACAGTTAAAAACATCCTTCATAAAAAAGCATTTACTGTTAGTATGGCTGATGCTAATAATGTAGTTGCTGCTGATTATGTAGGAATAGTATCAGGAAATAATGTTCCTGATAAATTAGAAAGAGCTAATTGGCATACTACTAAAAGTGAATTTGTTGATGCGCCAATCATTGATGAACTAGCAATGACTTTAGAATGTAAATTAATTAGTTATGATGAAGAATCAGAATTATTGTTAGGTGAAATCGTCAATGTTAGCGTTGATGAAAAAGTTTTAGATGATCAAGGAAAAATTGATCCTGAAAAATTAGAACCAATTACTTTTGATCCAGTCAACAATGCTTATCTTAAACTTGGAGCAAAAGTAGGTAATGCTTTTAAAGATGGTAATAAAATTAAATAATTTTTAAGTGTTCGCTAAAAACAAATCCCGTAAGTTATTTTTGACTAACGGGGTTTTATAACATCTTTAATTGTTTAATAAACTTTCGACTTTTAAAATTGATTCCAGTATATTCATCAACAAAAGCTTCCATAATTTCAACTAATTTATTGATAACTGGTGTTGATAAATGTAATAAATCAATTTTTTCCAACGGAATCTTATTAATATAACGAAACCCTTTTAATACTTCTACATCCAAACGACGATCATACTTACCAAGACAGTTTTGACAGACAAATCCCCCATTTAAAATTGAAATACCAGCGATTAGATCTTGACGACCACAACTTACACATTGATCAACTTCCAACGACGAACCTGTAACATTTAAAATAAAAGCATTGAACAATAAATAAACTAATTTTGGTTCATAGCCATCATTTAAATATTTTAACGCCAATAATGAGGCATCATAGATACTAGCATCAGGATCATTTTCTTTTGTGTATTTATCGACAAATTCTAAACAATAAGTTGCATAGGCTTCTAATTCAATATCTTCTTTAATATGACGAAAATAGTCAACTGCACTACCTTTGATCAATCTAGATAATCCAGTTTTAGGAATTAAAGTAAATTCCGATAAAGTAATGCTTTGACAAGAAGGAGCATTTTTACTAGTCATCTTTTTTACTCCTTTTGCAAGCAAGGTTAATTTGCCATATTCACGACTATAAATCCAAACTAACATATCATTTTCTTTATAGGGCTTGTTTTTTAAAACAAGCCCCTTAAAAGTTTCTTCGTTTTTAATAGTCATCTTCGTTATAACCGAATTCCTTTAAATATTTTTGTTTATTACGCCAATTTCGTTCTACTTTAACAAATAATTCTAAATGAACTGGTACTTGTAAAAAGCGTTTCATTTCTCGTTGGGCATTAGTTCTAATTTTTTTGATCATCGAACCCTGTTTACCAACAATAATTCCCTTTTGACTATTACGATCACAAACAATAGTCGCCATTACTTCTACGCCATCTTCATCTTCAATCATTCTTTCAATTACAATAGCCACACTATGAGGAACTTCTTCTCGGGTAAAATATAAAATCTTTTCACGAATGAATTCAGCCATAACAAATCGCTCTGGATGATCAGTAATATGTTCTTTAGGATAATACATATTACCTTCAGGTAAATATTTTTTTATAGTTTCCACTAAAAGATCAACATTATCATTATTTAAAGCACTGATTGGAATTATTTCCTTAAATTCAAATAACTCCTGCCACTTTTGTAACTTCTTAGCTAAAGCTTCTTTACTTACTGTATCAATCTTGCTTAAAACCAAAAATACTGGCCCATCAGCCTCTTTTAATCGATTAATGATAAATTGGTCACCCTTACCAATAATCTCATTTGCTGGAGCTAAAAATAAGACAATATCAACCCCATAAATACTATTAAGCGCTGTTGTATTCATAAAATTACCTAGACGATCTTGAGGGCGATGGATTCCAGGCGTATCCATAAAAATAATCTGGGCCTGATCATCAGTATAAATACCTTGAATAGTATTTCTTGTTGTTTGCGCAACATCTGACATAATTGCTAATTTTGTTTTTAATATACTATTTAGTAACGTTGATTTCCCGACATTAGGACGACCAACAATACTTACAAATCCTGATTTGAACATTCTAAACTATCTCCTTTAAATGCCAGTGGCATTAATTCTTCTACTGTTGTTATTTGATATTCGTTTTGATTAGCTAAAATAACGCGACAATCTTTAGCCAATAATTCAACCATTACCTGGCGACAGCTACCACATGGTGAAACTAATTTATTACCAAATGATACAATTGCTATTTGTTTAATATCTTCTTTATGATAACCATTACAATAAGCACTATAAATCGCATTACGTTCAGCACACATACTTGAACCATAAGCAGCATTTTCAATATTAGTCCCTAAAAAATAATTATTATCTTTCATCTCAATACATGCTCCAACCTTAAAATTAGAATAGGGACTATAAGAATTATCAGTTGCTTTAAAAGCTTTAGCAATAATTTCTTTAATTTCCATAATTATCCCTTTCAATCTTTAAAGCATTTAAAATATCTTTTTGTTTTTTAATCATTTTTGCTTCATCTTCAGGATTCATATGATCAAATCCTAATAAATGCAACAATCCATGAGTAAATAAAAAGCACATTTCTCTTTTCATACTATGACCATATTCTTTAGCTTGCATCTTAGCATGATCAACACTTATAAAAATATCACCTAAACTTCTTGGCATTCCTTCAACATAAAATTGTTCACTATCTTCAAGAGCAAAGCTGATAACATCTGTTGAGCGATCAATATTACGATATTGTTTATTAATTTCATGAATCTTATTATCATCAACAAATATACATGATAATTCTAAATCACTTTCAATTTCTAATTGTTTAGCTGTTTCTTTAATTATTTCTTGATATATTTCATTATAATCCTCTTTAAAATCAGCTACTTCATTTATTAACGCAAAATCTATTTCCATTTTAAAATTACCGAGTATCCTACTCGATTTCCTCCTTTCTAAATTATAACTAACGGCACTATTTTCTTATTTTTCCATGTTCAATTATAACACAGTCAAATAATTCATTCATCAATTTTGTTTGATGGGCAACAATTATTACAATTAATTTTCCAGCTAAACGTTTTAAATAGTCCATAATTAACATTAACCGCGTTTCGTCGACATTGCATAAAGCTTCATCAAGAATTAAAACCTGTGGTCTTTTCAATAACGAACGAATCAACATCATAATTTGAGCCTGACCAGATGATAATGGATGACCATCATCACTAATGATCATATCTAACTTATTTATAAATTCTTCCATCTTAAACTCTTTTAATAAAAAATTCATCATCTTTTCATTATGACGATTTAATAAAAGATTAAAACGTAACGATTCTCGATAAAAAATCGGCTCTTTATCTAAATATATCATCTTTTGATACAAGCTATTAACATCAATTTTTTGTAAATCAATTCCATTAATTAATATTTTTCCTTTTAATAACTGATCATAATTCATCAACAATTTCAATAACGTTGATTTACCAGCTCCTGTATCCCCTTTTAACCAGATAGATTTTGTAATTGTTAAATCTAAATGTTCAATAATTGGTTTACTATAACCATAACTATAACTAATGTGATCAAATTTAATCTGTTTTATTGGCCCTTTAAAATACATCTTCTTTGTCTTTTTCTCTGGCAGCAGTTCTCGATAACGTTCAAATAAAATCAACACTTCATCTTTTTCTAAAACAAAACTAATTATATTAAATAATGGTTCAATCATATATGATATTAACAAATAGAAAAAAACAATTTCACCAACACTCAACCTCGCTTGTTTATAATAAAAACACGCTATTAAAACGACACTATATAATAGCATACCAATTAATAATTCACTAATTCCATTAATACGATTTAAAGCATTATTACGACGATACAAAAAATAATTATAATCTTCAAATAAAAAATTAATTTTATTACGGGCAAAACTCTTTACAAAAAACTGATGACTATTATAAATATTTCGCAAATATTCCAAATGCCCCTGATTCATTATTTCCTGACTAGAGATAATCTTTTTATTCATCGAATTAATCTGTTTTAAATATCTAAACAACAAAAATGCAATAACAATAAAAAAACATGATGTTATTAAAGCAATAGAAACCGAATAAATCGTTAAAGCGATAAACAAACCAATGAGTAAAATCAAATCTATAAACATAGCGCTATATAAATGAATAAAAAACTCACTAAATTGAAACAGATTCTGGACCTTGCTCATCAAGATACCATCCTGGCTATTTTGAAAATAATTTAATGGTAAATTAAGCATGTTAATTACTGTTTTATTAACATAAATTTGATTTAAATAACGTTGAATATCAATTTCTAATTTTTTCCGGCTATAATCAACAACTATTTTAATTAAGCTAACTAACGCAAAAAATAATGTAAAACATACTATATACCAATACTCCATCATTTCAATTTGATCAATTAAACTTTGAAAATAACTCGAACTTAAAATACTGCAAATCGAAATAAGCATACTGCGACTAACTAATTTTAAAACAAACTGATAATTATCTTTAAGATGTAATAATATAAATTCTTTAAAATTAACTTCTTTATTTTCTTTTTTAGCATAACGTCCTACATGTTCATTACAGATACATATTCCAGTAAAGATTGCTTTTAACTGCTCATGATTTAATTTTACCAGTCCTTTAGCCGGATCCCCTAATAAAACATATTTTTTACTAACTTTATATAAAACACAATAGTGGGTCATCTCATCATTAAGTACATGGATAATACAAGGAAGCTTAGCCTCTTTAATTAAAGTATCATAATCACACTGATAAGCCTTAGCATCAATATGATAAGCAGCTAAACATTTAACCATTCCATAAACACTAATGCCAGCACTAGTGATTTTGCTTAGCTGTTTAATTTCTTTAATTGAAATATCAAGATGATAATATTTTAAAATCATCTTGATACAGTAAGCACCACAACTGTATTCATTATCTTGTTTAAATATTGGATATCGTAACATATAAAAAACCTCCTACTTTTATTTACATCTGTAGAAGGCTAAATTACTTTTTCAATTTTAATTTTCTTTTAATTCCTGAATAGCTTCTTCAATTACAACACGTTCATATTTTTCTTGCAGATAAAATTTCTTTTTAACACGCATAATAGCTTTTTTAGCCCCTTGATAATTACAATCAAGAATCAATAAATATTGTTTTATACTATAACGACATACTACATCTCCAAGCCGAAAACTTTTAATTAAAATCTGTTGCAAAGTATTAGATGTTTCTTCTAATACTAGATTATTAATCTCTGGATTTTTAGTAATATAGTCTTTTGGATGGAGCGTTAATAAAACCATTGATTTTTTAGAACCACTACGCAAAGAACTTCTTAATGACAATTGATAGATATTTTTAAACAAATCATAATCACACACAAAAGCTCCATTAACATGATTTTCTTTTAAATCTGAATAAATAACATCAAAATCAATTTCATAATTATTATATTGATCCATATTTAAATAATGACTAATTTTTCTTAGTGCCGTACTACTCAAGCTATCTTTTATTTTATAATAACGCTTTTTAGCCAAAGCCAATTTTCCTTGTTTAACCAAAGCATAAACTAAAGCACAATTTACATTATCATCACTTGGATTGGTAGCTATTACTTTTAAACAAATTTCTTCAACAACACTATATTCATTCATTTTTAAATAATAATCGATTAAAATGTAGTTACATTTAAAAAATGAGAATTTAAATAATGCCGAATACTTAATAATTTATCATTATTATTTATCATCTTTAAAAAATCTCCATCATAAAGCAACAATGCTTTTTGATAAAGTTTAACTTTCTTATCATTATTAAGTTCATTACGCCCTAAACGATAATAATTAATAAAATTATCAACATCAAATACTAATTCAATTTCCGGATTCCAATAATATGTTCCTTGTGATGATAATATATAATCATACTCACCAAGATTTTTATTTAATAGTCCCCTTAATCGAAAAATCAAAGCTTTCAAAGCATTAGCCGGATTAGTTGAACTATTATTTACAAACATCAATTCTTGTAAATCTAAAGAACTTAATTTATGACGATGATGATATATAATATAAGCCAGTAATACCGCTAATTTTGATGAATTAATTTTGTTGAAACTAAGGCAGCGATTATCTTCAGTTGTAATTGTATAAGTATTTAAAAATTTTACTATTAGTTTCATATGTTCTCCCATTATTTTTCTTCTTGTTAACAACCTACTTTATTATAATACCTCATTTAACAAATCTTATTAACTATTTAAAAGCATTTTTCGATTAAAAATCACAATTAAATAACAAAAACAGTTCACTAAGAACTGTTTTGTTTTTAAGATTAGGAATGATTTTTAAATTTTATTAACTTTTTAGTTTTTATTCCATAAATAAGCCCGGCAATTATAATAACTAATACAATGCCACCAGCTATAAAAAGAGTCTCATTACTATTATTTACCTGATTTTCTTTACCATTAACTAATGGTGTTTGTTCTTCTTCAATTATTTCTGTTTCTTCTTCTTGATATGGCACAATGTTTCCATCAGGATCAACTGTAGTAATACTACCATCAGGATTATTCATAATTGGATTACCTGTTGTCCCTTCAATTGTAATTGCTGTACCATTAGCATTGGTTCCTTGTAAAGTAACTGCCATCTCACTTGTATTATTAGCGACAATTGGATTTAAAACAATATCATTATTAGTATCATTAATATCACGATATACCATGACATAATTTCTTCTTGTCGAATAAAAATCATGATCATAATGACTTTCCTGTCCTGGAAGCAACACATAAGTTGTTCCATTAGCCTGGAACTGTTGTTCAACATCAATTGATAAAGCTTCATTTACATTAGCTGTTACTTTAGTAGTATATAAAGTTTTTTCACCAACATTGGTATGTGAAACATCCATATAGGTAATAGAAACTTCATAGCTATTAATTTCTACCCCTTTTTCGGTATAATAAACATTATATTCTGTTATATTATGCCCGAATTTATGAGTAATTTTGTTACCTTCAACATAATCTTGTTGTGTGCTATTTAAAATATAAGTAGTTCCATCATAATCAAAACTGCTATCTAATGTTATTGTTTTATTTTTACCCGGTTCAACTGTGTATTCATGAATCTCTAAAATATTGCCAGTCGCTAAATCAACGTAATTTACTTGAAGTGGCTGTGGTGTTGTTTCATCACTTACTAACTGCTTATAATATACTTGATAATTTCTTTGACTATCTCCAAAGCTATGAGTAATTTTATTTCCATCAACCAATTGATACTGCAAACCATTTTTCATAAAAGAAGAAGATGGATTATGTTCAACTGTTTTATTTTTTTGTACTAATAATGTTTTTGTCAATAATACATTATTAGTTTCTTTATCAATGTATTGAATAAAAATATTGTATGGCTTACTTGTTTCATCTTCTTGAACTTGATAACGGACTACAGTTTGCATTACGCCCTGACTATAACTTTGCGTAATTTTAGTACTATAACCACTCATTATTTTATATGTTCTACCATTAATTGTTGAAACAAAAGTTTCTGGAACTGTAACCGAACCACCTGTATCCTCATTTACAGTATACTCAATTGTTTTATGAGTAGTACCATCCTGATCCACTAAAATAACTTTACTAGTAAAATTAGGTTGGGCTCTTTTTGAATACGTAAAAGTATATGAGGTATTTCCATAAGGGATTGCTACATAGTTATTACCGGTAAGATCATAAACATCACCGTTATAACTAAGCGATGATGAAGCAGTATAACTGCATCCGCTATTATATGTAGCAACAGCTTGTCTTGAATCAGCAATTTTCATTCCATTTGAATCAACAAAATTAATAGTGACATAATATTGATTTAAACTATTAATTATTTGCGAAACAGCATTAGGATCATCAATTTGTTTTACTGTCAAAGTTGCTTGCCCACTACTATTAGCCGCTACTCTAATTGTATCACTATCATAGGCTGCAATAGTCTTTTCAACCACATTATTTTGCGTACTCGTTTGATAGACATATCGCACACTATTACCACTATTGTTTTTAACAGTAAATAAACGGTCATTAGGACTATCAGAAATCAATGTTCCTAGTGTTAAATCCGAAGCGGCATCAACATCAATCGTAATACCAGCTATTGGTACAACTATCAAAGCTAAAATAAGTAATAATCTAAATACTTTTCTTTTCATCAACCATTCCTCCTTGTTTATACCATCATATCACAAACTCGTCACATTAATATCACATATAACACGTTTTGATACATGGTAATTAAAAAATTTTTAAAAGAGGCGATGTTTTTACTCGCCTCTTAAAATTACTTACTTTCAACTATTCTTTTTTTCTTATTTCTACCAAAATAGGTTGTTACTAACACCGCTATTGATCCTAGAGCTAAAACAAAATATTTTGAAAGGTTAATATTATCACCAGTAGGCTGACTGCCATTATACTGAGTAATAGTTGTAGTAGTAACATCTGGATCATAGACACCTAAGTCCCATGTCATATCATAACCATCCTGATCAAGATAGAATGAACGAGTATAATACCAGATATCATCATTTGCATAAATTCCATCACTATCTATAGCACTATCTTCACCTTGAGTTGATAATGTTACATTATAGTTATCCAATACTTCAAATTTTACTCGATAATAACCTTCTTTTAAGTTATTAAAGATATAATATCCTTGGCTATTAGTATAAGTTGTAGCTACTTCCTGCCAATTATTTTCATTAGTAATATCATCATTATTAGCTTCTAAAACCACTTTAATATTACTAATTCCCGTATTTTCTTCATCCTGAATACCATTGACATTACTATCATAGAAAACATAATCTCCAATAGCACCAGTTGACTGAACGATACCAGCATCCCATGATAAATCAATCGTGTTGTATTTTAAATCAATTGGATCACTAGGATAACCAAAGCCAGGAATATATTGACTTAATGCGTTAGAATCTTCACCTTGATCATCACTAGCATATGGAATAGTTACTTTAGTTGTAATTCCTAAATCGAAAATTACTCGATACTGGATGCCTGTATAGGTTGAACTTTCCAAATTTTCAAATAAGTATAAACCATTTTCATCACTAACGCTTTGACGATAATATTGCCATTGAGCATTTTCGTTTTCACGTCTAAACAAGTAGACATTTATTTTAGAAACTGGGGTATCACCTTGATCTTGAATACCATTAGCATTATTATCCATAAAGATATAATCACCTAATGAACTATATAATCTAGTACCACCGTCAATATTTGTAACATGTTCATTTAATCCTACTTGAATAACATCGCTATAACCACTAACCTGATCATTTTCAGTTACAATTTGATTTACGACATCACTATCAATCGTATCATTAGTACCTACATCACCAGATACTAAACTATAACCGTTAGGGAAGATAAATTTCACAACATAGTAACCAGCATCTAATTGTTCAAAATGATATTTACCATCACTACCAACAACTACTTCACTAATCAATTGATTTTCAAGCGGTAATTCATTGATAATATCAAATTCTTCATCTACTTGATATAATTGAACAATTGTTCCTTCTTTTAATATCTGGTCTACTGGATCTCCATTTTCATTAAGATAATTTTTAGTATCTGAGTAATCCCGGTCTTCAAAAACACTACCTGAAATAGCACTATATACTGTTAATCCAGCATCAATAGACATATCACTATCATGATATTCTAATTCAATTAATCCTGTTTTAGCGACCAGCGTATCTTGATTATCAATCGTAATTATCGGATTAGAATCAAAGTTTTCATCATCACTAAGATTATTGCCAGTAAAATAATAACGATCTAAATAACCACTTCCATATGATGGAACAACACCATCAATATCAAATTCAATAATATAATAACCAGCTGTTAGATCTTCAAATAGATAATAACCTAAATAATCGGTTTTTGTTGTTTTTAATGCCTGACTATTAATAATCTCACCATTTTCATTAGCTTGATATAATCTAACTGTTACACCAGCAACACCACTTTCATCTGGATCCTGGATACCATTTTTATTAGCATCAAACCAGACATAATCACCTAATGAACCATTGGCAACAAAACCAGCATCTAAACTTAAATCAGTATCACCAGCTAGACTGGCATCACCTAATTTAGTAGCATTAAGAGCAAAATATTCAGTGAAACAATAATCATCTTTAGTACTATCAGCACCAATATTAGAATCTATTTCTGGTTGTAAATTACCATTTTGATCTTTTACATATGGCAATGTTGGTACATAGGTATAAGATGATTCGTCTTCTGGAATCGCAAACTCTACTCGATATTCAAAATAACGATCACCAACATAATCATTTGGATCAGTTGATGTATTATCGGTTTTGCCACTCTTTAAAACATTACAATCTTGATTTGTAAACTCATAACGACCAGAACTATCAGTAATTGTCGTAAAGTTATCATCATCAAAGATTTCCTGACGTTGTAACTTACCATCTTTATCATATGTTGTTACATATTTGTGTAAAGTTACTTTTAAACCTTGAACCGGAACATCACTTTGATCTTGAAGTCCATTACGATTAATATCATACCAGGCAAAATCACCAATCGTACCTTTTGGTAACGATAATTGAGCTTTTACTTCACGGTTTTCAGTAATATCAGTTGATAAGACTTCTTCACTACCATTTCTTAAAACAGCTATCAAAGCTGAATTAGCCATTAATTTATTGCTTATTTCATCGATTTGATCAGTTCCATATTCAGGAGCAGTCATTTTGACATGAATAGTAATTGTTTCACCCGGTTCTAATAAATCTTGTGAAAAATCAAATTCAATTGCAAAAGCACTAACTAAACTCAAATCACCATGATACTCACTGGCTTTTATCCATTGATGACTACCGCTGCTCCAATCACTATCAGACCATTTGTTATTATAAACAATTGGTAATTCTTCTTTAGCGCTATATTTAGTTCTAGCTTCTTCTTTCCATTCATCAAATTTACTATCAATATCATCACCAACACAATAATATAAAGTGTATTGAACATTTTCATTTAAGACATCAACGTAATTTAATAATGGTGCTTTTTCTAAAGTTGTTGAACGAGCTGTATAATTGTCATCAGTACGGTTTACTAGTGAATCACCATTAAATGGTAAAATATCTACTACTCTTGCTTTACTTATTGCTCGATCTGATTGTTCATCATCACCACCGTTTTTAAAAGTAATCTGATAATCTAAATCTTCACCAGGTGCAGTAGAAGCAATTTGGTTGTAATTTAAATATTCATCGTTATAAATTCCTTTAACTTGTTTATGAATTGATAAATAGTTAGTTTCATTAATAGTAATGATACCGACACTATTTGGATATTTTAAACCTTCTCCAGTATTATCAATTTCATCACGACCAGTAATTGTGTCTAATGTTTTATCGTTAACTAAAGCGTTATAATTACTTCCGGTACTGCTTTCAACAGTAAAAGCATTTCCATAAGGATTTTCTATTGATAAAGCAGTTATTTTTCCACTTGTAAAATAGGCTGGAGCATATAATGACGTGCTTGTATCATTAATCGATGTTGTTCCGGTATATTTAACAGTTATTTTCATACCAGGTTTAAATTCAAATTCATCATCTAATAAAATAGTTACTTTTCTTGTTTCTTTACCAGTACCTTCTAATTGACCATTTTGGAAAATACGTGCTTCAACTACGCTATAAACAACACTATATTGTTCCGGAGTTAAAACCATTCCATCACTAGCATCTTCACTATTATAAACAACTACTTGGAAATTAGTCATTTCACCACTAAAATCATCAATTGGATAAGTGTCAGTGTTTAATGTCATTGCTAGTGGTAAATCAAAACTAATAATTGGCTGAATAATTGTTTTATCAGGATCATTATCACTACTATCACTTTTATTAACTACTGTGATCGTACTTTCAATAGAATCACCTGGCTGATATATTTTATTTTCTTGACCAGCAACTATTCCTAAAGAAACTTGTGGTAAACCAGTTTCATTTAATGGATAATAAACATTAACTAAATCACTAGCTTTTTCAACGATACCATTTTGACTGATACCACTTTCGTCTTTATAAGTATAGTTATAGATAACTTTTGCCTGATTTGAAACGCGACGAATTTCATTAGCGGTTGCATCAGATTGACGTTTATTAATAGTAACATCTAGATCAATACCATCACTAGTAAATCCTTCACTAATCAAACCATTTTCAACAAAATATACCACTTTAACTTTAGTAGCTTTTACATTATCCAATGGTATTTTAATACTTTGATCTTTTCCTGGAACATTAACAATTAAACTATCATTAGTTTGCCACTTTGATGAATCAGCCATCATATAATAAACTTGAGCTTTAATATTATTTTCATCCTTATCATTTGCATGATAAATCATCACTGAATCAATCGTATAAGGATCATTAGGATTGGTTACCACATAATCATTATTTTCATCAACATAATATAAAGACATCTTACTATCTTCAACTTCAACCGTTGAAACAGGTACATCATTTTCACCTTGAGCAAAATTTCTTATCGCAAAGCTTTCTTGATCACTGCTATCTAGTAAAGGTGTATCTACACTTTTATCACTTATTAATTGTTGATTATCAATGATGTATTTTTCAATTTTAGGATTAATATCCATAATATTTGTCTTAGCATAATTTTTAAAAGTTACCAGATTAATATTTTCTGTATTATCTTTAGAATTGATTAATTCTTCATCTTGAATTGGATATACTTTAACAGTCTTTTCAATTTGATGATATTTTTCATCAAGACTGTAACCATCAGGAGCTTTAATTTCAGTAATCAAATACTCACTACCATCTTTACTAGCTGGTAATAAGTCACTTACTGCTATACCTTGTTTATTAGTAGTTAATTCAATTGGCACAAAAGTACCATCATTAACTTTACTAATCTTAAATACAGCCCCTTCAAGACCTTTATTAGTATCATCATCAACTTTTTTAATGACTAATCTTCCCATTGTTGAAGTATTAATAATAGTTCCTTTTTTACCATCAGTACCTTCTACTAAATAATCAATAACTTCACTTTGGTTAGCTTTAACAGTTACATTATATTTGGTTGTATCAAGCTTATAACCAGGTAGAGGTGTTATTTCCTGAACATAATAATCACCAGCAGCTACATCCTGCCAAGTAATTTTTCCATTGCTATCTGTTAATTTGCTTGCAATCAACTTACCATCTACACTGTATAAACCAAATTCGACTCCAGCTAAAACAGCATTTTCATCACCAATATATAAACTATGATCATCATATTTTGTAACACTAATTGTTCCTAAAGCCTGATTTACAACACTATCTTTACCTGCACTAGTTACAAATGTAACTTCGCCAGCTTCAATTACAAAATCAATAGGTGTCATTATTTCAAAGTTCTGTGGTGCTTTAGTTTCTACCAATCGATAATTACCAGGATCTAATATATCTGATAAAAATTCACCATTTACATTAGTTACTGTAAATTCTGGTAAATAATTATTATAAGAACCATTTTCTTCTTTTTGTAATTGGAAGGTTGCCCCTACAAGTGGAGTTTTATCAGGAGCAGTCTTAGTAAAACTAAATCTTCCTTTATTAGCAGTATTTACAATTGCCTGTTTACCAGTATAAACACTATTTTCTTTTCCTTTTTCAATAGTAACTTCATAGACTTTACTATCACCTTTAAAATCATCTGGTACCTTGCTTTCATAGAACAAATACTTACCAGCTTTTAATCCTTCAAATGTTACTATTCCTTTTTCATCACTAGTTTTTACACCAATTAAAATATCATTACCATCAATTGCACTATCATTATTTACATCTTGATACAATGTAAACTCTGCATTAGCTAATGGATAATTTTGAGTATTATTACTATCATAAATCGTCCATTTTGATACTTTTTCAATTTTTAAACTTCCTAATGGCTCATTTTCTAATTCATAAACCACTTTAACTGGATTACCTTTTTCACCATTATTAGTTGTCGTTATTTCAATTCTGTTACTATTAGTAACAATATAACCATCAGGAGCATTATCTTCTTGAAGATAATATTTAGTATCTGGTAACAATCCGGTAAAAATAATTTCCTGACTATTACTATCACAAGTTATTTGTGCTAATTTATTACCATTAACCACACTATCCCAAAGACTAAAGACAGCCCCATTTAAATTAGTAATTTTCTTACCAGTAACACTATCAACTTTATCTATTTGAATACTTTGAGCCATAGTATTGGTAATAACTTCACTGCCATTACTATCCTTTGATGTAACCTTTAAGCCTTTAACTTCATAAATATATTCAGTATCATTTATAAAATATCCATCAAGACTATTTACTTCTTTAACTGTGTACTTTCCTTCTGGTAATAGTTTTGTTAAAGCATTACCATCTTTATTAGTAGTTATTGTATCTACTTTTTTACCACTGCTATCAAAAACATCAAAAGAAACACCAGCTAATTTTTGATCTCGAACATAATGATCCACTTTAGTAATTAAAATTTGACCATAAACTGAATCATTAGAAATTATTGCTGTTTTACTACCAGTTTCCTTTCCATTTTGATCAATTTCAATAACATCATTAGTTGTTTTACCAGCTTCAATTTCAAACTTACCTAAATAACTATTAGATACAAAACCATTATTTTCATTATCTAAACCAACAGTTGTCTCTTTCAATACATAAGTTCCAGCTTCTAACCATTTTTTATTAGAAACATTAGTACCATTTTGATAAAAGACTAATTCACCATTACTATTAGATTTAGCTGTAGCTATTGGATTATCTAATTTTAAAGTTCCGTTTTCAATTTGATAATGATATACTTCAAAATTAACATCTTTTAAAGTTTCAACAACCTTTTGACCATCTTTTAAATAAGTTCCTTTTTTAACTAATCCATTAATATTTCCTTTAGGAACATTTTTAACAATTAACGGATCTTTTTTAGCATCGTCAATGCTATCATAACTTTTAATTAATCCAGTTACTTTATTAGAATCAATTTTAAATTCAATTGGTTCACTATTTAATACATAACCATCTTCAACACTTGTTTCTACTAAAACATAATCACCAGGTTTTAAAAAATCTGATAAGATTGGATCTTTAGTTCCTGTTGTTGTAATCGTTGTAACTACCTGATTATCGCTATAATCATTATCCTGATCTTTTTGGTAAATATTAAATGTCGCTTTAATGTAATCATTACTATTATCACTAGCTACTTTATTTAAAGCTAATTTTCCATAAGTAGTCGTATTAACAATGTTATTTGTAGAATTAACATTATCACTATATAAATCCTTATTATTTTTATCTGTCTCTAAATGAACAGCATATCTAATAACTTTTGGAGCAGTAATTCCCTCTGGTAAATCATCAGTAACTTCTTCAATAACATATAATCCTGCTGGTAAAGTTGTTGTAATAAAAGTACCGTTATCTTTACCTTGAGAGATAGTTCCAGTTGTATAAGTATCTACTTTATTACCTAATGTTACATATCTATAGACATCATCAGTTTTATCATAAACTTCTATTGCTCCATCGGTATCTTTATCAACTATATTTGCGGGATAAACATTAAAGTTAATACCATCTAAATTTGTTTTTTCACCTGCAAAGTCTAATACTTTTTTGACCCAGATTTGTTGAAAATGATAATTACGAATACTTAATTTTTGACCATTTTCATCTTTTAAAATATAAGCATCCCCACTTAATTCAACTGTTGCTTTATAAATAGTATCATCACGATTATAGTTTTCCGGTGCTTTTAACTCTAAGACATAATATGTTTGAGTGGCATCAATATCTATAAATTGGAAACCTCTTTCTTTAGTACTTATAGCTGTTTGTAATAAATCATATTTGGTCCACTCATTTTTATCATTAATGACTTGATTCTGGTCATCAGTAGATAATTGGTTAAATTTAACTGCGCCTTTATTGCTGCTAAATAATCCAATTAGTGCCCCATCAATTCGTTTATCAGCACCATCATATTTATCCCCTACAGGATATGTTAATGGATAATTAGTAATTGTAATATCACTAATTTTTTGTTTTTCAATTTTTCCAACATAATACCATTCATGAACCATGCCATAGTATTGTGGTGCTTTTATTTCTTGTAGGACAACTTCTTTTCCATCTTCAATAAATTGCGAAAAACCAATTCCTTCTTCTTGACTGCCATTACCTTTTTCATCATAAACAATAGCACTTCCAGAAACAATGTTTGAAGATAAACCACTATCAACTACATAACAGTCCCGATAATCTTTGCCATCAAATGCTTTTACTAAAGTTGCTCCTGGCGTATCTTTATCAACAACATAATAGATATCAAAATCTGCCCCATTTAATCTAGTTTTATTATCAACATTACTAACTTTAGTAACTTTGATCTTACCTTTTAATGGTGTATTATTAAATGTCAATTTTTCAGTTTTACCAGCTTGTAAATGGACGACTTGTGGTACATCTGTTTGATAATCCTGTTTTTGTGAGTCCGTTAATTCTTCTTCAACATAGTAATAACCCGGCTCTAATTTAGAAGAATAAACAACATCTTCACCACTAACGATACTTGTAACTGGTAAACCATCTTTATAATAATATTTATCACCTTGTTTTATGGCTCCTTCAAAGTCTTTATTTACTTCAATTGCTTTATAAATATTAAACTTAATTCCAGCTAACGGTTCAATAATATCACCATTAGCACTGTCTTTCCATGTTGCAATCTTTTTAATACCAATAGTACTTTGAGGAACATTGGTTAGTGGATCATTTACAAAATCGCGATTAGTTTTACCAGCTGTAATTGTAAAGTCATGATAAGTACTATCTAAAACATAATCACCAGTTACGTTAGTTTCGACTAATACATAATCTCCTGGTTGTAAATATTCACTTACTACTTCTTTACCATCACTACTTGATGTAAGAGTTGTAATAACTTGATCATTTTGATAATCATGATTATTATCTAATACTTTTTTATACACATTAAATGTTGCTTTAACAGCTATATTTTTATCGATAGAGCTTACTTTCTTAATGGCCACTTTACCCATAGTTAATTTATTGACAAAATCAATATTAGTATTATTTCCAACACTTGTTGCAAGTCTACCAGCTTCAACGGTGATTTGTTTATTATTACCACCTTCAACTTCCCACTGTAAACCGATATCTAATTCTACTACCCAGTATTTTCCAGCATCAAGTTTTTTTGAAGTAGCCATTCCAGTTGTTTCATTAGTTGTTAATGTATTATAAGTCCCATTTGCTTTTGCTACGTTACTATCTGCTTCAACATCAGTAGTTAAAACTGGAAAATATGCAAAATTTCTACTTGCCGGTGTCGGTGAAGAACTATCAAGTTCAAATTGTGTTTTAGTAATTGTAAATTGTCCTTGAGGGACATTCGTTATCTTACCACCATCAAAACTATAATTATCATCAGTTCGATTAACATCAGGTGCAACAAATTTAACTTTTTCACTATTTAAAGTATAACCATCAGGTGCTTTAGTTTCTTGATAATAATATGTTTTACCTGGTTGTAATTGTACAAACGTGATATATCCATTTTCATCACTGGTAATATTTTCTTTCAAGACTGTTGTTCCATCACTATCATATAAAGTAAATATAGCCCCATTTAATTTTGTTTGTTCATTTAATGATGAAACTTTTTGTAATTGATAATTAACATAGTGATCATTGGCAACTATGAGATCAGTTATCTGATTATTTTGTAAAGTAAAATCAATGTGTTCAGTTTTAACGACATAATCCTTTAAACTAGAACCATCTTTTTCAACTAAATAATAGCTTCCTGCTACTAGAAAACTACTTTGACCAACACCTAAAGCATTAGTTGTAATTGTTTCAATTAATTCATTATTACTATTGTATAAATCAAAAGAAACCCCACTAATAGGCTGATTAGTTTTAGAATCTACTTTTTGTACTTGTAGATATCCAAAGCGGTCAGTTTGATTGATAATTTTTTGAGTTGTTGTTTTACCAGCTAATACTTCAACTTCAATCACTTCTTGTTTTAACTGATAACCATCAGGAACCGCAAATTCTTTTAAATAATATGTTCCAGCTGGTAAACTGATTTCATTTGAATTATATTCACTATTAATTGTTTCGATTGATTCAATAACAACTGAATTACCATTTTCATCTTTTACAAGAGAATCATCAGTTGCGTTTTTATTAGTATAAATATGAAATTTTGCCCCAGCTAAATTAATTTCTAGATTTACGTTTTCATTTACTAGTGCACCTTTTTTTAGAAGTCTTAGTTTTCCTAATTGTTCATTTTCCATTGTTACTTTATTCAAAGTCTGGGTTTTAACTTGAACTGTATAAAAATTATTATCTAGTTTATAACCTTCAGGAGCACTGACTTCTTTATAAACATAATAACCTTTTTCTAAAGCATTAGATTCACTATTACCCTCTAATGAAAAACTTTGACCTAGACTATTATTACTTATGGCTTCATTAGCTTCTTTTTCACTTGCAAATGGTCCATAAACATTAAAGATAGCACCTGATAATTTTTTAGAATTATCATTTTGATCAACTTTGTAAATAATTAACTTTCCTTTAGAAGAACTATTTACAACATATGGTATTCCTTGATCATCTTTAGTCATTCCATCAGGATAATTAACCTGATTTGCTTTAACACTAACATCCCACTTTGTTGTTGCTGGCTGATCATATTCACCACTTGTAAAATCTTCTTCTACTAAATATTCACCAGCTGGAATTCCTTCAAATAATACTAACCCATCTTCATTAGAATAAGTTTCATAAACTTTATTTGTATCATTTTTATTAGTTAATTTAAATTTTACCCCTTCTAATGGTCCTGAAGTACTACTTGTAGCACTTGTTCCAACTTTATTGAAAGCTACATAACCATAGCCGTTATCACTATTTTCATTATTGACTTCAATTTTACCATCATTTACTTTTTCACCTTCAAAATAAACAACAGCCTGATTATTTTCATTTTTTATTTCTATTTTAGATACTTCTTTACTAGTAATTGGTAAATCACCAGTAGTTTCTTTTAAATAATAAATTCCTTCGGTCATATTTTCAAAAATAACCTGACCATCTTTATTTAAAGCAACACTATTACCAACAGTATTTCCATTAAAATCAACAGCCGGAATAGTACATTCTTGATCGCTATATAAACCAAATTCAATTTTAGAATCACTATAACGATAATATAGATCCTGTTTATCCTGGTCAAAAACAAATTTTTCATCTAAACCAAGACTAGTACCACCTTTAACTGTCAAATACTTAGTAATCGTTAAATTTGTAACTGGGGCATTTTCATCAACCCAGCCAACATTAACTGAAGCATTATCATTAGTTGTTTTATAAGTACTTTCACCTACTGGTAAATATTTAATTTCTGCTTTATTATCCAATAGATAAGGTATTTTATCTTCGTCAACTGGTAATACTCGATAAGCATTATAATCATAATTAGCATTAATTGTATAAGTTGTTAAAACATGAGCATCATCAGGGACATAAGCAGTTGTATAGTCATTTTTAATATCACTATACGTACTTACATATTTGATCCTAATGGCTTTAACAGAACCATCATCATTTAATACTAATTCATAATCTTTACCTTCTTGAAGCATATTTTCAGACGATTTTGTTGTACCGGCATATACTTCAATATTATAAGCTCCCCCATTAGCTACTGGAGCCACTGGTAGTGTATCTACCAGCATAAAACCGTCAGCTTTATTTCCTTGTTCATCGACGAAAGTACAATTTAAACGGCCATAATTATTACCAATATCGCTAATATTCTTTCCTGGTGCTGCAGTTATCCGATAATCAACACTATAGTATTTTTTACCATCGATTGTTTCAATCGAATAATCATTATTGTTTTGTTTAGCGACATCTTTACTTACAGTCCAATCCTGACTAGCAGTAGCGATAACTGTTGCTTCAGGTACTAATATTTCATTAAAATTAGGACTAGAATCGCCAGCTACAACTGAACCTGTTAATGTCATTCCGGTAAAATTAGCTACACTACCATCAGGAGTTTTTAAATTATCAAAACTCATTTGCAGATATAATGTTCCAGTCTGTCCAGGAACTAGTTCATCAGCTGTAATCGTTAAGGTTCGCTCTTCATAAGGCGTTCCTTCAAAATTAATATTATAATTTATTTCATCGAAAGCAGTTCCTTGAATATCGCTTGTTTGACCACTAAAAGATACATAGGATGGTAACGTTATCGATAACGTACAATTAGTGTATCTTGAAGTTTCTCCACTAGCTGAAATTGTATAACCAATCGCTAAAAAAAATGATTTTCCAGATTGAACATCACTGATTGAAACATAGGAACCATTTATTTGTTCAACAATCTGTGATGTAAAATTAATATTGGCATTTACATTATCATCTGCTTTAATTAAGACACCATTGTTGAACAATGTAAGTAGCATTGTCAATACTAAAGTTAAAATGCCTGCTTTTTTTAGCCATTTAGCTTTATTAAACAATCTTTTAAATTTATCCATCATAAACTCCTCCCTACCTTATTTTTTTCAATTCACAATTTAAAAAAATCTCATGATGTTTTTTCTTTTCATTAAAGCGATTAATAATTCGATCAATTGCCACCTGGGCTCCTTCAACATTAGGAACTGCTAAAATAAGCGAATACTGGGTCATATTAAATTTAGAAAAGACATCATTTTTACGTAAATTATTGGCAATTACTTTTTTTAAAATATCAGCTTCTTGAATTAATTCTTTTTCACTTAAGCTATTACTTTGATCAACAATCGTTAACAACGCTAGTACTCTAGCTTTCATTGTTCTTCTTGCAAAACGAACATTTATTTGATAAATATTTTTAAAAATATCAAAATCGCAATAAAATGTTTGTTCACTACTATTATCAACAACTAAAGTTTTCTCTAACTGATCGACATTTACTTGAGAAACTGAAGATGAATCAATGATCATCTTATATATTTCTTTAAATTTAGTAGATACTTCAACACCAAACTTACTATAGTAATAGTCAACGGTTTGTCGATAAAACTGAATTGCCTGATCAATCTTTTTAGTTTTGTAATAAGCATATAACTTATATTCGTATATTCTTGTATCCATTATTTTTTGACAATTAGGATGATCACAAATCCTGATTATTTCTTCGTAGATATTATTTTCTGTCAGCTGCTTTAAAGTCGCTAACAAACTTTCTAAACAATTTCTTTCTAATGAATTATTACTTTGAATGATCCAGTCATTATAATTAAAATCTGGTAAAAATTCTCCTTGATAACGATTAAGCATCTCTATGCATAAATTATATTTATGAAACACATCACTCTCTTTAATAATCTGATTAGAAATTAAGATAACATCTTCATAATCTACGATACAACAAACATCTTGATTCCAAAAATAACTATGTCCTTTAGACTTAATTACATCCATACCATTAAACAGTTTTTTAAATTCTTTTCTAGCTCGATAGACCAGGTTTCGTAAAGCCCCCTCCGGTTTATCAGAATTACCCTCAGGCCATAAAAAATCAATTAACTGCTGATTATTTATTGTATAATTACGGTTTAATATCAGGTAAATGATTAACAGTTCCACCTGAATGCTCCGTCTTTTTTCTTGTGGAAAAGCCACACGTCCATCAGTAATTGATAATTTTCCCAAAGTTTTCACCTGCAAAATATCCTTACTAACCATGATGTTCCCTCCAGTTATAATTAATTATATAATAAAAAATAAAGTGGATAATTTAATTGCCTGGGCGTTTTTTTTATTATGCCCATTAAATCAATTAAAAATAACCACTTTATAACTAAAGGCATCAATATTCAGTTTTTTTATATGACTTTTAAAGTATTGAACAAACAAAAAAGCATCCTTTTCAGGATGCCCATTAAGCGTTAATTTCATCAATTGTTTCAGTTAAAATATTGATCATTTTATCAACATCATCTTTATTGATAATAAATGGTGGCAGCATTCTAATTACATTAGTTCCTGCAGTAACCATGATCAACCCTTTATCAAGCATTTTTTGAATATAAGGTTTTACTGGATGATCAAATTCTAAACCGATCATTAAACCTAAACCACGTTTTTCTTTAATAAAATCATACTTAGCAACTAATTTGTCTAATTGTTCATGTAGATATTTACTAATTTCTTGAACATGATCTAATAATTTTTCTTCTTCAATAATTTTAAAAACAGTACGACATGCTTGTCCAGCCATTGGATTACCACCATATGTAGAACCATGATCACCTGGTTTCATTGCAGAACCAACTTTTTTGTTAGCTACAAAAGCTCCCATTGGAAAACCTGCTCCAATTCCTTTAGCTAAACAAACAATATCTGGTAATAAATCATATTGGAAATAAGTCATGATCGTTCCCGTTCTACCCATACCACATTGAACTTCATCTAAGATCATAACAATGTCATGTTCATCACATAATTCTCTGATTCCAGTTAAGAATTCTTTAGTACAAACATAAACACCACCTTCACCTTGAACCGGTTCAACAATGATAGCAGCAGTTCTTGGCGTAATTAATTTTTTTACTGATTCTAAATCATTAATTTCACCATATTTAACCCCAGCAATCAATGGTCCAAATGCAGTTTGATAATTTGGATTACCTGTTAATGTCACTGAACCAGTAGAACGACCATGGAATGAATGTTTTAAACTAATAATTTCACTATCCGCTTTACCATGTTTTTCATAGTAATACTTTCTCGCTAATTTTAAAGCTCCTTCAGTTGCTTCAGTCCCACTATTTGTAAAGAATACCTGATTTAATTTTGTTGCTTTAACAACAGCTTCAGCAGCTTCAATTGTTTCAACACTATTAAAATAATTAGAAATATGCATTAAACGATGTACTTGTTTTGTTAAAGCTTCACAATAGACAGGATGATTATGTCCTAATGAATTAACACCAATTCCAGAATAAAAATCTAAATATTCTTTTCCATTAGTGTCATATAAATATACCCCTTGACCATGATCGAAAGTAACATCATAACGACCATAAGCATTCATAAAAGCATTATTTGCTCTATCATAATAATTCATTTTTATTCCCCCAATTTTATCTTGCAGACAATTTGATAATATAACTCAACTGCCTGTAAAAGAACTTCTTCATCAAAATTAAAAGTTTCTGTATGCAAACCACTATTATAGCGTTCTGTTTTAGTTCCAACATAGAAAAATATACCTGGTATCTCCCGTTGATAAAAAGCAAAATCTTCAGCTAACATTAATGGTTCTTTTAACTCTTCATAATTATCACCAGTCAATTTAACAAACTGAGCATATAAATCATAATCATTTAAAACTGGTGGATACATTGGCGGACAACTAAAATCAATTTTGCAGCCATAAGCTTCTTCCATCCCATGGTTGATTGCCTGCATTGTATCTGTAATTTTTTTAAAGACTGTTTCACTATATGTTCTAACTGTACCTTTAAATACCGCTTGATCAGCAACAATATTTCTAACAGTACCACCCTTTATTTCACCGATATTAATAACACAGCTTTCAACTGGAGCTATTACTCGAGTTAAAATATTTTGATACTGACAAATCAATTGACTAGCAATCAAAATCGAATCAACACCTAAGTGATATAATCCAGCATGAGCGCTTTTTCCAGTAACGGTTACATCAAGCTCACCGTTTTGAGCCATTAAAGGACCAGGACGACAAGCAATTTTACCAGCTTCAATAGTTGGCATTAAATGTAAACCAAAGATAGCTTTGACATTATACTGTTTCAATATTCCAGCCTGGCAGATTAAATTAGCCCCACCTGGTGATTCTTCTGCTGGTTGAAAGATCAATAAGATATTATAAGCAAAATCAGCCGGTACTTGCGATAATTTTTTAGCAAACCCTAATAATGCTGCCATATGACCATCATGACCACAAGCATGCATATATCCTTGATGCTTAGATGCAAACTCACAATTAGTCTGTTCTGTAATTTTTAAAGCATCCATATCGCTACGAAAAGCAATTGTTTTATCTTGATGGCAATCAAGATAAACTAGAATTCCTGTTTCTAACACTGAAATTGGCTGGTAACCCATTTCTTCTAATTCTTTTTTTACATATTGTGACGTCTTAAACTCCTCTAAACCTAATTCAGGAATTTGATGTAAATCACGGCGCCATTTAGTAATCTGTTTTAAAAGATCCACTGTTATCACCTAAATTTTTCTTAAATCATCCATTAATTGAGTTTTGCTTTCTGTTTTTTCATCTTTTTGTTCTTTAACAATTCGAGCTGGATTACCAACAACTACTGCTCCAGCTGGAACATCTTCAGTAACAATTGATCCGGCACCAACAACAGCACCTTTACCAATACGAACTCCTTCTAAAACAACAGCATTAGCCCCAATTAAAACATCATCTTCTAAAATAACTGGTGTAGCACTAGGTGGTTCAATAACACCAGCTAAAACTGTTCCAGCACCAACGTGGCAGCGTTTTCCAACTTCAACACGACCACCTAAAACAGCACCCATATCGATCATTGTTCCTTCCCCAATTTTAGCTCCGATATTAATAACTGCACCCATCATAATTACAGCATTATCACCAATAGTTACATGTTCACGAATGAAACATCCTGGTTCAATTCGGGCATTAATATTAGTCATATCTAATAAAGGAATAGCACTATTACGACGATCTTGTTCTAAATAAGAATCAGTAATATTAGCTTTATTTTCCTCAATATATTTTTTAATTGCATCTAAATCACCAATACAAACTCTACTTTCTGGTGTTCCAAAAATTTTAAATTCAGTTGTAGCTGGTAAATCTTTACCATTTAAATAAACTTTCACAGGTGTTTGCTTTTTAGCATCACCAATATATTTAATAATTTCTTCTGCACTATTTAACATTTTTTTCTTTACTCCTTCATTTAAATTTCAATTGTCCCAGTAAAAACATTAGTCGCTGGACCGGACATGATAATTGTATCACCATTGTACTCAATTTCCAAACATCCACCTAATAATTCAACAGTAACTTTTTTACCAGTATGCTTATTTAAATAACAAGCATACATTACTGCACAAGCACCGGTACCACAAGCCATTGTTTCTCCAGATCCACGTTCCCAAACTCGCATTTTAACATATTTATCATTAACTACTTTGACAAATTCAGTATTAACTGATTCTGGAAATAATTGATGATGTTCAAATTCTGGTCCGATTTTATTTAAATCTAATGAATCTAAATCATCAACAAAAGTAACAGTATGTGGATTACCCATTGAAATACTTGTTAAATGATACTCATGATTACCTATTTCAACAGGTTCATTGATCATTTGCTCTTTTGGGTAAGTACATGGAATATCTTTACAATTAATTATCGGTTTTCCCATATCTACTTTGGCACCAATACATTCTTTACCATCAAATAGCAACTCAACAACTCTAAGTCCAGCTTTGGTTTCGATATTTAATACATGTTTATTACTTAATTGATGATCATATATAAATTTTGCGAAACAACGAATTCCATTACCACACATCATTGCTTCACTGCCATCACGATTAAACATTCGCATTTTAAAATCATATTTATCAGATGGTAAAACAACAATCATCCCATCACTGCCAATTCCAAAATGGCGATCACTTATTTTTGTAATAAATTCTTTATCCATGGGAATTTCCTGACTGATTCCATCAAAATATATATAGTCATTACCAATACCTTCCATTTTAGTGAAATGTAACTGCATAATTCCCCTCCTTTTCATGTATTTACAAGATTTTATCAAATTGATTAATGTTTTGCAATAAAAAGAGCCTTATATATCAACAACTTCAATTATTTTCAATTTATAAAATATGAACCAGTTTAATTCATATAATATTATGTGGTGGTTTTAATGAAATATATGTTTAAACGAGTAAATCGAGTTTTATTAATTCTTTTGTTTACACTTGTTTTAATGATTATTTATTATTGGTGCTAATGGTGCATATCAGATGTAATTTTTTTATAAATAATTATAATATTATTAAGGTAAAAATATGGAAATGATTTAGTGGTAATTAAAATCTAGTGAAAGGAAAAATATATCACAGGATATATTGGGTAAAGGAAATGGAAGAAATTAATAATGTTGCTGTTACTGTAAAAAATGGGGCAATGGACGAAGAAGAAATTAAAGCATATATCAGTTATTTAGAAAACAAATTTCCTGATGAAACTTTAAAATCTTTAACGATTAAAATTGATGGTGATGAAGTTGATTTAGACTATGTTTTCTATCCTCAAAACTTTGAACGAATTAGACGAATTACTGGTTATTTAGTTGGTACTCTTGATCGCTTTAATGACGCTAAAGCCGCTGAAGAACGTGATCGAGTTAAACATGCATAAAGAATAGCATTGCTGCTATTCTTTTTTATTATCCTGCCATCTTTCAATCCACAATTTAGCCGAGCGGCTCATCTCTTCGATAAATGGATCAGTCCACTTACGATTATAAATATCATCTACAATAGCTTGTCCGCCACCTTGACGATTACTATTTTTAGCTTTTTCATCAAACATTGCTGCAATTTTTTCATCATTAAAATGTTCATATTGATCAACACTTACTACATATTTTGAATCAAAACGAACCGGCTTTTTCCGTTTTAACTGACCTTTAGCGGGATAACCCATAACTAACATTGCTACCGGTACTGTATAACGTGGCAAATTAAACAAATCACGATGGAATTCATACTGTTCAATAATATCGCCAATAAAACAGCTGCCAATTCCCATACTTTCACCAGCAACAACAGCATTTTGTGCAGCAATCAAAGCATCACTATATGCTAGTAAAAAATCACCAGTATCAGGCTTACGAACTTTATTATCTTTTTGGTAATATTTAAAAGCGTCATACCATTTTTGATAATCCGCAACAAAAATTAATACTATTGGCGCTTTAGCAATAAAAGGCTGATTATCACAGCTTTGAGCCAGCTTATCTTTAATTTCCTGATTTCTAACATCGATAATTGAATATAATGTCATATTTCCAGCTGTCGGTGCTTGAATTGCAGCATCAATAATTAACTGTTTTTTATCATTTTCAACTGGTTTATTTTCAAAAGCACGCACTGATTTTCGTTCAAATAATTCCTTAATTGTATTATTCATAATTCCTCCAATAAAAAAAGCAATGTTACAATCAGGAAAGTTACTTCCAAATCTTCACATTGCTTTCCATCAATATTCATATTCTAACTATAACATGAATATCTTAAAAATTCTATAAGCTATCTTTATATTCTAAATACTCATCATAAGTTGATAGACGATCAATAATTCCTTCGCTATTAAATTCAATAATACGATTAGCGATTGTTTGAACAAATTGATGATCGTGGCTAGTAAATAAAATATTTTCTTTAAAATTAATTAACCCTTGGTTTAAAGCTTGAATTGTTTCCAAGTCTAAGTGGTTAGTTGGTTCATCAAAAATTAAAACATTAGCTTCTGACATCATCATTTTTGCAAGCATACAACGAACTTTTTCACCACCAGATAACACTTGAGCTTTTTTCAATGCTTCTTCACCTGAGAATAACATTCTTCCAAGCCAACCGCGTAAATCTTGTTCATATTCATCTTTTGTTGAAAACTGACGTAACCAGTCAACTAAAGTTAAATCACAATCATTAAAGAAACTTGAATTATCTTTAGGGAAATATGACTGACTTGTCGTAACACCCCATTGATAACTTCCTTCATCTGGTTCAATTTCACCAGTAATAATTTTAAAGAATGTTTCTGTTGCTTTACTATCACCTACAAATGCTACTTTTTCTTTAGGATTGATTGAAAAGCTAACATTATTTAATAATTTAACACCATCTACAGTCTTTGATAATCCTTCAACTTTTAAAACGATATTTCCAACTTCACGTCCTGGTTTAAAACTAATAAATGGATAACGACGTAATGATGGTTTAAGATCTACCATTTCTAAGTTATCTAATAATTTTTTTCTAGATGTAGCTTGTTTAGCTTTTGAAGCATTAGCACTAAATCTAGCAATGAATTTTTCTAATTCTTTCTTTTTAGCTTCTGCTTTTTTATTTGTTTCTTTAGCTTGTTTTAATTGTAATTGGCTATATTCATACCAGAAATCATAGTTACCAACATACAATTGTACACGCGAATAATCAATATCGACAATATGTGTACAAACTTTATTTAAAAAATAACGGTCATGGCTTACAACAATAACAGTATTTTTAAAATTCATTAAGAAATTTTCTAACCAGCGAACACTATGCATATCAAGGTGGTTAGTCGGTTCGTCTAATAATAGTACATCAGGATTTCCAAATAAAGCTTGAGCTAATAGCACTTTTACTTTTTGGTTAGCTTCTAATTCTTTCATCTTTAAATGATGATATTCTTCACTAATACCTAAACCATTTAATAAAATTTCACCATCAACTTCAGCATTCCAGCCATCCATTTCAGCAAACTCACCTTCAAGTTCAGCTAACTTAATACCATCTTCATCATTAAAATCAGCTTTAGCATAAAGTTTTTCTTTTTCCTGCATTATTTCGTATAAACGAGCATTTCCCATAATAACAGTTTCTAAAACTTCATTTTCTTCATAAGCAAAATGGTCTTGTTTCAACATTGATAGACGCTTATTAGGCTCTAAAATAACTTCACCTTTGTTAGGTTCAATTTCACCAGATAAAATTTTTAAAAAAGTACTTTTACCAGCGCCATTAGCACCAATAACTCCATAACAATTTCCACTAGTAAATTTAATATTAACATTTTCAAATAAGGCTCTATCGCCATATTGCAAAGATACATTTTGTGTTGATATCATTTAATATAACTCCTTTTATTAAAGTTATACTATTATGTCATAAAGTATTGATTAAATCAACATAATTATCTAAAACAAAAAATAAATTTATATTTAATGATAAATACCCATATCAAGATATAGTTTTTTCATAATCTAAGGTAGAAGGAGGAATTAAATGAATAAATTAGAATTAGGTATTTCATCTATTAAATTTCAACAGTTTAGAAAGATTTATCCAATTATTAAAGCCTTTCATTCAGGAACAATCTTTGAAGAACTAGATTTACGCTGGGGTGAATTAAATTAATGAATACAGATGATTTATTAATGCAAATAATGATGTTGGACTTTGCCGTTCAAGATTCAGCATTATTTTTAGATACGCATCAAAACGATAAAGAAGCTTTAAATTATTTTAATGAAGCAACTACTCGTCTAAGAAACGCTAAAAGAGAATATCAACGACGCGGTCATGCTTTAGTGAATCGAGAAATCGATGCTTATCAAAACGATTATTTAACAGCACCATGGCCATGGGTAGGTGATAACAAATGTGGTTGTATGAAAAACGTTTGCAATACCCAATAAATATAAAAAAACCTAACGCTAAAGCTGCTGCTGTAATTATTGATCAATTAGGTGGACCAGATGGAGAATTAGGGGCTGCTTTAAGATATTTATCACAGCGCTATACTATGCCTTATCCAGAAATTCAGGCATTACTAACTGATATTGGTACTGAAGAATTAGCCCATGTTGAAATGATCAGTGCCATTTTATATCAGTTAACTACTAATCTCACTATTGATGAAATAAAAAAACAAGGTTTTGATAAATACTTTGTTGACCATACTTTAGGTATTTTCCCACAAGGTGCTAATGATATGCCATTTACATGTGCTTATTTCCAATCAAAAGGTGATCCAATCACTGATTTAACAGAGGACATGGCCGCTGAACAAAAAGCTCGTACAACTTATGATAATATCTTAGCATTAGTAGACGATGAAGAAGTTAGAAAACCAATTCGATTCTTGCGTGAAAGAGAAATTGTGCACTATCAACGTTTTGGAGAAGCATTAGAACTAGTTAAAAAACGCTTAAATAGCGATAACTTTTATGCATTCAATCCAGCTTTTAGTAATGGTAAGTGTAATAAAAATAAATAAACTGCAGAAAAGATTCTTTAGAATCTTTTCTTTTGTTCTTGCAACAATTTTAAACAAATATCATTTTTTTATTTACAACTTAAAAAAAATATGCTATTATATTAAGGCAGTTAGCAATAGAGGTATAGTTCAATGGTAGAATACCGGTCTCCAAAACCGTTGATGTGGGTTCGACTCCTACTACCTCTGCCATGCAGTCAATGTCCTTGATATTTTATATCAAGGTTTTTTATTTTCTATAAAAATCTTATCAATAATAAAATAGCTGTAATAATTTGTAGTTTGAAACTACTCATTTATTACAGCTTTTATTTTACTTATCTTATTTTAGTACCACATGAAGTACAGAAACGATCATTAGGATCTAATGGTTTACCACACTTTGGACATTGTGCTGGCATCACTGGTGGCACGTTTTGATTGTTGTTATTTTGTGGAATACTTGAACCACATTTAGTACAGAATTTTTGTCCAATTTTTACTGTTGCTCCACAATTTGGACATGTTGGAGTGACAGGATCAGGTTCAATTGGATCTTGTACTGGTTTAGGATCATCAAAAGAAAATCTTTCTACTGGTTTTTCTAAACTCTTACCACATTGGATACAGAATTTTTGATTTGGATTAATTGGTGCTCCACAATATGGACAGCTTTCACTAACTTTTTCTTCTACTTTAATAGCTGGTTCTTCTTTAGCTGTTGCTAATTCTTTTAAATTAGTACCGCAGCTGATACAAAAAGCTTGTTTATCAGTAATTGCTGCTCCACAAACTGGACATTTTAATCCAGTATTATTATTTTCTTCTTTAGTTTCTACAGGTTCTTCTGGTTTTTCAACTTCTTCAACTACTGGTTCTTGTTCTTCTACAACATTTTTTTGATTTAAATGTTCAGTAATTTGATCAAATAAAGGTAATAACTGTGGTAATGGATCTTCAAAAGCTCCTTCATAATAAGCTTTTCCTAATTCACGATATAACTCATCTAATACTTTATCATCTTCGTACATATAAACTCTCCTTAACTATCCTAATTTAAACATACAGCTTTTTTCATTAATGTATATTGACATTCCTCTTGGTAAATAATAAACACGTTTACCTAAAGGCTGTCCGCTTTTTAAATAAATTGTTTTCGTTTGATATGGTTCTATACAGTATTCTTGATATTCAGGTATATAATATAAACAAGCTAGTGGTTCTTGACCTGAGTAATCTTCAAGCACTATTTGGTTATATTCACTGTTAAAATATACCGGCACTTTTTTATCTAATGGATAAGCTTTATCAAAATAATATTCACCAGTACCAATAACAACTCCATAAAACTCATTTTGATTATTTTCTGCCATAGCAAACTCCTTTCTAATATCTTTATTCATTTTCAATTTCTTCTAATAAATTTTTAATTCTTTTTTTATAACTTCTATGATTAACAATCAATGCAATTATACAAACAACAATTCCAATTCCACCAGCAATCGTTAATAATAAACCTGTTGAAATCATTATAACCACCCTCCTGATACAACTTGTTGATAGACACTATCTAATAAGGCCATTTCCGGGTCATTGGTTGAATTTTCTTGATATAAATCTTTTGCTTTCTGGTAATATTCTTCAAATTGCTGGTAATCACGTTGACTGTTTTCTTTTGCTTCCTGCAATGAAATTTCTAAAAAAGCATAACGTTTGTAAATATTATAATCTTCACCAAATGTTTTTAACATATAATCAAGATTTTCTTCTACTTTATCGTATTGATTTAGTTTTTGATATAAGATTACTAAGTTATCATAAGTATCATAGCTATCCCAGTTATTATCAATTACTTGTTGTAATTTTTCAATAGCTTCCTGTTGATAAACTGGTGTATTAATATCAATATCTACTTGAATCAATCTTTCTAAAACAATCATTTGATGTAATGTAGGTAATGTTTCAACCCCTTCTAATAAAACATCATGTGCTTCAATTAATTCTTCATTATTAATATAAATATCACCCATTAAAATATAAGAACGTTCTTTTAGCTCATCATTATCAGTTAATTGTAGACACTGTTCAAAATTTTCTATCGCTACACTATCATTACCTAATGATTTATTAATTTCGCCTTTTGCAAAATACATCGAATCATCACCTAGACCATGTTCAATTGCTTCATCTAATTTTTTATTTGCTTTTTCTAATTCATCATTATAAGCAAGAGCAATCACATAATCGCGGTAATAATCTTCATCATAACCTAAATAATCAATTGCTTTTTCAAAGTAATCAACTGAATTTTGATAATCTTCTAATTCAAAATAACAATTAGCTCCAACGCCATAGAAATCCCCGATTCTTTCTTGATCAGTATCAATTCTTTCATTATTCAAAACATCATAATCAATAAAATCAATACATTCTTGATATTCTTGCTGTTGATATAAAGCTAATGCATTTTGATAATAACTTTCTAAAGATCCTGGTAATAAATCACGAGCTTCTTTAAACAATTCAGTTTGTTTATCATAGTTTTGATCCAAACGATATTCTTTTTGACTAGCAACAAGCTCATTGTATTTTTCCACTCGTTCTAATTTCATTGTATGAATTCCAAAACCACCTAAAGCAATACTTCCAGCTAATAACAAAGAAAGACCAATTTGCTGATAACGATGATTACGAACTAATTGTAAATATCGTTGATCGTGTTTAGGGATTGACTTCAATGCCTGAAACATTTCTAAAGCACTTTGATAACGTTCTTCTTTATAAAAGCTTAATGCTTTTTTTACTATTGCTGCAAAAGTTTCACTGGTTTGATTTTCTAATGCAACAAAGTCGGGATTTTGATCATCATATTTTTTCTTAAGTGCCAAATAATATAATGTTGCTCCAACACTGTAAATATCACTTTTTTCATCAAGAACAATTTTAGTTTTACCATGACTTAAGGCTATTGATTTTTGTTCTGGTGAAGAATAACCATTAGTATAACCTAGCATTGGTGTTCCATCTAAGAAAAAAGAGATATTAAAATCAATTAAACAAATATTACCTTCAGGTGTTAACATAATATTAGCCGGCTTAATATCGCTATGGATAATAGGCGGATTTTGGCTATGTAAATATGCCAAAGCCGAACATATTTGCATTGCCCAGCGAATCAATTGCTGATTGGTAAAATGATAATTTTGTTTACACAATTGAGCAAATGATTGACCAGGAATATATGAAATAACCGTAAAGACTTTATCTTTAATTGCAAAAAAATCAAACACTTGTGGTAAATAGGTATGTTGTAAATTTTTTAAAATATCTACTTCACGTCGATTACTTTGTAAGTTATGGGAAACTCGTTTAATCTGCTTAATAACAACCATTTTTTGTAATCGTTTATGATAAGCTAGATAAACAATTCCACCACTTCCTTCACCGATTTTTTCTCTTATTTCATAAGTCTGGTTAAAAGCATCCATCTCATCCATTTTAAGCCTCTTCAATTAAAATGAATTTAAACATTTCATCTGCCATTTTAAATTCCATCCCGTCTTGTAATTTAACGTCACTTTGAACAAGTTGATCATTAATATAAGTATGGTTAGATGAATTTAAATCTTTTAGATAATACTCATCATTTTTTTGATAAATAAGAGCATGATTTCTAGAAATAGCAGAATTACCTGAAATAATATAATCGGCTTTAGTCCCTTTACCTAAAATAAATTCCTCTTGATCAATCATAATTAATTCATTTGTTTTTAATCTTTTTACATACGCATAAGAATTTTTCAATACCATTGTTGGTTCATCATCACCAGTTCCTAAAATAACTGTTTCATCATCTGCAGAATCAAAATTCATTTCATCTAACATTTCAAAACTTGTTTTGGGCTTTTCTTCAATAATTTCAGGAGCCACCGGTGTTCTAATTATTATATTTTCTTTAAATCCAGTATTTTCTACTGGTGGTATATCTACTTTACTAACTGGTACCCACTTGCTCATTTAATTACCTCCTATTTTTTAATAAATAAAACATTGTCCATTAAATCCATTTCTTTTTATCTTTAAACTAGTAATTATATTGGCTATAAAAGTTTTTATATTTTGAAATGAATTTTAGTTAGACAATGTTTATCATTTATAAAATCATTACTAGTATTAATTAGAAAATATTCATCGCAGTTGGATCAATATACCAACTACCATCAATTTCAATAACCGTAAGTGTTACTGAATTACTTTCTGTATCATCATTTGAAGTAGCTGTTAAAGTTACGTCTAAATTTTTAGCTGCTGTAATATCTAAATCTATATCATAATAACTTTTATTTGCATCAATAATTTCTTCTACTTGTACACTACTACAATCTTCAACATTTTCAATCTCATAGCTTAAAGTCATTCCTTCAAATTCAGCAAACATTTGTTCTTCTAAACTACTAGATAATAGACTTGTCAATTGTTTAATATCAATACCATATTCTTCTTCATATTTTTCAAATATTTCATCAGGAATAACTGAAAAAATAGCATCAATATCTTTATCTTCAATTCCGGTAACTAGTGTTTCAATTGGAGCTTCGTAAGAAGAAGACGATCCTCCTAATAAAAATTTATATCCAAAAAAACCAATTACCGCAACAATAACAACTCCAATAATAATATTACGAATTAATTTATTATTGACTCCGTTTGTTTTAGTTACAACATTTTCTACTGGTGGAGTTGTATCATCAACATATATTCCATTACCTCCTTCAATTATAGGTAGTGTCAAAAATCGGTTAAGCGATACAAATACACTCCTATATCAATTTGTATATATAAACAGTAAAAATGATCACTGATTATATCTCTTTGATCATCTTTTTTACGATTTTACTAAAAAAGATGAAGAT